>NZ_CP106879.1:0-609423 GCF_025677645.1 Curtobacterium poinsettiae | reverse complement strand
CACGCCGTCGGGCAGTTCGTCGAGCAGCCGGCACACCAGCAGCTCGGCCAGGCCGTCCGCGGTGGGCACGTCCGTCTCGTCGATGCCACGCTCGCCGTGGATGCCCATGCCGATCGCCATCCGCCCCTCGGGCACCGTGAACAGGGGTTCCTCGGCACCCGGCAGCGAGCACCCGGAGAAGGCGACGCCGAAGCTCCGCGTCCGGTCGTTCGCCCGCTCGGCGACGGCGGTGACCGTGTCGAGGTCGTCCCCGCGCTCGGCGGCGGCGCCGGCGACCTTGAAGACGCAGAGGTCACCCGCGATGCCGCGGCGCTTCGCGCGGTCGTCGGCCGGGGCACTCGTCACGTCGTCGGTGACGCGGACCGTCCGGACCGGGATGCCGTCGGCCTCGAGCGTGCGCGCCGCGGCGTCGAAGTTCAGGACGTCACCGGCGTAGTTGCCGTAGCTGAGCAGCACACCACCGCCGTGCTCGGCAGCCCGCGCGACACCGGCCACCTGCTGGGCGCTCGGGCTGGCGAACAGGTTGCCCATCGCCGCACCCGCGGCCAGGCCGTGCCCGACCAGTCCGCCGAATGCGGGGTAGTGGCCCGAACCCCCGCCGATCACGACCGCGACGGTGCCGTCGGGGCTCGTGGTGGAACGGGCGACCCCGCCGTGCACCTTCCGCACCCACCGCTCGTTCGCGGCGACGAAGCCGTCGGTCGCCTCGTCGGCGAAGTCCGCCGGGTCGTTGAACAGTCTGGTCATCGCTTGCTGCCCTTCGGGTCGGTGGTGCGGACGTGCGAGGTGTCGAGCAGTTCGTCGGCCTTGGCCCCGCGGAAGAACCTGGTGCAGAAGATCATCACCGCGGCGACGAACGCCAGGACGCCGAGCGAGACGATGCCGAACGCACCGCTGTCGGTGGGCACCACCTCGTTGATCGCGGTGCGCATGATCGGGGCGACGAACCCGCCGAGGTTGCCGAGCGAGTTGATCAGGCCGATGCCCGCGGCGGCTGCGGCACCGGTCAGGAACGCCGTCGGGTACGCCCAGGTGATCGGGCCGACGGCCAGGAAGCTCGCGACGGCCAGGGTGATGAACAGGATGCCGAGCACCGGCTGCCCGTTCGCACCCGCCCACGCCGAGCCGAGGATCGACAGGCCGGTCGTGACGTAGAACAGGGTGCCCCAGCGACGACGGCGTCCGACGGAGTCCGCACGCGACCCGATCAGGTAGCAGGCGACGAGTCCGACGAGCCACGGGATCGCGGAGACCAGACCGACCTGCCAACCGACGTCCTGCCCGAGCAGCGAGGACACCTGCTGCGGCAGGTAGAACGTCGTGCCGTACACGGCGACCTGCAGGCAGAAGTAGATGATCGTGAAGTACCAGACGCGCCCGCTCGCCATCGCGCGCCAGATGCCCTTCGGGCCGTCCTCGCTGCGGGCGGTGTCCTCGCGCTCCATGGCCGCGGTGAGCGACGCCTTCTCGCCCGGTTCGAGCCACTTCGCCTGCTGCGGGCTGTTCGTCAGGAACACCAGGGCCGCGATGCCCGCCAGCACCGCGAGGATCCCCTCGCCGGCGAACATGACCTGCCAGCCGTGGAACGGTGTGACCTGGTCGCCGATGCTGATCAGGCCGCCGGACAGCGGGGCGCCGATCATCTGCGAGAACGGCTGCGCCAGGTAGAAGATCGCGAACATGCGCACGCGCACCTTGTTCGGGAACCACTCGGACAGGTACATGATCACGCCCGGGAACAACCCGGCCTCGGTCACACCCAGGATGAACCGCAGGATGATGAACATCGTGTCGTTCGTCGTGAAGGCGAACAGTGCGGCGACGATGCCCCACGTGACGGCGATGCGGGCGAGCCAGAAGCGCGCACCGAACCGCTTGAGCAGCAGGTTCGACGGGATCTCGAAGATCGCGTAGCCGATGAAGAAGATGCCGGCGCCCAGGGCGAAGGCGGCGTCGGAGATGCCGCGGTCGACGCGCAGGGCCTCTTCGGCGAAACCGACGTTCGTGCGGTCGAGGAACGCGACGAAGTACAGGATGACGAGCATCGGCATGAGGTGCTTGGTCGCCTTGCCGATGGCGGATTTCAGGCCGGGGTCGTTCGTCGACCCGAGCGCGGGGGCAGGGGGTAGTGACACGGGTTCGCTCCTTTGCGAGCACGGTGCGGTCGTTCTGGCGTCCGGCGGTCGGTTCGGTCGTCCGGACGGGAGGCACGGATCGCGTCGCACGGTCGGCGCGCGTTCCGTGGGCGGCTGGCCCTAGTGCATGTACAGGCCGCCGTCGACGTTGAGCGTCTGGCCCGTGACGAACCCGGCGTCCTCGCTGATCAGGTACGCGATCGCTGCAGCGATGTCCCGCGGGGTGCCGATGCGCGGCAGCACGCCGTCGGCGGCCATCTCGGCCTTCCGCTCCTCGGACAGGGTGCCGCCCATGATGTCGGTGTCGATCGGACCGGGGGCGATGGCGTTGACGGTGACGCCGCGCGGGCCGAGCTCGCGCGCCAGTCCGCGGGTCAGGCCGATCACGCCGGCCTTCGCCACCGTGTACGGGGTCTTGCTGAAGGTGCCGCCGCCGCGCTGGGCGGAGACGGACGACAGGTTCACGATGCGCCCGTAGCCGGACCGCACCATCGACTCCGCCGCCCGCAGGCTGGCGAAGTGCACGCCGTCGAGGTTGATCGACAACACCCGGTGCCACTCCCCCTCGGGCAGGTCGAGGTAGGCGTGCGCGGACGAGACCCCGGCCAGGTTCACCAGTGCGGTGATGGGCCGGAGTTCGGCCTCGATCGTGTCGAACGCTGCACGGACGGCGGACTCGTCGGCGACGTTCGCCCCGACGCCGACCGCGCGGACGCCGTGCTGGTCGCGGATCTCGGCTGCGACCTGTTCGCTCGCCGTCTGGTCGAGGTCGATGATCGCGACGTCCCACCCGGCCTCGGCCAGGTGGTGGGCGGTGGCGCGGCCGATGCCCCGCGGTGAGGCGGCCCCGGTGAGGACGACGGTGCGGGTCTGGGGGTCCTGGGAGCCCTGGGAGTTCTGCGTGCTCATCGTTCGTGCTCCGGGCTCAGTGGATCGGTGCCGGGCCGAGCTCGTCGAGCAGCTTCTGCATCGCGACGTAGGCCTTGTTCCGGTAGGCGACGAGTTCCGGCGTGCGGTCGGCCGGCACCTCGAGGTACCCGGCGCCGGACTTCGTGCCGAGCTCACCGGCGTCGACGTGCTGCTGCAGCGACGGCGGGGTGGCGAAGCGCTCGGGCCAGCGGGTCTGCAGCGACTCGAAGCAGAACGCGTAGACGTCGAGACCGGCCATGTCGGCGATCGCGAACGGGCCGAAGAACGGCAGGCGGAACCCGAACGTGGTCCGCACGATGGTGTCGATGTCGTCGGGGCTCGCGATGCCCTCGTCGGCGATCTTCGTGGCCTCCTCGAACAGCGCGTACTGCAGGCGGTTCAGGACGAACCCGGTCGAGTCCTTCACGCGCGCCGACTGCTTGCCGGTCGCGGCGACGACGGTCTCGCCGACCTCGATTGCGTGCTCGTTCGTGGTCGGGTGCGGGATGAGCTCGACGCCGGGGATGAACGGTGCCGGGTTCGAGAAGTGCACGCCGAGGAACCGCTCCGGGCCCACGACCGCCTCGGCCAGCGACTCGATCAGGATCGTCGAGGTGTTCGAGCCGATCACGGCGTCGGGGCGGGCGGCTTCGCTGATGCGGCGGAGCGTCGCGTGCTTGATCTCGAGCTTCTCCGGCACGGCCTCCTCGATGAAGTCCGCGTCGGCGACAGCGGCCTCGATCGACTCTGCGGCGCTCAGGTGTGCGCGGACCCGTTCGACGGCGTCCTCGGGGAACAGCCCGTCGGCGACGAACTGTTCGGTCTCTCCGAGCAGTCGCTCCAGGTTCTGCTGGGCGATCTCGGCCGAGACGTCGGCGATCCGGACGGTGTGGCCGGCGAGGGCGAGGACCTGGGCGATCCCGCCGCCCATGTAGCCGGACCCGACGACGGCGATGTCGAGGGTGCTCATCGGATTGCTCCTTCGGTGCTGGTTGCTGCAGTCGGGGTCGCCGTCGCGTCGAGCGTCGTCGTCGCGAGGACGGACCGGATGTACTGCTGGTTGGTGGCGCAGACGCCGAGGCTGTCCCCGCCGTACTGCTCGGTCATGACGATCCCGCGGAACCCGTCGGCGACGGCGTCGCGCAGGACCTGGCGGTAGTTGATGAGGCCCGTCTCCATGGTGCTCGGAGCGCTCGTCGCCCAGCTGCCGTCGCCGGCCTCGTCACGCGTGTAGTTCTTCACGTGCAGGTAGTTCGTGTGCGGCATGGTCTTCGCGAACAGTTCCCGCCAGTCCTCGATCGGCCGGTGCAGGCGGATGAGGTTCGCGACGTCCGCGTTCAGGCCGACGTTGTCGAGCCCGATGTCCTCGACCAGGCGGACCGCGCTGTCGGCGGTGCCGAGGTACGTGTCCTCGTACAGCTCGAGTGCCATCGGCAGCCCGACGCTCGCAGCGTGCTCGCCGAGCTCCCGCAGTCGCTTGACCGCGGCGTTCCAGACCTCCGGGTCGTCGGGGTCCTTGGGACCCGGCGCAGTCCAGAACCAGAGCGCACGCTTCTGGGCCTCGGTGAACGGCTGGTGCAGGCCCGTCGAGAACACCTGCATGCCCCACTCGGCCGCCGCGTCGATGGTGCGGTGGGCGTAGGCGAGGTTCTCGTCCTCGTGCCCGGGCTGGATGACGCTCTTGCGCTGCAGGTGCACGGACGGGATGCCGATGCCGTGCGACTTCGCGACGGCGAACAGCTCGTCGCGGCGCGAGGCTTCGAGATCTGCGGGCCGGATGTGGCTGTCGGCGAGTTCGGCGAGCGAGAAGCCGACGGCCTCGATCTGCCCGAACACCTCGTCCCACACTTCGGCGGGGGCGTCGTGGAAGGCCGTCCCGTCGCGGGTGACCTGCGCGAACCCGTGCAGGCACGCGGCGATCGGCCAGGTCTCCGACGTCCAGGTGGTGGGGTCCCAATCCTGGTCGACCCAGTCCTGCGGAGTGGTCACGGAATGCTCCCTTGCATGTCGTGGTGGTTCAGCGATGAACCTCTTTCCTATAGGAAAGATACTCGTACGTCGCCGGAACGCAACCCCTCTGCCTCAGCTCGTGTGGGACGCGTCGGCGCGCGAACGCAACCGGACGGCGTCGATGTGGAGCCGCATCGCGGCGACGGCCGACGTCGGGTCCGCAGCCAGCGCCTCCAGGATGGCCCGGTGTTCCTGGACCGCACGATCCGTGTCGTCCCCGCCACCCTCGACGATCTGCCGCATGCGGTGCACGCGCGTCGTGATGATCTCGGACATCTCCTCGAGGAACGGGTTCCGCGTTGCGTCGAAGATCAGCTGGTGGAACTGCCAGTCGCTGCGGAAGAAGCGGGCCATCAGCTCTTCCGGAGCGTGCGCAGCACCGACGGACGCGACCTCGGCGGCCACCGCAGCCTGCTCGTCGAGCGCTGCCACCAGTCGCTCGCGCAGACCGTCCACGTCGCCGCGGGCCGCGAGTTCGACCGCGCCGCTCTCCACGATGAGCCGGGCGTCGAACAGGGCCTCGAGCTGGTCGCCGGCCAGGGGCGGGGAGACCCGGTACCCCTTGTTCGCTTCGCGGGTGACCAGGCCCGTACGTTCGAGTTGCACCAGGGCTTCGCGCACCGGGGTCGGCGAGACCCCGAGGGAGCGCGCCAGTCCGTCGATCGACAGTCGCATGCCCGGTTCGACGTCGTGGCCCATCAGGACCTCGAGCACCCGGTCGTAGACGCGGTCGCGCAGGCCGAGCTGCGTGATGCGCTCCGTCCCGAAGCCGGGCATGGTCGTGGACATGGGTCGATCCTAGAGAATCCATGACTCGGGCTCGGTGCGAGGACTCCGGGGCACGCTGGGCCGTCGCCGGGGCTCCACTCCCGCGAGATCGACTGGCCCGCAGGTCCAGGCCGACGGCAGACTTGCTCGGGGTATCACGGGCCTTCAGCCCCTTGAGCTGCTTGCTCGCAACATCCGTCGCGCTCTCCCGCGACGCCCACTGCTGAGCACCTCGAGGATGAGCACGAAACGGTGAAGCATTCAGCGCCCCTTCACCGGGAATTTTTGCGGGACAGTCATACCGGAAGCCCCTGGTCAGACAGCAGAAGACAACGGAGCGCTCTGAGGGCGACAGTTGGCGTGTAGCGGTGAACAACCGGCTATCGGACAGCGTTTCGCCTCCTGTGTGATCCTGCGGGTATGCCCTACCGAGGCTTCTGCGCCCTCACCGGTTCCGACATCACCAGTAGAGCCTCTTTAGGGCCATACTGTGCCCTTTCGACAGCCAGATGCTTCACGCCGCGTAGGAGCTCCGCCACGGAGTGAGCCGGCCCTGGCGTACGCCGACCTTCGCCTACCTGGAATTCGCTTCCGAATGCTCCCGACCGGCTCGGTCGGAGGCTTGCCTCGATATGCCGGTCAGATGGCCAATAAGAATGCCGAGCGACCCACCTGCTACACCACCAAAGACGCCCGCAATGCTGGGAAGCACGAAGACCATAACAAAAGCGACGATACAAAGTGCTGCCGATACTGTAACCAAGGGCCGTGAGATTATTCGCTTACCTCTATTCCCCTCACCCCGCAGAAGCAGCATAGCCAATATGGCTAGCACGCTCCCCGGGACCCACAACGCTCCCATGTCAGATCGTTGTTCCAGCCTGAGCGCCGCAAGTGCGCCAAGCCAGCCAAATGAGAGCGCAATCACGCCCACTAGTAAACCCCTGCGCATTTAATAACCGCCTGCTGTAGCAACGAGTAGTTCAGGGTTGTCGGCATACAGATCAGGCATGTTGCGAGGAATTCCGCCGAGTGCGCATGCTCCCGCATAGGCAAGGCCGCCAACTCCTGCTGCGGCGGAAACCGCAAATCCGCCCAATAGCCCGGTAATGCCAGTACCAAAGGTTACTGTTGTGCCGACTCCGAGACCGCAAGCCTGATCGTACACATCGTCGTAAGCGCTCTTGCCGGAGGCGTCGGAGGCATTGAGCGGATCGGTCCCTGCATAGGCATACCGGTTCCCGTTACGAGAGTCGAGGGGTGCGTCGAGGGTGTCGCGTTCGATCCACCCGCCAGTGACGCTGGTCTGCCACCGGTACCCGAATTTCGTGAGGCCATTGTCGGTGCTGGACGAGCGCAGGCCGCTCTTGAATCCGTAGGGATTTTGCTGCCACTGGGCGCTTTCGCCGCCGATCTTGACGGTTTCGACGCCGTAGGGGTCGTACGAGACGGTGTAGGCCGTCTTGCCTGTGTCGGCGATCGCGGCGGCCGGGCTGCCGGTGCCGTCGATGACCCACATGCTCGTGGTGCCATCAGTCGTCTGCAGGTCCAGCGGCTGCCCAGTGCCAGGGTCGCTGATGACCGACGCGGTTCCGGTGCCGGCGATGGTGCGGCTGGTCACCACGGGGACACCGTTGGAGTCGGACGTGCCATACGTGTAGTCGTACTCCGCTCCCCCGTCGGTGGCCTGCGAGAGCAGCTTGTTCATGTCGCCGCCGGCGTACTCATAGCGGGTGGTGACACCGTCCTTCGTGGAGGACGTCATCTGCTGCGCACCGTTGTAGGTGAACGTCTGCCCGGGTGCCGTCACCATGTTGCCAACGCCGTCGTACGCGTAACCATCGGTCGTGATCTGCCCGACGGTGTTGTAGGTCAGCGTCTGCGAGCTCGTGACGTTGCCGCCGCGCTTGGCGGTGAGCCGGTTCCCGGCGGCGTCGTAGGTGTACGCCCACGTGATGTTCGTCGCGCCGCCGGCCTGCGCTGCCTTGGTGAGGCGGCTGTTCGAGTCATACGTGTACGTGGTGGTCTGCTGGGTGATGTTGTCCTTGACCCACTGGATCCTGTCCGTGGCGTTCGCACTGTTCGTCGCCGAGCAGTCGCTCCCGGCGTCGATCCCGGTGATGTAGCAGTACGTCAGGCTCACGACGGGCTTGGACGGGTCATCGGCGTTCACGGCGCGAACATCGGTGACGTGGTCGGACACCCCGTAGGTGATCGTCTGGTGCGCCTGCCACGACGTCGGGTCCTCGGTGGGGTCCGTGTTCTCGACGGCGCCGAGCCAGGTGTCGGTGCGGCGGCCGTGGTCGTCGTTCTTGTAGACCTGCTTCGCCGTCCCGCCGTTCGCGGTCGGGTAGGTGGTGCGAGTCAGGACGTTGGCGACGTCGTAGTCGTGCGTGACCGTGCCGTGGCCGTCAGTGACGGTGTGGGTGTTGCCGGCGAGGTCGTAGCCGTAGGACACGGTGCTGCCGCCGGCGGTGTTCACCGTGGAGGTGAGCCGGTTCCGCTGGTCGTACGTGTTGGTGATGGTGCCCGTCGCGGACTGCTCAGACAGCTGGTTGCCGTTGCCGTCGTAGGTGTTCGTCACCGTTGCGGTGCCGTCATCGAACGCGGTCGTCAGGAGCCGGTCGTCGTTGTCGTACGTGTACGTCGTGACGCCGCCGTCACCGTCGGTGTAGCTCTTCACGCGGCCGAAGTCGTCGTAGGAGTACTTCTGCTCCCCGACCGTGTTCGCCGGCGCCGTGATGGCCAGCAGCTGGTCGTGGGTGTCGTACGAATACGTCGTCTTCCGATCCCCGTCGCCGGGAGCAGTCGCGGACTTCACCGCACCCCACGCGTACGGATCCGTGCCCTTCTTGTTGTACTCGAGCTCTGCCTTCGCCGCTTCCGGACCGGTGCCGCCCGTGGCGGTCGAGGTCTGGTTGCCGGGGCCGTCGTATTCGTACTTGGTCTCGTTGCCCGAGCTGTCTGTGGTTGATGCCGGCAGGTACGCCGTTGCAGCACCGGAGCCGTAGGTCGCCGTGCCCTTGGTGCCCGAACCGGTCTGGGTCTGGGTCAGGGACTGCTCGTTGTTGGCGCCGTAGGTGTTCTCGGTCTTGGATGCGCCCGCGCCGGCACCGACGGTGGAGTTCTCGACGCCGTTGTTCGTCGACTTGTAGGAGCGGGACTGTTCCCGCTTCGCGGCGTCGACGACGTTCGTGACGAGGTCGTTCCCGTCGAGGGTGTAGTTGGTGTACTTCGCATCCGCCACCGCGACCGACTGGTCCGACCGCGGGTCAGCGACCAACGTGGTGGTGTCGTCCTTGAACGAGAACCGCGTCACAGCGGTCCCAGGCGAGCCGGCGGTCGTATTGCGCTGCTCGACCTTGGTGACCCGGTCGGATGAGTCGTACGTGAACGCCGTCACCCCACCCTCGGGTGCCGTGATCGAGGTGAGGTCCCCGCTGGTGTAGGCGAACGTGGTCTTCTTGCCGGTTGCGTCCGTGTACGTGGTGATGTCGCCGGTGCTGTTCTTCGTCCACGACACCGAACGCGAGCTCGAGCCGCTGGTCTGCGAGAACGTCTGCACACCGCTCGCGTACGACGAGTTCGCCGTCCGCGCCCCCGCCACACCGGCGGTCGAGACGAGGGACTTCAGCGTGTAGCCGGGCTCGTCGGAGTTGAAGCTGATCTGGTTCTGGTTCCGGTCCACGATCGACGTCGGCTGGCCGGCGAGGTTGAAGTGCGTGGTCGAGTTCGACGTCCACCCCTTCAGCGTGTACTCATGCGTCGTGGAGTTGTCGACGCGGGTCAGGGTCTGCGGCAGACCGGCCGGGCTGATGAACGCACCCTGCGCCCCCGACGGACGGAACTGCCACGCCGTGCCGACAGCGTCGGTGTAGATGACACCGTCGGCGTTCGCGGTGAGATCCCCCGCGCCGGCGAGGGCGTACTGCCACCGGTTCGCATCCATCGTGTTCGCATCCCCCACGGTGGTGCTGCGGGAGTTGTACGCGGCACCGATCGTGGTGTTCTGCGTCACACCCGGCAGGCTCATCGCCGTCGTGGTGACGAGCAGGTTGCCGGTGCCGACGTCGACGGACGCGTTGGTCTGGTCCGTGATCGGGAACGGCAGCGTCGTCGCCGAGGTGCGCTGACCGGTCCGGTTCGTGTTGCCCGGGCCACCAGGCAGCGAGTTGTAGGCACCCTGCAGGTCCACGAGGTAGTTCATCGCCGCCGTGCCCATGTTCTTGATGCGGATCTTCCCGTTCGCACCGACCGGCGCGACGACCGTGTTCGTGACCTTCGAGGTTCGGTCGCTGCTGATCGCTGACGACTCCGGCTCCGCGGCACCGTCGGCCCACATCTTCGCGTACGAGTCAGCACCGCTGTCGTTGACCGCGGTGAACGTCACGGCGACTGCGGACAGTCCCCCCTCGACCGTCGGAGCCCCCTGCACCCCGCCGACCTGGACCGTGAACGATGCGCCCGAGGCGATGCTCGAACTGTTGCGGGTGTCGATGAGCCGGCCGTTCAGCGGGGTGAAGCCACCACCCGGGTTCGACTGGAGGAAGTAGCCCTGGATGTCGACGACGAGGTCGATCTTCCCGCCCTCCGCGGCGGTGTCGATGCTGAACTTCCCGTCGGCGTTCAACGCGACCTGCGCGTTCATCGCCGTCGTCTGGCCCTCGTTGGAGTTGTAGTTCAGCACCCCCGTGCTGCGGGTCTCACCGGTCGGCGTGGGACGGACGTAGCCGGCCTTGGCCTCACGGTTGATCACGATGATGTTCACCGCGACCGCCGCAGCACCCGCCGGGATCCCATTCGACCCGGTCGCCTGGATGGTGCGCTGCGAACCTGCAGGGATCTGCCCCTGCGCGGCACCGATCCCGCCGCGGGAGTCCAGGACGCGAGCGGGCGACATCGCCACGAACCCACCGGCCGAGACACCGTTCTTCGTCGACGTGTAGTACCCGGTGACGTCGATGATCACCTTCGACTGCGCCGTCTCCGTCCGCACCTGGATCGTGCCGTCATCCGCCACCGCGAGCAGGCCCGTGTTCGACGTGTTCCCGCCGACACCAGAGTTGTAGATCATCATCAGTGTCGTCGTGTCGTCAGCGTCGGCGCGCATCTGCAGCTGCCCCGACCCCGACGGGTCGGCGATCGTGACCATCATCGTCACCGCGCCGATCCCGGACGACGGCAGTCCGGCGACTCCGGCGACCTGCACCGTGCGGAACACGCCCTTCTCGGTCGCACCACCCAACACGCGGGCGTTGGACGGCATCGGCACGTACTGCCCGCCCGTCCCGGTCACCGCAGCCTGCGCCGGTGCCGGCTGCGACACCACCACCAGCAACGAACCCAGCAGGGCGACCAACGTCACCACTGCCAGCATCACTCCACGAACACGACCGGACCACGACGCAGCGAACACGCGAAAAGAACCCCTCTAGGGCTGCCCAAGCTCACCAGTCCCTGCGACGGTGCTGTGCAACCAAACAGAACGTTACGGAGCTTCTCTCATGCCTGCGCCCCCACATGAGGGGGTCGAAAGTTCGACGGCGGAACCGATAAGGACCGGCCCGGAACGATCAGCGGAGCAGGACGGTAGCGTGCAGCCATGCACTGGGGGGACACCGGACTCGAGGTCGACCAGATCGCGTTCGTCCAGCAGACGCTTCCCGACGCCAACGTCGTGGCCGATGAGTCGTGGGGGCTCCTCGACACGAGGGTCCTGCACGTCCGCGCTGGCGACGACGGCTTCACCGTGAAGGCCTCCAGCCAGACCAACACGCACTTCCCCCGCGAGCTCGAAGCACACCGCACCGCCACCGCCGCACTCCGAGCCAGCGGGGACGCCGGTGCCCTCGTCGCCGCGAACGAGGAGCACCGCGTCCTCGTGCTCGAACGCGTCCCCGGGCACCTCGCCCTCGGCACCCCGGACGAGCACGACACCGACGTCCACCGACAGGCCGGAGCACTGCTCCGACGGCTGCACGACCAGGACACCCGCCACGACCCGACGTTCCTGCAGCACGAGCAGGCGAAGGCACTGGCCGCCCTCGACGCACCGCACCGGATCCCCGACGACGTGGTCGCCCGCGCACGAGCGGCACTACGCGCACTCCCGACCGACCACGCGACGCAGGCCCTCGTCCCGACCCACGGCGACTTCCACCCGCGCAACTGGATCGTCGACGGCGGCCGACTGCGCGTCATCGACTTCGGCCGCTTCGGCTGGCGCCCCGTGTCCTTCGACCTCACCCGCCTCGCGGTGCTGCACTGGCAGCACGATCCCGGGCTCGAAGCGGCGTTCTTCGACGGGTACGGCGACGATCCACGCACCCCGGACGCGTGGCGCTGGCTGCAACTCCGCGAAGCAGTGGGCACCGCGACCTGGGCCTACGCGGTCGGCGACGAGGGCTTCGAGGCCCAGGGCCACGACATGCTCCGAAATGCCCTCGCCGCGTTCTGACCCGTCAGGCCCGGACGCAGCTCACGGCACCCGCACGAACCGCGGCGCCCCACGGTCCCGCAGTCGGAAGCCGAGGTGCTGGTACAGCCCGATCGCCCCGGTGTTCCCGGCGGCCGCGTGCATGAGCGGGGTCTCCCCACGCTCCCGGATCCCGTGCGCGACGGCGAGCACCAACCGACGCCCGAACCCCTGCCCCCGGTACGTCTCGTCCGTGCACACCGCGCTGATCTCGGTCCACCCCGGCGGGTGCAGGCGCTCCCCCGCCATCGCGACGAGCCGTCCGTCCCGCCGGATGCCCAGGTACGTGCCGAGCTCGATCGTGCGCGGCAGGAACGGCCCCGGCTTCGTCCGCTCCACCAGGGCGGTCATCTCCGGCACGTCGTCGGGCGTCAGCACGACGGCTTCGTCGTCCGGCGCACCCTCGATCGCCTCGCCGGTCAGCTGCACGCCGCCGGCACCCTCGACGAGTTCCCACCCCTCGGGCAGGACGGCAGCCGCACCGACGCCGAGCATCCCGCCCGACCCGAGCAGCGCCCGGACGTCCTCCCAGTCCTGCGCGGTGGGCTGCGCGGGAATCCCCGTCCACACCGACACGTCGGTCTGGTAGCGGACCACGTCGCCGCGCCGCTCGGCGAACCGCGCGTGGTGGCTGTTCAGCGCGGCCATCGCGGGCGCGTCGAGCACGCGCGTCGGGGTGCCGTCGTCGGCGATGGTCAGGTCGAGGGTCCGGAGCGCCTCGCCGCGGGAGTCCCCGCCGCGGAACCCGAGGTCCTCGATCCGGCGGCGATCGCCGTCCGCCCACCCGGCGGTGTCCGCGACGACGCCCGAGGCGTACTGGTTCGTGGCGCGTTGCACGACCTGCTCGACGTCCGCTGCCGAGGCCACGAAGACCTCTCCGGGTCGGGGCAGCGCGGTCGAGGTCGGCGCAGTCGTCGTCATCCCACCATTCTCCGCCCGCGGCGAGCGCCGCCGACACATCGTTGCACCCGGTGACGCCGTGCCGCGGCTCGCACGGTGCGAGGGGGCCCACGGCCCGTGCGAGGTTCCGTACTCGGTGCGAGCGCACGTGCACCGCACGGAGTACGGAACCTCGCACCAGACCGAGCGCGCCCCGCCTCACCCCAGCCGGGACGCCACGAACTCCACCATCCGCCGCACGAGCAGCGCCTGCGACGATGCCCGGCGGTACTCGTGCCCCTCGCCCTCGAGCTCCAGGTACTCCACGTCGTGCGACCGCTCCCGCAGCGCCGCGACCACCTGGTGCGCCTCACCGATCGGCACGTTCGTGTCGAGCTCACCGTGCACGACGAGCAACGGCGCCGTGACGTCGTCGATCGCGCGCATCGGCGACAGTGCCGCGAGCAGGGCTTCGTCCTCGACGGGGTGGCCGTACTTCGTGGCGGCAGCAGCCGCGATCCACGGTTCGGTGTCGCGGTAGAAGGTCGCGAAGTCGCTCATCCCGCACACCGCGACCCCGGCTGCGAACACGTCGGGCGTGAACGCCAACGACGCGAGCGTCGCGTACCCACCGTACGAGCGTCCCTCGACCGCGACCCGGGACCGTTCGGCGTACCCGTTGGTCACCAGGAACCGCGCGCAGTCGACGACGTCGGCGAGCGCGTTCCACCGCAGCGCCAGGTCGTCGGCGTGCACGAACTCGTGACCGTACCCGGAGGACCCACGGATGTTCGGCGCGAACACGGTCACCCCGGCGGCGGCGAGCGCCTGGTGCTGCGGCGAGAACGTGGGTCGTTCCTGCGACTCCGGTCCGCCGTGCAGGTGGACGAGCGCTGCGCGGCCGGGAGGCCCGACATGCGTTCCGACGTCGGCTCCCGCCACCGACGCGGTCGGCTCCACGGCCCGGTACAGCCAGCCGGTCAGCTCCAGTCCGTCACGGGCGGCGAACCGTTCGAGCGTCGGCTCGACCAGCTGCACGTCGGGCAGCGCCGGCACGTCGGTGACCCGGCTCCAGGTCAGCGCGTTCGTGTCGAGCCGCCACAGTTCGCGCGGCCGGGTCGGCCCCTCGACGGCGAGCAGCACGCTCCGGCCGTCGCGGCTGAGCACGGGATCGGTGACGACGTACCCGGGCAGGTCCGGCACCGGGGTGCGCGAGGCGTCGTGGGTGTTGATGAGGTCGAGTTCGCTGCGCCCGTCGACGTTCCAGACGAGCAGCAGCGTGCGGCCGGCGTCGTCGGCGTCCAGGTACTCGAGCTCGGCGTCGTCGCGTTCGACGATCGGCCGGGGTGTGCCACGCCAGCCGTGCGGCCCGACCGGCTGCGCGACGAGTCCGCGGCGGGGCAGTCCGGCCTCGGTGGCGACGTAGGCGACGAGCGGGCTGGTCTCGCTCGCGGGCGCGGGTCGCAGGAACGCGATCTCGGCGGACCCGTCGGGGTCGTCGGCGAACAGGGCGTGGCTCTCGTCGGTGAGCCGGTCGACCACGACGACGAACTCCTGGCCGCGCTGGCCGTCGCTCAGCACGACGAGCCGTTCCTCCACCGACAGGTCGAGGATGTGGATGAGCTCCCCCACGGCCAGGTCGTCGCGGTCGCCGGAGACCGGGTCGACCAGGTACGAGCGAGCCGGCTGGTCGGCTTCGGTCGAGGGCAGGGTGATGACGACCCGGTGGCCGCTGCGGCTCCACGGTCCGAGTTCGGCGTGCTGGTACCGCGAGCCGGCGATCTGCGCGGCGTCGGAGCCGTCCGGCCGCACCACCCAGACCTGTTGCTTCACGCCGCCGTCGGTCGCGATGGCGACGGCGAGCCACTCCCCGTCGGACGACCACGACACCCGGATCACCGGGTCGTCGGACAGCGCGATCCGCACCGGTTGCGGCGGCTCGCCGTCGACGACGACGTCCTGCACGAAGACCTCGGGGGTGCCGTGCCGGTCGGACACGAACGCCACGCGCCGGGCGTTCCGGGTCATGGTCGGTCCCCACGATCCCCAGGCGGCGGTGAGCTGCGCTCCCAGGTCGGCCGCGGCCCTGGTGGTGACCGACGGCTCGACGGTGGCCGACGACGCGACGCCCTGCGCGCCTCCAGTCCGGACGGAACCCACGGTCACCGCACCCCCTGCTGCTGCAGCCACATCTCGATCAGGCCGAGCTGCCAGAGCGCGTTCGCGCCGATCGCGGTCCTGGTGCTGTTCGGGTCCTGCAGCATCCGCTCGACGGTGGCGGGGTCGAAGAGTCCGCGCTCCCGCGCCTCGGGTGCGTGCAGCGCGTCGCGGACGCGCTCCAGGTAGGGGCCCTCGAGCTGCCGGATGGCGGGGACCGGGAACGAGCCCTTGCTGCGGTCGATGACGGCGTCGGGCACGATCCCGCGCGAGGCGCGCTTCATCACGCCCTTCCCGCCGTCGGTGAGTTTCATCGACGGCGGGATCGCGGCAGCGAGCTCGACGAACTCGTGGTCCAGGAACGGCACGCGGGCCTCGAGGCCCCACGCCATCGTCATGTTGTCGACGCGCTTCACCGGGTCGTCGACGAGCATGATCGTGGTGTCGCTGCGGAGCGCGGCGTCGACGCTGGTCTCTGCTCCCGGCCGTGCGAACTGGCGGTCCACGAACGCCGACGGGGTGTCGTCGTCGCTCTTCCACCGCTCCCCGAGCAGGCCCTGCAGCGCCGGCCAGCGGCGGTCCATGAACACGGAGCGGTAGGCCTCGGCGGCCTGGTCGCGGGGGACGTCGGCGAGCGGCGGGTACCAGTCGTAGCCGGCGAGCACCTCGTCGGCGCCCTGGCCGGACTGCACCACCTTGACGTGCTGCGAGACCTCCTGCGACAGCAGGTAGAAGGCGACGCAGTCGTGGCTGACCATCGGCTCGCTCATGGCGGCGACCGCACCGTCGATGCCGTCGAGCAGGCGCGACGAGGGGATGTGGATGCGGTGGTGGTCGGTGCCGAAGTGCTCCGCGACCTGGTCGGAGTACTCGAACTCGTCGCCGGACTCACCGCCGGCCGCCTCGAAGCCGATGCTGAACGTGGCGAGGTCCTGCTGCCCGGCCTCGGCGAGCAGCCCCACGACGAGCGACGAGTCGATCCCGCCGGACAGCAGGACGCCCACGGGGACGTCGGCGACCATCCGGCGCTCGACCGCGGTGCGGAGCGAGCCGATGAACGCCTGCTCCCAGTCGCGCTCGGACCAGTCGGCCCTGGCGGGGTCACGCTCGAAGCGGGGCTCCCAGTAGACGGTGTCGTGCGCGGTGCCGTCGGGCTCGATCACCCGGACGGTCGCGGGCGGGAGCTTGCCGACGCCGGCCAGGATCGTGCGGGGCGCGGGGACGATCGAGTGGAAGCTCATGTACGAGGCGAAGGCGACGGGGTCGATGGACGTGTCGACTTCCTTGGTGCCGGTGCCGCTCGCGCTGCCGTTGCCTCCGCTGCCGGCGTCGCCGGCCAGGATCGCCGGCAGGGACGAAGCGAACCGCAGCCCGCCCGGGACGGGTGCGACGTAGAGCGGCTTGATCCCGAGCCGGTCCCGCGCCAGCACCAGCCGGCCGCTGCCGTGCTCCCAGATGGCGATGGCGAACATCCCGATCAGGTGGTCGACGAACGCGGTGCCCCACTCGGCGTACGCCAGGGCGATGACCTCGGTGTCCGACGTCGACGCGAACCGGTGCCCCTTGCCGTGCAGCTCGTCGCGGAGCTGCCGGTAGTTGTAGACCATCCCGTTGTAGGCGATCGTCAGCCCCGCCTCGGCCAGCACCATCGGCTGCGCGCCCGCGGTGGACAGGTCGACGATGGACAGCCGTCGGTGCCCGAGGGCGACCGGGCCGCGAGCCCACAGGCCGTCGCCGTCCGGGCCGCGGTGCGTCATGCAGCCGGTCATCCGGGCGACCGCCCCGACGTCCGGCGCTCGGCCGTCGAACCGGATCTCACCCGCGAGTCCACACATCAGTGCTCTCCCTCGGTGTCCGCCGGGTTCCCGACGATCCACGTGTCCTTCGCGCCGCCGCCCTGCGACGAGTTGACGACCATGCTGCCCTCGGGCGCGACGCGCGTCAGGGCGACGTCGGCCAGGTGCACGTCATCCGGTCCGGTCCCCGTCGCGTACACGAAGGCCCGCAGGTCCACGTGCCGCGGGTCGAGACCGGCCGGTCCGATGGTCGGGTGCGAGGACAGCTGCACCACCTCCTGCCCCACCCACCCGGCGGGGTCCGCGGCGATCTCGCGGCGTCGCTCGGCCACCTCGGGGGCGCTGGCGCTCGGTCCGATCAAGACCCCGCGGCCGCCCTCGCCGTCGACCGGCTTCGTGACGAGTTCCCCGACGCGGTCCAGGACCGACAGCCGTTCGACCTCGATGCTCGTGCGGTACGTCGGCACCGATGCCAGCAGGGGTTTCTCGTCCAGGTAGTACCAGATCAGGTCCGGCACGGTGACGTACATCGCCTTGTCGTCGACCAGCGCGTTGCCGGGCGCGTTCGCCAGGTAGACGCGTCCTGCCTCGGCCGCGTCGAGGATCCGCGCACCGAGGTCGGGAGCGTGCTCCGCCGTCAGCGCACTGACGTCGCGGTCGATCCGCAGGTACAGTCCGTCGAGCAGGTCACCCGTCGTCACGTCGACCACGTGTCCGTCACGGACGTCCAGGTCCGACCCGGACACCAGGCGCATCCCGGCACCGTCGGCCAGCCTGCGGTGCTCGAACCACGCGCCGGCGGCAGGGCCGTCGCTGACCAGTGCGATCACGGGGTCGGTCGTGCCCGTCACCGCGGTGGTGTTCGCGCAGAGGGTCCGGTGCAGCCGGTCGATCACGCCGTGCGGGTCGCGCAGGTGCGCCGGCCGCGGGGCGTCCGGCACGACGTCGTCCATCAGCTCGCGCAGGGCGATGCCGTACGCGACGCCCGAGGGCGAGCGGACGTTGTCCTCGAGCACCCGCCAGCCGCCGAACTCGTTGCGCACCAGGTCGAACCCGAGCACCGGCGCACGAACGGCGGTCGCCGGCAGCCGGGTGGCGTCCGGGTCCCAGCCCGTCGCGCCGACGAAGTGGTCCGCGTCCAGCACGCCGTCGGCCACGATCCGTCGCTCGCCGTACGCGTCACGCAGGAACAGTTCGATCGCGCGGGCCCGCTGCCCCAGGCCACGCTCGAGCTGCGACCACTCGTACGCGCTGATCGTCCGGGGCACCAGGTCGCAGCCGAACTCCTGCGCGCCGCCGTCGACCACGAAGCCGACGTGGTGCTCGCGGGTCCAGACGTCGCGGGCGGTGCAGCGGTCGATCGCGGTCTCGGCGTCCCAGCCGGTGAAGAAGGCCGCCAGGTCACGGAACGCCGGACGGGGGCGCGCCCCGGGGCCGACCGCCTCGTCGCCGGCACGGACGCGGTACCCGGGGATCGGGACCACCGGGTCCTCGTCGCGTCCGGACGGCAGCCCCGCGGTGTCCTCCACCACCAGGGCGACGACGTCGTCCATCTCCCCGCGCTCGGCGTACGCGGTGCGCTGCCGGTCGGTGGAGTTGCCGCGGGCCAGGGTCGCGTCGAGCAGCTCCGTCACCGTGCCCCAGTCGCCGAGCTCCTCGAGCTCCGGGCGCAGCCGGGACACGAGCTGGCGCACCGCGACCTCGGCGGGCAGCCGTTCGGGGTGCTGCCCCAGTCCGACCAGTTCCCCGCTCAACCCGGAGCGGGCGGCCTGCCACATCGCCGCACGGTGCAGGGGTTCGCTGCGCGGGTGCCATTCGGCGCCGGACACGACCGACTTCTCGGCCTTGCGCACCGCGGCGCGGAAGAGTCCGGCGATGAGCACGGCGTCGTCCACCACCGGGGTCGCGTCGCAGACCCGCAGCTCGAGCGTCGGCGCGTGCGACGACGGCCGCACGTCGAAGTAGGCCATCTTCCTGTCGGCGATCACGCCCGAGGCGATCAGGTCGTCGAGCACCCGGTCGTACTCGGCGGCGTCCTCCACCGGACCGAAGCTGCCGGCCGACGGCCACCGCTGCCAGATGATGCTCCGGAACGAGGCGTACCCGGTGTCCTGCCCGTTCCAGAACGGACTCGACGCGCTCAGCGCGAGCAGTACCGGGAGCACCGGCGCCACCCGCTGGGCGATGAGGACCGCCAGGTCGCGGTCACTGACCCCGACGTGCACCTGCAGGCCGCAGATGAGCTGTTCGTCGACGAGCATCCGGTACTGCTCCTGCATCCGGCCGTACCGACCGCCGGAGCTCAGTTCGAAGTCGGCGTACTCCGACCTCGGAGCGGTACCGACGGCGGCGATGGTGACCCCGGCCGGCGCGATCGCGGTGCTGAGCTCACTGCGCAGGTCGACGATCACCCGCCGCAGGTCGTCGAGGGTCCGCACCACGGGGGTGTTCGTCTCGATCGTCGTGCGCTGCAGCTCCGCGCCGAAGCGGTCGGTGGGCAGTTTGGGCAGAAGGCGCGGGGCCTTCGCGGAAAGTCGGCCGGACTCGAGGTCGATGAGGTGCAGCTCTTCCTCGGCGCCGAGCGTCAGCTCTGCACTCATGGCTGGAACCTACGCGGGGCGGCCGTGGTGCGCATCGCGGCACACCGCCCGACTCGTGCCCGTAACACGCCCGTCCACCGGTGGTCACGTCCACTGAACTGCCGTCGGCACCGTGCGCCCCGACGAGCACGCACCACGCGCGCAACCCCGCACCAGCCCGCGAAAGCCGCACCGCGCGGGCCGCCGCCTACCCCCGCGTGCGCGCCAACCGCCGGTTGAGCGCCCCGTTCAGCAGCGCGACGAGCAGTCCCACGGCGAACACGAGCGTCCCGAAGCACAGCACCTGCGGCGGCATCCCGGCCTTCGCGGCGCCGTACACGAACAGCGGGAAGGTGACGGCCGGCCCGGCGACGAACGAGGTGATCACGTAGTCGTCGATCGACATCGCCAGCGCCAGCAGCCCCGCGGCGAGCATGCCCGGCGCCAGCAGCGGCAGGGTGACGAGCCGGAAGGCCTGGAACGGTGTCGCCCCGAGGTCACCGGCGGCCTCCTCGAGCGCCCGCGAGGTCCCCGCGATCCGGGCCCGCAGCACGACCACCACGTAGGCGACGTCGAACGCGACGTGCGTGATGAGCACGGTCAGGAACCCGGTGCCGAGCCCCACCGACAGGAAGAAGGAGAGCGACGCGGAACCGACGACGATCGACGGCGCCGCGATGTCGGCGAACACGACGGTGTTCACGACACCGCGACCCGGGAACCGGTACCGCTCCAGCGCCAGCGCGAGGGGCAGTCCGATCGCGACGGAGATGATGGCGGCGAGGAACGCGACGACCACCGACGTGACGAACGCCGCCCCGAGCCCGGACACGTTCACCAGGTTCGCGTACCAGTAGGTCGTGAAACCGTTCCAGGCGAACGACAGCCGGTTCGTGGGGGCGTCGTTGAACGAGTACACGATCATGTAGACGATCGGCACCAGGGTGATCGCGATCGTCACCCAGTACACGATGGCGAGCCAGGGCCCACGACGGTTCACACCGTGGCGACGCGGACGACCGGCGACGGGACCGGTCACCGGCGAGGCCGGAGCGGCGGCGGAACGGGACGGTGCGACGGCGGTCATACGAGGTCCTCGAGGTCGTCGGTGCCGGAGACGCGGGCGTAGAT
Source organism: Curtobacterium poinsettiae (assembly GCF_025677645.1). Lineage (NCBI taxonomy): Bacteria > Bacillati > Actinomycetota > Actinomycetes > Micrococcales > Microbacteriaceae > Curtobacterium > Curtobacterium flaccumfaciens. The sequence continues at coordinate 588,584 of NZ_CP106879.1, read as the reverse complement.
GAACAGGATGATGCCGAGCACGACCATGAGCACGGTCGACAGGGCCGCGGCGACGTTGTACTGCTGGTTGCCGGAGTAGGCGTCCTGGATCGCCTGACCGATCGTGTACGTGTTCGTGCCCCCGAGCAGGGCCGAGTTCACCGGGTCGCCGACGCTGTCGATGAAGACGAGCAGCACCCCGGCGAAGATGCCCGAGCGGGACAGCGGCAGCGTGGTGTGCCAGAACGCCCGGAACCTGCCGGCGTACAGGTCGTTCGCGGCCTCGCCGAGTCGTGGGTCGATGCGCTCGAGGGCGGCGTAGATCGGCAGCACCATGAAGGCCAGGTCGTTGTAGGCGTCGCCGAAGATCACCGCGCCGCCGGTGCCGAGGATGTGGAAGTCCTTGCCGGCCAGCCCGAGCGCCTGCAGGGTCGTGACGACCGGGCCCTGCGACGCGAGCACGAACGCCCACATGTCGGTGCGGATGATGAACGACACCAGGAAGCTGATGAAGACGAGCATGAGCAGCGGGTTCTTCCACCGCGGCGACACCCGGAACGCGATGAAGTACGCCACCGGGTACCCGACGACGATGCAGGCGATCGTGGCGGCGGCGCCGTACCAGAGCGACCGGAGCAGGAACGTCAGGTACGGCACCTGCGGGTCGACGAACAGCGAGCCGTAGATCCCGAAGTTCCAGGTGAACGTGTAGCCGTCGTCCGGGTTGCCGGTCATGAGCGAGACGATCAGCCCGGACACCAACGGGATGACGAAGAACACGCAGAGGTACGCGGTGCCGACGAGCGCCAGGAAGAACGGTGTGCTCCGACGGCGTCCCCGCCGCACCGGCGCGGAACCGGAAGGACCGGCGGAACCACCGGGACCACCGGGGCCGAGCCCCGGCGCCACCCCGACCGCGCTCACGACTGCACCACCGCGTTGAAGATGCCGTTCCACTCCGAGTACTCGTCGTAGTTCTCGAACACCCGGAACTCGTGTGACTGCTCCAGGACGTCCGCAGAGGGGAACACGAGCGGGCTGTCCGCCACGGTGGCGTCGTCGAGTTCGTCGCGCACGTAGTCCTCGGCCGCGGGCACCGGGCAGACGTAGTTCACCCAGTCCTCGACGATCCCGGCGACCTTCGGCGTGTAGTAGAAGTTCATCCACTCGAGCGCCGACACCGGGTTCGCGGCCTGCCGTGGGATGAGCATGTTGTCGTGCCAGGTCATCTGCCCCTCTTCCGGCGTGACGAACTCCAGGTCGGGGAACCCGGACTGCTGCGCCTGGAACACGTCGCCCGACCACGCCTGGGTGATCCAGGTGTCGCCGTTCTCCAACCGGTTGATGTAGCTCTGGTCGTAGAAGCCGGTGACGCTCGGCCGCAGTTCGCGCAGCCACGCCTGGGCCTTCCGCCAGTCCGCGGGCGTCGAGGTCTCCGGGTCGATGCCGAGCGCGAGCAGTCCGAGCGACCCGAGTTCGGTGTTGTCGCTCATCAGTCCGATGCGGCCCCGGAAGGCCGGGTCCTGCAGGTCCTTGAGCGAGGTGATCTTCCGCCCGGTGTACTTCGGGTTGTAGGCGAGCCCGGTGAACCCGGTCTGCCAGACGACGGAGTGCTTGTTGCCCGGGTCGTAGATGGGGTCCTTCACGGAGTCCGAGGCGTTCGCGGCGAAGTTCGGCAGCCGCGAGTGGTCGAGCTCGCACACGAACCCGTTCTTGATCATCTGGGTCAGCTCGAACCCGTTCGTCATGACGACGAGGTCGTAGCCGGTCGCACCGTGTGCCCGCAGGATCGGGGAGACGGTGGCGTAGAAGGTCGCGTTGTCCTGGATCACCGCCTGGTAGTCGACCGCGATCCCGGTCTCCTCCTTGAACAGCGCCAGGGACTCGGACTTGCCGTGGTCGGAGTCGATGTACAGCGGCCAGTTCGCGAAGTTCAGGGTGCCGGTCGCCTTCGCGTCCTTCCAGAACGCCGCCCAGTCGACGGTGTCCTCGGCGCCGGCGGCGGCGGAGCCCTTGATGCTGCAACCGGTGAGCAGGGCGGCCAGCGCGGCGGCCCCGCCGCCGGCGAGCAGGCCGCGTCGGCTCACGCGGGCCGACGTCAGCCCGCGCAGCAGGTCCGGACCGGGCACCGCGCCGGTCACGCGAGCGATCCCGCCGTGGCGGGGACGGCCTGGAGGCCCGGGGCGCTGTGGGTGGTGACGGTCGCGTCCGACGCGGGGTGCGCCTCCAGGCCGAAACCGTGGTCGACGCCCCACGTGAGCCAGACCTCGGTACCGGTCGCGATGCGCGGCCCGCCCTTCGAGTTCTGCGCGAACACCGAGACGCGCCCGGCGCCCGGCACGTCGACCAGGTACTGGGTGCTGACGCCGGAGAACGAGACGTCCACGACCCGACCGGGGCCGAGGATGTTCCGTCCGGCCTCGGGGGCCGGTTCCGCGGTGCGGATCTTGAGCTTCTCGGGCCGGACGCCGACGACGACGCGACCGGTCGTGGCGACGGCACGGTCGGCGGGCACCGCGATGGACCCGGCCGCGGTGGCGACGACGAGCAGGCCGGCATCGGTGCCGCGGACCTCGCCCTCGAGCAGGTTCGACTGGCCGAGGAAGTTCGCGACGAACGCCGTGCGCGGCAGCTCGTACAGGTCCTGCGGGCTGCCCATCTGCTCGATCCGGCCGCCGTTCATGACGGCGACCGTATCGGCCATCGTCATCGCCTCTTCCTGGTCGTGGGTGACGTGCAGGAACGTGAGCCCGACCTCGGCCTGGATCGTCTTCAGCTCGAGCTGCATCTGGTGGCGGAGCTTCAGGTCGAGGGCGCCGAGCGGTTCGTCGAGCAGCAGCAGGGCCGGCCGGTTCACGATTGCTCGGGCCAGGGCGACGCGCTGCTGCATGCCACCGGAGAGCTGGGCGGGGCGCTTCGACGCCGACCCCTCGAGCTCGACGAGCCGCAGCGCTTCCTTCGCCTTCGTCATCGGGTCCGGGATCCGGCGGCGCTTCAGTCCGAACGCGACGTTGTCGAGCACGCTCATGTGCGGGAACAGCGCGTAGTTCTGGAACACCGTGTTGACGGGCCGCTGGTACGGCTTCGTGTCGGTGACGTCCTGGCCGCCGATGGTGATGGTGCCGCTCGTGGGTTCCTCGAGCCCGGCGACGAGCCGCAGGGTCGTCGTCTTGCCGCAGCCCGACGGACCGAGCAGCGCGAAGAACGAGCCGGCAGGCACCGTCAGGTCGAGGCTGTCCACCGCGGTGTGGCCGGGGAAGGACTTCGTGATCTGGTCGAGCCGCAGATCGGCTCCCGATTCGGCGAACGTTCCGGTCGTTGCCATGGTGCCTCCAGGGGTTGTCGGCCTCAGCCGATGTAGGACATGACGTGCTTGATGCGGGTGTAGTCGTCGAAGCCGTACTGGGACAGGTCCTTGCCGTACCCGCTGTGCTTGAACCCGCCGTGGGGCATCTCGGCGACGATCGGGATGTGCGTGTTGATCCACACGCAGCCGGAGTCCAGGTCGCGGGCGAAGCGCATCGCCCGGGAGTGGTCGGTCGTCCACACCGAGCTCGCGAGCCCGTACTCGACGTCGTTCGCCCACGTCAGGGCCTGCTGTTCCGTCGAGAACCGCTGCACGGTCTGCACCGGACCGAAGATCTCCTGCTGCACGGCACGGTCGTCCTGGCGCAGACCGGAGACGATCGTGGCCTCGTGGAAGTACCCGCGGTCGCCCTGTCGTGCGCCGCCGAGCTCGATCGTGGCGTGGTCGGGGAGCGTGTCGAGGAACGACCGGACCTGGGCGAGCTGGTTCGCGTTGTTCACCGGACCGAAGTAACCGTCTGACCCGGTTCGCGCGTTGTGCCGTGCTTCTTCTGCGAGCGCCGCCACGAACTCGTCGTGGATGCCGTCCTGCACGAGCAACCGGGTGGCCGCGGTGCAGTCCTGTCCGGCGTTGAAGAACCCGGCGGCGACGATGCCGGCGACGGCGGCGGGGATGTCCGCGTCGTCGAACACGATCACGGGGGCCTTGCCGCCGAGCTCGAGGTGGGTGCGCTTGAGGTCACCGGCGGCGGCGCGGGCGACTTCCGTGCCGGCGCGGACGGACCCGGTGATGGACACGAGCTGCGGGGTGGGGTTGTCGACCATCGCGGCACCGGTGGTGCGGTCCCCCACGACGACGTTCAGGACCCCCGGCGGCAGGAACTCCGCGGCGACCTCGGCGAGCAGCAGCGTCGACAGGGGTGTCGTGTCGCTCGGCTTGAGCACGGTGGTGTTCCCCGCAGCGAGCGCCGGGGCGAACTTCCACACCGCCATGTTGAGCGGGTAGTTCCACGGGGTGACCTGGGCGACGACACCGATGGGCTCGCGCCGGACGAACGACGTGTGGTCGGCCAGGTACTCGCCCGCGCTCCGGCCCTCGAGGTTCCGGGCGGCCCCGGCGAAGAAGCGGATCTGGTCGACGGACAGCAGGATCTCGTCCTCGACCAGGGTGGCGCGGGGCTTCCCGGTGTCGAGCGACTCGAGGTCGGCGAACTCCGACGCCCGCTGCTCCATCGCGTCGGCGATCCGGAACAGGGCGAGCTGTCGTTCGCCGGGGGTGGTGCGGCGCCAGGTCTCGAACGCGGTCGCCGCCGCACCGAAGGCGGCGTCGACGTCGGCAGGGGTGGACACCGGGGACGTGCCGTAGACGTGCTCGTCGGTCGGGTCGACCAGGTCGAACGTGGTGTCGGCGGTCGACTCGACGGAGGTACCCCCGATGAAGTTCCGCAGGACCCGGGTGTCGGTGTCCGCCGTCGCCGTGCTCTGTGCGTCCAGCATGGCGGTGATACTGACACGGATTCCAGCGGCGCGGAAGAAGGATCCGGAGGTTGTGGAGAACCGTAACAACGGAAATCGTCGCGAAACACGGTGTTCACAACGGAATCCCTTGCGCACCCCGAACCTCGCTGCCATGCTGTCCGGCATGGCGGCAGCACCACGACGTCCGGGACCGATCGACGACACCTCGAAGCGGATCATCGAACAACTCCAGGCGGACGGGCGCCGCCCGTACGGCGAGATCGGCAAGGCCGTCGGTCTCAGTGAAGCGGCGGTCCGACAGCGCGTGCAGAAGCTGACCGAGACCGGCGTCATGCAGATCGTCGCGGTCACCGACCCGATGCAACTGGGCTTCCACCGCCAGGCGATGATCGGCATCCGGGTCAGCGGCGACACCCGAACCGTCGCCGATGCCCTGGAACAGCTGCCGGCGGTCGACTACCTCGTGATGACCGCCGGCAGCTTCGACCTGATGGTCGAGGTCGTGTGCGAGGACGACGACGACCTGATCGAACTGCTCAACGGCACCATCCGGGCCATCCCGGGCGTCGCCGGCACCGAGACCTTCGTCTACCTGCAACTCCGCAAACAGCTCTACGACTGGGGAACGCGATGACCATCTCCGAACAGGCCACAGGCCGGACCACGACGGGCCCGGCCGCTCGCCTCCACTCCTACGACCCGTTCGCGCCGGTCGACGACGCCGACCTGCAGCGGAAGTCCCGGGACCACCTGTGGATGCACTTCGCCCGGCACGGTGCGAACCAGGCCGGCGCCGACGTGCCGATCATGGTGCGCGGCGAGGGCCACCACGTCTACGACAGCCACGGCAAGGAGTACATCGACGGGCTGTCCGGCCTGTTCGTCGTCGCCGCCGGGCACGGGCGGAAGCGCCTGGCCGAGATGGCCGCGAAGCAGGCGGAGACGCTGAGCTTCTTCCCGATCTGGTCGTACGCGCACCCCGCGGCGATCGAGCTCGCCGACCGGCTGGCCGAGCACGCCCCCGGTGACCTCAACAAGGTCTTCTACTCCACGGGCGGCGGCGAGGCGGTGGAGACCGCCTTCAAGCTCGCGAAGTACTACTGGAAGCTCCAGGGCAAGCCGATGAAGCACAAGGTGATCTCCCGCGCGGTCGCTTACCACGGCACCCCGCAGGGCGCCCTGGCGATCACCGGCATCCCGGCGATGAAGGAGATGTTCGAGCCCCTGACCCCCGGCGGCTTCCGGGTCCCGAACACGAACTCCTACCGCGCCGAGGAGATGGGCTTCCCCGGGGGCACCGAGGAGCAGTTCGGCTTCTGGGCGGCGGAGCGGATCCGCGAGATGATCGAGTTCGAGGGCCCCGACACCGTCGCCGCGGTGTTCCTCGAGCCGGTGCAGAACTCCGGCGGCTGCTTCACGCCGCCGCCGGGGTACTTCCAGCGGGTGCGCGAGATCTGCGACGAGTACGACGTGCTGCTCGTTTCGGACGAGGTCATCTGCGCCTTCGGCCGGATCGGCACGATGTTCGCCTGCGACACCTACGGCTTCGTGCCCGACATGATCACGTGCGCCAAGGCGATGACCTCCGGGTACTCCCCGATCGGCGCGACGATCATCAGCGACCGGCTGTTCGAGCCGTTCGCCAAGGGGGACACGACCTTCTACCACGGCTACACGTTCGGCGGGCACCCGGTGTCGGCCGCCGTCGCGATGGAGAACCTCGACATCTTCGAGGAAGAGGGGCTGCTCGCCAACGTGCAGCAGAACGCGCCGCTCTTCCGCGCCGAGCTCGACACCCTGCTCGACCTGCCGATCGTCGGGGACGTCCGCGGTGACGGCTACTTCTACGGCATCGAGCTCGTCAAGGACAAGGCCACCAAGACGACCTTCGACGACGACGAGTCCGAGCGGCTCCTGCGCGGGTTCCTGTCGAAGGCGCTGTTCGACGCGGGGCTGTACTGCCGGGCCGACGACCGCGGTGACCCGGTCGTGCAGCTCGCACCGCCGCTGACCATCGGGCAGCCGGAGTTCCGCGAGATGACGTCGATCCTGCGCAGTGTCCTGTCCGAGGCCTGGACGAAGATCTGACCGTGAGCGGCTACCGGGGCGTCTCGTTCTGGCTCGACCAGCTCGCGTCCACCGGACGCGACGACCTGACGCCCCGGCCGCCGCTCGACGGCGACACGACGGCCGACGTCGTGATCGTGGGCGGTGGACTGACGGGTCTCTGGACCGCCTGGTACCTGCACCAGGCCGACCCGGGCCTCCAGATCCTCGTCCTGGAACGCGAGATCGCCGGCTTCGGCGCGTCCGGTCGGAACGGCGGCTGGTGCTCGGCGCTGTTCCCGCGGTCCGCCTCCGCGATCGCCGCGGAGCACGGGCGAGACGCTGCGCTGGCGCTGCGGGCCGCCATGCGCGACACCGTCGACGAGGTCGGCCGCGCCGCGGCCGAAGCCGAGGTCGACTGCGACTACGTGAAGGGCGGGACCGTCCTGTACGCACGCTCCGCCGTGCAGGAACGCGCCGCCCACGACGAGGTCGCGTCCTCCGCGGCATGGGGCGACGACATGACGTGGCGACCCGCTCGAGCGGGCGACGCCGCCGGATCGGCGGGTGTCGCGTGGACCCCGGACTGCGCGCGCGTGCAGCCCGCCGCGTTGGTGCGTGGCCTCGCGGCCGCCCTGGAGGCCCGTGGCGTCCGGATCGCGGAGCACACGCCCGTCTCGTCCTGGGATCGCGGGCGTGTGGTCACGGCGCGCGGCACCGTCACGGCGGGCGCCGTGGTGATCGCGGTCGAGGGCTACGGCGCCCAGCTGGAGCAGACGAAGCGGCGGATCCTGCCGCTGTACTCGCTCATGATCGCGACGGCCCCGCTGCCGGCGTCCGCGTGGGATCGCATCGGGCTCGAGCACGGGCAGACGTTCTCCGACTACCGGCACCTGCTGGTGTACGGGCAGCGGACGGCCGACGACCGGCTGGGGTTCGGCGGCCGCGGAGCCCGCTACCACTGGGGGTCCTCGATCACGCCGGGGTACGACCGGGTGCCGCGGGTGTTCGAGCACCTGCGGAACGCCCTGGTCGACCTGTTCCCCGTCGTCGCGGACGCCCCGGTCACCCACACGTGGGGCGGACCGCTCGGGGTGCCGCGCGACTGGTGCGCCTCGGTGACCTGGGACGGCCACGTCGGCAGCGCCGGCGGGTACGTCGGCGACGGCCTGTCGACGACGAACCTGGCCGGACGGACCCTCGCTGACCTCGTGCGCGGGGAGTCGACGTCGCTGACCGCCCTGCCGTGGGTGAACCACCGATCGCCCGACTGGGAACCCGAGCCGCTGCGGTTCCTCGGGGCGAACGCGGGACTCGTCGCGACCGACCTGGCCGACCGCGAAGAAGCGCTGACCGGACGGCCGAGTCTGGCGGCCCGGCTCATGGCACCGCTGACCGGAGGGCACTGATGGCTGCTGGTCTCGACGCCGACGTCGTGGTCGTCGGGGCGGGGGTCGCCGGGCTCGCCGCCGCCCGGGCGCTCACACTCGGCGGGCAGCGGGTCGTCGTGCTCGAGGCCCGCGACCGGATCGGCGGGCGCACCTGGACCGATTCGTCGCTCGGAGTGCCGGTCGACCTCGGCGCCTCGTGGATCCACGGGGTCGACGGCAACCCGCTCTGGGCCCTGGCGCCCCGGTTCGGCATCGACACCGTGGAGTTCACGGTCGGGAGCTTCCAGTTCGACGGCCGTCCGATCGCGTGGCACGGCCCGTCCGGCGCCGCACTCTCCGCCGAGGACGCGTCGGCGTTCGTGGCGGACCTGCACACCGTCGACGCGGCCCTCGACGCCGTCGTCGCGCAAGCGCCCCCGCCCTCGACCTACGCGGCCGCCGTCGACACCGTGCTGCGGTCGCTGCGGTGGCAGGGCGACCGAGCCGCACGGGTCCGCGAGTACACGGCCCACCGTTCGGAGGACCTCTGCGGCGCACCCGTCACCGTCCTCGACGCCCACGGCCTCGACGAGGAGCACGTCCCCGGTGACGAGGTGGTGTTCCCCGGCGGCTACGCCCAGTACGCCCGCGCGCTGGCCGAGGGTCTCGACGTCCGGCTGTCGTCGGTCGTGCGGTCGGTTGCCCGAACGGGCGACGCCGTCACCGTGGGGCTCGCCGACGGCACCACCGTCGTCGCGCCGCAGGTCGTCGTCACCGTGCCGCTCGGGGTGCTGCAGGCCGGCGACGTGGTCTTCGACCCGCCCCTGTCCGCGCCGGTGACCGGAGCGCTCGGCCGGCTCGGGATGGGCACCTACGACAAGGTGTTCCTGCGGTTCCCCACACGGTTCTGGGGCGACTCGTGGGTGATCCGGCAGCAGGGGTCCGCCGGCGTCGACTGGCACTCCTGGTACGACATGTCCCGGGTGACCGGTGCGCCGGTGCTCGCCGCCCTGGTCGGTGGTGCCGGAGCCCGTCGGCTCGAGACCCTGCCGGACGCCATGGTCGTCGACGAGGGGGTGGCAGCGCTGCGGAAGATGTTCGGCCCGTCCGTCCCCCGACCCGAGGCGTTCCGGATCACCCGGTGGGCCGAGGACCCGTTCTCGCGGGGCTCGTACTCGTACCTGCACGTCGGGGCGTCACCCGACGACCACGACCTGCTCGGCACCCCGTCCGGCCGGGTGCAGCTCGCCGGCGAGGCCACGTGGAGCGACGACCCGGCGACGGTGCACGGGGCGCTGCTGTCCGGGCTGCGGGCGGCCGGGCGGTTGCTCGGCACCCAGGTCGAGCCGCTCTCGCTCGCCGACCCGCTGTCCACGCCCTGAGCGCACCCCCGCGGGTGTCGGCCCGTGCGACACTCGCTCCGTGACCCCGACGAGGACCCGACCGAGACACGAACACCGGGCACCGGTCGCCGTCGCGGTCCTGGTGAACCTGGCGCTGAGCCTGTTCCTGCCGGACGAGGTGCTGTTCTTCCCGTCGTGGGTGGTGCCCGTCCTGGGCGTCCTGCTGCTCGCTCCGCTCATCGTCTTCAACCCGCGGCGTCTGACGCGCGAGACCACCTGGTCACGCTGGCTGTCGTTCGCGCTCGCGGCCCTGCTCACCGTCGCCAGCCAGCTCACCGTCATCCGGACCATCACCGAGCTGCTCGGCGGGCACGCGGACGGTGCGGCCGTGCTGCTCACCGCGCTGCAGGTCTGGGTGAGCACGATCATCGTGTTCGGGCTCGTCTACTGGGAGCTCGACCGCGGGGGTCCGGTGGCACGGCGTCGCCCCGAGCTGTAGGCGAGTGCCGAGGCAGACTTCCAGTTCCCGCAGGAGACCGACCCGAAGACCGCGGACTGGCGGCCGGTCTACCTCGACTACCTCTACGTGGCGATGACGAACATGATGGCGTTCAGCCCGACGGACACGATGCCGATGACCGTCCGAGCGAAGATGATCATGGCCTACCAGGCGCTCAGCGGGTTCATCCTGCTGGCACTGGTCATCTCGCGCGCGGTCAACATCATCAGCTGACCCTCCCGACACGACCCGACGGGCACCCCGCGCGAGATGCGCGGGGTGCCCTGGGGCTCAGCCCTTGCGCCACAGCTCGAGCAGGAACCGGGCCACGGTCACGAGCAAGCTCGCGATCCCCAACCACGGCACTCGACGGCCGCGACGCGGTTCGGTGTCGTTCGACATCGGACCACCTTCGTGTCAGCGCCGGCGGACACGAGAAGCGCAGGCCGAGGGATGCAACTCGCTCGACGAGCGCGTTACACTGGCTCCGAGTTTCAGGCTCGGGACCCAGTTCGTCCCTCGTTCTCCACTCGGAGGACAAATCGAAGCCCACCACTGTTGCTGCAGTGGTGGGCTTCTTCTCTGCCCGGGCCCGCGTCCCGGCGACGATACGGAACCCGAGACCAGCATACTGATATTCGAGGTTCGAAACCGAGGTCTTGCGATAGTTGATCGTGTGATCAACAATGGCGCATGGACGTCGTCACCGCACCCTCGCTCCCGTCGCCGCTGCACGCCGACACCGGCGCACCCCGCCGGTCCCTCCGCGTCGCCCTCGTGCAGGTGCGGTGGCTCCCCGACCCGCACGAGCACCGAGCCCAGCTCGCCGACGGCATCGCGACCGCCGCAGCGCACGGAGCCACCGCGGTGTTCCTGCCCGAACTCACGCTGCGCCGCTACCCGGGCGACTCCCCGGCGAGCGGGACCCCGAAGGACCTCGCCGAGTCGCTGCAGGACGGTCCGACCGTCGCCTTCGCCCGTGCCCAGGCGATCCAGCACGGGGTGTTCGTGCACGCCTCCCTCTATGAGCGGCCGGATGACGACGACCAGCCCGACGACCCGCGCGGGTACAACACGGCGATCCTCGTCGCGCCCGACGGCACCCTGGTCGGCCGGACCCGGAAGACCCACATCCCGATCAGCGCCGGGTACCACGAGGACACGTACTTCCGCCCGGGGACGGACGACGACGCCTTCCCGGTGTACGAGCCCGCCGGACTCGGCGTGCGCCTCGGGCTGCCGACGTGCTGGGACGAGTGGTTCCCCGAGGTCGCCCGGTCCTACGGCCTCGCCGGGTCCGAGGTGCTCGTGTACCCGACGGCGATCGGCTCCGAACCGACCTTCCCCGACTTCGACACCGCGCCGATCTGGCAGCGGGTGATCGTGGCGAACGGCATCACCGCCGGGCAGTTCATGGTCGTGCCGAACCGGTGGGGTGACGAGGGCGACATCACGTTCTACGGCTCGTCCTTCATCTCGGACCCGTTCGGCCGCGTGCTCGTCGAGGCACCGCGTGACGCCGACGCGGTGCTCGTGGCCGACCTCGACCTCGAGGCCCGGACGGAGTGGCTCCGGCTGTTCCCCTTCTACATCACGCGGCGCCCCGACCTGTACGCGGGACTCGTCGAACCCGTCGACGAGGAACACCACGCGTACGGCGCACGCGACGCGATCGACGCGGCCCTGGCCGTGGCGGCGACCGACGCCGGACCGGAGGCACGCGCATGACGTGGGTGATGCCTCCCGAGACGGCTCCGCAAGAACGCACCTGGATGGCGTTCCCGCGCCCCGGCCTGACGCTCGGTGACGACGCGGCGAGCGCCGAGGCGGCGCGGCGGACGTGGGCGACCACGGCCAACACGATCAGCGAGCACCAGCCCGTCACGATCGTCGTGGACCCGGTGGCGCGCAGCGACGCCCGCCGGCTGCTGTCGGAGCAGGTGGACGTGCTCGAAGCGCCCCTGGACGACTTCTGGATGCGCGACATCGGGCCGACGTTCGTCGTCGACGACGTGACCGGCGAGCTCGGCGCAGTCGACTGGGTCTTCAACGGCTGGGGCGCGAACCCGTGGTCGACCTGGACGCGCGACGCCGAGGTCGCCGCCACGGTCGCCGATGCTGCGGGAGCCAGGCAGATCCGCTCGTTGCTCGTGAACGAGGGCGGGGCGATCCACGTCGACGGTGCCGGCACCGTGCTCGTGACGGAGACGGTGCAGCTCGACCCACGCCGGAACCCGTACGCCGACCGGGAACGCGTCGAGTTGGAGCTGGCCCGCACGATCGGTGCCACGCGGGTGGTCTGGCTGCCCCGCGGCCTGACGCGCGACTACGACGGCTTCGGCACCCGGGGCCACGTCGACATGGTGGCGACCTTCGCCGACCCGGGCACGGTCCTGCTGCACGCCCAGCCGGATGCCGGCCACCCGGACCACCTGGTGATGCCGCAGATCCGTCGGGCACTCGAGCAGGCCACGGACGCGACGATCGTCGAACTACCGGCACCGTCGACCCTGACGGACGACGACGGTGGACCGGTGGACTGGAACTACGTGAACCACGTCGTGGTGAACGGCGCCGTGATCGCCTGCGCGTTCGGCGACCCGGTCACTGACGACCGCGCCAGGGGCATCCTCGCCGAGGCGTACCCGGGCCGACAGGTCCGCTCGATCGACGCGCGACAGGTGTTCGCGCGGGGTGGTGGGCTGCACTGCATCACACAGCAGCAACCGGCGGCCTGAACCACCGCCGCGGTGTACAGCGGGCCCTGATCGCCTGTACACCGCGGCCGGTCCACCCACTGCCGGCCCGTCGGTATGGTGCTCCGAACTGATCCGGGCACCGCTGCCCGGCCCCGAAGAGCAGGGAAGTCACATGGCATCACCGATCGCGGTCACCGCGCCGGCAGCACCGGTGCGCGGCGGGTCGCTGAAGCGGAGCCTCGGGCTCTGGGCGATCGTCGGACTCGGCCTCGGCTACATGACCCCGACGGTCGTGTTCGACACCTTCGGCATCGTGTCCGGGCAGACCGACGGCGCGGTGCCGAGCGCGTACCTCATCGCCCTGGTCATCATGGCGCTCACCGCGATCAGCTACGGGAAGATGGTGCGCGTCTACCCCGCCGCCGGTTCGGCGTACACGTACGTCCGGGAGTCGATGCACCCGAACCTCGGCTTCATGGTCGGCTGGGCGTCGCTGCTCGACTACCTGCTGCTGCCGATGGTGAACGCCCTGATCATCCGGCTCTACCTGGAGCAGGTGTTCCCGGGCCTGCCGCCGTGGGTGACCGTCGTCGTCTACACGGTGTTCGTGACGACGGTCATCTGCCTGTCGATGCGCGGGACGTCGAACCTCAACATGGTGCTGCTCATCGGCGCGGTCCTGGCGATGATCGCGTTCGTGGTCTTCACCGTCATCGAGCTCACCCACGGTGCCGGTGCGGGCACGATCGTCAGCGCCGAGCCCTTCGTGCACGACGGGGTGACGATGTCGGCCCTGCTCACCGGTGCGACGGTGGTGTGCTTCTCGTTCATCGGCTTCGACGCCGTGACGATGTACACGGAAGAGGCGAAGTCGATCCGCATCATGCCGAAGGCCATCATGCTGACGGTCCTGCTCGGTGGCGCGATCTTCCTGGTCTCCGCCTACTTCGCCCAGCTCCGCTTCCCCACCAACGCACCGTTCGGCGAGTTCACCGACGACCCGCTCCCCCAGATCGGCCTGCTCGTCGGCGGTCCGGTGTTCCAGGCGGTCCTCGTGTCGGCCGGGTTCGTCGCCGCACTCGCCTCGGGGCTCGCGTCGCACGCCAGCGTCGCCCGCATGCTCATGGTGATGGGCCGGAACAACGTGCTGCCGAAGCGGGTCTTCGGCTACGTGCACCCCCGCACGCACACCCCGGTGTTCAACGTCGTCTTCGTCGGCGCGGTCACCCTGCTGGCGATGAGCTTTTCGCTCGACACGGTCGCCGCGTACATCAACTTCGGTGCCCTCGTCGCGTTCACGTTCGTCAACGCCACGGTCATCGTGCACTTCGCCGTGCGGCAGGGCCGTCGCCACACGGCGGGCGACCGCTGGAAGTACATCGTGCTGCCGGGCCTCGCGATGGTCCTGACCGGGGTGCTCTGGTCGCAGCTCCATGCCGACGCCCTGATCGCAGGAGGAGTGTGGGCCGCGATCGGGTTCGTCTACCTGCTCGTCATCACGAAGGGCTTCCGGGTCGCACCGAAGGGCTTCGACGAGAACCAGCCCGTCACCGGTGTGAACAAGCAGCTGACCGACCAGGCCTGACCGGCCACCACGAGAGCGACCAGGCCTGACCGGCCACCACGAGAGGACGCCATGTACGCCGTCACCGACCCCACCACCGGCACGACCCTCGAGACCTACCCGACCATCACGGACGCCGAGCTGCACGACGCCGTCGCAGTCGCCGACCGCGCGCACACCGAGTGGTCACGGACGACGACGGTCGCCGACCGTGCAGCCCTGCTCCACCGGGTCGCGGACCTGTACCGGGAGCGGCACGCCGAACTCGCCGCCACGATCGTGCGCGAGATGGCGAAGCCGATCGACCAGGCCGAGGGCGAGGTCGACTTCTGCGCCGACATCTACGACTACTACGCGGACCACGCGGAGGCGTTCCTGGCCGACCAGCCGATCACCCTGGCGGACGGGTCCGCGGGGTCCGCGTTCATCCGCAAGGCCTCCATCGGCGTCGTGCTCGGCATCATGCCGTGGAACTTCCCCGCGTACCAGATCGCACGGTTCGCCGGCCCGAACCTGGTCATCGGCAACACCGTCCTGCTCAAGCACGCACCGCAGTGCCCGGAGTCCGCCCTGGCCATCGAGCGGATCTTCCACGACGCCGGCTTCCCCGCCGGGGCCTACACGAACGTGTTCGCGACGAACGACCAGGTCGCCGACGTCATCGCCGACCCGCGCGTGCAGGGCGTCTCGCTGACCGGGTCCGCCCGCGCCGGTGCCGCCGTCGCCGAGATCGCGGGCCGGAACCTCACGAAGGTCGTGCTCGAGCTCGGTGGATCGGACCCCTTCATCGTGCTGTCCACCGACGACCTGGACGCCGTCGTCGAGTCCGCCGTCACCACCCGCCTCGAGGGCAACGGGCAGGTCTGCAACGCCCCGAAGCGCTTCCTGGTGGTCGACAGCCTGTACGACGAGTTCCTGGCGAAGTTCACCGCGGCGATGTCGGCGGTCTCGCCGACCGATCCGTCCGTGCCGGGTGCCGAACTCGGCCCCCTGTCGTCACCGACCGCCGCGGACCGGCTGCAGGAGCAGCTCGCATCCGCCGTCGCGCAGGGTGCGACCGTCGTCACCGGCGGCGATCGCCGGGGCAACGCCTTCGTGCCGACGATCCTGACGGACGTCTCGCCGGACAACGACGCCTACCGCGAGGAGTTCTTCGGCCCCGTCGCCGCCGTGTACCGGGTCGCCGACGAGGACGCCGCCGTCGCACTCGCCAACGACACCCCGTACGGGCTCGGCTCGTACCTGTTCACCACCGACGCCGACCAGGCACTCCGGGTCGCCGACCGGCTCGAGGCCGGCATGGTCTACGTGAACATCGTCGGCGCGGACAGCCCGGAGCTGCCGTTCGGTGGCGTCAAGGGCAGCGGCTTCGGCCGCGAGCTCGGCCCCCTGGGGGCCGACGAGTTCGTGAACAAGAAGCTGATCCGCATCGGCTGACGGACGCCCTGGACCCGGGTGACGACGGACGGGAGGCACGGTGCCAGCTGGCACCGCGCCTCCCGTCCGTCGGTCGCCGCTACTGCTGCGGGTCGGCGGGCTCGCCGCCGGAGTCGGTGTCGCTGTCCTGCTGCGGGTCCTCCGTCGCGTCGCCCGTGGGCGACCCGTCTGGCAGGTCCTCGGTGTACTGCTCTTCGGCCTCGCTGGGGTCGCTGGACCCGTTCGCTGCGTCACTCATGGCCCGGACGGTACGCGCGAACGCCTGGGTACGTCAGCGCCTGGACACGGCACCCAGCCGTGACCCACCAATACGGTTACCGCGCAGTAGTGGTCTGCGGAACGACCGCGAGGATCTCCTCCGCGACCTCGCGCCCGATGCGCACGGCACCGTCGACGTGCTGGTAGCCCTGCCCGGCCAGGTCGCTCGAGGCGAACCGGATCGGACCGACCGCGGCACGCTGGTCGGCGCCGTAGCGGACGAGCCCGCCCAGGTCGAAGCTCGCGGCGTAGGCGCCGCGCGTCCACTCCTCGGTGCCCCAGTCGCTCTCGTAGTAGACGACCGGCGACAGGGCCTCGTCGCCGTAGTAGTGCGCCAGCGAGGCGAGCACCCGGGCACGCCGTTCCTCGGTGGACAGCGCGAACAGGTCGTCGGCGTGCTGGTCGGAGACGAACCCGACCAGGGTGCCCTGCTCGGAACCGTGCGAGGTGTTGTCGTACGCCTCGTGCACGACCTCGTACGGGCTGAACGCGGTGCCGGACAGGCCCGCCGCACGCCAGAAGGGACGGTCGTAGACGGCGTGCACCTTGATCACGAAGCCCATCGACAGGTGCTGGTGGAGCTGGTGCTGGCGTCGGGGCAACGGAGGCTCGTACGAGATCCGCGAGTACAGGGGCGGCGGCACCGCGACGAGGGCCTGCCGGGCGTGCACCTCGATCCCGCCGTCGGCGAGCGCGACGACCCCGTCGTCGCCCCAGCGCAGCGTCCGGACCGGGGCGTTCAGGTGCACGTCGTCGCCGAGGCGCTCCGCGAGCCGCTCGGACACCTGCTGCATGCCGCCGACGACCCGCTTGTCCAGGATGAAGTCGGCGTCGACCAGGTTGGTGAAGCTCCCGGCGGACGCCGCCATCAGCAGAGCCTGCAGTGCCGAGAACGCGTGCGCGGGCTTCGTGAGCATCGCGCCGGCGATGAACAGCTCGACGTTGTCGGTGGCGACACGGTCCGGGCTGAGCGTGTGCAGCCAGGCACGGAACGAGACCTCGTCGAGGGCGGCCGCGTCCGGGGTCTCCCAGGGGCGCGCCGGGTCGACCTTCGCGACGTACTCGTCGACGACGGCGACGAGCCGTTCGATCTCGTTCGCCGTGGCCTCGGGCAGCGGGAAGATGTCGCCGGTGTACTCGGTCCGGGTGCCGTCCGCGTCGATGTAGACACTCGAGCCCTCGCGGTACCGGTCGTACGTCTGCAGGCCGAGCTCGTCGAGGGTCTCGAGCAGTGCGGTCTGGTCGGGCGAGACCCACTGCCCGCCGATCTCCAGGCTCACCCCGTCGATGTCGTTCGTCCAGGTGCGGCCCCCCACCCGGTCGCGGGCCTCGAGCACCGCGACCCGCAGGCCTGCGGCCCGCAGGCGGTTCGCGGCGGTGAGACCGGCGACACCGGCTCCGATGACGACGACGTCCTTCTCGATCATCGAGCTGCTCCTTGTGCGGTCGTGGTGCTGTCGGTGTGCCGGAACGGGTCCGGGGTCAGCGTGTACATGGTCTCGAGGTACTCGGCGATGCCCTCGCCGCCGCCCTCGCGACCGAGGCCGGACTGCTTCACGCCGCCGAACGGTGCCGAGGCGTTCGACACGACCCCGGTGTTCAGCCCCAGCATGCCGGTCTCGAGCCGCTCCATCAGGCGCTGCCCGCGTGCCGGGTCGTCGGTGAACGCGTAGCCGACCAGACCGTACTCGGTGTCGTTCGCGGCGGCCACGGCCTCGTCCTCGGAGTGGAACGTGCGGATCGCGAGCACCGGCCCGAAGATCTCGTCGTCGAGGATCGCGCTGCCGGGCTGCACGTCGGTCAGGACCGTCGGCGCGTAGAAGGTGCCGGGCCCGTCGACCGGGTGTCCGCCGGTCCGGACCGTCGCTCCGCGCTCGACCGCGTCGGTGACCAGGCGGTGGGCCTTGTCCACGGCGCGGGCGTCGATGAGCGGCCCGATGGTGACGCCGTCCTCGGTCCCCCGGCCGACCCGCATCGCGGCGACCCGCTCGGTGACCCGGCGGGTGAACTCGTCGGCGACGTCCTCGTGCACCAGGAACCGGTTCGCGGCGGTGCAGGCCTGGCCGGTGTTCCGGAACTTCGCGGCGAGGGCGCCCTCCACCGCCAGGTCGAGGTCGGCGTCGGCGAACACCAGGAACGGGGCGTTGCCCCCGAGTTCCATGCTCGTCCGGAGCACGTTCTGTGCCGCCTGACCGAGCAGCGTGCGTCCGACCGGCGTGGACCCCGTGAAGGACAGCTTGCGCAGGCGGCGATCGGCGATCACGGGCGCGGAGACGGCGGCGGCCCGGGTGGTCGGGACGACGTTGACGACGCCCGCGGGCACACCGGCCTCGACGAGCAGGTCGGCGAACAGCAGGGTGGTCAGCGGCGTCAGCTCGGCCGGCTTCACGACGACGGTGCAGCCGGCGGCGAGCGCCGGTGCGATCTTGCGGGTCGCCATCGCCAACGGGAAGTTCCACGGCGTGATCAGGAACGCGGGTCCGACGGGCTTGTGCGAGACGGTGGCGCGGCCGGTCCCTTCCGGGTTGGTGCCGTACGAACCGCCGATCCGGACCGCTTCCTCCGAGAACCAGCGGAGGAACTCGCCGCCGTACGCGACCTCGCCGCGGGCCTCGGCCAGGGGCTTGCCCATCTCCAGCGTCATCAGGAGCGCGAACTCCTCGCGTCGCTCCTGCAGCAGGTCGAAGGCGCGGCGCAGCACCTCGGCGCGCTGCCGCGGCGGCGTCGCCGCCCACCCGTGCCGTGCGGCGACGGCGGCGTCGAGCGCCTTCCGGCCGTCCTCGGGTGAGGCGTCGGCGATGTGCAGGAGTGTTCCGCCGGTCGCAGGGTCGACCACGGCGAAGGTCGCGTCGTCGGCCGCCGGCCGCCAGACACCGCCGACCAGGAGGCCCGTGGGGACGCGGTCGAGCACCGCCTGTTCGGCGGCTGGTCCGGTCGCGTCGGGGACGGTGGGCCACGCGGTCGCGGGGATCGTCGCGCTCACGACGCGGCCAGCCCGTCGAGGACGACGGTCAGGCCGTCGCGGAGCAGGTCGTCGTCGATCGACAGCGGCGGCAGGAAGCGCACGACGTTGCCGTACGTGCCGGCCGTGAGCGCGATGACCCCGTGCTCGAACGCGTACCGCACCACCCGTCCGGTGAGGCCCGGGTCGGGATCACCGGTGGCGGGGTCGACGAGTTCCATCGCGACCATGGCACCGCGGCCGCGGACGTCGCCGATGCGGGGGTCGTCGGCCTGGGCGCTGCGCAGGGCGTCGAGCAGGACCGTGCCGATGGCCCCGGCGCGTTCGACGAGTCCGTCGTGCTCGAAGGCGTCGATGGCCGCGAGTGCTGCGGCGCAGGCGATCGGGTTGCCGCCGTACGTCCCGCCGAGGCCGCCGACGTGGGCCGAGTCCATGATCGCCGCACGCCCGGTCACACCGGACAACGGGAGTCCGCCCGCCATCCCCTTCGCGGTCGTGACGACGTCGGGCACGATCCCCTCGTGCTCGCTGGCGAACATCGCGCCGGTGCGGGCGAACCCGGTCTGCACCTCGTCCGCGATGAACACGACGCCGTTGGCGGTCGTCCACTCGGACAGTGCGGTGAGGAACCCCGGTGCCGGGACGACGAAGCCGCCCTCACCCTGGATCGGTTCGATCAGGACCGCGGCGGTGTTCTCGGCGCCGACCTGCTTCTCGATCTGGCTGATCGCACGCTTCGCCGCCTCTGTGCCCGACAGCCCGTCGTGGAACGGGTACGACATCGGGACGCGGTAGACCTCGGGTGCGAACGGCCCGAAGCCGTTCTTGTAGGGCTGGTTCTTCGCGGTCAGCGCCATCGTCAGGTTCGTGCGGCCGTGGTAGGCGTGGTCGAAGACGACGACGGCCTGCCGACCGGTGTGCTTCCGGGCGATCTTGACGGCGTTCTCGACGGCCTCGGCACCCGAGTTGAACAGGGCAGTCCGCTTCTCGTGGTCGCCGGGGGTCAGACGGTTGAGCGCCTCGGCGACGGCGACGTACCCGTCGTAGGCGGCGATGGTGAAGCACGTGTGCGTGAAGGCGGCGACCTGTTCGGTGACGGCGGCGACCACGCCGGGGTGGGCGTTGCCCACCGAGGTCACGGCGATCCCGGACCCGAGGTCGACGAACGAGTTGCCGTCGGCGTCGACCACCACGCCGCCACCGGCCGCGACGACCGCGATGGGCACGGCGACGCCGACCCCGGCCGCGACGGCGCCGGCCTTCCGGGCGAGCAGCTCCTGCGATCGCGGACCCGGCACGGCGGTGACGAGCCGCCGTTCCTGGGGCAGCGACGGGCCGCCGGTGGTCGCTCGGGTCGCGGACGCTGCGGTGGAGGACATGCCGCGATGGTAGGAGTCACCGCCGTGTCCTCCCACTGTCCACGGCGTACATCGACCCCCGGATGGATCGACCCGGTGGATAGGGTGACGGCATGCCCGCAACGCTGCGCTCCCTGCTGCACCGGCGTGAACTCCACCTGCGCCCGCTCACCGACGCGGACGAGCACGCCCTCGACGCCCCGCTCTCCTGGCTGCACAGCTCGGACCTCGAGGACCCGACCCCGTTCCTCGCCGAGGGTCAGGGGCTGCTCACCACCGGCACGCAGTTCGGCGCCGAGGCCGAGGTGCGTGACGACGTCGCCGAGGCCTACGTCCGGCGGCTCGTCGACGGCGGTGTCGTGGCGCTCGGTTTCGGCACCGAGGTGGTCCGCGCCGGCACCCCCGACGCCCTGGTCGCCGCCTGCACCCGGCACGGACTGCCGCTGTTCGAGGTGCCCTACGAGACCTCCTTCATCGCGGTCGCGCAGGCCAACGCCGAAGCGGTCGCGCGGGACGCCAACGCGCGGGGCGCCTGGGCCCTCGCCGCGCAGCGTGCCATCTCGCTCGCCGCGATGCGACCGGACGGACTCGGCGCGACCATCGCCGAGCTGTCCCGGCAGCTCGACGGGTGGGTCGGCCTGTTCGACGTCTCCGGGCGGCTCGACCGCGGACACCCCGCCGACGGTCTCCCCGCCGCCGACCTCGACCTCCTGCGGACCGAGGCGCTGCGGCTGCTGCGCTCCGGGCAGCGGGCCAGCCTGCCGGTCGCCACGGACCGGGGCGTCGGGTACACCCTGCAGACGCTCGGCAGCGGCGGGCACCTGAGCGGCGTGCTCGCGATCGCGAACGGCGGAGCCCTCGACCGGGCCGGACGCGAGGTCGTCACGGCCGTCATCGCCCTGGCCGGCCTCGCACTGCAGCAGAACCGCGAGCTCGCCCGTGCCCGGGGACTCCTGCGCACCGGACTCCTGACCATGCTGTCGGTCGGCGAACCCGAGGTGGTGCAGGCGACGTCCCGCGAGGTGTGGGGGCCACTGCCCGCCGAACCCGTCCGGATCGCGGCCGTCGACGTCCCCGACCACGACCTCGACACCGTGGTGGACCTGCTCGAACTCTGGGTGCAGGACCGTCCGGGGCGCCTGTTCTTCGCGGTCGACGACGCCGTGTTCCTCTGCGTGAACGCGGACGACACCGGGATCGTCGGTGCACTCGTCGACCGCTTCGACCTGCGCGCCGGCCTGTCCGACGGTGCCGCGTACCGGTCGTTCGGACGCGCCCGCACCGAGGCCGTGCAGGCACTCGACCGTCGCCGTGAAGGACGCCCGGGCACCACCGAGTTCGGCGACCTGGCCCGAGAGGGGGTGCTCGCCCACCTCGCCCACGTCGACGTGGACGCCGGTGCCGTCGCCCGCGCCTTCCTCGCGCCCCTGCTCGACCACGACCGCACCGCCGGCACCGAACTCACGGGCACCGTCCGGACCTGGCTGCAGGAGGACTGCGAGTACGACCGCACCGCACGGGTCCTCGGCATCCACCGGCACACCGCCCGCGCCCGGGTCGAGCACGCCGGTCGACTCCTCGACCGTGACCTCTCCGTCTTCTCGACGCGGGCCGACCTCTGGGCGGCCTTCGTGGTCGAGGGCGCGTGACGCGCGGATACCGTGGGACGATGCCGACGACACCGGCCCGCCGGCGCCTGAGTCCGGCCGAACGCGAGGCGCAGATCAGCGCCGCCGCGATCGACGTCGCCCGCGCCGAGGGACTCGCGGCCGTCACCCTCCGCGGTGTCGCCGCAGTGATCGGGGTCGCGCCCTCGCTCGTCGCCCACTACCGCCCGAGCATGGAGGACCTGGTCGGCGAGACGTTCCGCACCGTCGCGGACGCCGAGGTCGCCGAGGTCCGCGCGATCGTCGCCGCTGCGCCCGACCCCGTCTCCGGCCTCCGCACCCTGCTCGGCTGCATCGCCGATCCCGCCCGCGACGACGTCGCCACCCTGTGGGCCGACGCGTGGAGCATCGGCCGCACGAACGCGGCACTGGCGACCGCGGCACGGGACGTCATGGACGACTGGCAGCTCCTCGCGACCACGGTCGTCGTCGACGGGGTCCGCGCGGGTGTGCTGCACACCGACGACCCGGACGGCGTCGGACGCCTGCTCTTCGCGCTCGTCGACGCCACCAACGGGTACGCCCTGGTCGACTACCTCGACCGCCCGACCCGCGAGGCCCTGGTCCGCACGACGATCGCGCGAGCGGTGGGCCTGGACGGGTCAGCCCTGTCGCGGTGACACCCGCCGCAGCGCCATCGACCGCAGTGCCACCCACTGCAGCAGCATGATCGTCTTGCCGTCGGCGATCCGACCGTCCGCCACCATCGCGAGCGCCTCGTCGAGCTGCACCTCGAGCACCTCGATGTCCTCACCCTCGTCCTCGACGCCGCCACCGGCTTCGACCCGGTCAGCCGGCGTGTACGCGCCGAGGTAGAAGTGGACCCGCTCGGTGACCGAACCGGGGCTCATGAACACGTCGCCCAGGTGCTCGAGCACGCCGAGCCGGATGCCGAGCTCCTCGGCGGCTTCACGCCGGACCGCGGTCTCGGGGTCGTCCTCGTCGAGCAGTCCCGCCGCGGCCTCGATCAACATGCCGTCCGGGTGTCCGTTCACGTACGCCGGCCACCGGAACTGCCGCGTGAGCAGGACGGTGCCGCGCTCGGCGTCGTACGGCAGCACCGTCGCGCCGTTCCCGCGGTCGTAGGTCTCGCGCTGCTGCCGGTCCCAGCGACCGTCGCGGCGCCGGACGTCGAGGGTCGTACGACGGAGCACGTGCCACCCGTTCGACACCACCTCGACGTCCCGCACGACGACGTCGGGGTTGCGGTCGAGGGCACGGCCCACGGCGTCGAGGCCCGTCCGCCCACGGTCGTCGGGGACGTCCACTCCGGGACGCTGGACGGTGGTGCGTTCGTCGGTCACCCGGTCACCGTAGCCGGGCACCTCGGCAGGACCCCGTCCGCTCGGTACGCTCGACGTGCCGCACCAGGGAGCGGCAGAGGACGGTGCAGCATGACCAGGACGTTCATCCTCCGACGACCGGACCGACCGCAGGTGGTCACCGTGTCCTTCGTGCTGTGGCTGGTGTGGGTGGCAGCTTGCGTCGCCGCCACGGTGCTCCAGTTCTTCGCGACGGACGCGGCGGTCGGCCGGGCGCCGGTCCTCGCCGGGATCGTCGCCCTGGTCCTCTGGGCCCTGGTGACGTGGGCGGTGTTCCGGATGGCCGCGGGCTCCCGCGTCGCGCGCACCGTGCTCGTCGTCGTCGCGGCCTTCCGCGCGCTCCTGAGCGTCACCGGCGGCGAACTCGCGGTCCTGACGATCGCGCTGTCGGTCGTCGCCGCGGTCCTGCTCTTCCTGCCCAGCGCGCGCCTGTTCTTCGCTCCGCAGCAGGCCCGCAGAACCGACCACGGGTTCGACGGAACCGGCGTGTCGGGGCCGAGCCGTGCCTCCAGGCCGGATGCCGACCACACGACGGAGGCCGACCGGGCCTGACAGCCAGGAACCGCGGACGACTCCGAGGAAGACCCCGGAGAAACAGGAAAGGCCCCGGATTCCTCCGGGGCCTTTCCTGTTCTCGCCTGGTGGGTTGTTAGGAAAATACCTGATCAGCGCCTGTTTGCAGGCTAGTTTTCTGACCTGTTACAGTCATATCCTCTCTTCGCTCCACTGAAATCCTCTGGACTCCCGAGACCCTTGTCGCTTGGCGCATCGGGTGCAGTCCGCTGTCGATCAGTATCCCGTATCGGTAGTCGGTTGGAGACGTTGTGGACAAGGCTGATGTTGATGAGGGCTTCGTGGAGGTCCGGTACCTGCTGCGGCAGAGCGCGTCGGATGCGCGGATGGCGCGTGCGCAGCTGTTGGCGTTGACTGATGCTGGGGTGACGCAGCGGGATGCTGCTGCCCGTGTTGGTGTTCCGTTCGGAACGCTGACGAGCTGGCTGCGTGTGGCACGGCAAGAACGCGACGGCCTGCGTTGATACGGGCGGTCGGCGGTCCTGGCCGGCTAGACGCCATCCCGGGGTCAGCCGTTGCCGCGAGCGTTGTGATGTTGGTCGGGCGATCTGCCTTTCCTGGGGCAGCTGTTGCGTCAGGCCGCAGTCCACGCGGGGCTGGTCGTGTTCGTCACACCCGAGTCCAGGCTTCTGATCTCCTCGAGCTGCTCGGCTGTCCACAGGTCGAGGTACCGGTAGCTTTGCGCGGGTTCCAGTCCGAGGTGATCCCGCAGTTGTTGGAGGGTCACCGTCTCGGACCATTGTTGCGGTTCGTCCACCTCGACTATTGCGGCATTGGATGCCCCTCGGAGGTAGTCGTCGAGGTATGCCTGGTCGATGCCAATCATGCGTTTGAAGCGTTGCCACACCGTCGTGGGGTGCAGCTGATGCACTGCCTTCAGACGGAGCGTTCCGATGACTTTCCGCTCTGGGGAGCTTGAGTACACGAAGAGGATGGTGCCGGCGTCGAGGTCAGGGAACCGGCGTCGCACTTCGGCCGTCTTGGTACCGGCGAGGAGGGCGTGTGCGTACTGGGGCCGGACGGACAGCAGGACACATCGGTCGGCGCTCATCCGTGCTCCGTTTCTTGTAGACGCATCACATCGTCGAAGTATGCGGATGGAACGGCTCGGACTGACTGGAAGTTGCCGTTGATACCGTGCTCATGGTTGAGCTGCAGCACCTGCCGGCGGCTGAGTTCCCGTTCTAGCAGTTCAGTGTCCTCGAACCGTATGACATGCACGTCACCGTTACCGTTCGCCGCGGCGCGGATCTCTCGAAGTGGCAGGACGCCCAGCTCCCGGTAGATGGCATGTGCCTCCTCGGCTGGTAGCACCTCACTAGCGATGATCCGTGATCGAGCTACGAGGCGACGAGTCACGGCTAGGTCGTCGGCGGTGACGTACCAGAGCAGCCGCGACGGGACCGTCAACGGCGATCCTGACGGCTTGTGAAAGTACACGTGTTGACGGAGGACACCCAAGGCCGTCGATCGTAGCTGCAACAGAGTGTCAGCAGCGTATCCGAGGAGACCTTCGGCGAATCGGGGCTGGATTGGCACCACTGCCACGGGCATGTCTGCACCGACGACCGCCAACGGATAGTGCAGTCGTTCCCTGTCGCTGACTTCGACCGCGCTTAGTCCGGGCAGATACTGCGTTCCTCCGACGGGACTGACGACGAATGCGTTTTCGTCGATGGTGTACCCATCTTCGCGGAGCGCTTCACCGACGGTTGTCGCGTCGGTAGTGATGTCGGTGACACGCACCCTCACGCAACCACTCCTCACGGCAAGGCGGCGCAGGTGACGGGCGAGCTGCAACGCGACGGTCAATGCTTGTGGACCGGCGGCGACACGCAGTAGCGGTACGACGAGTTCGTCACCGTCGCGCCGCTCCGCGAGGAGAGCCCATGGCGACCCGCCGTTGACGAGAATTTGCACTCGTGTGCTCTGCGGATGGCTGCGCGCGTCCGCAAGGCGCTGCAGGAGGGAGCGACCACGTTCACCGGCACGATGCGCGGCGAAGGCGTTCTGGGTGGTCTGAGCGTCTAGGCGCTCCGGAGTCACCCAGTCGAGGTTGACGGAGTCGATCAGCCTCGGGATGAAGGAAGGCTGTCCGATGTTGCTGCGGATCCGGCCGATGAGCACGTGCGGTCGGATGGCTTCAATGCCGTAGTCCGCTCGGAGCCATCCGTCGGTGCTGCCGATGAAGTTGTCGTCGTTGGTGACAAAGTATGCAGCGTCGGCGCGGATGGCGTCGGCGACGTGCAGAACGTCGTCAGCGAACGACTTGTCTCGCTTTGCGGCGGGACCGAGCCGTTCAAGGAGCTCGTCTTCAAGGGAGGTATCGGTGGGCCGGGTCGTTCGTAGCCGCACCCAGTGCTGCGATCCGGTTCGCAATGCGGCGCGCTGCGCAACGTCAGCAGTGCGGCGAATCTCCTCGTCGAGTTGGCCTGACACCGCGTAGACGAGATGGTCTTGCAGCCACGAAGCGTTCAACCCGGCGGATTCCTGAACACGATCACGATGTACGTGGGCTGCGCTGCACAGGTCGGTGACTACATTCGAGTCGAGCACCGCCAGCGGTAACGGCGATGCCAGGAGCGCTGCTTCGATGAGATCCAATTGGCCGAGCGAGCGCCGCCACCTCGTGAGGACTGATCCAAGTTGGCGCCGGCCCGGTCGTTCCGCTCGGGGCGTCATCCCGAGCCTGGTCCAGAAGCCATGCAGACCATAGTCTTCCCGACAGTCCGCTGCAATCTCGAGACGTTCGGGATGGTCGGCGATGATCCGGTCGGTCATGAAGCGTGCGAGGCTGCGACCACGCTCTGATTTCGCCACACAGACATGTCGGAGGATGATCTGCCCGGTTCTCGGCAGGTCGAATAGGACGTACCCGACGACGATGTCATCGCGGCGGGCTGCGAGGAGTTGCCGGGCAGCGGCACGGTCGTTGAATGCCGTGAACGGTAAGAATCCGAGGGTCGCGGAGTGCCGCTTCCACAACGCGTAAACGTCGTCGAGGACCGTCCCCTGACCCATCCGATCCTGGTCCTGCGGATAGGTCAGCTCGTAGGACACGGCGTTCTCCCCCGGTCTTGTAGTTGATACGCCCTCATTCAACAGCAGCGTCGCGTCGGCTCGGTGCGCCTCGCCGAAGCGCCACTGACGCTGGCTTCACTCCGCTCAAGGTGCCACCGTCACTCCCTCGTTGGCAGGACAACGCCGAGGAAGTGGCGGGATGCACGACTGCCCTCGCACTCTTCCCGTGCTCCAGCGTTCATGCGCAAATGGTCGAAGTAGGGCGCTCAGCTGCTGCGGCTATCTTCCCCTCGGAGCCGGGCACGGCCGGCTGCGAGTGTGGCGTGGATCATTGGGGCGGTGATCGGCACGCTCGCTTCACCTCGTCGCTGCACGATGCTGATGAACGCTCCCTCGACTTCGCCATCCGCTCGGATGGCCCCATGGACGAGGAACGGTTTTTGCGTTTCCTGCTGCGGCGGGACGTCGACGGCGACGACACTCTTGCCGTTGGGCAGCGGGACGCTGTTGATACGCACGCCCGCCGGTAGCGGGTACAGGTACCGGTCGAGGATGCCGCTGTAGCGAGCGTCGATCCCGAGTGGCGCTTCGACTCCGCGTATTCGTTTGACCACTTCCCCACCGGGGATGGGTTTGGTTTTCGCTCCGATGAGGATGAGACCGCCGTCCTCGGCGTTGCAGAATCGTGCGACGTCCTGCGCTAGGGATATGTGGCCAGTGAGGGTGTCTTCGTAGAGCATCTGTTTTGCGTCGAACCAGTTCCCTTCTTCCTGTCCGACGAGTAGGTGCGCCGCACCACCTCGGACGAGGTTCCCGACGCTCTCGCGGGTGATCGCTCTCGCGGAGAAGGCATGGCAGAGTCGGAGCGCGTCCATTCCGTCGCTGAGGATGTCCGCGACGCTCCGATCTGCGATCGGCACAGCGAAGCGGATCGTCACCGCAGAGTCGAGGGCCCCAGCCCATTCGTACGCGAACTCGACGTCCAGGTCTGTCCCGTCGCAGTAGTCGACGAACGGCTGCAGCAGCTCCCGTATCCGGTCGACGAAGACGTCCTCGTGGATTCCGTCGGACGGGCCGGTGTGCAACATGACGACGGTGAGATTCACGCCATCCCATTCGAAGTGCACCGGCTCGTACGGCCCGTACTCCTCTTCATACCCACGAGGCACCGATACGACATACGCCCTCGCGTGACTCGGTTCCATCGTCCCGGCTTCTGCGATGAGACCGTCGCGGAGGTCGCTTGCGACGAGCGTCTGCAGTTCGTCCTTGAACAGCTGCAGGTACCCCTCCCAGTCCACCGCCCGCTCCTCACCGGCGACGAGCCAGATCGCATCGGCTTGCGAGTATTCAACGGAACGCATGCGCAGCAATCTAGCCCCCCGGCCCACGGTGGCATACGCCGGTTTTGTCTGCGCCCTCTTCTACGGTGGTGTCCGCAACTGATCGGGGTTGCCGAGAACGCTCAGGGGGAACCATGCCGTGGTGGACGCGGGAATCGAACTCGATCGACGCGATTGAAGAACCTTCTCCGGGGGAACTGATCGCCTCGCAGGTCGTTCGAGAATCCCGGCTGTACGGCCGAGCAGTGCAATCACTGGTTCTTCGCGCCACACTCGTCACCGTCGGGCTCTTGCTCTACCTCTGGCTCGCTGCCGCTCTGTTCGGGACACAGAATCCGACCGAGAACGAACCAATGTTCGAGGTACATCCTCTCTCCGGTGCGACCATCGTCGGCGTCTACGCCGGCCTCGGCGGTGTCATCGTCGCTTTGCAGTTCGGGGCGAGGTCCGTCATCGCCGCAGAAGGCTCGGACCTGCGGACCACCGCGCGAAGCGTGGTGCAACGCAACTTCCTCCGCGCCCTCGCGACCGGAGCCCTCTTCGCCGCGGTCCTCCTGGGGTGTCTGGCAACGATCTGGTACGCACGTCTGCCGCATCTCGATGTCACGCGCGTGGTCGGCGCCCTCCTGACAAGCACATTTCTCGCCTTCATCGCCGCTGAGACGCATGTGCTACTTCAGTATCCGGTGGCCGGGGCGGTGCGGGAGCTCCTCCAGCATCGACGGCAGCAGTTGCTGCGCCATGTCGTGCGAACCGGCTTTCCCCCGCCGAGTCGACGGCGAACCGTTTGGACGCAGAGGTTCGCTGCTTTTGTCGTCGCCCCGGTGATGTGTACGGCTCTCAGCGACGTGTTCCTCCCCGCTCACGACACCATTCAGCTTGTCGGACGGTTCAGCATCATCGTGTTAGTGACTGCCACCGCATGGCTGATGGTGCTGCTGTTCATGCAAGCACTCTTCGATCGGCAACCGGGTCTGCTGATCGGCCTCGTCCTGTTCGGAATACTCCTCGCCGGCGAACTCCTCATCGTGGTCTTACAGGCACAGTTGCAACTGCACGGCGCGGCGACCACGACCACGACCACCGATCTTGCTCGGGGGCTCCTTGGGATGTGGGTCTGTGTTGCCGCTCTCCCATTTGCTGTGATGGGGCTCGCTGCGCGGAGGAGCGACCGCCGAGGCGGGTTTATCATCAACGATGTGCGGCTAGTTCTCCAGCGACGGCTCGACCGGCTGGAACGAGCACCCGGTCAGCAGCATCGTGCACGGCTGGGACGGTTAGTGCTTTGGTCATGGGTTGCAGTGCCGTTCTTCCCGTTCGGTGTCCTGTTGGGTCGTCGCGCGGCGCGGGAAGCTGCCGCCTTCGGGCACCGCGGAGTCATGGGAGCAAAAGCGGCAGCGTGGACCTGCGGGCTGATCGCCGCAGTGAGCATCGCCGCGTTGATCGCCCTTGCCTACATCCCGCAAGGAGCGCCGTGACGGCGTGCTGCACGGACCATTGAAGGCGAGGTAGACAGCCAAACCACCGCTCGTTACAATGAGCGCATGCAGGAGACGCGCGAGCCGCCTTCAGAAGATGACGACCCAGAAGTTCGCCGTAGACGGCAGCTCGACGCGATCCGTGGGATAAGTCGTATCCCGCTCGCCCGTCTGCGTGAGGAGCCACGGCTGCAGCCCGATGCTTTGTACACAGAGGTCGCCGACGGCCAGGCGCTCATCCCGGGCCTCCGGATGGGGGTCGGCGCCCTGCTCGTCGAACGGTGGGAGCCGCGGTTTGCGGCCACCGGCTGGACCCTTCATGGTGCGGACCTGACCCTCGACAAAGGTCGCCCGTTCGGGTCGATGTTCTACCGCAACGATGCCGACGACCGCGTCCTCCGCATAGGTGTGAAGTGGCATCCGCCGGTGCAGCAGCTCGAGTTCCCCGCCCTCCATCCATCGAAGCCCGAGTTCACGTCTGACTGCACGGACGAGGAGATCGCCGCGGTGGTGTTGGACGCGCGCAGTCGAATAGGGACTCTTGTCGCGGTCAACGCGGAGATCGGGTCGTTCGTCGCCACCGAGGAGTCCGAGAACGCCATCCTCGACGCGTCCGGACTCGGACTCGAGCGGCTCTCAGATGACGACCCGAGGCTCGCCGGCCGTGATGAGCGCCCGCCGTCAAGGCCGAGCCGGGGCAGCCCTGATGAGTGACCGGCAGTGGGTGCAGGACATCCGACACCAACAGACGATCC
The DNA here is from genome assembly GCF_025677645.1 of Curtobacterium poinsettiae. NCBI lineage: Bacteria > Bacillati > Actinomycetota > Actinomycetes > Micrococcales > Microbacteriaceae > Curtobacterium > Curtobacterium flaccumfaciens. The sequence continues at coordinate 558,125 of NZ_CP106879.1, read as the reverse complement.
TGTCGTTGCCGTTCGGACTGGGATGGACCATCGACATCACGCAGACGTTGGTCGCGCTCGAGGCTGCTGGCATGCCCGCTCGTGTGGAGGCGTTCGACCGACTCCGGTTCGAGGACGGCCGGTCCGGGTTCCTGTCGACCCCGAACCCGACCGCAACGATCAACGACGACGGCACACCGGCCGAACGCACCGAGGACCTCATCGTCCTGCCCGGCGGGTCAGAAGGCGGCGTGCTCTCGCTCGCCCGCCGGTACCCGGACCTGGTGTTCGTGAACGGGAAACGGCAACGCGTCTGGGCGAACGGCAAGCAGGTGCACGGGTCGTCGATGGAGCGGGACGCGACACCGGGGTGGCGGACCGTGTTCGCCATCGCCCGCACCATCGCCCTCCACGGCGGCGGCACACGCGCTATCGCGGACCGCATCGGCATCCCACTCGACGACGTGCGCGCCTCGATGCCCGCGCTCGGGGCGAACGTCTTCCACACGCCGATCGGGTGGGAAGCAGCCGACCAGGCCGCCCTCTGCGACTGGGCCTTGGCGGCCTACCCCGGTGTCGGCGGAATCAGGACCTGCTGGCGCCGCAACACCACCATCGACGAGCAAGCGGACCAGCTCATTGCGCTGGGTGGGGTGATGTCGGACCGGTGGGCGGCGCAGCAGTCCGGCGTCGTCGTCCCACCGAACCGGCTGACGGCATTCTTCGCCCAACACCCGGACATGGCAGCGCTCGGCTACGAGCCCGCGACAGTGACTGAGGCGACGGTGTCGGTCGTCATCCCGCAGGACACCACCGTCCTCACGAGCGCGGAGGGGTGCTGCACGGACGACTTCATCACCGCGCACGTCCTCTACGAGGACAGCTGGGTGGCCGCGAACACGGACGCGGTGAACGGGTTGCGGCAGCTGCTGCACTTCCAATCCGACCTCGCCCACGACCTCCGCTGGCACCCCAACAGCAACTGACGGAAGCCCACTCATGACACCGCAGCTGCTGTCGCTGACGTTGGCCTACGACGACACCCGGTTCTTCGGCTCCGTCATGTTCACCGACCCCGACCACCCAGACGACAAGCCTGCGACGGTCCTCATCGACCACGCCGACGAACCGCCCTGGTTCCGCCTCACCAACGTCGACCCAGACGGTCAGGACCCGACGGTGCCGGCGATGGTCGAAGCGGACCACATCATGCGGTTCCTTCTTCACTACACGCCCGAGCGCATCGGTCGAACCCCCGCGGACTTTCCGCAGCTCTGACCCGCCCTGCTCGCACCCTTTCCCCCTGGAGGTAGTTGCTGATGATGCGTCTGGTGTCACTGCACCTGTCGAACGACCGGATCCTCTGGGGGCACGTGCTCCTCGAGGACACCGAGAATCCGGACGCGCACCTGGCGCAGATCCTCGTCCGCTCCATGGATGTCGAGCCCGGGTACGAGCTCTACGACAGGACCAACGCGGTCTTGTCGGATCTGAGCGTGCCGGCGGTGCGGGAAGCGAACCGCATCGTGCAGACCCTCCTCATCCCCGCCTCCGAGATCGCCAGACGGGAGAAAGCCGTCCGAGCGGTGATCCACTCCGGCTACCTGGAAGGGTTCCCGGACGACATGCCCTGGCAGTCGCAGCTGTGGATGTACGCCCGCGGGGAAGTCACCCGCGAACAACTGTCCGCGTACGCGGACGAAGGCCGACAGATCCCCCGCGCCCCCGACCAATCCGCCGTCGGTCCGGCGGACGTTCCCGAGGACTGGTGGCAGACCACACAAGCCCGCATCCGCCGGAACCTCCTCAACACGACCCTCACCGAACCCGAAGTCGCTGCAGCCCTGCAGGTCAGCATCGACGAGGTCGGTGAGCTGTTCGAAGCGAACCGGCTGACGAGCTTCGACCTCGACGGCGAAGAACGCATCCCCGACTGGCAACTCGTGAAGCCAGCACTCCCCGAGTTCGGCGACCCGTCGTCGCTGCTGCCTGGCCTTGACGTCCTCTACGCGGCAGCACCGCAGCCGCTCCTCGACGCAGCAGCGATGACGGAGTTCATGACCACACCCCTGAACTTCCTCACCGTCGACGACCGAGTCCTGACACCGCTCGACTGGATGCGAGAAGGACGGCCATTGACGACGATCATCGCGCTGTTCCGCGGACGACGGTGGCGGTCATGAACCGCCGGCCCGACCTGTTCCTCCTCAACGTCGCCTACGACGTCACCGGCGTGCACGGGCACGTGTTCTTCCGCGACCCACCCAGCAGCGAGCTGCGGCAGGTCATCATCCGAAGCACCGACGCCGGGAACATCTGCGAACCAGCCCACGGTGATACCCGCACCGGATGGGAGCCATTCCTCAAGGAAACCCGCTGGCTCATCGCCCTCACCCAACCCGACACCCCGGAAGAACGCAGCTGATGATGCCTGGCCTCGAATGGGTCAATGCCGCGTACTCCGGCAGGCCGCAGATCACGATGCCGTACGGACTCGGCGACACCACCGACCTCACCAACACGCTCGCCGTCCTGAAACTCGCGGGGCTTCGCGCGGTCGTGGAGTCGCACGACACGATCCGCCTCGCCGACGGCCGCCGCGCACGCTTCCCAACCCTCACCCAACGCCCCCGCGATGAGGACCCGAACGACGCCGAACTGCTCCTCCTGGCACGACGCACTGTCACCGCGTCACAGATCGCGCTCGCGGAGCAGACCGCGACGGTGCTGCTGGTCGACGTTGACCGGCGCCGCGTCTGGATCGACGGCGAGCAGGCCCTCGGGACGAAGGAACGGTGGAAGGACGCGGCACCGATATACGTCACCTTCGCCGTAGCCCGCATGCTCGCCGTCAACGGCGCGACCTTCGACCGGCTGGTGCGGGCAGGGCTGACTCCCGGGCAGGTGGACGACGGGCTCGCACGCCTCGGGAAGCGCGTGCACCGCACCGACATCGGGTGGGAGTCCCGAGCTGTGGGTGGTCTCGTGGACTTCGCGATCGCGTGCTATCCCGGACCAGGCGGTGTCAAGACCCGATGGACGTCCGACCTGCCGCTGGCCGAGCAGGCGGAACGGCTCATAGGTGCGGGCTGTCGCATCTCCGGGCGCGCCATCTCCGAACGGCCCGGCTACCCCGCCATCAGCAAGCGCGAGATGCCGTACCGGGTCGTCGCGTTCACCGAGCAAGAGGTCGACATGGGCGCGCTCGGCTTCGAACCCGACACGATCGGCTTCGCCGGCACCGAACTCATCCGGCCCGCCGACCCGACCATCTTCCTCACCGCAGACACCGCCCGCTACACGGACCGCACCGACGACATCATCACCGCCAACACGCTCCTCCGCGCCGACTACCGCAACGCCGACGACGCGGCATCGCTCGAGGAGGTGCGGAACCGGCTGCAGTTCCTCGCCGACACCGGCTACGACCTCCGCCACAACCTTCCGAACTAACGAAAACCGGGGGATCAGGTCGGTGTAACACCGAACTGCCGTCGGTGCTTCACCGAACTGCGCCAGACCCAGGCAGCCAGCTTGGTCTCACCGCGACCAGCTTCGACCCACACAGCATCTCGGGTCAGGCGGTACGCCTGAGCGTCACTTCGACGAATCAACCGGTCGGGTAACTGGAACCACGCATGCACCGGCAACGGCTCCGGCAACTCACGCACCTCCGTCCCGCGAGCATCCTCCTCAAGCGAGAACGGCGAACCGGGCACCCAGCGATCCGAACGACGACGACCCATGTTCGCGACAGTAGAAGCCGGCGCCGACGTTCGCAGAGCGTCCCATCACCGGAATGGCTTCCGGACCAGCCATCTGAGACTGATCAGGTCGCCGCGAGGACAGACCTCGCCGGCGCTTCCGTCAAAGGACCGGCTATCGGACGCTGGCCGGCGTCGGACGCTGTACACGCACTCCGGTCATGGAATCTAGTGATGAACTTCCTCGCGTTTCGGGCATCCGGGCAGCTAGCAGCTTCCACGCCCATTGGGCGGCGAGGACGTAGTCGTTCGGCCTATTGATCCGAAGAAGTTCGCGTTTGAAATTGAGGTGCTTCTGCCCGGTGCCATCGCAACCTTCCCGCCCGCGGCGCCCGTTCACGAAGGGGATGTGGTCGAACGCGACGATCCGCGGAATGGTGTGTTCGAGTACACGATAGATCGCTACGAGTTCAGCAAGGACCCGTTTGGGCACGGACATGATCACTGGGAGGCGCAGCTCGTCGAGAAGAGGCAGGTTGCACGCCGTTTCGCGGAGCCTCGCATTGTCGTGCACGGCGGTGTCAACCAGTTCGCTGTTGGCGCCGGTAACTCGTTGCAACAGATCAACCACGAAGCGAACTTCCCAGCGGTCCTCAGCGCTCTGAACGAGATCCGTCCCAACCTTGCCGCGCGAGGCGCTCGGGTCTGCGGAGCTCGAGGAGGTTGAGAAAGCGCTAGTGGACGCTACGACCGCTGCGCGTGAAGCCGACAAGCTCAGTGCGGTGAAGCGGGCGCTGCATGGAGTTCACGGTGTCGTTGGGAAGTAGCGGAGTCGGCGAGAATCGGAGCATCTGACAGTGTCAAGGCATGGGTCGCGGCGGCCACCACGTTGCTCCTGAGCCAGATGGGAGATTGTAGTTTCCGTCGGACCGACAGGGCGACCTGGAGCGCGGGCCTAGGGTGCGCAGTAGACAATGCCGGGTGACGAGATGCCACCGTTTGACCTGGACAGCGTGGGACCCCCTCCGGGTGGACGGGGGGGGTAGCTCGAGCGCTCAGCCGGTAATTTCGAGCTCGCGCGCATCGGCGGCCAGGTACGGGCCCCGATCGGCCCCAATGCGGTCAGCTACACGGAGCGCGCGGCCACGCGGAATTGTACGGGCGGGACCTTTCAGCCGAAGCCGTCGACCGGTGCCCTAGCAGCAGGGCAGCGCAAGCAACGCGCGGTCCCTGATGACTACGGCATCACAGACTGCGGCATAGTGCGCCGGCTCACTTCCCCGTTGCACCGCGATGTCACACGGGCTCCCAGTTCTGCCAATCGACTTGACCATTAGCCAAGACGAATCCCTGGCGCATTCGGGTCGCCAATTCCTCGGTCTCCGCGTTGAACTGAGTAACATTGTCCAGGCGTGCGTGATCGCTCTCCACCCTGGGGTCACCTGTGTATTGACGACGGGTGAGTAAGTCGCCAGAGTTGGTCCTGTCTACAGTTTCCTTGACCCATGAACCACCGCCGGTGGGGAATTCGAAGTATCGCGTCATCCAACCAAGCTACTCGCGTGAAGCTGACAAACGCGAGAGTCTTCATCACGTCTGCCGTCAGCGTGGTATGTCATCGCCCGGACCTTCGGTCCCACAAAGGCAACGTCTCCTCTTGCGCGGTGGCCGCCTTCGTGTGGCCAAAGGTCGTGGTGAAAAATTGCCCCAGACCGACGGCCGCGGGCACCCGCCGTCACAGTGCCCGCTGGCCAATCCCGTATCGATCAGCCCTTGTCCTGCTTTGGCACGGGACGCTGAGGAGGAGGGTTGTTGCCGAACGTCGAGGGGTTGTTTTTGATGACCCTCTGCGTCTGGCTCGGCGGCTTGACGGGCGGTGGCTTCTTGGGGCTCTTGTCTGCCAACATCGATCCAATCGTGATAGTTCAATGAGAAACGAAAGCTATTGCGGCGATCACAAGCGATGCAGCTAGTGAAGCGAAACCTAGCATGACGACTGCAGCTCGCCAGAACAGTGCCCGCTCGTCTTGCTCTAGTACCCGGTTTTTGTCCGCTGTCATGTTGCGGATGGCGGCCACTTCGCCGTCATCCCAGAAATTTTCCTCCATAGAAACCAAACCGGGTTCTCGACCGATCCGCGGGACAAGAACTCCCACGCCGAAGACCGCAGCTGCCGCAGAGAAGCCGATCGCCCACCCGATCAGATCGCCATGCAGCCCAGCAGACTGCAGGGCGGTCATTAGGCTCGCTGACGCAACCAGGATGGATGCTTTCGTGGTCATGGCTGTGTGTCGCTCCGCCACGAATGTTCGGCGCAGGTCAACCTCGCGGGCAAGGGCCTCAACCAGGAGGCGATTCCGGTCGAGTTCCTTTCGCAGCCTGCGTTCCTTCATGTGCGTCAGCATGTCCCCTCGGAGCCACAACTCATCGAGCAACGAGAAGCTTGCTGCGTTCAGTCAAATTCCCACCAGTGCACGGCGTCGAGGGCATCCTCGATGGTCGCCTCAGGGTTACCGTGGCTGACCGCGGTCACGTCGTCGTCGGCCTCCGCCGTAGCCGAGTACCGATGCGAGCCACCGACAGGGCCCTGATCCGACACGGTGACAGTCAGAGCACGGCGATTCCGGTAGACCCTGAAGCGCCTCTCCTCCCATGCTTCTTCGACGCCTGGGAGCTCATTGATAAGCGAGAGAATGTCATCCATTCGAGCAGTATATGGCTGCGCAAGCTGTCGCGATAGCCGATCGCCCATCGGGGCGAAGGGCTGATCGAGGAGACAGCAGAGCTGAGGGCCGATGAAGGGGAAAGGCCCTCACCCCGACCACCGGAGGAAGACACCCTGAATTCCTGCTCACGCGGCGGTTCCAGCAAGTTGCAAAGGTGCCAGGGAGCCCGGCGGTAGCTCTTCGGGCCGTCTGCTGCATGCGTGCGCGTCAACGGTCCCGTTGGTCGACGATGACGACGCCAGCAAGACTCACGTCGTCAAGCCCGAGCGCGAGTTCGCTGACCGTCTCCGGATCATCGTTTACAAGCAGCTCGAGCAGGTAGCCGGGTGGCGAGTTGCGCAGCCCGCGCAAGATGTTGGGGAAGTACGGCTCACCCACGTGTAGGCGATCATCCGGAAGAGTCGGGAGGGTGTACTCCTCACTCGTCATATCCACCGGGTCAGCGGTTGCGAGACCGTATTGGCTAGCGCGTACACGGCGAATCTGTTCGACGAGCTCCTTTGCCACCCGCTTTGGGCCCGTCTGTGCCGAGAACAGGAAGCGCTCCAGATCCGGACCCAGTTCGAGACCCGGATAGGACGGCGTCGCAGCTACATAGCGGCGAGGGTCTACGAGGTCTTCCATTGGTACTGCGAGGTCATATGCCCACGCCGGGTCGCTGCCGAGTGCGCTGCCCGGGGCCAAGAGAAGTGCCGGCAGGAGCGTAACGGTCTTCCTGATGCACCGGAGGCAGAGGGTGAAGTCTTCGGGGTGCTGACGTTTGGTGCAAGCCACCGGGTGTCGGTAGCGAGGGCTCCCCATGTAGAGGGCATAAGTGGGCGCCACCTGCAGGGCTTGGGCGGCCCTCATGAGCGACGCCCACTGCTTACCCCCGTTGTAGTCGAAGTCCAGGTCCCACCGTCCGCCGGGCTTCTTCTTCAGGCGCTTGGCTTGAACCAGGGCGCCAAAGGACACACCCCCGTCGCCGATCCACCACCACAGCCAGTCAGCGCCAGTGCCGTCCTTGCCGCCTTCTTGTCGCTTGTTGAACGGGAAGGCTCGTACCTCGGGGCCCGCCGCTAGTAGGAGCAGCTCGGTCACCGTCTCTTCCCCCCAGGCGAAGCCAGACTGTTCGGCATCGAGCATGTGCCCTAGCGCGCGCTGGCGTGCCCTGCGGAACGCCCCCAACAAGCGGAGCGAGGGAGTCGACATGCGCCCATGTTGTCATCGCTCGACCCTAGATTCAGTTGCGGGCTACGGTGGGCAGCCAATTTGGCCCCCTGGTACCCGTCGAACCGGGCCAAGTCAACCCGTCTGCGTGAACTTGGCTACCGTCCCGTAAGACGATCGATCACCGAGCCTGACTCTTGCGAGGATGACGGGGTGCGCACTTCTCCGTGGCCCGCTCATAGCGGGGCTCTCCTCCTCCGCGACCCTCAACCCGAGGACGCGGACCAGCTCGTCACGCTGCGGAACAACCCGGTCGTCAACCGGTTCATGCTCCGCACCCACGTCGATCCGGACGCCTACGCCCGAGAGTGGGCGAGCATCCCCGACAGCGACACCGACTTTTCGTGCATCGCGGAGCTGGACGGCCAGCTCGCCGGCCTGGGGTTCCTCGACGTTGTCGACGGCCTCGGACAACCAGGGATGCCCGAAGGCACGCAAGGGGTCATCGGCTACATGCTGCAACCCGACCTCGCCGGACGGGGACTGGGAACAGACCTGGCGCACGGTCTCCTGACCGCAGCGTTCGACGTACTCCGGCTTCGACGCGTCACCGCGAGCTGCAACGCCGACAACGTCGCCTCAGCCCGCGTCCTCGAGAAGAACGGCATGCGACGCGAGCAGCACGGCATCGAGGACTCCTGGCACGCCGACCTGGGCTGGGTCGACGGGTACCAGTACGCCATGCTCGATCGCGAGTGGGCCGCCGCTCGGACCGTCCGATAGCCGATCGGCTACCGGACATCGGTGCCCCGGACCTACGGGGAGCCCTCATATCACCGACATGCTTAGCCCGGTTCCGATATGGACTGCAGGTATGTGATGCCGCCCTGATTGATGCAGTCGGTTGCGAGATCAATGAGCTGCTGCTCGTACGAGCGATCGTCGATTCCAACCTGGATCGTTGCGTCGACAGGCGCGTAACGGTGGAGTGCGGTGGACGTACCCATGAACTGGTAGCCAGTCGAATCGATGGTTGCCAACCGGAGGGGTTGCAGCCCGCGGGATTCGATTCCGATGCGGATGTCATATTCATCTCCGCCCAGATGAAGGCCGACCGTTCGTATCAACGCCAGAAAGTCCGAGACGGCGTTCTCTACTGCGACAGACTCAACCACCCAGGGTTGGGAGTGCTCGCCCATGACGTTCCGGTGCCCTCCGACTGCTGCGGCGACCGACACGGCGCCGTTGTGGTGAACGCTCACCCACGCCTCACGCCAAGCAGCGTTGCCTGTCGCGCTGTTCGGCGCGATCCATCGACGCAGGCCGGGCCGCACGTTGTAGCGATCGGTCGAAGCCAAAGGGTGCATCCCGCGCCTCGTCCATCCGTTCGACAGGCTTTCTGCGCTCCCGATGAGCCGAACTGTGTCATCGCGTGAGATGCGTTTCGACGAGTCCACGCGGCGCGGCAGCCCAACCGCCACCAGCCATGCGCGATTCTCGACGTCGCGACCATCTGCCTCGTAGGCGAAGAGGTCGCCGAGGGCCTCGATAGCGCGACGTTGCTCATCGAAGCGAGCGCGGTACATTCGCGCGACTTCGCGCTCTCTCATCCACACGGTGTCGGAGTCGTTCCGGAGCGGAGCCCCGAAGAAGTCGTTGCGGTAGATCAAGTGCGGTCCATCGACGCTCGACGGAACTTCCACAACAACCGCGCGTGGCTCCTGCCCAAGGCTGTGAACGCGCAGTCCGAGTACCGGCGGCGAGATCGCCGTGACTGCAGCACTCACAAGCGCGCTCTCGTACCGTTCGTGGAACTCAGCAACGTGTACCCGCCCGGTCGCAGCCTTATCCGCTTCACGGACGCCGTAGACAATCACGCCCCCGCCAGCGTTGGCCATCGCTGCAACATCCTTCGGGAAGTCGCTTTGAGAGAGGTTCTTGATCGGCGGCAGCTCTGACTTCCAATCAAGATCCACTGATTCTCGTGCGCCTGCGGCGACGGCGTCATCAAGTAGCGAATCGGCGAGCGGCCCGGAAGCAGCTCCCGCCGCGCGGTGAAGGCCAGTAAAGGGCATATCCCTAACATAAGCGGCTTCGAGAGAGTACCCGCCACCCCATCGGCGGCTCGCTACCGCGTCCGGTAGCCGATCGGCTATCGGACGGTGTTCGGTCGCACGCTGGGGCGAAGGTCGAGGGTCCAGGTGACGAAGGGCATTCCGGCGACGCCCGGCCTGCTTCGTGTAGTTGGTCGCCAGCCTCGGTGCGAGTGCAAGCTCTTGGCCCGGTCGTTCCCGTCCCACACCTCAAGCTCGGCGGTACCCGAGGGCACCACCTCGACGAACCGGTTGTGAAGCACACTGCCGATGCCCGAACCGAACCGGTCAGGGTCGACGTAAAGGCTCAACAGCTCAGCAGGCGAGTCGTCACGCTCCACGAGGTGAGCGGCGACGAAACCGGCCAGGTCGCCGTCCTGCACGGCGACGACACACCAGGTGTCGGTCCGGGTCAACGTGTCGACCCACATCGGGTACCGATCGTGAGCTGCGTCGACCGGATCGAGAGCTTCTGCGTAGTAGGCCTCACGCGAGCGTTTGTGCACCGCGGTCATTTGCAAGGCGTCACCAGGCGTTGCGTTGCGGACATCGAGTGTCATCGCGCCAGTCAATCAAGCGCCGATGCCCGGTCGTGGATCGGCGATCGAGACGGCATCCGGTCAGCACCATGAAGCCGGCGACCGCACGTTGCATGAGGCGTTCACGAGGAAGAGATGGGCCTACCCGCTCCCTGGTGGCCAGGGCCCCGTGTCCTCCCTGAGTTGGGGGCAGGGCGGCCGCGGGATCCATTCCGTTCACACCACCTGCACCGTAGGATTGACCGTGAACAGAGGTGGTGTCATGGTCACGAAAACCGAGCAGGAAGCGTCAGGCATCAGCGTGTCCGCGCGGGAGAAGCTCGAGCGCTCCGCGATCGCTCTGCACATGGACGTGGAGCAACTTGCTCAGTGGCTCTTCGATTCCACGGTGTCGTCTGAGCCTGCTCCGACTCCTCCGCTGAGTGCGGCTGAGCGCGCTTTCCTTGATAGCGCTTCCGGCCTCACGCCCGAGCAGCTGGAAGAGGCGCACCGTGAGGGTCGTCGCCGCGCGCAGGTTGGTCCCGCCGAACAGCGAGCTCATCTTCTCGCGGCGTCGCTTTCCACGGATGACGCTGCAACCGCTCTCGGTATCGGAGCGTCAGCGGTGCGTCACCGCATAGCCGACGGCAAGCTCTGGTCTGTTGCGGTGGACGGCAAGAACCGGATCCCGAACTGGCAGTTCGTCGACGTCCCGCACCCCCAGCCTCGCTGGGCACACGGGGCCACCGTCCGTACGGCGCGGTCCACCGTTGGTGAAGTCACGGCCTCCAACGTCGGGAATCCGGCGCCGGCGGGCGTGCGGTTCAAGAAGGGCACCCGCCGAGTGAACGCTCCGGCAAAGGTGCAGGCGCTGCGTGGCTTGGACAAGGTGGTGCCGTCTATCCCTGCGGACACGACAGCGCTGTCCATGGAGGGCTTCATGCGAACCGAGCAGGACGAACTGCTCATCGATGGCGCTCCCGTGTCGCCGCTGCAGTGGCTGCTGGATGAGCGCGACCCGGCGCCGGTCGCTGCGCTTGTTGCTGACCTCGGTGCCATTTGGTGACCCTGGACGACGACGCGCAGGAGGAGCTCCCGCTCCCCCCTGCGGTGCTCACTGCTGACGACGAGCATTGGAAGAACTGGTCAGGACCGGCCTGGAGAATCCACAAGCAGCAGAAGGGCAGGCCCGACTGGAATCAGCTGCGCCATTTCGGCCCCGCTTCCGGGCAGCGGTTCGACCCGCAGGAACTCCCGGAAGAGGATGGGAAGCCTGAAGGTGTCCAGTACGTCGCTTCCTCGATGCTCGCCGCGATCGGTGAGGTGTTCCAGACGAACCGGACCATCCCGCTGCACGACAGCACGCGGCTCGCCGTGGCGTGGGAGCCGATTCGCCCGCTGCGGCTACTCGATGTGCGAACAACGTTCGGCAACGCGAACAAGGCGTCCGCGGTCTTCAGCTCCGCACGAAAGGACGTCACACGGGCCTGGGCCCGGCTCGCTCACCTGCAATGGCCGGACATGGACGGCATCATCTACTCGGCGAAGAAGACCGGGCTGCCGTGCGCGGCTCTGTTCACCCACGCTGAAGTTGCCCCAGTGTGGCCGACGCTGCCATCGTTCTCGAGGTCGCTGACGGACCCCGCCATCCGGGATGAGCTGTTGGAGATTGCTGAAACGCTTCGGTGGGAAGTGGACTACGGCGTCTGACCGACCTGACCGACTTGTAAGAGAAGTTCCTCAGCGGTGGGCGAGGCAAGTGGGACGAGAATGACCGCGGCGCGAATCACGCAACGCCTGGATGCGCTGCCCACGTGTCCGCAACGAACTCCGTCACTGCCACGGTTGCGTTGAACACCAGGCGGGCATGCCGACGCTCAGCGGGACTGGCGTGCGCACGTCCGTGCCCGGTTCCCATTGCGTTCCGTGCCTCCGAGACGTTCCTCACCACAGACTGCAGGTTGCGCAGCATCCCCTTGAGCGCGTCTGACGCGCGTGAGTCTTCCGGTACCGAGTTCGCGTGGATGCCGAGCGCCCGCGCTGCTGCGCCGAAGAGTGCCGGCAGGTCGTCACGGTCGGAGTAATCCACCTCGAACCCGCGCAGAACGAGTTTGGCCTGGGACTCGAGCAGTTCCTTACAGTGTGCGATTGCAGCGGCGGGGTCGGTGTCGATGTCCCGTCGCAGACGCTTGAGCTGCTGGTCAAGGACCGCCCGGTCCACCACGTCAGGAGCGGCAACGATGACGGTGCGCGGATCGTGGACGCCGCCGATCTCGCGACTTCCGTAGTAGACGTTGGCGCCCACGCGTCGCTGCTCGAACAGTTCCCATCCAAGCGGGACTAAGACTTCGTTGTATCCGGCGACCATCTCTGCGGAGATTGTTGCATCCTGCCGCGCGGCGGGCCGGACTGTCGCCGTGAGGAACGCCAGGAACTTCTCATCGGGGCAGTGCAGCAAGTTGAACCGCGGATCAGTGAAGACCCAGTCGTCGTCCCAGTCACTGTTGTTGACGCGGTGCTGCCAGATGTCCTCCGCTGCCGTCGGGAACTGCGACCGTCGACTATCCGTCGTGGGTAGATCCCGCAGGTCGTACAACCGAGCAAGGAACGCGTCCTCGTTCTGGGCGCCAGCCCAGTGGTAGCCGAGTGAGGTGAGCCATTCCGACAGGTCGGTTCGGGATTGAGCGCTGATCCGGTTCTTTGCGGTCACGGTTCGACTGTACGGCGCTGGCTGCTTGCCGCAGACTATGGCCGTGGCCACAGTGATGCACCCGCAGTTCCGACGCGACATCGTGATCGCGATCGCTGATGCCCTGGGTGACACCGAGCTCGGCCTCTCGGGTTCAGAGATCGGACGAGCTCTAGCGCAAACGGGTATCCCCGACCCGGTGCCGACGCTGACCAAGCGTCACCGGCTGGCGACAGCGCTCCAGCAGAAGCAGGCGCGGGATCAGGCGGGAAACTGCGTCATCGCGTTCATCACAACGGCGATGGGCGTCGGTAACTACGTTCGCCGACCCGAACGGTTCGAGGAGCTTCGGGAGCTGCTCAATCCCGCTCTCGCCCTGGCTGGTCTGCGAGTCCGCGACGATGGACGGGTCGGCAAAGCGAAGGCCGCGGAAACGTTGGACGAGGTGCAGGCGCTCACGGGGCGGCTCCTCCGGGAGCTGCAGCGCAGGAACGTGCACGAGGAGGTCATCCGGTACTGCCGGGAGGAACTGATCCGCAGGTCCACTTTCCACGCCGTGTCTGAGGCGACGAAGGGCCTGGCGTCACGTCTTCGAATGATGACGGGTGCGACGACCGACGGCGCGGAACTCATCGACGAGGTGTTCTCCACCAAGGAACGGCGTCCGATGGTTCGCATCAACGACTTTGAGACGAAGTCCGAAGCAAGTGAACATGTCGGCTTCTCGACCATGTTGAAAGGTGTGATGGGCACGTTCCGTAATCCGACGGCGCATGCAACACGGACAGAGTGGGAGGTGCGTGAGGACGATGCACTTGATCTGTTCAGCACGTTGTCGTACCTGCACCGGAGGTTGGACACCGCGCGTCTACGACGCCGTGATTGATCAGGTTGGGGATCGGCAATACCACTCGCTCAGCGAGGTGTGCGTGGAGTGCTGCCCGCGCCTCGTTGAGGTCGGCCTTCGGGTTGAGGATGATGTGGAGCGAAAGGCCGTCCACGAGCGCGTGAAGCTTCGTCGCATCGATCGGCTCAACCAGGCTGCAGCGACTGCTCGGAACGGTCCGCGCCCACCAGCAGTAACCACGTCAAGAGCGGTGCGGCAGCTTCGCAGCGGACCTGCCGCACCGCTTTGTCGTTCCGATCCGCCGGAGCGCAGCAACGGTCCACAATCCCTAGTCGGAGAGGAGATCGACGCGCTCTGTGCGTGTGGGTCCACGAGAGCGCCTCCATCGCCTTCACCTTCGAGGAGGGTCGAGGCGCTCGTCCGTCCGTCGGGCGGCGATGCCGCAACGTTCAGCAATGTCCAGGTTCGCCGGCGGTGTGCTGGACGCGGTCGGCAGCACGGAGCTCGAGATCAGAGTCAACGGAAGAGTCCTCGCTTCGGTACGGACCAGGCTGATCGTGGGCGCAGCGACGAGTTAGCTGCAGCTGGTGTTGTCGGACCCGTCACGGCCGTTCGCGAACAAGGACGAGCCTGGCGCTCCTTTGGTCCTGGTGGGCCTAGGGCCGGCGTGGCACCGCTGATACGCCTCGCCGCCGACACGCACCGCACCATCGCATTCACCTGCTCCGGTCTGCCCAGACCGCGAGCGCCGACGGCAAGCAGGCCTGCTCCGACGGCACGTCGAACGCAGCGACGGCCAGATCACCCTCACTCGCCAAGTCGGACCATTCGACCCCAACAATCTGAGCATGGGATCGAGGACCACCTGCGACAGGACGGTGCGTTCCCTCAAACGAAGGGACCACCGTCGAGATGATCGGGCCACCCGACCCGTTACGCTCGTAACTATGAGCGTGCGGCCGCGAGGAAAGCAGATCCCGCTACGGGTTCAAAGGCGAGTTGCCGTCCCCGAGCTGTCTTGGCCTGTAGCGGTGTCTTTGCCTGCGCGCTGTTCTATCTGGGCGTGGGAGTCACCGACGCGATTGTCGCTTCGACTCTGCCGGCCTGCTGCGGTGGCCTGGCTACTGATGGACCTCCGAACGCGCGAGCGTGTGCTGCACGTCAGCGGAGTCGGAGCACCCCGGAGACATCTCATGCTCGCGCTCCGGCGGCTAGCTGATGATCGCGACCGCTTCGACCTCGGCAGGCCGATGGCGCGGGTTAAGTTGCGCTCACGAATGTACGCGAGCGATCCGGCGTCATGGTCGGAGCTGCAGACAATCGCCCTGGCCGCGGGAGCAGCGTGGTCCGTGCCGAAGCCGCTCGGAACGCTCAAAGAACGCGCAGCGATGCAGCGGACTGTTGAAGAGGAACGGCGTCGTCGGCGCGCAGACTAGCGCTGCCGCGGCCATAGCTCGCGACCGAGGCCGGCTTCGAGGCGGGCGATGGTGGCAAGATCCGGCCACGCCTTCCCAGCGAGCACCGTCAGCAGGGTCACGTTGCCGATCCCAACCCGCGCAGCCACCGAGCGGATGCTCTGCCCGTCCATGGCAGTTCGGACATTGATGACGAACAGGCGCGCCACTTCCGCAACGGGATCATCGGCAGGTACCTCAGGCCATGGGTCACCCGCGAGCTGCGCTGGCACCAAGCGCGACGGTCGACCCATACGCCCAACAGTAGAGGGCGACACCGGGATGGTGCGGCCAACGCGACAGCAACCGAATCAACGAACACGCCGTGCTTTGCCACAGCAACACTACAGACGCTCGTTACTTTGAGCAAATGGAAGAGCGTGAACCACGACAGCACTCCTACCAGGCGCGTATCGACCCCGCGCAGTGGGCGGTGATCCGGGAGTTCGTCTACGACGTCGTCGGACGCAGCGAGTCGCAAGTGCCCTACAAGACGCGAGAGCTCTACAACGCCATCAGCGAGTTCACGCTCTGGGGCTGGCAGAGCGCTGCGCTGCCACTCGAGGTGCCAGGACTGTTCAATCGGAACGTCATCGCGTACTACGCGCAGGTCGGTTGCGGCCACCTCACGGCAGCTGCCCGCGGGAACCGTCGATCGCTACTACTACGGGTCGCAGAGCATCTCGTAAACACCGGCTACAAGCGGTTGCCACCGATGCCTCCAAGTAATCCGTCTGAGCCGTATTCGCAGCGCGAGTTGTTCTCCACAATCAGCTGGGCACGCGGGCAGACGACATCAGCGCGCCGCATGAATGCTCATGTCCTCATCGCCCTCGGCCTTGGAGCCGGACTCTCCGCGCAGGAAATCATCGCGATCCGCGTCCGAGACGTACACAGAGACGGCGACCACATCGATATCGATTTGACGACTGGTCGGGTCCGACGTGTACCAATGATCCAGGAGTACGCCCAGATGATGCCTGAGCAATCGCAGTACGACGGCGATGCGTTCGCGTTCCGGCCGGGCAGGTCCGACACGTACATCAACGCGATCTCGAACTTCATCACCCGCGGCGCACAGACCAGCAGCATCCGACCGCAGTCCCAGCGGATGCGTGCAACGTGGATCGTGCGTCACCTGAATGCCCGGACACCCCTGCGGGTCCTCACTGCAGCGGCAGGCCTGGAATCCCTAGACGCGCTGGGCCGCTTCGAGAGGTTCATCGACGCCACACCCACTCTCGAAGCGGAACGCGCGCTGCGATACCCGAGCTCCTGAACAGGTTCAGCCCAGATCGGATGTCGGCGGAGCGCTCTAGCATCGCCACGCGCTCGCCGGACGATCCGCCAAACCTCAGACCGAAGGCGGGACAAGGACGCATGACATGGTGATGACAGGCTTCGAGAAGACCACAACAAGCGCCCTGCATTGCGCCGCAAACGACATGTGCAACCGCAAGTACAGTGAGATGCATGGGGTCGCATGGACAGTCAGGCAAGGAGCGTCGCTCTCCATCGACCACACCCGGCTGCCATTCGCACACGCACGAACCGAAAAGCGTCCTCCCCCCATCCGGGGGGCACGAAATGCGTAGCCCCGCCTCGAGCACAGCGCCGACCGGCCCCGAACCCCTCGACGACGACCTCATCGCAGAGGTTCGGTACACGATCCGGAGGAACGAAAGCGAACAGAAGCGGCTGCGACAGATGATCCTTGACCTCAACGAAGCAGGGGTGACCCAGCGCGAACTTGCACGCCGGATCGGGGTACCCCTCGGCACCCTCACGCACTGGATCCGCACCGCGAAGGCTGACCGCGGAGACCCACCGCGCCGCCGCTGACACGACACCGTCGACACGACCCGAGCCCGCCACCTCCAAGGTGGCGGGCTCTTCCGCGTTCGAGACACGCGACTTGCATGATTTTATACAGCCGTACGGTCACTGCCATGAACTACAAGCCTGTAATTTTCCCGGGTCAGCTGGGATCCCACCCAGCGCTCCCGAGTGCACGCGCTGGTCTTCTGACCGAGTTCTACAGCGTTTTCGATACCGACGGCCTAGGCGGGAGCTCGAAGGCGCCTTCGATGGGGGACCCGCGAGCTGACGCCTGGCTCCTGTGCCGAGTTGCGTCCGAGGTTGCTTTTGCTCACACCAAGCACGAGGGTCACATCTGCGTCCGGGTGCTTCCCGGCTCGAGGCCTCGGGTGGGGGGCGCGCCGGGGGCAACATCCTCCCCCAGGGCTCGACTAATCCGCCGCGGTGCACCGCATGGTTGCTGCCAGCGGTGAGGTCGGCGACGAGGTCGTGGCCTGCATTGCCGGATACCGGCCAGCACGGCAAATCCGGACGTGGGCCCTCATCGCCGATTTCGTTCGGCACGTCGTGCTGACGATCTCCCCGGAGACCCCCGGTATCGCGCAGCGATACCTCGCCCTCGTCGCCGCTTTCGTCAACTGGTGCGTGCTCATCGACGGATCCGCCCCCGATGACGCGCTCCTGACGGACGCCAGAGTGCGGGCCTTCTTTAAGGAGTGGGCGAAGACCAGATCCGCGACATGGGTCGCGGCCTCGCGGCTCCGCTTCGACGACATCATGCAGCGCTACCACGATCGCAACGACCTCGCCGCCCGCACCGGCGGACCACACGCACCTCGCCCCTCCCCGCCTTATACCGAGTCCGAAGTGGCACGGATCTTCTCTTGGGCGCGCTCCCGTTCACATCCTCAGACCCGACGCAAGGCAACCGCGATCAGCGTGCTGGGCTTCGGTTTCGGCCTCCGCGCCGTCGACATGGTCAGCACCACTCGCGCATCGCTCATCGATCACGGCGTCGACGGCATCTCCATCTCCCTGCCTGACCGACTCATTTGGTGCGACCTCGCCTACGAGGAGGACCTTCGCGAGCTCGTCCTGCAGTACCGCGAGGACGAGACCTTCCTCCCCTACCCGACTGCGCGAGACATCACGGTGTTCCTCACAAACATCCGCTCCCGCGCACGTGCGGGCGTTCTCATCCCCACAGTCAACCGGATGCGCGCCACCTGGTTCTGCCGCCGTGCATCCCACTTCCCCGCCCTCACCGAAATCATGCGCAGCTACGGCATCGCCCACGGCGCCGCACTCGAACCCCTCATTCCGTTCCTCCCAACCGTCACCGCATCCGAGGCGCAACACGTCCTGCGAACGACGACACACGAAAGGACCAGCTGATGCTCCACCGCAACCCAAACGACCCTTCCCCTATCAACGGCCGCACCCCCGACGAGCAGAACCCGCTCGACGCCCACGGTCCCGGACTCACGGGATCGAAGCACCTCATCCCACACAGCCGCATCGTCATGATCGACGCACTCCTCCACCGCGCCGGAATCCCTCAGAAGTTCGAAGAGCACCACAACCGGGAACGCAAAACCGGCTCAGGACGACCCCGGCTACTTTCCGACGCAGCAGCGCTCACGCTCTTCTGCGCCGCCGCGGTGGAAGGCCTGCCGATGTACGCCTCAGTCGTTGCGGAGATCCTCTTCGAACGCCTCGAGCCGGCGTCGCGAGATCTGCTTCAGCTCACCGACGAGCCGACGCTCGCTCAGTGCTACGACCGGGTCCAGCACTCGATTGGCCGCATGCTCACGCCGATCGACCCGAAGCCGGCGAAGTACCACCGTCGGATGACGAAGGAGGAACAGCAGCAGAACGAAGCGCGCAGAGCTGAGGACGCAAGCGTGCTCGCTGAGAAGCAGACCGAGCTCGAGTGGCTCTGCAACCAACTGATCTGTGCTCCTGTCCTCGCCGACCCCTCGATACTCGACGGGTGGGAGGGCAACGTCACGATGGACGCCACTGCCATCGCCGTCTACAGCAAGCGCGGCCACAGCCGCTCCTACGCCAGTATCGAGACCGACGCTGCCTGGTACCGCCGCGACCAGAACCATGAGGTGCCCACCGACGACAAGAAGGCACGCATCGCCTTCTTCGGCTACGAGATGCACCTCGTCACACCGGCCGACAACACCCCCAGGATCAGCAACGCCGGACAGAACAAGACGAAAGACTTCTGCCGCCCCATCCTCGGGATCTCCTGGACCCGCCCCAGCTTCGAACCCCCCGCGTACGGCCTCAAAGCTCTCACCAACATGTTCTCCCGCTACGAGCAGTACATGAGGGGCGGCCTCGTCATCGCAGACCGCGGCTACTTCGCCAACGCCAAGCCCGAGACCCTTCAGCTGCCCGTACGCGCACTCGGGATGGGCATCGTCACCGACTACCGAGACGACCAGCTCGGGATCCACGGCGACCACGCCGGAGCCCTCCAGATCGAAGGAGCCTTCTACTGCCCCGCGATGCCCAAGGCGCTGATCGAAGCAACCATCGACAGTCGCGAGAAGAGAATCGACGAAGAAACTCGCCTCAAGCGCATCGACCGCCGCGCCCTCTACCTCTTCCGCCGCAAAGAGAAGCCGGACGCCGACGGGTACACGCCCATGATGTGCCCCGCCGCCGGACCCAACGCCACCGTCACCTGCGCGCACAAACCGAAAGACGCAGAACGCAACGCCAGCAAAGACCTCTGGGAGATCCCAAACCCCGTCTCCCACCCAGGCCAGGTCTGCAACCAACACTCCGTCGTGTTCCCACCCACCGCAGGCGCCAAGTTCCTGCAAGACCTCCGCTTCGGCACCGAAGCGTGGGACCTGCTGTACTCACGAGCCCGGAACTTCATCGAGTCGACCAACGCGTTCATCAAGGACGAAGGCTTGATCGCCCTCGGCGTCGCAGGACGACGACGCCTCCGAGGCCACTCAAAGCAGTTCCTCATCGCAAGCATGCTGATCTTCGCCGCCAACCTCCGACGGATCAACACCTACAAGTGGGAACAGGTCAACATCATCGAACCCCCGAAGACCCGTCGACGGGACCGCCTCGATGACTACCGCTGGACCCCGCCCGCGCGAAAGGAGGAAGCGACCACCTTCATCGCCGGCGGCTACCAACTGATCGAGGAGACCATCATCAACAACAACGAGGCACCACACGCCTGACCCGCGTGGGTCGGCGCAGGCCGCCGAGCGTGGGATACAGAAGAGGCCGCTGCCCTTTCGGACAGCGGCCTCTCTTGTTGCTAGGTTTTCCTGACATATCAGGTGGTATTTCCTAACAACCCCTGGTGCGCGAGGGGGGACTTGAACCCCCACGCCGTTTCCAGCACACGGACCTGAACCGTGCGCGTCTACCAATTCCGCCACTCGCGCCAGCCCCGAAACACTACCACGCACAGACGGGTGTCAACGCCAACCACTACCATGCAGTGGTTGACGACCGACGACACGGGAGACGCATGGGCCTGCTGGACAACTTCGAGCGAGGGTTGGAACGCGCCGTCAACGGCGCGTTCGCCAAGACCTTCCGCTCCGGGGTGCAGCCCGTCGAGATCTCGAGCGCCCTGCGGCGCGAGCTCGACACGAAGGCCGCGGTGGTCTCCCGGGAACGCATCCTCGTGCCGAACGAGTTCACCGTGCGCCTGGCGCCGCCGGACTGCACGCGCATGAACGACGTCGGTCGCCCACTCATCGACGAACTGACCCAGATGGTGCACCAACACGCCGTCGCGCAGAACTACTCGTTCTCCGGCCCGGTCACCATCCGGCTGCAGCAGGACGGCACGCTCTCGACGGGCATCCTGCAGGTCGACTCCACCACCGTCCAACGCGACGTGGCCTGGATCCCGGTGCTCGACATCGGCTCGCAGCGACACCGACTGCACCGCGGGCGCACGGTGATCGGGCGCGGCAGCGACGCCGACATCACCATCGCGGACACCGGGACCAGCCGGAAGCACGTCGAGGTGCTGTGGGACGGTAAGCACGCCCAGGCCACCGATCTCGGCTCCACGAACGGCTCGAAACTCAACGGTCAGCACTTCCAGCAGGCGATCGTGGAGCCGGACTCCACCATCGAGATCGGTCGTACCCGTATGGTGTTCCGGGTGATCCCGGAGAACGACGGAGGTGCTCGATGACCACAGGCCTGACCCTGCTCGTCCTGCGCTTCGCGTTCCTCGCGGTGCTCTGGCTGTTCGTCTTCGTGATCGTGTTCGCCCTGCGCAGCGATCTCTTCGGTCAGCGCGTGCGCACGATCCCGACCGATCCCAAGTCGGCGCCGTCCGGACCGACCACCCCCACCGTCCCCGCTGCCGCGGCCCCCGGGCCCGCCTCGAGCGGTGCGTTCACCGATGTGATCGGGCAACCGAGTGGTGGTCAGCGGCCCGCCTCGCCGGCCGCGTCCCGCCTGGTCATCACCGAGGGCGCGCGCGAGGGCATGGAGATGCCGCTGGGTGGCGGCCCCATCACGATCGGACGTTCGAGCGAGTCGAACGTCGTGATCCGTGACGACTACACCTCGACCAACCACGCCCGCCTCGACCTCCGCGCCGACGGCTGGCTCCTCACCGACCTCGAGTCCACGAACGGCACCTTCGTCAACGGTCAGAAGGTGAGCGCTCCCGTCCTCGTGGCAGAGGGCACGCCCATCACGATCGGGACGACGACGTTCGAGCTGCGGCGGTAACCCGGCATGACCGCTCGCACGCTGAGCGCTGCTGTGTCCCACGTGGGGCGCATCCGCGCGAACAACCAGGACTCCGGCTACGCCGGGGCGCACCTGTTCGCGGTGGCGGACGGCATGGGCGGCCACGCCGGCGGTGACGTTGCCTCGGCGATCGCGATCCGACGCATCCGCGAGGTCGACCGCGAGTTCCCGTCGGCGCACGACGCCGAGTTCGCGCTGCAGTCGGCACTCATCGCCGCCAACCAGCTGATCACCGAGACCGTGTTCGAGCACCAGGAGCTCACCGGCATGGGCACCACCGTGTCCGCGATGATCCGCGTCGGCGAGCAGATCGCGATCGCGCACATCGGTGACTCCCGCATCTACCGTCACCGCGACGGCGAGCTGCAGCAGATCACGTCCGACCACACCTTCGTCCAGCGGCTCGTCGACAGCGGTCGGATCACGCCGGAGGAAGCCGCGGTCCACCCGCGTCGCTCCGTGCTGATGCGCGTGCTCGGCGACGTCGACGCCGCACCCGAGGTCGACACGGCGATCATGGACATCCAGCCGGGCGACCGCTGGCTGCTCTGCTCCGACGGCCTGTCCTCGTACCTTGCCGAGGAGCGCATCCGTCACGCCCTGGCGTCGAACATGGACGCCAACCAGGTCACGCAGCGCCTGGTGAAGGAGACGCTGGACCACGGCGCCCCCGACAACGTCACCGTCGTGGTGATGGACGTCACGGACACCGAACCCGAAGACGACGACGACGCGGCCACCACCGTCGGCTCCGCCGCGGCACCGCTCACCTTCGAGGCGTCGACCGGCCGCAAGCCGATCCGCCTCCCCACGATCCTGCTGCATCCGCTCAAGGTCACCACCGCGCCCGAGGACTCGCACTTCGAGCCGGAGTCCGACCAGTTCTTCGCCGAGCTCATCGCCGAGGACCGTCGGCGCCGCATCCGCCGTCGGGTGTCCTGGACCGTCGCGCTCGTGGTCGCGGTCGCCGTGCTCGTCGGCGCGGTGTTCGTCGGCTGGCGGATCACGCAGGACCACTACTACGTCGGCACCGACCGCGGCACCGTCGCGATCTACAAGGGCGTGCAGCAGTCGATCGGTCCGTTGGCCTTGTCGGACGTGTACGAGGACACCGACATCACGGTCTCGTCGCTGCCGGACTACACCCGCGAGAACGTCCGCTCGACGATCAACGCGCAGTCGCTCACCGACGCCCGTGACATCGTCGACCGCCTGCGCAAGGCCGCCGCGACCGGCGAGGACCAGGCCGGCACCGGGGGGGACGGCGCCGCGAGTTCGTCACCGTCGCCCTCGCCGACCCGTTCGCCGTCGCCGAGCCCGACGCGGAGCCCGCGATGAGCAACGCCACGGCCGCCCAGTCCTTCACCCAGGCGATCACGATCAAGCTCCGGGAGCCCGCACGCGCGCGGAACCTCGAGCTCTTCCTGCTCGTCATCGCGTGCGGCATCTGCGCGGGAGCGATGGTGCTGGTGCAGCTCGGCACCAAGGGCCGACTGTTCGACCAGTCGGTGCTCTGGGTCGGCGGTGGCATCCTCGGCCTCGCGCTGGTCATGCACGTCGTGCTGCGGGTCGTGGCCAAGAACGCCGACCCGTTCATCCTGCCGATCGCGCTCGTCCTGAACGGCATCGGCATCGCCGAGATCTACCGCATCGACGTCCACAACGGCCTGTCCGGCTGGGACGCCATCGGCGTGAAGCAGATCGTCTGGACGATGCTCGCGATGGTCCTGGCGATCATCACGCTCGTCGCCGTCCGCAACCACCGGTTCCTGCAGCGGTACCGCTACATCTTCATGGCGCTGACGATCGTCCTGCTGCTCCTGCCGATGCTGCCGGGCATCGGCACGAACATCGGTGGTGCGCGGGTCTGGATCAAGATCGGCCCGTTCTCGTTCCAGCCCGGTGAGCTCGCGAAGATCACCATGGCGCTGTTCTTCGCCGGGTACCTCGTCACCGCACGCGACTCGCTGTCGATCGTCGGCAAGAAGTTCCTCGGCATGACGTTCCCGCGCGCCCGCGACCTCGGCCCGATCCTGGTGATGTGGGGCGCGGCGATGGCCGTCCTCGTGTTCCAGCGTGACCTCGGTACCGCCCTGCTCTACTTCGGCCTGTTCCTCGTGATGATCTACGTCGCCACGGCACGGATCAGCTGGGTCGCGATCGGTCTCACGCTGTTCATCGGTGGCGCCCTGGTCGCGCAGAGCGTCCTGGAGTACGTGCGCGGCCGCTTCGAACAGTGGCTCGACCCGTTCAACCAAGAGGTCTTCAGCCGCGACACCCAGGCGAGCTACCAGCTCGTGCAGGGCCTGTTCGGGTTCGCGAACGGCGGGATCACCGGCACGGGGCTCGGGCAGGGCCGGCCGTACATCACGCCGGTCGCCAACGCCGACTACATCGTCGCGTCGCTCGGTGAAGAGCTCGGCCTGATCGGCGTGTTCGCGATCCTCGCACTCTTCATCGTGTTCGCGTCGCGGGGCATCCGCGTCGGGTTCATGGCGCAGGACGACTTCGGCAAGCTGCTCGGTGTCGGCTTCGGCTTCATCATCGCCCTGCAGGTGTTCGTCGTCGTCGGCGGCATCACCCGGATCATCCCGGTGACCGGTCTGACCACGCCGTTCATGGCAGCCGGTGGTTCCTCGCTCATCGCCAACTGGATCATCGCCGCGATGCTGCTGCGCCTGACCGATTCCATCCCAGCCGAACAACGCGTCCAGCAGGGCGCGATCCCCGCCGCGAGCGGGCGGTCTGCGCGCGCGACCAGGAAGGAGCGTCGTCGATGAACCGACAGCTCCGCGGTGTCTCGACCGTCATCGTGCTCATGTTCGTCGCACTCTTCGTGTCGACGACGTCGATCCAGTTCTTCGCGGCCGACTCGTTGCGCGCCGACTCCCGGAACTCTCGAACCATCTTGGACAGTTACTCGACCAAGCGTGGCGCGATCCTCGTCGACGGCAGCCCGATCGCCGAGTCGACCCCGGTGGACGACCAGTACCAGTACCAGCGGAAGTACACGAACGGCGACCTCTACTCCGCGGTCACCGGGTACTTCACGATCGGGCAGGGCAACACCGGCATCGAGAGCGCGGAGAACACCGTGCTCTCGGGCAACTCGGACGCCTCGTTCTTCCAGAACCTCAACTCGATCCTCACCGGCCAGGACGTCCAGGGCGACAACGTCAACCTGACCATCGACCCGGACGTGCAGCAGGCCGCGTACGACGCGCTCGGCACCAACAGCGGTGCCGTCGTCGCGATCCAGCCGAAGACCGGCAAGATCCTCGCGATGGTGTCGAAGCCGAGCTACGACCCGAACTCGCTCACCTCGCACGACACCGCCGAGGTCAAGCGGCAGTACGACGCGCTGCTCGGGGCCGACACCGCCCCGCTGCAGAACCGTGCCATCGGCGGCGACCTGTACACCCCCGGATCGGTGTTCAAGCTCGTGGTGGCGTCGGCGGCGCTCGAGGGTGGCAAGTACAACCTCGACTCCACGTTCCCGAACCCGTCGCGACTGCAGCTGCCCGGTACGAGCTCGTACATCAACAACGCCGAGGGCGGCACCTGCGGCGGCGGCGACAAGGTCAAGCTCCGCACGGCCATCCAGTACTCGTGCAACATCCCCTTCGCCGAACTCGGCCAGAAGCTCGGGTACGACGCCATCAAGAGCATGGCCGACAAGTACGGCTTCGGCGACGCGATCGAGATCCCGATGGCGGCGACCGCCAGCCAGTACCCCGACGTCGACTCGACGGCCCAGCTCATGCTGAGCGCCTTCGGCCAGGCGAGCGTGCGGGTCTCACCGCTGCAGATGGCGATGGTGTCGGCCGGCATCGCGAACGGCGGCAAGGTCATGCAGCCCTCGCTCGTCGACTCGATCACCACCAGCGACCTGAAGACGGTCGAGTCCTTCTCCCCGAAGCAGTACAGTGATCCGCTGTCGTCCTCCGAGTCCGCTGACCTCACCGAGGCCATGCAGAGCGTCGTGAGCGCGGGGACCGGTACCAATGCCAAGATCGACGGTGTCGACGTTGCCGGCAAGACCGGCACGGCCGAAGGTGGCACCGGCGATCCCTACACGCTCTGGTTCACGGGGTTCGCCCCCGCCAAGGACCCGGAAGTCGCCGTCGCGGTCGTCGTCGGCAACGGCGGCGGGCTCGGGCAGTCCGGAGTCGGCAACACGGTCGCGGCCCCGGTCGCGAAGAAAGTCATGGAGGCGGTGCTGAACAAATGAGACCCACCAGCGGACTCACCTTCGGTGGGCGGTACCAGCTCTCCTCCCGGGTCGCCATCGGCGGCATGGGCGAGGTGTGGCAGGCGACCGACCTCGTCATCGGCCGGACCGTCGCACTCAAGATCCTCAAGGACGAGTACCTCGGTGACCCCGGCTTCCTCGAGCGCTTCCGCGCCGAGGCCCGGCACGCCGCCCTCGTCAACCACGAGGGCATCGCCAACGTCTTCGACTACGGCGAGGAGGACGGCAGTGCCTACCTCGTGATGGAGCTCGTCCCCGGCGAGGCCTTGTCGACCATGATCGAGCGTGAGCACACGCTCCCGGTCGACAAGGTGCTCGACATCGTCGCGCAGACCGCGAACGCCCTGCAGGCCGCGCACGCGGTCGGCCTGGTGCACCGCGACATCAAGCCCGGCAACCTCCTCATCACGCCCGACGGTCGCGTCAAGATCACCGACTTCGGCATCGCCCGCATCGCCGACCAGGTCCCGCTCACCGCGACCGGTCAGGTGATGGGCACGGTGCAGTACCTGTCGCCCGAGCAGGCGAGCGGCCACCCCGCCTCGCCGTCGACCGACATCTACTCGCTCGGCATCGTCGCGTACGAGGCCCTGGCGGGTCGTCGTCCGTTCACGGGTGAGTCGCAGGTCGCGATCGCGATGGCGCACATCAACGAGCAGCCGCCGCCGCTGCCCGGGGACATCCCCGAGCCGGTCTCGGCCCTGGTCATCTCGTGCATCGCGAAGAAGCCGGCCGACCGTCCCGCGACGGCCGCGAACCTCGCCCGCGCCGCACAGGCGCTGCGTCGTGGTGACGTCGCCGCGGCCACCGTGGCCGTCCCCGCGATCGCGCAGAACGGCACCGTCGCGTTCAACCCGCCCCAGGGCCAGGGGAACGACGCAGCGACCGCACTCATCGGCACCCAGTCCGGAGCGATGGCCGGCGGACCGGGTACCCCCCGCTCGCCCGTCTCCGACGAGCCCGAGGAACCGAAGAAGAAGCGCGCCTGGATCTGGTGGGTCGTCGGCATCATCGTCGTGCTCGCCATCGCCGGCGGCGCCGCGTACGCCCTGAACGCGAACAACGCCCCGGAACCCGAGCCCACGAAGTCCTCGAGCACGCCGAAGGCGACCCGCACGCCCACGCAGACCCCGTCCCCCGAGCCGACCGAGACCCGCGTCACGGTCTCGGCGGCCGACTACCAGGGGCAGAACGCCGAGCAGGTCGCGAACCAGCTCCGCGCCCAGGGCCTGCAGGCCGAGGTCGTCGCCGGGTCGAACGCGACGTCGTCCGACCAGGTCGGCACTGTCGAGTCCCTCAGCCCCGAGGGCAGCCTGGCTCCCGGCACGCTCGTCACCGTCAAGGCGTTCGGCGACGTGCTGACCGCACCGGCGCCCGAGCGTGCCACCGGTGGGACCGTCAGCGAGTCCGGGCGCGTGACCTTCAGCTGGCCCGCGTACACGAGCTGCCCCGCCGGGTACTCGGACGTGAGCTACACGTACACGATCGACAACGGCACGGTCCCCTCGAACGGCAGCAGCTCCGGTTCCACCTCGGGCACCGCGGTGACCGTCGCCGGCGCCCAGTACGGCAAGGTGACCCTGTCGTACAAGGTGACCTGCAAGTCGCCGCAGTCCGATTCCTCGGTGGTCTCCGCCTCCTCGCCCGGCGCCCAGGTCGAGTGGGCCGAGCCCACGGACCAGGAAACGACCAACCCGGACGACGGGATCAACCCCACCGAGACCCCGCAAGACGACCTGTGAACGCCCCCCGAACGGGGACTGTCGACACCGTTCGGTAACGGTTCGGTCGACCGCTCCGTGACCAGCGTCTCACCAGGTGGTGCTGCCGTACACTAGCCCGGACGAACAGACGGAGGAGTACGTGCCAGAAGGTGTGACCGCGGGGATCACGCTCCTCGCCAATCGCTACGAGATCGGTGACGTCATCGGTCGGGGCGGCATGGCGACCGTGCACCTCGGCAACGACACCCGCCTCGGCCGCAAGGTCGCGGTGAAGCTCCTCAAGCCGAGCCTCGCCAACGACCCGGCCTTCCGCACGCGGTTCCGGCAGGAAGCCCAGGCCGCTGCACGCATGGCGCACCCCACCGTCGTCCGCGTGTACGACGCCGGCGAAGAGACGGTGTCCGAGCCGTCGGGCGCCGAGGTGCAGGTCCCCTTCATCGTGATGGAGTACGTCGAGGGCCGTCCGCTCTCCGACATCATCGCCGAGGGCGCCGTCGCCCCGGACGAAGCCGTGCGCATCACCGAGGGCATCCTCACCGCGCTCGAGTACTCGCACCGTGCCGGCGTGGTCCACCGCGACATCAAGCCCGCGAACGTCATGGTGACGCACAGTGGGCAGGTCAAGGTCATGGACTTCGGTATCGCCCGGGCCATCACCGACACCTCGGCGACGGTCGCGCAGACCACGTCGATCCTGGGCACCGCCTCGTACTTCTCGCCGGAGCAGGCCCGCGGCGAGACCGTCGACGCCCGCACCGACCTCTACTCCACCGGTGTCGTGCTCTTCGAGCTCCTCACCGGTCGCGCACCATTCCTCGGGGACACCCCGGTGGCGGTCGCCTACCAGCACGTCAGCGAGCAGCCGGTCGCACCGTCGACGATCTCGCCCGACGTGTCCCCGGCCCTCGACGCCGTGACCCTGCACGCCCTGGTCAAGGACCGCACGCGCCGGTTCCAGAACGCGGCCGAGTTCCGCTCGGACCTGCAGCAGGCTGCAGCCGGCCGGGTGCCCGCGTCCACGAAGAAGCAGCAGCAGAACGCGGCGAACGACGCCTCGACCGTGCTCTTCGGCGTCGACCCCCGGACCACGACCAACGCCGCATCAGCGTTCCGCGAGCTCGACGACGACACCGCCGAGCACCGACCGCAGCGGACGCAGAACCGCCCCCCGGTCGCGTGGATCTGGGTCGGCATCCTGCTCACCGTCGCGGTCATCGTCGCCGTGGTGTTCTTCGTCGCGAACCTCCAGCCGGGCAAGCCGCCGGTGTCGTCCTCGGTCAGCGTGCCGAACGTCGCGGGCTCGACCTACAGCGCCGCGGCCAGTGCCATCGAGAAGAAGTCCCTCAAGCCCGTCAAGGTCGAGGAGAACTCCGACAGCGTCGACAAGGGCACGGTCATCCGGACGGACCCGGGCTCCGGGGTGAACGTCGGACGCAACCAGAACGTCAACGTCGTGGTCTCGCTCGGGCCGGAACGCGTCCCCGTGCCCGAGCTCAACGGGCAATCGCAAGCGGCAGCGCAACAGTCCCTGGACGACGCCGGATTCCGTCTCGGCGCGATCTCGAGCGACTACTCCGCCGACGTCCCCGAGGGCACCGTCCTGAGCTCCGACCCGGAATCGGGTTCCCTGCACACCAAGGGCATCGTGATCAACCTCACGATCTCCAACGGCAAGGTGCAGCTGCCCGACGTCACGCAGCAGCAGTTCTCGGCGGCGAAGGCCACGGTCGAGCAGCTCGGGCTCACCGTGAACCCCGCGCCGTCGTACTCGTGCACCGGCGGACTCGTCACCCAGCAGGACACCCCTGCCGGTGACGTCGCCCAGGGCAGTGCCGTCACGCTCACCTACTGCGCACGCTCCGCGGCGCCGTCGAAGGCCCCGACCTCGAACAACGACAGCGGCGGCAACAACGGGAACGACGACCGCGGTGACGACCAGGGTGACGACGGCCGCTGAGCCGACCGCTCTGCTGACGCGACCGTCCTGACGGACGGGTGACGGGCCTCCAGTCCGTTCTCAGTGCCGACAGGCACGTCTGCTCGCCGCCGCCTGTCCTCAGTTGGCCACGCCGGCCTGGAGGCCCGGCGCACGGCCGCCTTCAAACGCTGGTCATGCAGACGGCCCGGTCCAGTGCCCAGGAGATGCCGTCGTGTCGGCACGACGCCCCGGAACGCACGAGACGCCCCCGGATCCGGAGGCGTCTCGATGACACGACGGCGTCTGCCGCCCGGGTGCGTTCGTCAGGCGCGGTGGGCCGCGATGAGCGGGCCGAGGTCGGCGGCGCGCTCGGCGGCTCCGGTCAGCCCGGTGGTCTCGAGCCAGTTGCCCACCATGCGGTAGCCACCCTCGGTCAAGACCGACTCCGGGTGGAACTGCACGCCGAACACGGGGTGCGCGCGGTGCTGGACGCCCATGATGACACCGCCCTCGGTCCGTGCGGTCACGGTGAGCTCGTCGGGGACGGTGCCGTCGACGATCGCGAGCGAGTGGTACCGCGTGGCCGTGAAGGGGTGCGGGACGCCGGCGAAGAGCGCGCTGTCGTCGTGGTCGACCTCGGAGGTCTTGCCGTGCATGAGCTCCTCGGCGTGCGTGACCGTGGCACCGAGTGCCTCCGCGATGGCCTGGTGCCCCAGGCAGACGCCGAGCAGCGGGGTCTCGGCAGCGATGGCCGCGTGCACCGTGGGGATCGAGACGCCGGCGGCGGCCGGTGTCCCGGGACCGGGCGACAGGAGGACGCCGTCGTACTCCGCGATGCGGTCGGCGATCTCGGACTCGGGGAAGGCGTCGTTGCGCACGACGTCGGTCTCGGCACCGAGCTGCTGCACGTACCCGTTGAGCGTGTAGACGAAGCTGTCGTAGTTGTCGACGACGAGGATCCTGGTCATGGCGGTTCACCGTACTCGTGGGGGATGTGTGCGGCGGTACGCGGCCCGATCCACACACGTGGTCACGGTAGGATACCGGCCATGGCCAAGGACAAGGACCGCACCAAGCCCGCCCGGACGACCCGAGCTGACTCGGTCGACACCGCCGGGGACGCCCCGAACCCGGTGTGGTTTAAGCCGGTCATGTTCGGCTTCATGCTCATCGGTCTGGTGTGGGTGATCGTCTTCTACATCTCGAACGCCACGCTGCCGGTTCCGAGCCTCGGCTCGTGGAACATCGTGGTCGGCTTCGGCATCATGTTCGTCGGCTTCCTCATGACCACCCGGTGGCGCTGACCTCCAGCTCGCTGTTCCCCCGACGCCCGTCGCACCACAAGGTGCGGCGGGCGTCGTCGTTCTCCACAAGCGCGGGCGTTCCGGGAACGCACATCCTCGAGGATCCGGCCGTTGTCCACACTTCTCCCCACTCTCCACACCGTCATCCACACCCCGACCCCGGAGTTATCCACAACCGATTCCACAGTGGGGATAATCACACTGGTGTAACTCACCGACTTCTCCACACCTGTGGATAACCCGCAGCAGCGCTGTGGACAGCTGTGGATGAGCAGGACACGGACAGCCCTGGGAACGACGAACGCCCCGCCGCAGTGCGACGGGGCGTTCGGGGAGCGTCGTGGCGGTGTCAGCCGATCGTGACCGCGTACCCCACGGCGGTGAGCGCGATGCCGAGCACCGCCGCGCCGATGATCAGCGCGATCTGCAGCGGACGCTTCCGGATGTTGCGCGTCTGTGCGAAGACGAAGCCCATCAGGAAGCCGCCGATGATGCCGCCGACGTGCGCCTGCCACGAGATGTTGACGCCGGGCAGGAACCCGATGACCAGGTTCAGTCCCATGAGCACGAGGAGCTGCACGGCGTTGTTCCCCAGGCTGCGCTGCAGCACGAAGAACGCGGCGAACAGCCCGAAGATCGCACCCGAAGCACCCAGCACGGTCGTCCCCGGCGCCAGGAAGGTGACGAGCATGGACCCGAAGATCCCCGTGATGAAGTACAGGGCCACGAACCGCCAGGTACCGAGCATGTTCTCGAGCATGCGACCGAAGATCCAGAGCGCCCACATGTTGAACAGGATGTGGAAGATGCCCGAGTGCACGAACAGCGAGGTCACCACACGCCAGGGCTGCGTCGGCAGCAGGAACGAGTTGTAGGCGAGCAAGCTCGTGAAGAACCGCCCGCTGACCTGGTCGAGCAACCAGATCGCCACCGTGATCGCCACGATGACGGTCGTGCCCTTCTGGTCGAGCATGGCGAAACGCCGCCGAGCGACCGTGAACCCGCTGGGGGCTCCGGACGCTCGGCGGTTCGCTGCGAACTGTGCGCGCTGTTCACGCACGCACTCCGGGCAGTGCACCCCGACTGCCGCCGGCGTCTGGCACTCCGGGCAGATCGTCCGCCCACAGCGCTGGCAGAGCACGAAGCTCTGCCGGTCCGGATGCCGGTAGCAGGTGTTGTTCGGGTTGTACGCCTGGTCGGTCACGTGCGGGTCAGACGCCTTCGACGTCGATGCTCTGGATGACGACGTCCTCGACGGGCTTGTCACGACCGTCGGTCGGGACGCCCTCGATCGCGTCGACGACCGCGCGGGACTCGTCGTCGGCGACCTCACCGAAGATGGTGTGCTTGCCCTGCAGCCACGGCGTCGCCACCGTGGTGATGAAGAACTGCGAACCGTTGGTGCCGCGGCCGCCCTGGATGCCGGCGTTCGCCATGGCGAAGATGTAGGGGTTCTGGAACGTGAGCTCCGGGGAGATCTCGTCGTCGAAGCGGTACCCGGGGCCACCGATGCCCTGGCCGAGCGGGTCGCCGCCCTGGATCATGAAGTCCTTGATGATGCGGTGGAAGATCACGCCGTCGTAGAGCTTGTCGGTCGAGACCTTGCCCGTGCCGGGATGGGTCCACTCCTGCTGGCCCGTGGCGAGGTCGACGAAGTTCTTGACGGTCTTCGGTGCGTGGTTGCCGAACAGGTTGACGCGGATGTCGCCCTTGTTGGTGTGGATCGTTGCGACAGCGGTGTGCAGAGACATGTTCCGATTCTCGCATGTACTCCTGACCGCGGACGGATTGCACAGCTGCGGTTCCGTGACCTGTCAGGCAGTGTGGTGGCAGGATGGGGTCACGCCGATCCGATGGAGGTACCAGATGACGACGATCGAGATCCCGCGAAAGCGTCGGAAGCAGATCAAGAAGCTCAAGGGCCAGACCGCCTCGCTCCTCGGCGAGCAGCGCAAGGTCCTCGAGCACGCGAACGCGATCCTGGCCGAGGCCCGGTCGAACGCCGCGGACGCAGCTCGCAAGGACATCGCACCCCGGGTGCAGAACGCAATCGACAACGGGATCCGTCCCGCGTTCGCGACCGGCGTGCACGCTGCCACCTCGGCAGCGCAGAGCGCTTCGCACAAGTTCCAGTCCGAGGTGGTCCCCGGACTCGTCTCGACCGCCGGTTCGGTGCTGAGTGTGACCGACCTCGCGAAGGACCCCCGGGTCAAGAAGATCGTGAAGAACGCGCAGAAGAAGAGCAAGAGCGCGAAGAAGGCTGCTGCGAAGTACGTCCCGTCGCAGCAGAAGAAGGGTCTCGGCTTCGGCGGAGTCGCACTCATCATCGTCGGCGTCGTCGCCGTCGCCGGTGCTGCGTACGCCGCGTACCAGACGCTCCGCGCCGACGACGACCTCTGGGTCGCCGACGACGCTGACACGGCGGAGAAGCCCGCCGCCTGACCTCCCGGTTCGTACGAAGGGCCCCGGCTGTCGCCGGGGCCCTTCGTCGTTCCCGGGTCCTGACGTTCGTGCACCCGCCCGCCGCCTGCTCTGAACGCACCCATCCATCTGCCTGGAGGCACGCGCCGGCCCGCCACCGCGCCTCCCGTCCGCCACGCGCTCACGCAACGCGCCCCCCCGCCAGCGACCGAGAGGTCGCAACCTGTCGCCCGGACAGCGCGCAGACGACAGTTCCAGCCACCTCGGCGAACGGCACGCGGCATGTCGTGACCACTCGACGAAGATGACGCGGCGTGGCGAGTGCCGGACGCAGCAATCGCGGAGCGGCGCGTCGCCGAAGGCGCGCAGACGAACACGGCGACGCCCCCCCCGACGATCGCGCCGCAGGGGCGGCGGCGCGCACGGGCACAGAACGAAGCCCCTGGGCAGACGACGAAGTCGGCAACCAGGGGCTGATGCGAGTGGAGCCTGGGAGAATCGAACTCCCGACATCCTGCTTGCAAAGCAGGCGCTCTACCAACTGAGCTAAGGCCCCGAGTGCCACCGAGGTGATCGGTGACGGGATGGAATTGTCGTGGTGTTCCGGAGAACTGGTGGGGCTACAAGGACTTGAACCTTGGACCTCTTCGTTATCAGCGAAGCGCTCTAACCGCCTGAGCTATAGCCCCTCAGACCGGATGAAAGCCTACCGTACGATCTCGTCGGAACGAAATCGAGCAGTGGGCCCATCCGACCCGGGTGTGTCAGTTGTTCGTGAAGCCCACGAGCAGACCGCCCGTGATCCGAACACTGAGGTTGTAGAGCACGCTCACGATGGCGCCGAGCACGGTGCCGACGACCACGTTGAGGATGCCCACGACGATGGAGAACCCGAGGACCTGGCCCAGCGAGAACTGGTCCATGATCGAGTAACTGTTCTGACCGGTCACGTCCTTCAACAGGGCGTCGACCTGGGTGAACACACCCGTCTGGTTCAGGATGACCCACACCAGTGCCGTGGCGACCACGATCACGATGCTGCCGGCCAGGGCGATGAGGAAGCTCAGCTTCACCATCGACCAGAAGTCGACGTAGACCAGTCGCAACCGCACCTGGCGGGTGCCGACGGGACGCTTCGCCTTCTTCTGGAGCTTCTCGGCGACACTACTCATTGCTTGACTGGTCCTCTCCGGCCTCGTCTGCGACGGGCTCGGTGTCGATGGGATCAGTGGAATCCGGGGCCGCTTCGGCTGGGCTGACCGTCTCCACCGGGCCCGCGGGCTCGATCTCGGCGTCGTCCTGGTCGTCCAGGTTCCGCTCGGTGTTCCGGGCCACCGCGATGATCCGGTCGTTCTCCGCGAACCTCGCGAAGACGACGCCCATCGTGTCACGGCCCTTGGCAGGGACCTCGGCCACGGCAGACCTTACCACCTTGCCCGATTGCAGCACGACGAGCACCTCGTCGTCCTCGCCGACGATGAGAGCGCCCACAAGATCGCCTCGGTCGACCGCCAACTTGGCAACCTTGATGCCCAGGCCACCACGGCCCTGCACCCGGTACTGGTCGACCGCGGTGCGCTTGGCGTAGCCTCCCTCGGTCATCACCCAGACGAAGCCGTCATCGGAGACGACCCGGGCCGCGAGCAGCGAGTCGCCGTCGCGGAAGGACATGCCCTTCACACCCGAGGTCGAACGACCCATCGGGCGCAGGGTGTCGTTCGTCGCCGTGAACCGGAGCGACATGCCCTGGCGGGACACCAGGAGCAGGTCGTCGTGCTCGTCGACGAGCAGCGCCTGACGGAGCTTGTCGCCGTCGCGCAGGTTGATCGCGATGATGCCGCCGGTGCGGTTCGTGTCGTACTCGGTGAGCGCGGTCTTCTTCACCAGGCCGTGCTCGGTCGCGAGCACGAGGTACTGCGCGACCTCGTAGTCGCGGATGTCGAGCACCTGCTGGATCTGCTCGTCGGGCTGCATCGCGAGCAGGTTCGCGACGTGCTGGCCCTTCGCGTCGCGGCCGGCTTCCTGCAGCTCGTACGCCTTGGCGCGGTAGACCCGGCCCTGGTCGGTGAGGAACAGGAGCCAGTGGTGCGTCGTCGTGACGAAGAAGTGCTCGACGATGTCGTCGGCGCGGAGCTGAGCACCGCGGACACCCCGGCCGCCGCGGTGCTGCGAGCGGTACTGGTCGCTTCGCGTGCGCTTGACGTAACCACCACGGGTGATGGTGACGACCATCTCCTCTTCGGGGATCAGGTCTTCCATCGACATGTCGCCGTCGTAGCCGAGCATGATCTCGGTGCGTCGGTCGTCGCCGAAGCGGTCGACGATCTCGCTCAGCTCGTCACGGATGATCGAGCGCTGACGGCTCTCCGAACCGAGGATGTCCTGGAAGTCGGCGATCTTGCGCTCGAGTTCCTCGGCCTCGTCGTGGATCTTCTGCCGCTCGAGGGCGGCGAGACGACGGAGCTGCAGCTCGAGGATCGCGCGCGCCTGGATCTCGTCGACGGACAGCAGGTCCATCAGGCCGGTGCGGGCCTCTTCGACGTCGGGCGAGCGACGGATGAGCGCGATGACCTCGTCGAGGGCGTCCAGCGCAGCCAGGTAGCCGCGCAGGATGTGGGCACGCTTCTCGGCCTCGCGCAGACGGAACTGCGTGCGGCGGACGATGACGTCGACCTGGTGCGCGACCCACGCCGAGATGAAGCCGTCGAGCGGCAGGGTGCGGGGCACCCCGTCGACGATGGCGAGCATGTTCGCGCCGAAGTTCTCCTGCAGCTGCGTGTGCTTGTACAGGTTGTTCAGGACGACCTTGGCGACGGCATCGCGCTTCAGCACGATGACCAGGCGCTGCCCGGTGCGACCGGAGGTCTCGTCACGGATGTCGGCGACACCGGCGAGCTTGCCGTCCTTGACGAGCTCGGCGATCTTGATCGCCAGGTTGTCGGGGTTGACCTGGTACGGCAGCTCGGTGACGACGAGGCAGGTTCGACCCTGGATCTCCTCCACCGAGACGACGGCACGCATGGTGATCGACCCACGGCCGGTGCGGTAGGCGTCCTGGATCCCCTTGGTGCCGAGCACCTGCGCACCCGTCGGGAAGTCCGGGCCCTTGATGCGCTGCATGAGCGCGGTGAGCAGTTCCTCACGGGTGGCATCGGGGTTGTCGAGTGCCCACTTCGCGCCCTCGGCGACCTCGCGCAGGTTGTGCGGCGGGATGTTCGTGGCCATGCCGACCGCGATGCCGACCGACCCGTTGACGAGCAGGTTCGGGAACCGGGCCGGCAGGATCGCCGGCTCCTGGGTGCGGCCGTCGTAGTTGTCCTGGAAGTCGACGGTGTCCTCGTCGATGTCGCGGACCATCTCGAGCGCGAGCGGCGCCATCTTCGTCTCGGTGTACCGCGGGGCGGCGGCGCCGTCGTTGCCCGGCGAACCGAAGTTGCCCTGGCCGAGCGCGAGCGGGTACCGGAGCGACCACGGCTGCACCAGGCGGACCAGGGCGTCGTAGATCGCGGAGTCACCGTGCGGGTGGAACTGACCCATGACGTCACCGACGACGCGGGAGCACTTCGAGAACGCCCGGTCCGGGCGGTAGCCGCCGTCGAACATGGCGTAGATCACACGGCGGTGCACCGGCTTGAGGCCGTCGCGGACCTCCGGCAGGGCACGACCGACGATGACCGACATCGCGTAGTCGAGGTACGAGCGCTGCATCTCGAGCTGCAGGTCGACCTGCGAGATGCGGTCACCGGAGACGACGATGTCCCCGCTGTCGCCGTGGACGATCTCGGGCAGCTCGTCGGCGCCGTTCTCGTTGTCGTCAGCCATGTGGCTTCGTTCCCTTTCTGGACAGCCTGGAGGCTGTGGTTCCGTTGGTCGCGCCGGGCGCGACCACAGGTGGTCAGGACTGGTCGACGCGGCTCACGCCGCGCCTCCTGGCCGTTAGATGTCGAGGAAGCGGACGTCCTTGGCGTTCTGCTGGATGAACTGGCGACGTGCGTCGACGTCCTCGCCCATCAGCGTCGAGAAGACGCTGTCCACAGCTGCCGCGTCCTCCAGCGTGACCTGCAGGAGCGTGCGCGTGTCCGGGTTCATCGTGGTGTCCCAGAGCTCCTTGTAGTCCATCTCGCCGAGGCCCTTGTAGCGCTGGATCCCGTTGTCCTTCGGGATGCGCTTGCCGGCGGCGAGACCGGCCTGCATCAGGGCATCGCGCTCCCGGTCACTGAAGACGTACTCGTGCGCCGAGTTCGACCACTTCAGGCGGTACAGCGGCGGCTGCGCGAGGTACACGTAGCCGTGCTCGATGAGCGGACGCATGTAGCGGAACAGCAGGGTGAGCAGCAGCGTCGTGATGTGCTGGCCGTCCACGTCGGCATCGGCCATCAGCACGATCTTGTGGTAGCGGGCCTTGTCCGGGTCGAAGTCCTCACCGATGCCGGCACCGAACGCCGTGATCATCGACTGGATCTCCTGGTTGGCGAGGGCGCGGTCGAGCCGGGCCTTCTCGACGTTCAGGATCTTGCCGCGCAGGGGCAGGATCGCCTGGGTCATCGGGTTGCGGCCCTGCACGGCGGAACCGCCGGCGGAGTCACCCTCGACCATGAAGATCTCCGACACCGTCGGGTCCTTCGACTGGCAGTCCTTGAGCTTGCCGGGCATGCCGCCCGACTCGAGCAGCCCCTTGCGGCGGGTGGTCTCGCGCGCCTTGCGGGCAGCGAGCCGCGCCTGCGACGCCTGGATCGCCTTGCGGACGACGTCGCGCGCCTGCGTCGGGTTGCTCTCGAACCAGTGGGTCAGCTCGGTGCCGACGACGCGCTGCACGAAGGACTTCGCCTCGGTGTTGCCGAGCTTGGTCTTCGTCTGCCCCTCGAACTGCGGCTCGCCGAGCTTGACGGAGATGACGGCGGTGAGTCCTTCGCGGATGTCGTCACCCGTGAGGTTGTCGTCCTTCTCCTTGATGATCTTCGCCTCGCGCGCGTAGCGGTTGACGAGGGTCGTGAGCGCTGCGCGGAAGCCCTCTTCGTGGGTCCCGCCCTCGTGCGTGTTGATCGTGTTCGCGAAGGTGTGGACGCTCTCCTGGTAGGAGGTGTTCCACTGCATCGCGACCTCGAGCGCGATCTTGCGCTCCGGGTCCTCGGCCTCGAAGCCGATGACGTCGGGGTGGACGAGGTCGGCCTTCTTCTGCGCGTTGATGAACTCGACGTAGTCGGCGAGGCCACGCTCGTACATGAAGGTGTCGTTGCGGGCCTCTTCCCCTTCTTCCGGGGTGCGCTCGTCGCGCAGGTTGATCCGCAGGCCCTTGTTCAGGAAGGCCATCTGCTGGAAGCGCGTGCGCAGGGTCTCGTAGTCGAAGACGACGGACTCGAAGATCTCGGCGTTCGGCCAGAACGTGATCGTCGTACCGGTCTCGTCGGTCGCCTCGTCCTTCGAGACGGGCGCGACGGGGACGCCGTCGGTGTAGCTCTGCCGCCAGACGTGGCCCTGTCGACGGACCTCGACGTCGAGTTCGGAGCTCAGTGCGTTCACGACGGACGAACCGACGCCGTGCAGACCACCGGAGACGGCGTAGCCGCCACCGCCGAACTTGCCGCCGGCGTGCAGGACGGTGAGGACGACCTGGAGGGTCGAGACCCCCTCGGCCGCGTGGACGTCGACCGGGATGCCACGGCCGTTGTCGACGACGCGGACGCCACCGTCTTCGCGGATGCTCACATCGATGGTGTCGCAGTACCCGGCGAGGGCTTCGTCGACCGAGTTGTCGACGATCTCCTGGACCAGGTGGTGCAGTCCGCGCGGGCCGGTCGAACCGATGTACATACCGGGGCGCTTGCGGACGGCTTCCAGCCCCTCGAGCACCTGAATCTGGTCTGCGCCGTAGGACGGTTCGCTCTGCGGGGTCTCCGCACCGAGCGGATTCTGCCGGTCGTCTTCAGATTCTGCTGCCATGTCGAGCGTGCTCCTGCCTGCGCGCGGAACGCCCGCGCACTGCACCTCCCAGTCTACCGCAGAGCCCCCTCTTTCGAGGGCGCATCTGCCCCTCAGACGGGCTTTTCTGGCACTCCAGGATGATTTCGTCGCCTCAACCGTAGGTGTCGCGAGGACCGCGCCCCTGGACCGTCCTGGGGCCGCGTTTCCACGTGGGGGCGTCCGGGCCGGAAACCCTGATCGATTGGACCCCCGCTTCGGGGTGCCGTTCCGCGATGGTCGTCGTGACCGTCGCGCGCATCAGTCGGAGCTGGGTCGCCCAGGCCGTCGAATCGCACCGGATGACGAGCGCGCCGTCGTCGATGGTGACCGGGCGGGAGTGCTTCGCCAGTTCCTCACCGACGACGCTCGGCCAGTCGACGAAGAGCTCGGAGCGGGCCAGGGGTTCCGTCCAACCGAGCTCCTGGGCGAGCGATCCGACGATGTCCGCGAGGCCCTTCGGCTCGCGGCCGCGCCCGTACGGCACGGTGTCGGCGTCGAACTCGCGGGCGCGGCGGCGGCGGGCATCGGTGCCGCGCTTGGACGGGTCGCCGAACACCGCGCGCAGGTGGCGGTACACCTGCGAGGGTTCGGTGGGCTTGCGGGGCTTCGGCATCAGGCGTCGGCTTCGGCTTCGGTGGGGGCAGGGGCGTCGGTCGGGTCCGCCTTGGCGTCGGCGTCCGTCGCTGCAGTCCGGTCCGTCGCGTCCGTCGGCTCCGTCGCGTCCGTCGGCTCCGTCGCGTCCGTCGGCTCCGTCGCGTCCGTCACGTCCGTCGTCGGACTGGAGGCCCGGGTCGCGTCCGCCTCGTCGGTCACGATCGTGCCCGCCTCGATCCGCACCGTGTGCGCCGCCAGCTTCTGGGGCACGTCGCCGAAGACCGCGGCCGTGATGAGCACCTGCTCGTAGTCGGCGACAGCGTTCGCGAGCCGCTCCCGCCGTGATTCGTCGAGCTCGGCGAAGACGTCGTCGAGGATGATGATCGGGTCGCCCAGGTTCGACTCCGCACGCAGGATCGAGGCGCTTGCGAGCTGGATCGCCAGCGCGAAGGACCAGGACTCGCCGTGACTCGCGTACCCGCGTGCAGGTAACCCGTTGAGCTGGAACAGCACGTCGTCGCGGTGCGGACCGACGAGGGTGAGTCCGCGGTCGAGTTCGTCCCGGCGACGTCGCTCCAGGGCGGCCGCGAACGCCTCGGCTGCCGACGCGACCGTGACGGGCTCGTCCGGGGTCCCGAGCACCGGATCGGTGGCCGCCGCGGACTCGGGGTCGCCGCCGCGGATCGACAGGACACCGGAGATCGAGGCGTCGTGGTGCTCGCCGGCGACGGTCGCGTAGGCGTCGGCCACGAAGGGCGCGAGCCGCCGGGTCAGGTGGTCGCGGGCCGCGACGATCTCGGCGCCGAGTCCGACGAGCCGATCGTCCCAGACGTCGAGCGTCGACAGGGCGTTCGCCTTCGCGCCGGTTGCGCGGGCCGACTTCAGCAGGGTGTTCCGCTGCCGGAGCGTGCGGTCGTAGTCGGCGAGCACGCCCTGCATCCGCGGTGCGATCTGGCCGAGCAGCTCGTCGAGCATCCGGCGTCGCCCGGCCGGTTCACCGCGGACGAGGGCCAGGTCCTCCGGAGCGAAGAGCACGCTCGTGCAGTAGCGCGGCAGCTCCCGCGGCTTGATCGCCGACCGGTTGACCTGCGCTCGGTTCGCGCCGGTGCGGTTGATCTGCACCTCGGCGAGGATGCTGCGTTCCTCGTGGGAGAGCCGTGCTCGGACGATCGCGGCATCGCACCCCTGACGGACGAGGGCCGCGTCGGTGGGGACGCGGTGCGAGCCGAGCGTGGAGAGGTACCCGATGGCCTCGACCAGGTTGGTCTTACCCTGCCCGTTGCGGCCGACGAACAGGTTCGGCCCGCGTGCGAGGTCGACGTCCGCCTCCCGGTAGTTCCGGAAGTCGGTCAGTTGGAGATGGTCGACGTGCACGCGGGCCGAGTCCGGGTTCCCCCGGGAAGTCCTAGGACTTCTTGACGGCGTGACCGCCGAACTGGTTGCGGAGCGCTGCGACGGCCTTCATCGTCGGCGAAGCACTGCCCTGTCGCGAGACAAAGCGCGCGAAGATCGACGCCGAGATCGTCGGCATCGGGACCGCGTGCTCGATGGCCTCTTCGACGGTCCAACGGCCCTCGCCGGAGTCCTCGACGTAGCCCTCGATCGCGTCCAGCTTCGGGTCCTCGTTCAGCGCGAGCACCATCAGGTCGAGCAGCCAGGAACGAACGACGTGCCACGCTGCCAACCGGCGAACACGGCGGGGACGTCGGTGATGATGTCCTTCGCCTCGAGGAGCTCGTAGCCCTCGCCGTACGCCTGCATGATCGCGTACTCGATGCCGTTGTGGACCATCTTGGCGTAGTGACCGGCGCCGATCGGGCCGGCGTGCGAGAAGCCTTCTTCGCGGGGACCCTCGGGGCGCAGCGCGTCGAAGACGGGCATCGCGAACTCGACGTCCGCGGCGTCACCGCCGACCATGAGGCCGTACCCGTTGTCCTTGCCCCAGACACCACCGGAGACGCCGACGTCCATGTAGCGGATGCCGCGCGCACCGAGCTGCTCGGCGTGCTTGGTGTCGTCCAGCCACTTCGAGTTGCCGCCGTCGATCACCAGGTCGCCCTCGCCGAGGACGCCGGCCAGGTCGGTGATCACGTCGTCGGTGATCTTGCCGTGCGGGACCATGACCCACACGAGTCGCTTGCCCTCCGGGAGGGCAGCGGCGAGGGCGCCGAGGTCGGCGACGTCGGAGACGGCGGGGTTCGCGTCGTACCCGGTGACCTCGATCCCTGCGTTGCGGAGACGGGCACGCATGTTGTTGCCCATGCGACCAAGGCCGACAAGACCGATGTGCATGATTTCCTCTTCTGTTCGTCGTCGCGCTGATGCTGCCGGTGGTGTGCGCCAGCGCAGGTTGCCTGTTGCGCCTATCGCAGCAGCAGGTTCGGCTGCAGCAGGTACCGGTATCCATCGGTCGCTGCGGCCTCTTGCGAAGTCTGGCCGGTGATCAGCACCGGGCCCGGCTTGTTGGGGTTCTCCGTCTTGGTGAAGGAGATGCGGACGAACTCGGAGTGCACCGCGTTCAGCCCGTCCAGGAGGAAGGCGGGCTTCAACGAGACCACCGTTTCCTCGCCGGTCAACAACGCACTGATCGACTCTGACGCCTGCGCTTGTTCGGATCCGATCGCCTCGAGCGTGAGCCCGTCGACCGTGAAGGAGAACCGGAGCGCTGCTTCGCGCTCCAGGACGAGGGAGACCCGTCGGACCGCCTCGACGAGCTCCGCGGTGTTGATCACCGCGTGGTCGTTGACGGTCTCGGGGAAGAGCCGGCGGACCGGCGGGTAGTTGCCCTTGATGAGCAGCGACGTCACGGTCTTGTCGTCGGCGTGGAACGCGATGAGCTCGCGGTCGGAGTTGCCGCTGATCGACACCGACACCGTGGACGCGGAACCGAACGTGCGGCCGACTTCCTGCAGGGTGCGGGCCGGGACCAGCGCGTGCAGCGGGTCCGAACCGACCCGGCCGGAGTCCCACGCGATGGTGCGGACGGCGACGCGGTAGCGGTCCGTCGCGATCAGGGAGAGGTCGTTGTCGCCGACCTCGAGCTGCACGCCGGTGATGACGGGGGTGACGTCGTCGCGGCTGGCCGCGACCGCGACCTGCGACACCGCTTCGGAGAACGCGTCGCCGGGGATGACACCGGTCTGCGGGCCGATCTCGGGCAGCGTCGGGTACTCCTCGACCGGCATGGACAGCAGCGTGAAGTGCGCCGAACCGCAGGAGACGGAGATCTTCGCGTCCTCGGTGGTGAACGACACGGGGGCGTTCGGCAGCCGGCTCGCGATGTCGTTCAGCAGGCGACCGGAGACCAGGACCGTGCCCGGCTCGTCGATCTGGGCCGAGATGGACGTCTGCGCCGAGACCTCGTAGTCGAACGACGAGAGCGTCAGGCGATCACCGTCGGCGTGGATCAGGACGCCCGAGAGGATCGGGAGGGTCGTGCGCTGCGGGAGGAGCTTCACTGCGAAGGAGACGGCTTCGGAGAAGACGTCCCGGTTGACCTCGAACTTCACAGCTGGAACCCCTGTCGATCGGCTTGGACTGTCCGGCCGCCCCATTCTGGCACAGGCGGACGGGGGCCGGATTTCTTGTCATCCCGCCGTCCACAAGGTTGTCCCGCGGAGATTGATCGTTAACCAGGAGTAATGGTGTTAACGCCTGTGCACACTGTGGATAACCCTGTGCATCCCGCTCCGCAGTAGGGAACTACACGGTTGTGACTTGTGAGCGGTGTGTGAGCGTTAACGGGATGAATGAAACTCATCTATCCACTTCCATCCCCAGTCTCCACAGGCGACCCCCCACCTGTGTACAACCCGGCGGCGTGTCCTCCACAGTTATCCACAGGCTATCCACACTGTGAGAACTCCGGCCCATGGAACCGTCTCAGATGGTGGATGCGGGCGGGAACGGGCGGATCTCAGCGGTAGCGGCGGTCCTGCTTGATGCGGCTGGTGAGCTCGGTGACCTGGTTGTAGATCGACCGACGCTCCTTCATCAGCTCGGTGATCTTCTTGTTCGCGTACATCACCGTGGTGTGGTCGCGGTTGCCGAACAGCTGCCCGATCTTGGGCAGGGACAGGCTCGTCAGCTCACGGCACAGGTACATCGCGATCTGTCGTGCCGTGGCGATCGCCTGGGAGCGGGACGACCCGTACAGGTCGTCGACGGAGAGCTTGAAGTACTCCGCGGTGTGGTTGATGATGTCCGTCGGCGCGACGACGTTGTCCTCGTCGAGGGTGATCAGGTCCTTGAGGACCGTCTGCACCAGGGCCATGTCCACGGCCGTCCGGTTGAGGCTCGCGAACGCGGTGACCCGGATCAGGGTGCCCTCGAGCTCGCGGATGTTGCTCGACACCTTCGACGCCATGAACTCGAGGATGTCGTCGGGCACCTGCAGGTGGTCGGACTGAGCCTTCTTGCGGAGGATCGCGATGCGCGTCTCGAGCTCGGGCGCCTGTACGTCGGTGATCAGGCCCCACTCGAAGCGCGACCGCATCCGGTCCTCGAACCCGGTCAGGTGCTTCGGCGCGACGTCCGACGTGATGACGACCTGCTTGTTGTGGTCGTGCAGGGTGTTGAACGTGTGGAAGAAGGCCTCCTGGGTGGAGTCCTTCCCCTGCAGGAACTGGATGTC
This sequence comes from Curtobacterium poinsettiae, assembly GCF_025677645.1. NCBI lineage: Bacteria > Bacillati > Actinomycetota > Actinomycetes > Micrococcales > Microbacteriaceae > Curtobacterium > Curtobacterium flaccumfaciens. Next base: position 513,574 of record NZ_CP106879.1, on the reverse strand, counting down.
GTCGATCAGCAGGATGTCGATGTCGCGGTACCGCTGCTGGAACTGGTTCGAGCGGTTGTTCGCGATCGAGTTGATGAAGTCGTTCGTGAACTCCTCGCTCGACACGTACCGGACGCGGATCCCCGGGTAGAGGCTCTCGGCGTAGTGCCCGATGGCGTGGAGCAGGTGGGTCTTGCCCAGTCCGGAGTCGCCGTAGATGAACAGCGGGTTGTAGGCCTTGGCGGGTGCCTCGGCCACGGCGACCGCTGCGGCGTGGGCGAACCGGTTCGACGAGCCGATGACGAAGTTGTCGAAGTTGTACTTCGGGTTGAGTCGCGACTCGGGCCGACCGCTGGTGCCGGGCGAGTCGATCTGACTCGGCACGAACGGCGCCTCGATGTACTGGCGCGGAGCGGCACTCTGCTCGACGGCTTCCTGCACCGGCTCGGCGTACTCGGGGACGTTCGGGTCCACCCGTGGTTCCGATGCCATGTCCGGGTTGACGGTGATGGCGAAGTTCGCGACCGAGTCGTCACCGATGCGACCGACCGCCTCGGTGATCGGGATCCTGATGCGCTGTTCGAGCATGCCCCGGGTCAGGTCGTTCGGCACCTCGAGGTACAGGGTGCCGGCGAGCACGCCCTTCGGCTCGACCAGGTTCAGGAACCCGTGGAGCTGCGGCGTGATGCGGGGGTCCTCGGCGAGGAGTCCGAGTACGGATGACCAGAGGTCCTCGACGGGGTCGGCCGGCATCGTCATGTCGCGCTCGTCTCCAGGGGTCGTGTCGTGCGTTCGCTGCCGGACGAGGGTGCGTCCTGCGGGGTCGGACGTGCCGTGGCGTCCTCGGCGACCGCACTCGGGACCAGGTCGTCGCCGGCGGATCGTCGGTGGCTCCGGGGGCTTCGTCGACGCCTCGTTGCCGCGGAGGTTCCCACAGGGTTGTCCACAGTGTTGTCCACGACCACCTCGAGCCGTCGCACAGGAGCACTTCCCTGTCGTACCGGCCATCGGGGGGATCGATCACACCACTGTAAAGGACCGGACCGCGTCCCACCGAACGGAAGTTGTCCCCAATGTGGAGAATGGGATCGAGGGACGTCAGACCCGACGGCGACGGCGCGGCCGTTCCGGGCGGGGTTTGACCTGCTCGCCGCTGTCACGTACCGTTAACCAGTTGACTGCGGCCCTTTGGTCGCGCCCATCTGCGTCGTTCGACACCCGGACGGCTACACATACGTGACGGCTCGCCGCGAGCAGCCGTGTGGAGAACATCATGAGCAAGCGCACCTTCCAGCCGAACAACCGCCGCCGCGCCAAGAAGCACGGCTTCCGCCTCCGCATGCGGACGCGTGCCGGCCGCGCCATCCTGTCGGCGCGCCGCGCCAAGGGCCGTACCGAGCTCTCGGCCTGATCAGGCTCATCGCCTGATCCGGTCATCGGTCTGACCCCGGCGTCGCAGTGTTGGCCAGCGCCAACCGCATCGTGCGCGGGGATGACTACCGGAACGTCGTGCGTCGTGGTCGCAAGAGCGCCACGGCGCACGTCGTCGTCTCCGTGGTCCGTCAACCGGCCGACCGCAACGGACCGACGCGGTTCGGCTTCATCGTCGCGAAGACGGTGGGGAACGCCGTGACCCGGAACCTGATCAGGCGGCGGCTCAAGGCGATCGCGCACGACCTGCTCGTCGAGCGCCCTCAGGGCTTCGACGTGGTGGTCCGTGTACTGCCAGCCGCATCGCAGGCCGGATGGCCTACCCTGCTCGAAGACGTCACGCGCTCCTTCGCGCGCGGGGTGGAGAAGGCAGCATGAACCGCACTCTGTGGACCCGGCTTGCCTGGGTCATCGCGTTGCTCCCACGCAACGCGTGCGTCGTCGTGCTCCGGGCCTACCGTGCGGTGATCTCCCCGCTGTACGGCAACGTCTGCCGCTACCACCCGTCGTGCTCCCGGTACGCCCTCGAGGCGATCCAGCAGTACGGCGTCGTGCGCGGATCCGCCATGGGCGCCTGGCGCATCGCCCGCTGCAACCCCTGGGCTGCTGGTGGTATCGACGACGTCAGGGAACGTCGTCACCCGTTCGTCGTCAACCGGTTCGGGTTCGTCCTCGCGCCGATCCCGCAGCAGCCGCACCCCGCGGTCGGAACGGCCCGGCCGGTCCTGCTCCCCCAGCGCACTCGAAAGGCGTAGCCGTCCCCATGGACATCATCGGATTCGTCCTCTGGCCGCTCAAATGGGTGGTCTCGGCCATCCTCGTCGGCTTCCACTGGATCTTCGAGAGCATCGGCATGGACCCGAACGAGGGCATCACGTGGGTGCTCTCGATCATCTTCCTGACGTTCGTCGTCCGCGCGGCGTTGATCCCGATCTTCGTCCGGCAGATCAAGTCGCAGCGCCGCATGCTCGAGGTCGCGCCCCAGCTGAAGAAGATCCAGGACAAGTACAAGGGCAAGAAGGACCAGTTCTCGCGTGAGGCCATGAGCCGCGAGACCATGGCGCTCTACAAGGAGACCGGGACCAACCCGCTCAGCTCCTGCCTGCCGCTGCTGCTGCAGATGCCGATCTTCTTCTCGCTGTACTCGGTGCTGCACGAGGCCCAGATCAACAAGACGGGCATCGGCCTGCTCACGAACGACCTCGCGGCGTCGTTCGGCAACGCGGCCCTGTTCGGTGCTCCCCTGCACGAGACGTTCACGAACGCCTCCGGGTGGGAGGTCCGTGCGATCGCGGGCTTCATGATCGTCGTGATGACGGCGTCGCAGTTCATCACGCAGCTGCAGCTCGTCGCCAAGAACATGTCGCCGGAGACCAAGGAGTCTCCGATGTACCGCCAGCAGAAGATGATGCTGTACATCCTCCCGCTGGTCTTCGTGATCTCGGGCCTGAGCTTCCCCCTCGGCGTCATGTTCTACTGGCTCGCCTCGAACGTCTGGACGATGGCGCAGCAGTACTTCGTCATCCGCAGCATGCCGACGCCCGGCTCCGAAGCAGCACTGGCCCGTGAAGCCCGCCTGGCCAAGAAGGCACAGCGTCGCGGGACCGCCACCCCGGTCCTCGCCGAGGCCGGTGCCGGCGCCGGCGCGACGGAGATCGAGCCCGTGCGCGTGACCACCCAGCGTCAGCAGCCGGTCGGCAAGCAGCGCCAGAAGAAGAACGGGAAGAAGTAAGTGACCGAGCAGGACACCGCAGCCGCCGTCCAGGCGACGGACACCGAGACGATGGACACCGAGACCGAGGACGCCCGCGACGAAGCGGACATCGCGGCGGACTACATCGAGGAGCTCCTCGACATCTGCGACCTCGACGGCGACATCGAGATCGAGGAGCGCGCCGGTCGTGTGTACCTGTCGGTCACCGATGACGGCGAAGCACTCCGCGTGCTGTCGAAGCCGGACACCGTGACGGCGTTGCAGGAGCTCACCCGGATCGCCGTGCAGGCGGAGACCGGCGAGTTCAGCCGGCTCATCCTCGACGTCGGTGGCTCGCGGGACGCCCGTGCTGACGAGCTGCAGCGGCTCGTGGACACCGCCGTCGAGCGCATCGAAGCCGGTTCGTCGTCGGCTGCGCTGCCCCCGATGTCGTCCTACGAGCGCAAGCTGGTGCACGACCTGGTCGCAGAGAAGGGCTTCCACTCGGAGTCCGAGGGTGAGGGTCGGGACCGCCACACGGTCGTCACCCGATGACGGAGGCACCCGTCCCGACGGAGGCTGCACCGGTGCTCGAGGCTGAGCCCATCGCGGCCGCAGGGCTCTTCGGTGACCGGATCGAGGTCGCGCGCTCGTTCACGAACGAACTCGCGCGACGGGGTGAGGAGCTGGGCCTGATCGGCCCGCTCGAGCTTCCCCGCTTGTGGACACGACACATCCTCAATTCTGCATTGCTGGCACCGCTCCTGGAGGCCCGTGGTCGCGTTGCAGACGTCGGCTCGGGGGCAGGGTTGCCGGGTCTCGTGCTCGCGATCGCCCGGCCGGACGTTGAGTTCGTCCTCATCGAGCCGATGGAGCGACGGACGGATTGGCTTCGCAACGAGTCCGACCGTCTCGGCCTGCAGAACGTCACCGTGCTCCGCGGCCGTGCTGAGGACGTGGCTGACGACGTCGTCGTGGACCAGGTCACCGCACGGGCCGTCAGTGCGCTGTCGAAGCTCATTCCCCTCACCGTTCCCCTGGTCCGCTCGGGTGGGCAGCTCATCCTGATGAAGGGTGCGCGGGTCGACGAAGAGATCGAGAAGGCACGGAAGGTCATCCTCCGGAAGCGCCTCTCCGATGTCGAGGTACTCGAGCTCGGAGACGGTGTGGTTGCGGAGACCACCCGCGTCTTCCGGGCTACAGTTGACTGACGCTGCGGCTCGGGCCGGGTCATCCGGCCGCCAGTGGCTCCGCGTTCCACGTGAAACATCGAACCGGGGAAGAGGCACTCGTTGAGTTCATCGACCGACTACGACGCGTCGACACCGCTCGCTCGCGAGATCGCCGACCTGAACCGTCGCCGGCGTGCGATCGCCACGCAACAGTTCCCCCTGCCTGCTGAGACACGGATCATCACCGTCTCGAACCAGAAGGGTGGCGTCGGCAAGACGACGACGACCGTCAACCTGGCCGCCGGTCTCGCTCACGGTGGTGCTCGTGTACTGGTGATCGACCTGGACCCGCAGGGCAATGCCTCGACGGCACTCGGCGTGGACCACCAGGCGGAAGTCGCGAGCATCTACGACGTGATCGTCGACGAGGCTCCGATGGCCGACACCGTGCAGGCCTCCCCCGAGTCGGACACGCTCTGGTGCGTGCCGGCAACGATTCACCTCGCCGGCGCCGAGATCGAACTCGTCTCCCTGGTGGCACGAGAACAGCGGCTCCGGACTGCACTCGACATGTACCTGCAGTCCCTGGACGAGCCCTACCACTACGTGTTCATCGACTGCCCGCCGTCGCTGGGTTTGTTGACCATCAACGCGTTCGTTGCCGCACAAGAGGTACTCATCCCGATCCAGTGCGAGTACTACGCACTCGAGGGTCTGAGCCAGCTGCTACGGAACATCGAACTGATCGAGCGCCACCTCAATCCGAACCTCCGCGTCTCGACGATTCTTCTGACGATGTACGACAGCCGCACGAACCTGTCGAACCAGGTGGCGAACGACGTCCGTGAGCACTTCGGTGACCAGGTGCTCAAGGCGATGATCCCCCGCTCCGTCCGCGTGAGCGAAGCACCGAGCTACGGGCAGAGCGTCGTCGCCTACGACGTGAACTCCACCGGGTCGCTGTCCTACCTGGAAGCGGCCGCCGAGATCGCAGCACGAGGAGCGAAGCACTGATGGCACCGAAGCGAACCGGACTCGGCCGAGGCATCGGCGCCCTGATCCCGACCGCGACCGATCAGCAGGACCGTCCCGTCGACGTGTTCTTCCCGACCGGTGGTTCGCCGGCATCCGCTCCGACCGCGGACGAGCTGGTAGCCGTGCCCGGTGCACGACTTGCCAACCTCAATCCGCTGGACGTGATCCCGAACGCCCAGCAGCCGCGGAAGGAGTTCCGCGAGGAGGAGCTCCAAGAGCTCGTCCACTCGATCCGTGAGATCGGTGTCCTGCAGCCGATCGTCGTCCGGCCGATCCCGGGCGCCACGGGCACCGAGCCCCAGTACGAGCTCATCATGGGTGAACGCCGTCTGCGTGCCACGAAGGAACTCGGCCTGAGCACGATCCCGGCGATCGTGAAGGACACCCCCGACGACGCGATGCTGCGCGACGCGCTGCTGGAGAACCTCCACCGGGCACAGCTCAACCCCCTGGAAGAGGCGTCGGCGTACCAGCAGCTCCTGGCGGACTTCGGGATCACGCAGGAGCAGCTCGGCCAGCGCATCGGACGGTCGCGTCCGCAGATCACGAACACGATCCGACTCCTGCGACTCCCCTCCCCCGTCCAGCGGCGTGTGGCCGCAGGCGTGCTCTCCGCCGGGCACGCTCGGGCCATCCTCGCCGCACCCGACGCGGAGGCCATGGAGTACCTGGCCGAGAAGATCGTCAACGAGGACCTTTCCGTCCGCGCGGCTGAGGCGATCGCGCAGCAGCTGTCAGCCAAGACGCCCGCGGCGAAGCCGAAGCCCGAGCCGTCGAAGCGTCAGGCGCACTTCAACGATCTCGCTGAGCGGCTCGGCGATCGCCTCAACACGCGTGTGAAGATCGCAGTCGGTGCCCGCAAGAGTTCTGTCACCATCGACTTCGCGAACGGCGACGACCTCAATCGGATCCTCGGCGAGCTCGGGGTGGAGGACCTCGAGGGCTGAGCAGCCTCAGCGCAGCGCTGTGCGGCGCTGTGCGGCCCCGGGACGCCCGGGCTGCGGCTCGCGCCCGTCGGACTCATCCCGACAGCTCTGGTGGCAACACAGGGTGTCCGACGTCGTGATTGCGACGTGGAGCGTGGTCAGCGCCCGGTGAGGTGGTGGTGACGATCACCATCGGCTCGCCCTTCAGGACAGCGAGGCAGGGACATCGTCCGCGTTTCCGACCCGTGGTTCCGTGAGTTCACCCTCGCGGAATCGCGTTTCACCGGCCGCTCCTGCAGATCGGGCGAACCGACGTTCAGACTCAGCGTGTCTGTTGACGGAGTCGAAGCTTCCCCGCTTGTGCACAAGGGCGTCCGGCCGTGGGAGATCGACGCCGAGACGCTGGGATCGTCTGCTGACGCCGTGCCGGTACCTCGGAGTCCGCCGACCGCGCCGAGGGCCACTGCATGGCGCTGAACGACGACTGTCTCCGAGAGACGTTCCACGTGGAACATCGCACCGAAATCGCGGCGCGCACGGATGCCGGGTGTCAATGTTCCACGTGGAACATGGGCGGTGACCGCTCAGACTCGGTGGTCCCGAATCGCTTGCTCGGCGAGCTCGGCGTAGGTCCAGCCAAGATCGAAGCCGGACGCCGACAGCGCCTGCGGGAGCAGCGACGTCTCCGTGAGGCCGGGAAGCACATTCGCCTCGAGGAACCAAGGCGTCCCGGCCCCGTCGATGATCAGGTCGACACGGGACAGATGCCGGAGTCCGAGCGCTGTGTGCGCGGCGACCGCTGCCTCCGCGGCTGCTCCGGCGAACTCGTCGGACAGTCGCGCGGGCGTGTAGAAGGTCGTCTCCCCCGCGTTGTAACGCGCCTCGAACCCGTAGATGCCGTTGCGCGGCACGATCTCCACGGCGGAGAGCGCCACGGGGCCGTCTCCAGTGTCGATGATGCCCACGGCGACCTCGGTCCCACGGATGAGCTGCTCGACCACGACGTCGTCACAGTACGTGTACGCCGTCACCATGGCCCGGGGCAGGTCCTTGACGTCGTCGACGAGGGTCACGCCCTGTGCGCTCCCACCTCGCGCCGGCTTCACGGCGAGCGGCACCGGGTGCTCGGTCGCGATGGCCGCGAGGACCCCGACGGCGCCGAGCTCACGGAAGACGTCGTGGGAGAGTGTCACCGAACGAGGGGTGCGGACGCCGGCGCGGGCGACCAGCGCTGACGCCGTCGGCTTGTCCCATGCCAACCGGGCTGACGTCGAACGTGAGCCGACGAACGGGATGTCCACGGCCTCCAGGATGCCCCGCAGGGCTCCGTCCTCACCGGAGGCGCCGTGCAGTGCCGGCCACACGACGTCCGGGCGTGATTCGGCGAGAGCCGGAAGCAGCATCGCGTCGGCGTCGCACAGGTCGACCCGCCAGCCGTAGCCGGTCAGTGAGTCGGCGACCCGGCGGCCGGAGCGGAGGGAGACGTCACGCTCGTGCGAGATGCCTCCGGCTACGACGACGACGTGACGACGGGTGAGCTCGGCCATGCGGGGTCCTCCGGTGTGGAACTGCGGTGCTGTGCGAGCAGCACTGAGGAAAAGCGCTGATCAGGAGATGTTCGGCGGCGGTGCGCTGACCGTGGACGTCTGGCGGACCACGGTGTTCGGTCGGGTCGTCGGGCCGAAGGTCTCGATGAGTTCGAGTTCGTCGTTGACGACGTTGGCCAGGCGCTTGACCCCCACCCGGATCTGCTCCGGGGTCGGGTAGCAGAACGACAGACGGATGTGTCCGCCCCCGCGTCCGTCCGCGTAGAACGCGGTGCCGGGCGTGTAGGCCACGAGTTCCTTGACCGCGCGCGGCAGCATGCCCTTCGAGTCGAGGGACTCGGGCAGGGTCAGCCACACGAAGAAGCCACCGTTCGGCTTCGTCCAGGACAGGTCCGGCAGGAACTCTCCCAGCGCCGACAGCATGGCGTCACGGCGCTCGGCGTAGATCCCTCGGAAGGTGTCGACCTGGCCCTTCCAGTCCGCGGCGTCGAGGTACGCGTTCACGACGTACTGGCCGAAGGAGTTCGGCGCGAGCACGGCCGATTCGTTGGCGAGCACGAGCTTCTCGCGGATGGCGTGGGGCGCGAGCGCCCAGCCCACGCGGAACCCTGGTGCGAGGGTCTTCGAGAAGGAGCCGAGGTACACCACGCCCTCTTCGTCGATCGATCGGATGGCCTGCGGCGCCGGCTCGTCGAACCACAGGAGCCCGTACGGGTTGTCCTCGAGCACGAGGATGTTGTTGGACCGGCAGATGTCGAGCACCTCGATGCGGCGCTCGCGGCTCATCGTGACGCCGGCCGGGTTGTGGAAGTTCGGGATCGTGTAGAGGAACTTGATCCGCTTGCCCTGGGTGCGGAGGTTCGCGATCGCCTCGCGCAGCGCCTCGGGGACGAGTCCGAGTTCGTCCGTCGTCACGTGCACCGTCTCGGCCTGGTACGACCGGAAGACGCCGATCGCGCCGACGTAGGACGGCGACTCGGCGAGCACGACGTCACCCGGGTCGATGAACAGCCGTGTGACGAGGTCGAGGGCGTGCTGCGAGCCCGTGGTGACCACGACGTCTTCGGCGCTGGCACGGATGCCCTCGAGGCTCATGACGTCCACGATGTGCTCGCGGAGGGACCGCAGGCCCTGTCCGCCGCCGTACTGGAGCGCCATGGCGGAGTGCTCGGTCATGACACGGTCCAGGGAGCCCGTGACGAGCTCTCTGGGGAGCGCGGAGACGAACGGCATGCCGCCAGCCAACGAGACCACTTCGGGGCGCGAGGCGACGGCGAACAGGGCTCGGACCTCGGAGGCGCTCAGCCCGGCGGTGCGCTGGGCGTAGGAGTCGTACCAGGGGTCGAGGCTGTTGCCGTTCGTCATCGAGTGCTCCGTTCAGTGGGACATTCCCGCCACACTACGACATCGGCCCCGGGAACCAGGGTTCCGCGACGGGGCCGATCGTCATCCGGTGGCTCCGGACGAGAACGGCCCCGCTCTCTGGGGAGAGCGGGGCCGTTCAGGTGGGGCGACCTACGCGAGGAACTCGGCGAGATCGGCCTCGAGCGCGGGCTTCGGCTTGGCACCGATGACGGTCTTGACGACCTCGCCGCCCTTGAAGACCTTCATCGCCGGGATCGACGTGATCTGGTAGTTCATGGCCGACTGGGGGTTGTCGTCCACGTTGAGCTTCACGATCTCGATCTTGCCGGCGTGCTCTTCGGCGATCTGGTCGAGGATCGGCGAGACCGCGCGACACGGGCCACACCACTCAGCCCAGAAGTCGACGAGGATCGTCTTGTCGGACTTGAGGACCTCGTCCGAGAAGGTGGCGTCGGTGACAGCCTTGGCGTTGGACATGTGTGCTCCTTCGAGAAGTCGTTCAGGGGGTACAACGGCGAAGCCGTCGTGGTATTCCGAGGCGGGTCAGGCCCGGGCGGCGATGACGTCGACCATGGCGGGCTCCGCCGGGGCGACGCCCTCGGCCTCGTCCGTCAGTGCGTCGTCGAGCTCGGCGAGGTACTTCTCGGCGTCGAGCGCGGCGACCGTGCCCGAACCGGCAGCCGTGATGGCCTGACGGTAGGTCGGGTCGATGACGTCACCGGCGGCGAAGACGCCCGGCAGGTTGGTCTTCGACGAGCGACCCTGGACGGCGATCGTGCCCTCGGGCGCGATGTCGATCTGGCCGTGGATCAGGTGCGTGCGCGGGTCGTTGCCGATCGCGATGAACAGGCCGTCCAGCGCGAGCTCGGACTCCTCGCCCGTCACGGTGTCCTTGAGCGTCACGCCCTCGACCGCGGAGTCGCCCGTGATGCCGGTGACCTCCTTGTTCCACGCGAACTCGATCTTCGGGTCGTTCATCGCGCGGTCCTGCATGATCTTCGATGCACGCAGGGAGTCCTTGCGGTGGATGACCGTCACCTTGTCGGCGAAGCGGGTGAGGAACGTCGCCTCTTCCATCGCGGAGTCGCCACCGCCGACGACGGCGATGTTCTTCTGGCGGAAGAAGAAGCCGTCGCAGGTCGCGCACCACGAGACACCGTGGCCGGACAGGCGCTCTTCGTCGGCGAGGCCGAGGTGACGGTACGCCGAGCCGGTGGCGTAGATCACCGCGAGGGCCTCGTACGTCTCACCGGAGCCGACCGTGACCTTCTTGACCTTGCCGGTGAGGTCGACGGAGACGGCGTCGTCGTACAGGACCTCGGCGCCGAACTTCTCGGCCTGTTCCTGCATCTTGATCATGAGGTCAGGGCCCTGGATCCCCTCGGGGAAGCCGGGGAAGTTCTCGACCTCGGTCGTCTTGGTGAGTTCACCGCCCGTCTCGACACTGGAAGCGACGATGAGCGGCTTGAGCTCTGCGCGCGCTGCGTAGATGCCGGCGGTGAACCCGGCCGGGCCGGAACCGATGATGATGAGCTGGCGCATGCCTGTTTGCCCTTCCGTTGCGTCTGACCGGGTCAACCCATCGTACCGGCGTGGCATTCCACACGGCCCGTGAGCGTGGGTGCCCGGCAGGGATCAGCGGCCGAGCTTGCTGCGGAGCATCCGGACGGCGTTGCCGATCTCGCCGTTCTTCGCGACGACGAGGGCTCCGAAGTACACGCCCGCCATCACCGCGCCGGCGAGGACGAGGGTGATGAGCGCTCCGGTGAAGTCGGCCATCGCGAAGCCGCTCGCCGAGAACGACCCGAAGAAGTTCACGACGAGGAGTCCCGCGACGCCCGCGATGAGCGCGGCGATGACGAACTGCACGTGCGACCGGGTGACCACCGGTCCTTCGATGCCACCGAGCCGCTTGCGGACGAGGACCAGGGCGACGATCGTCTGCGCGGTGCCCGCGAGTGTGGTGCACGCTGCGATCGCGACACCGATCGCCTCGTTCGGGAGCGTGGTGACCGCGAGGGCGCCGATCACGAACAGCACCGACTGGACGCACTGCATGAGGAACGGCGTGCGGTGGTCGTGCATCGCCCAGAAGACGCGCTGGATGATGAACAACATGCTGAAGAGCACGAGCCCCGGCATGTAGGCCAGCAGGACCGCGCCGATCGACAGTGCCCCGTCGAAGGTGTTGGAGAACATGCGTCCGAACGGAACGGCGACGACCATCAGTGCGATGGAGGCGAAGACCGTGAACAGTCCGACGATCCGCAGCGAGAGCGACAGGTTCTTCCGGACGGCGCCGAGGTCGCCGCGTTCGGCATCGTGGCTCATCCGTGTGAAGTACGCGGTCGCGATGGAGACCGTGATGATCGAGTGCGGCAGCATGAAGAGCAGCCACGCGTTCTGGAGCACCGCATTGCCCGCGGCACCGGATCCGAGCGATGCGACGCGCGACTGCACGATGCCCGCCAGCTGGGTGACGAGGATCATCGCGAAGAGCCACCCGGCCGCCGTGCCCGTCGACTTCAGGCCGACGCCGCGCCAGCGGAAGTCGGGTCGGAAGCTCAGGCCAGCCCGGCGCCAGAAGAACGGCAGGAAGGCGGCCTGAGCGAGCACGCCCAGGGTCGCACTGCCGGCGAGGACGGCGATCTTGAGCGGAGTCCAGTCGTCGACGCCGGAGTTCGCGGCCCTGCCACCGAACATGGCGATGAAGACCACCAGCCCGGCGATCGAGATGACGTTGTTGATGAGCGGCGCCCACGTGAACGGGCCGAACACCTGCTTGGCGTTCAGGACCTCGCCGAGCAGGGAGTACATCGCGTAGAAGAGGATCTGCGGAAGGCACCAGAACGCGAACGCCACCGCGAGGTCGATCTGACCGGGCGTGAACCCCTTGCCCTCGCCTGAAGCGGTCTGCGCGTACACCTGCACGAGCAGCGGGGCGATCAGGGTCGCCACGAGGGCGATGACGATGAACAGGGAACCGCCGAGCGTCACGATCTTGTTGACGTAGGCCGTGCCACCGTCGGTGTGCTGCTTCATCGCACGGACGATCTGCGGGATGAGCACGGCGGACAACAGGCCACCCGCGATCAGCGCGTAGATGTTGTTCGGGAGCTGGTTGGAGACCGCGAACGCATCCGCCGCCGGTGACTGCGTCTGACCGATCGCGTACGCCAGCACGAAGGTCTTCGCGAAGCCGAGGATGCGCGACAGCATCGTGCCGGCGGCGAGCATCGCGCTCGCCCGACCGAGGCTGCGCTCGGCGACCGGCTCGGCGTCGACGTCGGGCTGGGGCTGGCTGGCGCTGATGGTCGGCTCCTCGGGGTCGCGGTCGTCCGCGACGGTGCTGCGTGTGGCGTCGGACGGGAGGCGCGGCTCGGCTCCGGCGCGTGCGATGGCGTCCTGCAGGGGGTCCTGGTGCACCGCAGCGGGCGGCGCAGCGGTCGGCGCTGCACCCGGCGCTGCGGTCGCCAGCCCGGCAGTGGACGCGGCCACGCTGGGTGCGGGGGCCGCTCCGGAGGGGTGATCCGCGCCTCCAGGCTGGTTGGTCGCCGCCTGCGCGCCCCCGATCGTCGGCTGGACCGCCAGGGGGCGGTTCGGGTCGTCGTCCTCGTCGTCGATCTCGCCGTTCCGGCGGCGGATGCGCTTGCGGATGCTGCGGAAGATGCCGAAGCCGAAGATGCCGATCAGGGCGATCGCGGCGACCGCGGTGATGACCGTCTCCCACTGGGCCTGCACGTTCAGCTCGACGGTCGCGGGCTCGGCGACGGCGACGCCGGTCGGGCTCGAGAGCGACATCGTCAGCTCGACCTTGCCGTTCGCGACCGACTGCACGGGGACGGTGGCGCGGGTGGAGGAGTCGGGCTGGATCTCGACCACGATGTCGTTGCGGACCACCCGCAGCGCCGAGTTGGACGGCTGCACGGACAGGTGCACCGTGACCGGGTAGGCGGAGCTGTTGCGGATCGACACGGGCAGGGACGACCGGTCGCCGAGCAGGGTGAGGCTGCTCGAGTCGACGATCCCGACCTCGGTGGTGCTCTTCGCCCAGGCGGCCGTGCGCGCCTCGACCGCGGCGGCGAGTCCCTGGTCGTCGTCGCGCCACGCATTCGAGGCGAGTGCGAGCAGACGGAGCCGGGCCGGGGCGGTCAGCTGGTTCGGGTCGCCGAGGATCGTCGCGAACGCGGAGAGCCCCTGTTCCCCTCGGACCAGTCGCTGGAGCTGGTCGACGCGGGCCTCGCCGGTGGACGCGCTCGCGAGCGTGAGTGACCCGGCGACGGCCTTCGAAGCGGTGGAGAGGTCGGCCGGGGCGACCCAGGCGGTGCTCTCGAGGGCGTCCAGCGCCTGGCTGAGCCGCGCGGAGTCGGACGGCCACTCGCGCCCGAGGGTGAGCAGGATCGGCCCCGTGGCGGTTGCTGCCCGGGCCGAGGTGGCCAGCGTCGCGGTGAGCTCGGACATCGTCGACGACCAGGTCTGCCGGTCGGTGGCGTTCGCCGCTCGACGGAGCATCGACGACATCGACTGGTCCGAGACGAGCACGTGGTCGTCGCCGATCTTCTCGGACGCGGTGATGGTGGTGTCCGCGCCGGCCGAGGTGTTGCCGCTCGAGACGATGGTGGTCTTCGTGCCGGCCCGCTCGAGGGCCGGCAGGTCGGCGGAGGACACCGTTCCCTCGGTGGGCCAGGCGATCGAGTCCATCGAGTACGGGAAGTCGAGCAGGGACTCCGTGGTCGGCAGGGTCTCCTGCGCCTCGTCGGCGCCGTCGTCGGCCGTGGTGCCGTCGCTCGAGGCCGCGGTGGGGGCCGGTGACGAGGTCTGCCCCGGTGTGGCCGTCGGAGTCGGCGCCGGGGTCTCGGCGCCCGGGAAGTTCTCGGACTTGACGGACTGGTCGAGGGAGATCGGCGACAGGATGCCGTCGGACCCGGCCTGGCGCAGGCCGGTGACGTCGGCGTCGGCGTAGGACAGCGCGAAGGTCTCGTTGCGCAGTGCTTCGAGACGCTGCAGCCAGGTGATCGCGCTCGACGGAGCGTTGTCGCCGAGGATCCGGACCGAGGCGATGATCCTCGGGTCCACCGCCACGGCGACGTTGTGGTCCTCGGCCGCGTCGAGCTGCTGCGTGAGCGTGCCGTCCACCGAGGTCGCCGCGGCCAGCACGGGGGCGGTGAGGATGCCGTCGGTCGACTTCGGCACGGTGATCGGCATGGCGACGGAGACGCTGACCGGGGCCTGTTCGAAGTCCGGGTACCAGGTGATGGCGGAGCGGTCGACGGCGAAGGCGTCGCCCGCCGTGTACTCGGCCGCGATGCGCCGGGCACCGAACGAGGAGTACCCGCCGAGCGCCACGTTGCCGGAGACGATCTCGACCGAGTCGATGGTGATCGAACGGTGCGCTGGGATCGCCGGGATGTCCACGGAGTCCATCGGGGCGCCGAGGTAACCCGTCGTGGTGGTGTCGCTGAGCCAGCTCGCCAGGACGTCGCGCGTGCTCACCGAGCGGAAGATGTCGAACTCCGCGGTACCGGCCGGCAGTGCTGCGTCGGTGTCGTTCGTGACGGTGACCGACAGGGTGAGGTCCTGGTCGCGTTGGACGACGCCGCGGTTCGCGGGGGCGATGGAGATGGTCGCCTTGCCCGTATCTGCAGCGGCCGGATCGGCGACGTGGCTCTTGGCTGCGGACATCTCGGCGGCCGAGGCGTGATCGGTGGCGACGGGCGCGACGACCAGGCCGAGCGCGACGAGGGTCGACGCGGCTGCGGCGAGCGTGGTGCGGAGCATCTGCATACGGGGAGCGGGCCACGGGGTCGGTTCGGGCCGAGCACGAGTGTATGAGGCGCGACCATGAACAGGTCCCGTGCGCGCGCGACTCGTGGAGAACTCGGGGCCTCGATCTGGGAGGATGAGCACCGTCATGCAGTCCGTTGCCCAGGCCGTCGAACGACTCGACGCACTCGCCACCACCGAGCCCGTCGACCTCCTCGCTCGGGCCTTCGCCGACGCCGGACACGAACTCGCCCTCGTCGGCGGCCCCGTCCGTGACGCGTTCCTCGGCCGTCCGGTGACCGATCTGGACTTCACCACCGACGCCCGGCCGGACGACATCCTGCGGATCGTCGAACCCATCGCGAGCGCCACCTGGGACGTCGGTCGGCAGTTCGGCACCATCGCCGCACGGGTCGCCGGCGAGCAGGTCGAGATCACCACGTACCGCAGTGACGTCTACGACGGCGAGACCCGCAAGCCCGAGGTCGCGTTCGGCGACACCATCGAGGACGACCTGCTCCGTCGCGACTTCACCGTCAACGCGATGGCCCTGCGACTGCCGGCCCGCGAGCTCGTCGACGTGCACGGCGGGGTCGAGGACCTGCTCGCCGCGCGGCTCCGGACGCCCCAGACCGCGGTCGTCTCGTTCCGCGACGACCCCCTGCGGATGATGCGCGCCGCACGGTTCACCTCCCAGCTCGGCTTCACCGTCGACGACGACGTGCGGGCCGCGATGCAGGAGCTCGTCGCGTCGATCGACATCGTGTCCGCCGAGCGGGTCCGCGACGAGCTGGTCAAGCTGCTCAACACGGACGACCCGGTCCCCGGCCTCCGGCTGCTCGTCGACACCGGGCTCGCCGAGCGGTTCCTGCCCGAGCTGCCCGAGATGCGGCTCGAGGTCGACGAACACCACCACCACAAGGACGTCTACGAGCACTCGCTCACCGTGCTCGAGCAGGCCATCGGGTACGAGGCCGAGCGGCACGCCGGGGATCCCCCGGACACCGTGCTCCGGCTCGCGGCGCTGCTGCACGACATCGGCAAGCCGGCGACGCGCAAGCTCGAGCCCGGCGGCGCCGTGAGCTTCCACCACCACGACCTGGTCGGCTCGAAGATGGCGAAGAAGCGCCTCCGCGCCCTCCGCTTCGACAACGACACCATCGCCGCGGTGTCCCGCCTGATCGAGCTGCACCTGCGCTTCTTCGGGTACACCGAGGGCGCCTGGACCGACTCCGCCGTCCGCCGCTACGTCCGCGACGCCGGACCCCAGCTCGAACGGCTCCACGAGCTCACCCGATCGGACGTCACCACCCGCAACCGCCGCAAGGCCGATCGGCTGGCGTTCGCCTACGACGACCTCGAGGACCGCATCAAGACCCTGTCCGAGCAGGAGGAGCTCGAGTCGATCCGTCCGGACCTGACGGGCGACGACATCATGCGGATCCTCGACATCCCGCCGGGGCGTGCCGTGGGCGAGGCCTACCGGTTCCTGCTCGAGGCCCGGATGGACGAAGGGCCCCTCGGACCGGAGACGGCCGAGGAGCGCCTGCGCGAGTGGTGGAGCGCCCGAGGCGACGCCAGCGCCTGAGACACCAGTGCCTGAGACGCGACCGCCTGACGGGCGGGACCGCTCTCCACAGGCCGGTGGCGCGCCTCCAGGCAGTCCGGTAGGCTACCCAGGTTGCCCCTCGCGCACCTGCGTGGTCTGGGGCACATGCATCAACCCTCCTGCCCCGGGAACCGCCCGGGGCCGCTGAGACCAGAGGAGGTGGGTTCCGCATGCACCAGTACGAACTGATGGCGATCCTCGACCCCGAGATCGATGAGCGCACCGTCGCTCCCAGCCTGGACAAGTTCCTGGCCGTGATCCGCAACGCGGGTGGCACCGTCGACAACGTGGACGTCTGGGGCCGTCGCCGGCTCGCTTACGAGATCGCGAAGAAGTCCGAGGGCATCTACGCCGTCGTCGACTTCACGTCGTCGCCCGAGGCCGCCAAGGAGCTCGACCGTCAGCTCGGTCTCTCCGAGGCCGTGCTCCGCACGAAGGTCCTCCGCGCTGAAGAGGGCATCGCGCAGGTCGCCGCCCAGAAGCAGCGTGACGAGGCTCGCGCGGCCCGCAAGGCCGCCAACGCCTCAGCAACCGCGACCGCGAGCGCCGAGTAACCCGTGGCCGGCGAAACCGTCATCACGGTGGTGGGCAACCTCACCGCGGACCCCGAGCTGCGCTACACGCAGAACGGGCTCGCCGTGGCGAACTTCACCATCGCGTCGACCCCTCGCACGTTCGACCGTCAGGCGAACGAGTGGAAGGACGGCGATGCGCTGTTCCTCCGCGCGAGTGTGTGGCGCGAGTTCGCCGAGCACGTGGCGGGGTCGCTGACGAAGGGCTCGCGCGTCATCGCGCAGGGTCGTCTGCGTCAGCGTTCCTACCAGGACCGTGAGGGCCAGCAGCGCACGAGCATCGAGCTCGAGGTCGACGAGATCGGCCCGTCGCTCCGCTACGCGACCGCACAGATCACCCGCGCAGCGGGTGGCAGTGGCGGCGGTCGTGGCCAGGTCGGCGGTGGCGGCAACGCCCCCGCGGGCAACGGCGGCGGCAACTGGAACAACAACGGTGGCGGTCAGTCGGACGCGCCCTGGTCTCCCCAGGGCGGCCAGCAGGGTGGCGGCAACGCACAGTCGAACGACGTGTGGAGCACCCCCGGTGGCAACTTCGACGACGAGACCCCGTTCTGATCGGAGCACGCAGCGCCGCCTCACAGCGGCAACTGCGAGTTCCGGACTGATCCTCCCGGTTCCGACGGACACACAACTTTTCTTCTAAGGACAAATCACTATGGCTGGAAAGAGCACCGGCGACCGCCGGAAGCCTCGCGGCAAGGGCGGCAAGAACGCTGCTCCCGCGAAGTCGATCAAGGTCGGCGTCATCGACTACAAGGACGTTGCGACCCTTCGCAAGTTCATCTCGGAGCGTGGAAAGATCCGCGCCCGTCGCATCACCGGCGTCTCCGTCCAGGAGCAGCGCCTCATCGCCCGTGCCGTGAAGAACGCCCGTGAGATGGCGCTCCTCCCCTACGCCGGCTCCGGCCGCTGATCGGAGGTCGACACATGTCGAAGCTCATCCTCACCCACGAGGTCTCCGGCCTCGGTTCCGCCGGTGACGTCGTCGACGTCAAGAACGGCTACGCCCGCAACTACCTCATCCCCCAGGGCTTCGCTGTCGCGTGGTCCAAGGGCGGCGAGAAGCAGGTCGAGTCGATCCGTGCAGCGCGTACCGCGCGCGAGCTCGCCACCATCGAAGAGGCACAGGACCTCAAGATGAAGCTCGAGAACGCGACCATCACCCTGTCGGTCAAGGCCGGCAAGGACGGTCGTCTGTTCGGCTCCGTTCGTCCGGGCGACGTCGCTGACGCCGTCCAGGCGCAGGGCGTCGGCTCGCTCGACAAGCGCAAGGTCGAGGTCCCCGCGACCATCAAGACCGTCGGTGACCACGAGGCCACCGTGCGCCTGCGCGAGGACATCACTGCCGTGATCTCGCTCAAGGTCGTCGCTGCCAAGTAGCACTGACGTTCCGCTCCACGACGGGCGGGTCTCCTCCGGGAGGCCCGCCCGTCGTTGCGTTCCAGCAGCGCGCGCGCGGCTTGTCCTACGGCTGTCGCCGAGATGGTCGGGGGCCTGGAGGCGCGGCTCGACTCGGGCTGGCTGGTTACGATTCAGACAGGGTCGCGCTGGCTGGGAACGGGCCGAGAACTCTCCCCACAGGAGGGGTGCTTGTCAAGTCGTTTTACACAGTGGAAACGTGTCAAATCGCAACCTTCAAGGGGTACTTGAAGCCCACTTTTCCACACACGGTGTGAACCAGAAAAGCCCAGGTCAAGCGGTCGAAAGTGTGTTCGTACGGTCCTTTTTCCACAGGCTCGTCCACAGTTCTCCACACAGTGGTCCGGCGTGTTCCGCAGGCTGTCCACAGAGTTATCCACAGGGCCGTTTGTTGGGGATAACTTCGGGGCCGTAGCTTGGCCCAGCGACTCGGGGATGTCGGTCGCCGGGGGTAGGAACAGGGGTGCGGGTTCCGGCCGGTGGGTGCTGTCTCGTCGGTCCAGGTCCGCGTCGTCAACAGAGGAGAGCGTGTGCCGATCGCACATCTTGAGCCCGCACCGCAGGACTACGCGGAGCGCGGCATGGAACGCACCCCGCCGCACGACATGCTCGCGGAGCAGTCGACCATCGGCGGCATGCTCCTGTCGAAGGACGCCGTCGCCGACGTCATCGAGACCGCCCGCGGTGTGGACTTCTACGTCCCCAAGCACGAGGTCATCTTCGACGCGATCCTGTCGCTCTACTCGCACGGTGAGCCCACCGACGTCATCGCCGTCACCGACGAGCTGACCAAGACCGGTCTGCTGTCCCGTGCCGGCGGCGCCGAGTACCTGCACAGTGTCACGAGCATGGTGCCGACCGCCGCGAACGCCGGTTACTACGCCGGCATCGTCGCCGAGAAGGCCGTCCTCCGTCGCCTGGTCGACGCCGGCACCCGCATCGTGCAGATGGGCTACGCGTCGGAGGGTGAGGTCACCGACCTCGTGAACAGCGCGCAGGCCGAGGTCTACAACGTCGCCGGTGGTGTGCAGACGGAGGACTACGTCCCGCTGACCGACGCCATCTCCGCCGCGCTCGACGAGATCGAAGCCGCCAAGGGCCGCGACGGCCAGATGACCGGCGTGCCGACCGGGTTCGCGCAGCTCGACGGCCTGACGAACGGCTTCCACCCCGGACAGCTCATCATCGTCGCCGCCCGCCCCGCCCTGGGGAAGTCGACCCTCGCGCTCGACCTGTGCCGCGCCGCCGCGATCAAGCACGACCAGACCGCCGCGTTCTTCTCGCTCGAGATGGGTCGCGCCGAGATCGCGATGCGTCTGCTCTCCGCCGAGACCAGCGTGCCGTTGCAGAACATGCGCAAGGGCACCGTGGACTCCCGCGACTGGACCACCATCGCCCAGACCCGCGGCCGCATCAACGACGCCCCGTTCTTCATCGACGACTCCCCCAACATGACGCTCGTCGAGATCCGCGCCAAGTGCCGTCGACTCAAGCAGCAGCACAACCTGAAGCTCGTGGTCATCGACTACCTGCAGCTGATGACCTCGGGCAAGAAGGTCGAGAGCCGCCAGCAAGAGGTCTCCGAGTTCTCGCGTGCCCTGAAGCTGATGGCCAAGGAGCTCCAGGTCCCCGTCATCGCCCTGTCGCAGCTGAACCGTGGTCCCGAGCAGCGTGCCGACAAGAAGCCGGCGATCTCCGACCTCCGTGAGTCCGGCTCCATCGAGCAGGACGCCGACATGGTCATCCTGCTGCACCGCGAGTCGGCGTACGAGAAGGACAACCCGCGTCAGGGTGAGGCGGACCTGATCGTGGCGAAGCACCGGAACGGACCGACGGACACCATCACCGTGGCGTTCCACGGGATGTTCTCGCGGTTCGTCGACATGCCGCAGTAGGCGAGGTGTTGACGGCCGCCGAGCCACTCGTCCAGCTACCGCTCAACGCGCCGGGGCTGCGGCGAAACTGCAGCACGACTCCGTTGCCCCGAACGGGACGGCCGAAGCAGCTCTTCGGCAGCGGTCCGCAGTTGCGGGCAACCACACCGAGTCAGTCGTCCACAGCTGAGGACCCTGCTGCACCGCACTGCGCGGTCCTGGACTGCAGATCGCTGTTGTATCCGCATGCCGCAGCGCTTGCTCGCCTCGGACTTGGGGTCCGGCTCACGGGATGTCACGATGACGTGGTGACGGCGACGCCGCTCCCGGAACGGCCGCCCACGTTCCGGAAGATGCGAGTGGTGGCGGTCAGTGAACACCGCGGCACCGAGCTCGAAGAAACGTACGGCCTCGCGGATGGTGTCGAGGGTTCCCTCGACCAGTTCCAGTACATCAGCGCCGGCGATGCGGACGTGTCGATGCGCGGGGCCGTCGTGGACGGCACCCGGACAGGCCGCATGCGGCCACGCCTCGAACACATCGTGTTCTGGATCGCGGATGGCATCGCGACCATCACCACTGAAGCCGGCGACACCATCACCGCCATCCCAGGACGGCCGATGTTCCTCTCGAGCAGCATCGTCTACGACTTCGACGCCGACACCCGCAAGATCTCGATGCTGCACCTGTCCGACCGTCTGCTCCACCGACGTCTCAACAGCCGCGGAATTTACCTGCGAAGCCCGCTCCTGTTCGACGAACAAGCCGATGACCTCGACGCGCTCCGACGGTTGCGGGAAACGCTCCGCCAGACCACACCCGAACTGGTCGACGCCGCAGTCGAGGGCGACACACGGGCGGCACTGAACGCACGAATCGCTGACGCCATCATCGACACCTTCCGCGTACGGGTCACGCGGAACGGCGCGACCACACCACTCGCCCGCGCCGTGGACCTGATCCACCGCGAAGCGCCCACTCCGCTCTCGCTCCAAGACCTCGTAGCCACATCGGGCATGAGCATGCGCGGTCTGCAAAGCGCCTTCGCGCGCACCTACGGGGTCACCCCGATGCAGTACCTGCGGAACGTTCGTCTCGACGGCGCTCGAAGCGACCTCGAGGACGGCGCCGCGACGAAGGTCGCGGACATCGCCCGGAAATGGCAGTTCCGCCACCTCGGCCGGTTCGCACGGACCTACGCGGAACGGTTCGGCGAACAGCCGAGCCACACACTCCGACAGCGAGACCGCTGACCGACGGGGCAGCGCGGGACCCGGCTGCACCACGAGCGGGGTTCGTGGGTGCCGAAGGTGACTCCCGGACGATCGGTGGCCAGAGCCGATCACCAGCACACTGCGACTGCCGAACCGCTGCCATACTGACACCGTGACGATGGCGCAGCCCATCATCGGGCGTGAGCGGGAGACGGCAGCACTCCGGCATGCGATCCGTGACGTGGCTGGTGGTGGTTCGGCCTTCGTGATCGACGGCGAAGCGGGGATCGGCAAGTCGTCGCTCGTGGCCGATGTGCTCCAGTACGCGAACAGCCTCGGCGTCCGGACGATCACGACCACCGGCACCCTGGCCGAGGCGGCCGAACCGTACGCCGCGCTGCACATGCTCCTGTACCCGTTGCGAGCCGGGATCACGAACCTGCCGGCACCGCAGCGCCGTGCTCTGGACGTCGCGTTCGGTGTGGTGACTGGGGTCCAGCCTTCGCCGCTGCTCGCAGGACTCGCGGCGCTGACGTTGCTCTCCGATGCCGCGGCCGAACGTCCGCTCCTGGTCGTCGCCGAGGACCTGCACTGGATGGACGCGTCGTCCGAGTGGGCGCTCCGCATGATGGCTCGACGTGTCGGTGAGGACCCGGTCGTGATCCTGATGACGACGCGGAACTCTGACATGGTGGAGACCCCGGGCATCCAACGCCTGCACCTCGGCCCACTCGACGAATCGGCTGCCGACGAATTGCTCGACGGGATCTCCGGAGCGCCCACGGGGCCTGCTCGTCGAGACCTCGTGCTGCGCGCCGAGGGCAACCCGCTCGCACTGCACGAGCTCGGTCGGTCGGCCGCGACGGCGGATCGCACTCGGGACCGCCCGGTCGTGGGCCGGGTCGAGCAGGAGTTCGCCGCTCGGTACGCGGAGCTGGACCAGTCCGTCCGGTTGGCGATACTCGCCGTGGCGCTGTCCGGCGGCACCAGCCCAGAGGAGGCGGCTCGCGTCGCTGCCCGTGCCATCGGCAGGTTCCCGACGCCGACCTGGACCGAGCAGGCCTCGGCGTCGTCGCTCCTCGAGTGGGTCCCACCGCGAGCGATCCGGTTCCGACACCCACTCGTGCAGTCGGCGGTCCTCCTGGCGGCTTCGCCGTCGGAACGTACCGCGGTTCTGCGGTCGCTCGTGCTCGAACACCAGGACGACCCGGCGCGGACCATCTGGTGGCGCGCCGAACTCGCCACCGGACACGACGACGCACTCGCCGACGAGATCGCCGCGCTCGGTGAGGGACGGACCGCGATGTCGGACACCTTCGTCGCGAGCCGCGCCTACGAGCGTGCCGCCGAACTGACCTCGGATGTGGTCAACCGCGTCGAACGGCGCATCGTCGCTGCGGAACTCGCCGGACTGTCAGGCCGCACGTCCGAGGCGTCGCTGCTGGTGCAGCGAGCTCGCGACGAGGCACCCGACCGGCTGCGCGCCGCGCGGGCCGCGTGGATCGCCGAGACCCTGCCCACGGGGCGGACCGGCCTGGCCGTCGGCGACCTCGGTCCGGCGCTCCACGCCGTCTCCGAGATGCAGGCAGCCGGCGCCGTCGAGCACGCCACCGACGCACTGTTGCACCTCGCCGCGCTCGCCTGGGACCACACCGCCCAAGCGGACCCGGGCGACCCCATGCTCGTCGTCGTCGAAGCCCTCGCGCTGCCCGAGGACGACCCGCGGTCGCTGCTGCTCGCGGCCCGGACCGAGCCGGTCGCCCGTGGCGATCGCGTCCGGGAACTCGCGCTGGCAGCGGCGCCGACTGCCCACGACGAAGCATCGGCGTGGCTCCTCGGCTACGCGCTCAACCTGGTGGGCGAGATCGACACGGCCCGTGTCCTGCTCGATCGTGCCCTCGCGAGCATGGGGTCACGTGGTGAACTGCGGACGTTCCCGCAGGCGCTCATGGGGACCTCCATGACCACCTACCTGGCCGGGGACGTCGCCAGGGCACGGGTGTTGGCGGAGCAAGCCGCATCACTCGGCCGTGACCTCGGCGACGCCGGGTTCTCCGCAGCGGCGCGGTGTGCGCTCGCGTGGTTCGACGCACTCGAGGGCGAACACCCCGACGCTGAGCGGATCGCCGGCGGGACCGCGGCCGGCGCACAGGTGCTCCGTTCGAGTGCGATGCGCGCCACGCTGCTCGGCGCGACGGGGTTGGCACACCTCCTCTCCGGCCGGGCAGCGGACGCGCTCGGGCCCCTGCGACGCCTGTTCGACGCCGACGACGACGCCTTCAACCCGTCCTTCGCCGTCCTGACCTCCCACGACTACGTCGACGCCGCGCTGGAGTCCGGCAACCGGGCGGATGCCGAGCAGCGGTTGGTGGACCTCGAGCGACTCCACGCACGATGGCATGCCCCCATGGTGCGGGCCGCCGTCGACTACGCCCGGACCGCGCTCCTTCCCGACGACGCCCACGAGGCCACCTGGGCGACCCTGCAGCACGAGCGCTGGCCGATCCCGTACGTGCAGGCCCGAGCGCTCCTGCGACTCGGTCGTCGTCTGCGTCGTCTGCACCGCAGCACCACCGCGCGTGCCGTCCTGCACGCCGCCCTGGACCTGTTCGAGGCGATGCCCGCTCGGACCTGGGCAGAGCGGACACGGGACGCCATCCGCGCGACGGGCGAGCGCGTACCGATGACCGGGCAACACAGCATCGAGCGGCTCACCCCGCAGGAGCTCCGGGTCTGCACGCTCGCAGCCCGAGGCCTGAGCAACCGCGCCATCGGCGAACACCTCTTCGTCTCGCCCCGGACGGTCGGCGCCCACCTGTACGCGGCGTTCCAGAAACTCGGCGTCTCGACCCGGCAGCAGCTGCCGTCGGTGCTGGGGCCGCAGGCCGCAGCAGCGACAGCGGACCAGCTGGCGACCGACTGACCGTCCGGCGACCGACTAGGTCACACGGAAGCACATCTCGGTCATCACGACTGATGTGCACCGCTGGTCCCCGCCCCTACCGTCTCGGACGGGAGCACACCCTCCCTTCACCGACGAAGGTCCGCAGCAGCGGCTACGGACCGGGAAGGACCCCACCGTGACCGGATCACCGACCATCGTCCTCGTCCACGGAGCCTTCGCAGACGCCGCCAGCTGGGCGCCCGTCACGAAGCTCCTGCTCGATCAGGGCCACAGGGTCCTCGTCCCGCCGGTGTTCAACCGCAGCTTGTCCGGCGACGCGGCCTACATCAAGTCCTTCGTCGAGCAGATCGACGGACCGGTCCTGCTCGCCGGGCACTCCTACGGCGGCGCGATCCTCACCGTCGCCGGCGTCGCCGAGAACGTCGTCGGGCTCGTCTTCGTCGCGGCGTACGCGCTCGAGGAGGGCGAGAGCCTCGGAGCCCTCCAGGGAGGGTTCCCCGACAGCGACCTCGCCGAGAACCTCGTCTACGCGCCCTACCCCATCGACGGTGCCGAGCCCGGCACCGACGTCTCCGTGGCCGTCGACGCCTTCCCGGCCGTCTTCGCGGGTGGCCTCGACCTCGACCGGGCCAGGGTCCTCGCGGTGTCGCAGCGTCCGCTGTCCGCCGTCGCGTTCGGCGAGCCCGCGTCCGTCGCGGCGTGGAAGACCAAGCCGTCCTGGGGCATCGTCTCCAGCGCCGACCACACCATCAACCCGGACGTCGAGCGCTTCGGCTACCGGCGCGCGGGCGTCCGCAAGGTGATCGAGATCGACGGACCGCACCTGGTGATGCAGACGCACCCCACCGAGGTCGCGGCGTTCATCACCGACGCCGTCGCAGAACTCGACTGACCACCCACCGACCACCACAACCGCAGAACAGCACAGGAGAGCAACCATGGGTTACGTGACCACCGATGACGGTGCAGAGATCTACTTCAAGGACTGGGGCAACGCCGACGCGCAGCCGATCGTCTTCCACCACGGCTGGCCGCTGTCCTCGGACGACTGGGACGCGCAGATGCTGTTCTTCCTGGCCGAGGGCTTCCGCGTCATCGCGACCGACCGACGCGGTCACGGCCGCTCGTCGCAGATCGGCACCGGCCACGACATGGACCACTACGCCAGCGACGTGTCCGCGGTCGTCGAGCACCTCGACCTGCACGACGCCGTCCACATCGGCCACTCCACCGGTGGCGGCCAGGTCGCTCGCTACGTCGCGCGGTACGGCCAGCCCCAGAACCGGGTCGCGAAGGCGGTCCTCGTGTCCGCCGTGCCGCCGCTGATGGTGAAGACCGACGCGAACCCCGAGGGCACCGACATCTCGGTGTTCGACGGATTCCGCCAGGCACTCGCCGCCAACCGCGCCGAGTTCTTCCAGGCTGTCGCGTCCGGCCCCTTCTACGGCTTCAACCGTGACGGCGTGACGCCGTCGGAGCCGGTCATCGCGAACTGGTGGCGTCAGGGCATGACGGGCAGTGCCGTCGCACACTACGAGGGCATCAAGGCGTTCTCCGAGACGGACCAGACCGAGGACCTCCAGGCCATCACCGTGCCCGTCCTCGTCCTGCAGGGCGACGACGACCAGGTCGTGCCGTACCAGGACGCAGCGCTGAAGCAGGCCGAACTCCTCAGCGACGCAACGCTCAAGATCTACGAGGGCTACCCGCACGGCATGCTGACGACGCACGCGGACGTCATCAACCCCGACATCCTCGCGTTCATCCGCAGCTGACCTCGCAGGCCCTGGTGTCCCAGGGCCCCTGACAGGGGGTGCGGTGCGTCCGTCACCGCACCTCCTGGGCGGTCGCGAGTTCACCTTCGACGCGCTCCCCACCACCCAGCACCTGATCCGCTTCGACGGCGCGTTCCTCGAGGCAGTCGCCGCCGCTCGAGCGCAGACGGTTCCGGCGCCTCTCCGCTTCGAAGCGATCACCGATCCCGCGGTGCTGCAACGCTTGCGGACGACGATCACTGCCGTCGCTCCGCAACTGCTCAACCCGGCACTCGACCAGGCGTCGCGTTCGGCGAGCAACGTCGTCCTCGCAGAGGCCGTGTCGGACGCGTTCCGCGCGTTCCCGGCGCTGGACATGCCGCTGCTGGCCGGACCCGCGACCATGCGGTTGGCGCAAGAGTGGATGGTCGCGAACGCGCACCGTTCGATCACGATCACGGATGTGTGCGCCGCAGCGGGAGTGGCCGTACGGTCCCTCCAGTCGTCGTTCCAACGCCACGCTGGACGATCGCCGATGCACTTCCTTCGGGAAGTCCGCTTGTACCGGGTGCGCGCAGCGTTGAGCGCCGCCGACGCCGACATCACCACCGTGGGCGAGATCGCTCGAGCCTGGGGTTTCCAGCACCTCGGCCGGTTCGCCGGGTACTACGCGGGCACCTTCGGCGAACCGCCGTCGACAACGCTTCGCCGCCGACCGTCGCCCTAGACGTACCCGATCCCGCGCCGGGAGGACCCGAGGTCTGGTTCCCGGTGTCGGGGCGTGTTAGGTTGTGCACAACCTAATGGAGCGCAACGTGAAACTGACCAGCTGGATCGACCTCGTCACCGGTGGCCTGCTCGCCGGGCA
Organism: Curtobacterium poinsettiae; assembly: GCF_025677645.1. Classification (NCBI taxonomy): domain Bacteria; kingdom Bacillati; phylum Actinomycetota; class Actinomycetes; order Micrococcales; family Microbacteriaceae; genus Curtobacterium; species Curtobacterium flaccumfaciens. The sequence continues at coordinate 486,448 of NZ_CP106879.1, read as the reverse complement.
CGGCATCGCCACGGTTCGCCGCACCCCGCTGCACGCGCGAGCCCAGCAGATGCAGCGACGTGGATTCGAACCGGGTGTCCCACACGCTCTTGGCATCCCCGGCCTCGAAGTCCTCTCCGGGGTCGGACTCGCGACCAAAGCACTCCGTCCTGCTCCAGGAAGCGATCTGGTCGGCGCTGGGTCCGCCGTCGTGGCGACCGCCCTCGGTGGCACGCGGCTCGTGATCGACCGCGAAGACGGCTCGGTGACGAGCACGACCGGCGGTGCTGCCGCACTCACACTCGCCGGCGTGCTGCGACTGCTCACCTCGACCCGCGGCCGTCCGGTCGCCCAGATCGTGACGCTCGGTGCCGCAGCTGCCGTGATCACCTTCGAGGCCGCACGCCGACGCCGCCTCCTCCGCAGCCGCTGACCTCGGCTCCCGATCCACCGAATCCCACCACGACCGTGAAAGGCACCACCCCGATGGCAACCCGCACCCCCGCAGTCCGCTCCACCCGCCCCCGGACCATCGTCCGCATCCTGTTCGGCGCGATGCTCACGTGGGCCGGCATCAGCCATCTGACCGTCGCGCGCGAGGAGTTCCAGGCGCAGGTGCCGAAGTTCGTGCCGCTGCCGACGGATGCCACGGTGATCGCCTCCGGCGTGGTGGAGATCTCGCTCGGGGCTGCGCTGATGCTCCTGGCTCGGCGCCAGGTGACCGTCGGCTGGGTCGTCGCGGTGTTCTTCCTGGCGGTCTTCCCCGGCAACATCGCGCAGTGGATGCACCACCGCGACGGGTTCGGTCTGGACACCGACACCAAGCGCTTCGTCCGCCTGCTGTTCCAGCCCGTGCTCATCGCCGTCTCGCTGTGGGCCACGAACGCGCTCCGCACGCGCCGCTGAACAGGCCTGCGGGAGCCCCGCTGACCGACGCTGCACTCGCGCGGCCGCGACCATGGGGCAGAATCGGCCCCATGAGCGGGGACGACATGGACCAGCCGCGCGTGGTCGCGGTGAGCAAGGACGATGAGCACCGGTTCAGCAAGCCGTTGGTCGACGCGGTGACGCTCGTGGCGGGGTGGGGCATCGAAGGTGATGCTCACGCCGGCACGACCGTGCAGCACCGCTCCCGGGTTGCCCGTGACCCCTCGCAGCCGAACCTGCGCCAGGTCCACCTGCTGCACGCCGAGCTGTTCGACGAGGTCGCCGAGGCAGGGTACGACGTCGAACCGGGCCAGATGGGCGAGAACGTGACGACGAGCGGCGTCGACCTGCTCGGGCTCCCCGAGGGGACAGTGCTGCACCTCGGTGACGACGCGTCGGTCCGGGTCACCGGCCTGCGGAACCCGTGCCAGCAGATCAACGGCTTCGAGCCGGGACTCCTGCGTGCGGTGCTGGGGCGCGCCGAGGACGGCACGGTCGAGCGCAAGGGCGGCGTGATGAGCGTCGTGCTCACCGGGGGCACGGTCCGGCCGGGCGATCGCATCCGGGTCGAGCTCCCCGACGGTGAACGACGGCCCCTCCAGCCCGTCTGATGCCGCAGCGCGTGCGACGCGTCCTGGTACTCGGCGGAAGCGGTTGGCTCGGGCGAACGATCGTCGACGAGCTCCTGTCCGAGGGTGCCGACGTCACCTGCCTCGCCCGGGGCGTCACCGGCGGTGTCCCCGAGGGAGCGCGCTTCGTCCAGGCGGATCGAGCCCTGCCCGGCGCGTTCGAACAAGCCACCGGGGCCTGGGACGAGGTCATCGAACTCGCCCACGCTCCCGAGCTCGTCGCCCCGGCGCTCGACGCCCTCGCCGACCGGACTGCGCACTGGACCCTGGTGTCCACGGTCTCGGTGTACGCCGACAACGACGAACCGGGCGCCGACGAGTCCGCCCGGCTGGTGGAGCCGACGGACCCGTCCGAGTACGCCGACGCGAAGGTCCTCGCCGAGCGCACGACACGGCTCCGGCTCGGGTCGCGGCTGCTCGTCGCACGTCCGGGGTTGATCGTCGGGCCCGGCGACCCCAGTGACCGGTTCGGGTACTGGCCGGCACGCTTCGACCGCGGTGGGCCGGTGCTGGTGCCGACGACGGCGGAGCGGTTCGTCCAGGTGATCGACGTCGCGGACCTCGCCGCCTGGCTCGTCCGTGCCGGGCGCGACGGGTTCGTCGGCACGGTCAACGCCGTGGGCGCTCCGACGCCGATGCAGGACTTCTTCCGGTGCGTGGCCGAGGTCACCGGCTTCGACGACGAGCTGGTCGCGGTCGACGACGACGTCCTGCTTGCACACGACGTGGCCTACTGGGCCGGACCGCGATCACTCCCCCTGTGGATCCCGGTGTCGGAGGCCGGGTTCGCGCAGCGCTCCGCGGTGGCGTTCACGGACGCCGGCGGGGTGACCCGACCCCTCCGGGACACCGTCGTGCGGGTACTCGAGGACGAGCGTGCCCGCGGGACGGATCGGGAACGCCGTGCCGGCCTCACCCCGACAGCGGAACGGACGATCCGCACGGGGTAGACGCGCGATCCGCACCGGGTAGACGCGCGATCCACACCGGGTAGACGCGCGATCCACACCAGCTCGACGCGCGGTCCACACCAGGGAGATCAGGAGGTAGCGGCAGCCTGCTCGTACAGACTCGTCGCCAGGTCGTTGAGCACCTCGTGCAGTTCGCCCTTGTGTGCCCCGTCGACGGCCCGCAGCATCGCTGCGTACCGCTCCTGGTAGTCCGACACGACGACATCGCCCGGGGGCAGCAGCCGCAGCAGCGAGCCTCGGCGATCGGCCGGGTTCGGCGCGCGCTCGAGCAGGCCGGCGGTGCTCATCCGGTCGATCATGTTCGTCACCGCGCCCGAGGTCAGCCCCAGGTACCCGGCGACCTCGGTCGGCGTGGAGTACCCGGTGTCGCTGATGAGCACCAGGGCTCGGAGGGCGTTCTCGTGCACGCCCGCGCGAGCGCTGAGCTGACTCACCAGGCTCGCGTTCGCACGCACGACGGCGTCGAACGCGGCCATGAGATCGGCCGCGTCGTCGTTGCGTGCTGCTGCCACGGAGTCTTCCTTCTTGTCGGTTCTCGGGGGGACAAGTGCGTCCCCCGTACTGGGGCAAGTATACGAGTGGCCAACTTGATCAACCACTGACTATCTTATCCATTGAAGCAAAACAGCCCGAACGTCTTGCTCCCCCCGATCTCCTGCAACCACCACCGAACGAAGAGGTACCCCGTGTCCACCAAGCTCCGCACCTCCGCACTGAAGCGGATCCGCTTCGCCCCCGTGGCCCTCCTCGCGGGTATCTTCGCCGCCGTCCTGCTCTCCCTCTCCCTCACCGGCACCCTCTCCGGGTTCGCCGCGAGCATCACCAACAGCAGCAACACCGCCGGCAGCGGCACGCTGATCATGCAGGAGCAGAACGCCGGCGCGACCGTCACCTGCCTCAGCACCGACGGCGGCTCGGTCTCGACGAACTCGGCGACCTGCTCGACGATCAACAAGTTCGGCGGCAGCACGACGATGACCCCGGGCAACACGGTCAACACCGCGATCTCGATCAAGAACACCGGCACCGCGAACGCCAGCACCTTCACGCTCAACCCGGGCGCGACGTGCACCCAGTCCGCGAACGGCTCGGCCAACGGCACCGCGACCGACCTCTGCGCCAAGATGAACCTCGTCATCACCTCCGGCTCCACCACCGTGTTCAGCGGCACCCTCGCCAGCTTCAAGGGTGCGGCGGCGTCGGCCTTCACGATGCCGCAGGCCCCGGCCGCCGGTGCAAGCGTCCCGTTCAACTTCGCGGTGACCCTCGACTCCTCGGCCGGCAACACCTACCAGGGCCTCGCCGCCTCGGTCCCGATGACCTGGACCTTCACGGCCTGATCCGACCCCCATCACCCCTCCCCCAGACCGGCGACGCTCGGCCGACCCCCCTCCGGCCGAGCGTCGCCACCCCAGCACGACCAGCAAGACCAGCAGGACCAGCTCGACCAGCAAGACCAGCAGGACCAGCCCGACCAGCAAGACCAGCAAGACCAGCCCCACCAACGCCCCACCCCGACCTCCCGGAGCAGCGCCCATGAGCCAGACCGCAGCGATCCCGCTCAGCGGCATGCTCGACCGCCCGGTCCTCCGCGGCCGTCAGGTCACCCGCTCCGAGACGGTCCTCGCCTGGTCGGTCGCCGCGATCGCCGCGGTGCTCCTCGCCGCCGCGGTCCTGTTCCTCTCCGCCGGCGGCCGCTGGTTCGTCGTCGAGACGCCTTCGATGGGCGAAGCCGCCCCCGTCGGCACCCTCGTGCTCGACCTGCCGGTGGACGTCGCCACGCTCAGTGTCGGCGACATCGTCTCGTTCGAGACCTCCGCCAACCCGGACGTCGTCTACACGCACCGCATCGTCTCGATCGACACGGACGGCGGGATCCACACCCGCGGTGACGTCAACGGCGCGACGGACCCGTGGACGCTCACCCAGGCCGACGTGATCGGCACCCCCGCGCTCCTGGTCCCGCGCATCGGCTGGCTGCTCCGTGCCGCCCCGATCCTGCTCATCGGCACGCTGATCATCCTGACCCTGACCAGCGCGTTCACCGACCGGGTGACCCGCACGTGCCTGCGGATCGCGGGCAGCGCCCTCACCGTCTCGTACGCGGCGTTCGTGTTTAAGCCGTTCGTCAACGTGACGACGATCACGAACACCTCGAGCCCGACGGGCGTCGAGGCCACCGTGATCTCGTCCGGGATCTTCCCGGTCCGTGTCGACGCCCACGGCGGCAACAGCATCCACCTGGTCGACGGCGAGATGGGCAAGGTCGTCATCCACGAGCTGACGAAGAACGGGCACTACCAGCTCATGTCGAACATCGACCTCGATCCCCTGGGTTGGGTCGCCCTGATCGCCGTGTGCCTCGTGCCGCTCGTGGCGTGCCTGGCGGTCGGCCGCGTCGAGGCGGTGCGCCCCTCGTGATCCGCCGCCTGCGCGACGGTCGCGTCGTCGCCGTCCTCCTCGTGGTCGCCCTGGCCGTCGTCGTCCTGCTGAACCAGTTCGCACCGACCCGCTCGGCGTACACCGCACGCGTGACCAACAGCGCGAACACGGCCGCGACCGCCCCGTACTTCACGTGCACGGGTGCCGTCGGCGCGGACACCGCGAACGCCCTGTTCGCCTACCGCCTGACCGAGGCTTCTGGATCGAAGACGGCCACCGACTGGTCGGGTCGTGGCGCGAACGGCACCTACCAGGGCGCGATGACCGCGACCACGCCGAGCCCGAACGCCTGCCCGCGCGACAGCGGGAGCGCCTACGCGCTCAACGGGTCCACGAGCTACGTCTCCACCCCGCGCTCGTACGCCAACCCCACGACCTTCAGCGAGGAGGTCTGGTTCCGCACCACGGTCGCCGGCGGCATGCTCATCGGCTTCGGCAGCAGCCAGACCGGCGCGTCGGGGCAGCACGACCGGAAGCTCTACCTCACCACCACGGGGCAGCTCTCGTTCGGTTCCTACAACGGCACCACGCAGGTCATCACCTCGCCGACGGCCCTCAACGACGGCGCGTGGCACCACGCGGTGTCGACGATGTCGCCGACGAACGGCATGCGCCTGTACGTCGACGGCAAGCTCGTCGCGTCGAACGCGGCCTTCACGAGCCCCGAGAACTTCACCGGGTACTTCCGTGTCGGCTACGACGTCGTCAGCGGCTGGCCGGGTTCCACGAACAACCCGTACTTCACCGGGTCGATGCGGTACGCCGCCGTGTACGGCACCGAACTGACGGCCAGTCAGGTGGCTGCGCACGCGGCCGCCGGTTCCTGACGCACTGACTGCCGGCCTGGAGGCGCATTGCGGCCCCGCCACGGGCCTCCCGTCCGTCCCCTGGTCACGTCGAGAACGTGGGCCGGGTTGGCGGACCGGGCCCACCAACCCGCGGATTCGGGGCGACGAATCCCGCTGATCAGGCCTTTTCGTCCCCTGGATCGTGCCAGGATCGTCAGGTCCTGAGACGTCGGAGTCTCCATCCGACCGTCTCGAAAGGCGCCGCTCCCATGTCGTTCTGGGCCCTCTTCCTCATCGCGCTCGGCGTCTCCGCGGACGCCTTCGCCGTCGCCCTCGGCAAGGGCCTGCACATGAAGCGCTTCGACGTGCGGCACGCGATCGCGATCGCGCTGACGTTCGGGGTGTTCCAGGCGGTGATGCCGTTGCTCGGCTGGCTGCTCGGGTCGGCGTTCGCGCAGTACATCGCGGCCTTCGACCACTGGGTCGCGTTCGCGCTGCTCGCGCTGATCGGCGGGAAGATGCTGTGGGAGGCGTTCTCGAAGCACGAGGACACCGAGCAGGACACCGATCGACTGCCGGTTCGCGAACTCCTCGTGCTGGCGGTCGCGACCAGCATCGATGCCCTGGCGGTGGGCGTCACCCTGGCGTTCCTGCCCGTGTCGATCGGCGGCGCGGTGCTGCTCATCGGGATCACGACCGCGGTGCTGTCGTTCGTCGGGGTCCTGGTCGGTCGCCGTGTCGGTGCCCGCTTCGGCAAGCCGGCGGAGATCGCGGGTGGCGTCGTCCTGATCCTGATCGGTCTGAACATCGTGCTGGAGCACACCGGCGTCATCGGCTGAGGCCGATGTCCGGGACGGACCCCGGACAGACCGGAGGCCCGTGGCGAGCTGCCACGGGCCTCCGGTGCGGTGCTGACGACGGTCAGTAGCCGCCGGTGCTGCCCGCCGGAGCGTTCGCGACGACGGAGACCACGAAGATGATCCAGATGATGCCGAACACGAGCGACAGGGCGCTGATGATGACGCCGGCGAGGGCCAGGCCGCGGCCGCGCTCCCCGGTCTTCTTGATCTGCGAGAGCGCGATGATGGACACCACGAGGCCGGCGATGTTCACCACGAAGGCCAGGACGAACCCGACGATCGCCATGACGTTGAAGCGGTCGGACGACGGCTGCATCGGAGCGCCGTAGGGCTGGCCGCCGGCGGCGTAGGGGTTCGGGTTCTGCTGGTTGTACTGGGGCGTGCCGTCACTCATGGCGCCGCGTCCTCTCTGATCGGGGAATGTCTACACAGGAAACGTACAGGACCAGCGGGCTGAACGGGGCGGTGGGATCATCGGGGCATGGGATGGCTGCGCCGACACCTGCTGCACGGCGGCCGGTACAGCGCGCGGGACCGACGTGACCAGCTCCGGCGGTACGTGGTCCGCGGCGACCGGCTCATCGCGTTCCTCAGCGAGCACGGCGATCCGCACGTGGTGCGGGTGCAGGAGCGTATGGACCATGCGCGTGGGCTGCTCGATCACGGATGGGACCGCGACGACCTGCTGACGGTCGCCGCGCCGGTCCGGGCACCGTGGTCGAGCGGCAAGGCGCGTGATGCGGGAGCGCCTGCTCCGGAGTACGCCGACCGGGCGGACGAGCTGATCGTGGGCCTGAACGCCGTGGCGCTCGAACTGCGGGCCGCCGCCGAGGTGTGACGGGGTTGTGAACAGCGGGGAGGTCCGTGGCGGGCACGCACCGTGCCTCCCGTCCGCTCGTTGCCGGTACACATGCCGGACCCGCCGCAGCCGCCGGGCGCATGATGGGCGGATGGCACGCATCCTCGTCACCGGATCCACCGACGGCCTCGGGCGGGGAACCGCCGACTCGCTGCTCCGTAGCGGACACGACGTCGTCGTCCACGCGCGCAACCGGGCTCGCGCCGAGGCGGTCGCCGACCTGGTGGAGCGCGGCGCCGAACTCGTCGTCGCCGACCTGGCGGACCGCGACGCCGTGATCGCCACCGCCCGGGAACTCGACGCCGGCACCCCGCTCGACGCCGTCGTGCACAACGCCGGCGTGATCTCGGGCCGTTCCCTGGTGCCCGTGAACGTCGTGGCGCCGTACCTGTTCACCGCGTTGCTGCGCTCGCCGGGGCGGCACGTGTACCTGAGCAGCGGGATGCACCGGGGCGGCCGTCCGCGCCTGGACACCGTCGACTGGACCGGCGCTTCGGAGACGAACTCGTACTCCGACACGAAGCTGTTCGTGACGGCACTCGCCGCCGAGGTGCCGCTCCGACGCCCGGGCGTGCTGAGCAACGCCGTCGACCCGGGCTGGGTGGCGACCAAGATGGGTGGGGCCGGCGCTCCGGACGACTTCGAGCTCGGACACCGCACGCAGGAGATGCTCGCGACCGACCCGGACCAAACCGCGACGGGTGGTTACTGGTTCCACGGGGAGCGGCAGGAGCCGCACCCGGCGGTCGCCGACCAGCGGTTCCGCACCGCACTGCTCGACGCGCTCGCGACGGCCACCGGCGTCACGCTCTGAGTCGCTGACGGACCGGCGCGACCGGTCGGGTGCTCCTGCGAAGGCGTTCGTGGCGACCGGACCAGGATGGGCTCGACACGACGAACGGAGGACCCGGTGACCCTCGGCCTGCACAACGGATCGAGTGGGTGGCAGCGTGTGCGACGGCACGGCCTGCTCCTCGCGAACGTCGCCGTCTTCGTCGTGTGCTTCGTCGGCATGGTGTTCGCCGGGTGGCGGGTGTCCACGGCGGACGCACTCCAGCACGGCGAGGCGGCCGTGTCGCTCTGGGGCTTCCTGACGAGCGGCGACTTCGCCGAGGCCACCTTCGAGAACTGGGAGAGCGAGTTCCTGCAGATGGGCGCGTACATCGTGTTCACGGTGTTCCTGTTCCAGAAGGGGTCGAGCGAGTCCGAGCCCCTGGACGAACAGAGCCCGCAGGACGAGGACCCCCGGGAGCACGCCGACGACCCGAAGGCCCCGTGGCCGGTGCGCCGGGGCGGGATCGTGCTCGTGCTGTACGAGAACTCCCTGCTGATCCTGTTCGCGGTGCTGTTCCTCGGCAGTGTCGTGGGGCACCTGATCGGTGGTGCGGCGGCCTACAACGAGGAGCGGCTCGAACACGGCGGCAATGTCGTCACGGCGTGGGGCTACCTGGGCACGAGCCAGTTCTGGTTCGAGTCGATGCAGAACTGGCAGTCGGAGTTCCTGGTCATCTCGGTGATGGTGATCGCCACCGTGTCCCTGCGGCAACGAGGGTCGAGCCAGTCGAAGCCCGTGGCCGCACCGACCGAGCAGACCGGGTCCTGACCGGAGCCTGCTGACGATGATCGCGGGGTTTCCCCACCGACGACGGGGGGCAGCACCGGTGTGCGGGCGGACCCCCGCGGCGAGGCTGGTGTCGGGCAATAAGCTCGTCACCGACACGAAGAGGTCCGCATGTACACCGCCGTCGCCACCCCGGGCGCACCCACCACCGTCCCCCGGTTCCGACCGTTCCGAGCCGTCGCCGACGGCAGCACCTGGCGGGCCTTCGCGTTCCACGCCGCGCACCTGCCGATCGCGATCGCTGCGCTGGCCTGGTTCGTCGTGGTGCCGGCCGTCGGCATCCCGGTGTCGCTGACCTGGGTCGGCCTGGTCGTCGCCGCGTTCCTGCTCGGTGGGTCGCACTGGTTCGCCGCGGTCACCCGCCGGATGTCCGCCGCGCTGCTCGGGCAGGTCGTCGTCGCCCCGGCACCGCCCCGTGCAGGTTCGACGCCGCTCGGCACCGCGTTCGCCCGACTGTCGGACGGCCCCACCTGGCGGGCGTTCGCGTACCTGCTCGCGGGGTTCGTGCTGACCACCACCACGTTCGCCGTCTCGACCGCTGTGCTCGTGAGCGGTCTGGGCGCGATGACCCACGCGGCGTGGGGGCACTTCCTGCCGGCGCAGCGGGGCGCGGACGGCGAGCTCCACAGCGGTGCGCAGTTCCTCGGCGTGTACGTCGACACCCCGCCGCTGCAGGTCGCGTTCGCGGTGCTCGGCCTGCTCATCGTGCTGTTCCTCTGGCCCGCGGTGAACCACGGGCTCGCGGCACTGCAGCGTGTGGTCATCCGCGCTCTGCTCGGGGCCACCGCCCGCGACCTGCGGCTCCGCCAGGTCACGGCCTCGCGCGACGCCGCCGTGCTCGACGCCGACACCACCCTGCGCCGCATCGAGCGGGAGCTGCACGACGGCACCCAGGCCCGGCTCGTCGGCCTGGCGATGACCCTGGGCGACGCCCGCGACCGCCTGCAGACCGGCGCCGACCCGGATGCGGTCACCGCGCTGGTCGACCGGGCACACGCGTCGACGAAAGAAGCGCTGGTCGAGCTCCGCGCCCTGGCCCGCGGCATCCACCCGCCCGTCCTCGACGAGGGGCTCGAGGCCGCGCTGACCTCGGCGTGCTCCCGGACCCCGTTCCCCGTCGCGCTGTCGGTGGACCTGCCCGTCCGGCCGTCCCGCGTTGTCGAGGGGATCGCGTACTTCGGGGTGCTCGAGCTGCTGACGAACGTGTCGAAGCACGCCGGAGCCTCGGCCACCGCCGTCCGGGTCGGCATGCTCGGCACCGACCTGCTCGTCGAGGTCGAGGACGACGGCCACGGCGGGGCCCACGTCGCGCTCGGCACCCCCGACGGTCACGGCACCGGCCTGGCCGGGGTGCTCGAACGGCTGCGCGCCGTGGACGGCGACCTGCAGGTGGACAGCCCCGCCGGCGGCCCGACCCGCATCCGGATGCGCATGCCGAGCGGAGCCGAACGGTGAGGATCGTCGTCGCCGACGACAACACGATCGTGCGCGAGGGGCTGACGTCCCTGCTGCGCGGTCGCGGGCACGAGGTCGTGCCGGTGTCGGACGGCGACGCCGCGGTGGCCGCCGTCGCGCACGGTGCGGTCGACGTCGTGGTGATGGACATCCGGATGCCGCCGACCCACACCGACGAGGGCGTCCGCGCGGCCGTGCGGGTGAAGGACGTCCGGCCCGACGTCGGGGTGCTCCTGTTCTCGCAGTACGCCGAGGCGCAGTGGGCGCGGGCGCTGCTCGACGTCGCCACCGTCGGTGTCGGGTACCTGCTCAAGGACCAGGTCGCCGAGGTCGGCACCTTCATCGACTCGCTGCACCAGGTCGCCGCGGGCAACGTCGTGCTCGACCCCGAGGTGGCGGCCGCACTGGTCCAGGCGCCGCGCGCCACGAGCGGCCCGCTCGACTCGCTCACCGCCCGCGAGACCGACGTGCTGCGCCTGATGGCCGAGGGCCGGTCCAACGCCGCGATCGCGGACACGCTGTTCCTGTCCGGCGGGACCGTCGAGAAGCACGTCACCGCGGTCTTCACCAAGCTCGGGCTCGAGGCGACGCCGAACGAGAACCGGCGGGTGCTCGCGGTCCTGCGGTTCCTGGCGGACTGAGCGGGGCCCTGGACGGGCGACCGACCGGACGGGAGGCCCGTGGCGGGCCCGCCACGGGCCTCCCGTCCGGTCCGGACCACGCGGGTGCGGTAGGTTCCTGCCGAACGTAGTCCGCACGTGAGAGGGGGCGCCCGATGGCGCAGGGGCACCGCTCTCCGCCCACGATGAGCGACGTCGCCGCCGTGGCGGGTGTCTCGAAGAAGACCGTCTCGAACGTGCTGTCCGGCTACGAACACGTCTCGTCCGCACGCGCGACCGCGTGATGGCCGCCGTCGACGAGCTCGGCTACGAGCTCAACGTCTCGGCCCGGAACTTCCGCGCCGGACGCTCCAAGGTGCTCGGGCTCGCGGTGCCGGAACTGCGGCAGGCGTACTTCGCCGAACTCGCCGACGCCGTCATCCGCGCTGCCGGAGCCGTGGGCTACACGGTGCTGATCGAGCAGACCGCGAGCGGCGTGCGCGAGGCGGACGCGATCACCCGGATGCGCGAGCACTCCATCGACGGCATCATCTACAGCCCGCTCACCGTCCGGCCGAGCGACGCCGCCGCGCTCGAGGTGAAGTTCCCCCTGGTCGTGCTCGGTGAGCCGATCCCGGACGCCCCCGTGCCGTTCATCGCCATGTCGAACGCGGACGCGCTGCGGGACGCGACCGCCCACCTGCTCGACGCCGGCCGCCGGTCGATCGCGTTCATCGGCTCCGACCCGTCCGGCCCCGTGCGTACGGCGCAGGAGCGACTGGGGGCTACCGCGAGGCGCTCGACGACCACGGCATGCCGTTCGCACCCGAGCGGGTGGTGCCGACCGCGCTGTGGCACCGGGCCGAGGGGGCGGCGGCTGCACGGCAGCTCCTCGACGCCGGGGTGCCGGTCGACGGGATCGTCTGCTGCAACGACGCGCTGGCGCTCGGGGCGATGAGTGCCCTGCAGCTCGCGGGCCGGACCGTGCCGGACGACGTCGCGGTCGTCGGGTTCGACGACATCGAGGAGTCGGCGTACTCGACCCCGGCGCTGACGACGGTGTCGGCCGACCTGGACCGCGTCGCGGCGATGGCGGTCGGCGTGCTCGTCGCCCAGCTCGAGGAGGGCGCCCCGGCGGCACCGGTGGTGCTGCGCTCGCCCCACGCACTCGTCGTCCGGGCGTCGTCCGGACCGTTGCGTTCGGTCCCCGCCTGACCCGGTGACGACGGGCCCCCACGACCCCTTGACCGGGCGGTCGAGCACCGGCTACTGTCCACATTTACACCGGTGTAAATACGGCATGGACGAGGTCCGCACACCGACGTGCCGGACGGATGGCAGGTTTTCGATGAAGAAGCACATTGGTGGCCGCTGTTCGACATGTACGAGTGGACCGTGCGGCACACGGACGCCCCACGCCAGGAGCACCTGCTCACGATGGGCCTCTTCGACCTCGTCGAGGACGGCGCCGGCGGCCTCGACCGTCGCCGCAACCCGGTCGCCGACGCGTTCGCCGCGCACACGCGACAGGAACGGGCCGTGGCAGCGGCCCTGTCCGCGACCACCTGACGGTCGGGAGGCCCGTGGCGCACCCGCCACGGGCCTCCAGTCCGTCCCGGTGTCCGTCTCAGGCCGCGACCGGCTCCGCAGGTCGGTCACGCAGCGCCGGGCAGTGCTCGGCGGTCGGGTGCTCGGTGATCGCGATGACCTGGTCGAGCCGCCCCCGGACCGCCTGGAGTTCGGCCAGCTGCGCGGTGATCCGGTCTCGCTCGGCGATGAGCAGCGCGAACGATTCCGGCGTCGACTCCCCACGATCGACGCAGGGCAGCAGCTGCACGATCGTGCGGCTCGCCAGCCCGGCGGCGAACAGCTGCTGCACGAGCTGGACCCGCTCGACGGCTGCGTCCGCGTAGACCCGCTGCCCGCTCGCGGTGCGCGACGCGGTGAGCAGCCCCTGCTCCTCGTAGTACCGCAGCGAGCGGACGCTGACGCCGGTCTCCGCCGCGAGGTCTCCGATGCGCACGTGTGCTCCGATCCGGGCTTGCCCCTGACATGGATGTGAGGTCTTAGCGTAGCCGAGCCGCTGCGGGAGACACCCGCGTGGCAGGAGGAGACACCATGGACATCGCTGGATCGGTCGCACTCGTCACCGGCTCGAACCGGGGCATCGGACGCCGCTTCGCCCTGGAGCTGCTGGAGCGCGGGGCGTCGAAGGTCTACGCGACCGCACGCCGCCCCGAACTCGTCGACGTCGAGGGTGTCGTCGCGCTGCCCCTCGACATCACCGACCAGGCCTCGGTCGACGCGGTGGCCGCCGCCGCGGGCGACGTCACCCTGCTCGTGAACAACGCCGGCATCTCGACGCAGGGATCCCTGGTGACCGACGACCTGGCCATCGTCCGGAAGGCCATGGACACGCACTTCTGGGGCAGCCTGTCGATGATCCGCGCCTTCGCACCGGTGATCGAGCGGAACGGCGGCGGCGCGATCGTCAACGTGCTGTCGGCCCTGTCGTGGTTCGCGGCGCCCGGTGCGGGTGGCTACGCCGCGGCGAAGGCGGCCGAGTGGAACATGACGAACGCCGTCCGCCTGGAGCTCGCCGATCGGGGCATCAGCGTGCAGGGGCTCCACCTCGGCGCGGCCGACACCGACATGATGGGCGACTACGACGGCCCGAAGATGGACCCGACGGACGTGGCCCGTGCGGCACTCGACGGTGTGGAGCGCGGCGCGGCCGAGGTGCTGGTCGACGACTGGAGCCGGATGGTGAAGGCGTCGCTCGCCGATGCACCGGAGCGCTTCTCCGCGCAGTTCGCCTGAGCGTCGCCCCTGACTGGGGGCGTGTCCCCGCAGCGCAGTCCTGGACCCGGTGCGGGGTCATCGGCGAGCATGGACCCCGATCAGGAGCGGGGGGCACGTGGCCTGCCGCTGGAAGGGAACCATGCGTCCTGTCAGGAACGCGCTGAGCACCGGGGCGATCGTCGCGATCCTCGCCGGTCTCACCATCACCGCAGCACCCGCCCAGGCGGCGACCCCGGGGGCCGGCACGAGCTGCGCCCCCGGGACCCTGTCGGTGCAGACGCTCGAGAGCGGCTGCACGGCGACCTCCGGCACGGTCGTGACGCCCGACGGCCGCACCTTCGCGCTCCCCGCGCCGGGTGAGAGCGTCATGGCGAGCAGCTCGGCCGCCCCCGGGGCGCCCGAGCTCGCCGACGTCCTCATCGCGAACAACGGCTCCGCCGGTGTCGCCGTCCGCGTCGACGAGGCCTGGACCGGTTCGGCCCCCGCCGTCCAGCAGGAACGTGCGCAGAGCCAGGCCGCGACGGCACAGGCAGCCCCCGCCGCGACGACCGCTGCGACCACGAAGTGCACGAGCACGGCGTACGAGGCGTCCGGCTACACCTGGCTGAGCACGGTCAAGTGGTACTACAACCAGACCGACCAGAAGTCCTCGTACGCCAAGGACGCCCTGCGCAAGGCGGCGAACACCTGGAACGGCACGATCTCGGCGTGTGACCGCACCGTCACGTCGACGGCGAAGAACGACTACCTGCGTCTCGCGACCCAGAAGCCCAACCTCACCGACCAGGGCGGCTGCTCGCGGAACAACGGCTACAACGTGATGGGCTGGGGCAAGCTCCCGACCGGAACCCTCGGCGTGACGTGCGTCTGGTTCGACGGCAACGGCAACGCTCGTGAGGCCGACCAGCGCTACGCCACCGGCTTCAAGTGGAGTTCGACGGCCACCTGCTCGGGCGCGCGCTTCGACACCCAGGTCGTCGCCACGCACGAGTGGGGCCACCTGTACGGCCTCGACCACGTCGCCACCGGCACCGGCCAGGTCATGGAGCCGTCCGGTGGCTACTGCGAGCTCGAGGGCCGCACGCTCGGCCGTGGGGACATGACGGGCATCTCGACGCTCTACTGACGCAGCGACGGGGTCGCAGCGGGATGACCGCTGCGACCCCGTTCGTCTGTGGGGCTGCGGGTCTGTCGGCCCAGGTCAGACGGCGTCGGCGCGCAGGAACTCCGCCACCGGGGTCGACCCCGTGTTGAACCGGAAGGTGTTGCCGGCCGTGCCGGGGTTCTCGACCGCGTCGGCGACCACGTGCGCCACGTCACCACGCGGCACCTGCGTCGACGAGCCGTCCCAGTCGACGGAGCCGGTCGGCTCGTCGTCCGTCAGGGTGCTCGGGGCGACGATCGTCCACTGCAGCCCCGAGTCGCGGAGCACAGCGTCGGCGATCATCTTCGACTGCGCGTACGCGAAGAAGTCCTGGTCCTGCGGGATCCCGTGGTCGAGCTGCGAGCCGGACCACGACACCATCACGTACCGGTCGACGCCGGCCTGCTTCGCCCCCTGGATCGACAGCACCGCGGCGTCACGGTCGATGGCCCAGGTCCGGTCGACGGACCCGCCACCGGCACCGGCCGACCACACCACGGCGTCGTGCCCGCGGACGAGTTCGGCGAAGTCGTTCAGGGACTGCTGCTGGATGTCCGCGACCTGCGGTTCGCCGCCGTGCGCCCGGATCTCGTCGGACTGGTCGGCGTTCCGGATGACGGACGTGACCGTGTGTCCGCGCTCGGACAGGATGCGGGTGGCGAGGAGTGCGACCTTGCCGTGGCCGCCGAGGACGATGACGTTGCTCATGCGCCGGACGCTACTCGGGTCGGCTCCGTGCCCAGGGAACGTCGGACGTCGGATCGTCGCCCGCGATGCTCGGAACACCCGAGGTCACCGTGCGTACCGTCAGGGGCAACACGACAGGAGTCACGATGAGCAAGCAGCACGAGCAGCACACCCTGGTCCGCACCCTGGTCCTCGGCATCATGAGCGGTGGCCGGAGCGCCACCCCGCTCGCCGTCCTCGCACTGAACCACGACCGGTCCTCGCTGAAGGGTTCGTGGCAGCAGTGGAAGGTCTTCAGCACCCCGGTCGGGCGCGGGCTGCTCGTGGCGTCCGCCGTCGGTGAGCTCATCGGCGACAAGCTGCCGAAGACCCCGAACCGCATCGCCCCCTCCGCGCTGCTCGGACGTGTCGCGTCCGGTGCCCTCGCCGGTGCCGCCCTCGGCACCACCGGCAAGCGCGACCTGCGCATCGAGGGAGCGATCCTCGGTGGCGTCGGTGCCCTCGTCGGCAGCTTCGTCGGCTGGGGTGCGCGCAAGGCCCTCGGGGGCGCGGGCCTGCCCGACCCGGTCGTCGCGCTCGCCGAGGACGCCGCGACCATCGCCGGCTCCGTGCAGGTCATCACCGCCGACTGAGCGTGCCGCGGGCTCGCTTCGTGAGCAGGAACGGTCGGGTCGCACCGCCGCACTCGACCATTCCTGCTCACGATCTGCACGCCTCGGCCTACGGTGGCCCCATGCACATCGTCGTCATCGGAGCCACCGGCCACATCGGCTCGTTCCTCGTCCCCCGTCTCGTCCGCTCGGGTCACCGGGTCGTCGCCGTCACGCGCGGCACGAGCAGCCCGTACGCCGACGCCCCGGAGTGGCAGCAGGTCGAGCGGATCACCGCCGACCGCGAGCAGGAGGACCGCGACGGCACCTTCGGCAGCCGCATCGCCGCGCTCGGTGCCGACGCCGTTGTCGACCTGGTCTGCTTCACCGAGTCCTCCGCCGCGGCGCTGGTCGACGCGCTCCGCGGCACCGGCACGCACCTGGTGCACTGCGGCTCGATCTGGCGGGCCGGCGTCTCGCACGTGCTGCCGATCACCGAGCAGAACGCGACCGCGCCGTTCGGTGACTACGGCGTCCAGAAGGACGCCATCGCCCGGATGCTCAAGGAAGAAACCGCGTCAGGAGGTTTGGTCACGACGTCGCTGCACCCCGGTCACATCAGCGGTCCGGGCTGGACGCCGATCGGTCCGCTCGGCAACCTCGACACCTCGGTGCTGACGAAGCTGTCCGCCGGCGAACCGCTCGAGGTCCCCGGTCTCGGCGCCGAGACGATGGCCCACGTGCACGCCGACGACGTCGCGCAGGCGTTCCAGCTCGCGGTCGAGCACCGCGAAGCGGCAGCGGGCGAGGACTTCTTCGTCACGGCTCCGACAGCGCTCACCGCACGCGGGTACGCCCACCTGGCAGCGTCGTGGTTCGGCCAGGAGGCCCGGCTCGACCCCGTCACGTGGGACCGGTTCCGCGAGACCACGGCTCCAGAGCACGCTGACGCCAGCTGGGAGCACCTGTCCCGCAGCCAGGTCTTCAGCACCGAGAAGGCGAGTCGTCTGCTCGGCTACGCACCGGCGTTCACCGCAGAAGAGACCGTGCTGGACGCCGTGCGCTGGCTCGTCGACCACGGTGACCTCGAGGTCGCGAACGCCCTGCTCCGCTGATCCCCGCGGTCAGGCCCGCTCCGGCTCGACCACGAGCCCTCGGTTCCGGTGCACGACCCAGACCGTCGCGGCGAACCCGGCCAGCACCGCGGCGCCGATCGTGACCGCCGTCCAGCCCCCGGCGTTCCACAGGACCGACGCCAGCGCGGAGCCGATCGCCCCACCGATGAAGTTCGAGGTGACGAAGGCGGTGTTGAGCCGGCTCCGCGCGGCAGGGTCGACCGAGAAGAGCCGGGTCTGGTTGAGCACGTTCGCGGCCTGCACGGCGACGTCGAGCAGCAGCACGGCGAGCAGCACCACGACGATCGAGCGCGCACCGATCCCGGCGACGACCAGGGAGACGAGCAGGAGCACGATCGCTCCCCCGGTGACCGGGACCGACAGCCCGCGGTCGTGCAGCCGCCCGACGCGCTGCGCCGCGACCGCGCCCGCGAGCCCCACCAGGCCGACCAGCCCGATGCTGCTGGTGGAGAAGTCGTAGGGGTCGCTGCTCAGCAGGAACGTCAGTGCGGTCCAGAACATCGTGAACACGGCGAACACCGACGAGCTGATCACCAGCGTGACCTGGACGGTCCGGTGCGTCCGGACGGCACGGAACACCGAGCGGATGAGCTGTGGGTACGCCACCCCGCCGCGGGCCTCGAGCTCCGGGACGGCCCGCCGCAGCAGCACGGCGAGGACGACCGCGACGACGGCGGCGAGCGCGTAGATCGCGCGCCACCCGAACGCGTCCGCGACCAGACCGCTGATCGTCCGCGATACCAGGATGCCGGTGAGCACCCCGGACGCGATCGTGCCGATCACGCGTCCGCGCTGCGCGGGGTCGGCGAGGTCCCCGGCCAGCGGGATGAGGAGCTGCCCGGCGACCGTGGTGATCCCGACCAGCGCCAGGGCGACCAGGAGCGTCGCGAAGGTCGGTGCGATCGCGGCGAGCAGCAGCGCGACGGCGGAGGCGACGAGCACCCAGGGGATCAGGCGCCGGCGGTCGAGGACGTCCCCGAGCGGCACGACGAGCAGGATGCCGACGGCGTAGCCGACCTGGGTCAGGGTGACGAGCAGCCCGGCGAGCGACGCCGAGGTGCCGAGCGACGATGCGATGTCGTCGAGCAGCGGTTGTGACCAGTACAGGTTGCCGACCGCTGCTCCCCCGGCGACGGCGAACAGCAGGGTCCGGCCGGTCGACATCGAGTGGTCCGTGGTCATGCTGCGGGTGCTCCCTCGTCCACGGTGGCCAGGGCGTTCAACGTGCGCGGGTAGCCGATGAGCGGGACGAGCACGGTCAGGACGTCCAGCATCTGCTGGCGGGTGTTCCCGACGTTCAGGTTGCCCGCCACGTGCCCCTGCACCTGGGCGTCTGCACCGCCGAGCGCCGCGAGCAGCGCGAAGGTCAGGAGTTCACGGGTGGGCAGCGACAGCCCGTCACGGCCGACGGTGTCCCCGAAGCAGTTGCCGGACAGGAACCGCTGGAAGTGCACGGCGTCCGCCGGGGCGTTCTCGTACATCGCGTCGACGCGGTCCGCACCGACGACGGAGCCCTGCACCGCTCGGCCGCGCTCGAGTCGGTCCGCCGGGGTCGTGGTCGACTGCCCGGGCAACGGCAGGGTGACCCCGCGGGCGACCAGCACGGCGTTGGCGATCGCGAGGAAGTCGCCGACGCGTGCGGACCCGACGTAGGCCACCGCCTGGTACACGACCTCCTTCGCCTCGGTGGGTGACAGCGGGCCGTCGAGGGCCGCTTCCAGCAGGTCACGGAACGCCGTCGGTGCCCCGGCCGCGATCGTCGCACCGAGCTGGACGACCGCGCGGTCGTGCTCGCTGAGTGATGCGTTCCGCAGGGTCTCGTCCACGAAGTCGGCGTGGTACCGGGTGAACTCGGGGTCGGTGTCGGCGAACGTCATGTCCTCGACGCTAGGGCCGACCGCGGAACCGTGACAGGTGCTGTCCTCACCCCTCAGCCGTCACCGACGCCGGAACAGCTCCCCGAGGTGCCACGGCCCGGGCGCGAGCCGGACGGCCGCCTCGGCTCGGACCCGGTCCTCGAGTTCGCGGTCACGGGTGAGCTCGTGGATCTCCTGCTCGGCGCGCAGCCGGAACCGCAGGCGCTGCAGGCGACCGGGCGGGCTCGCGGGGGCGGCGGTCCGCAGGGGTTCGATGTCGTTCATGCGCTGATCGCACCCTTCGTTCTGGTGACTGTGGACACCCGGCACGGCGTGCGACACGGCCACCGCATCAGGCGAGCTGGCGCGCCCGCTCCGCGATGCCCTCGGTCGCCGCCCACGAGGCCAGCACCCGCAGGGCGTCGGCCGTCGGACTGCCCGGCGTCGCCGGGTAGATGGTGAGGGCGAGCCCCGGGTCCTCGGCGAGTTCGAGCGTCTGGAAGTGCAGTTCGAGCGGCCCCACGACGCTGTGCCGGAACGACTTCACGCCGGCGTAGTGGCGTCGGACGTCGTGCGCTGCCCAGAGCTCGCGGAAGTCGTCGCTCCGCATCGACAGCTCGCCGATCAGCGCGGCGAGGTCCTTGTCGTTCGGCGTCCGGCCCGCTTCGCGGCGCAGGATCGCGACGTTCGTGTGCGCGGCCCGCTGCCAGTCCTGGTAGAAGTTCCGTGCCTGCGGGTCGAGGAAGATGAAGCGCGAGAAGTTCATCGGCCGCGCGGGTGCCGCGACCAGGTCCGAGTGCATCGCGAAGCCGAGCGCGTTCGCGGCGACGATGTCCTGCCGGTTGTTGATGATCATCGCCGGGGCGTCCGTGACGACGTCGAGCAGGTACTGCAGCTCGGGCCGGACGGCAGCGACGGGCACGACACGACCGGCGCGACGCGGGGTCTCGTTCTGGTGCTGCGACAGGTCGCGCAGGTGCTCCTGCTCGGCGGGGTCGAGCTGCAGGGCCCGGCCGATGGCGTCGAGCACGCTGTCCGACACCCCCTGCAGGTTGCCGCGCTCGAGCCGCGTGTAGTAATCGATGCTGACGCCGGCCAGGCGTGCGACCTCTTCGCGACGCAGCCCGCTGACGCGGCGGCGCGTGCCGAAGGTCTCGACACCGGCCTGCTCGGGGGTGATGCGTGCGCGACGGCTGGAGAGGAAGTCGCGCGCTTCGTCGCGGTGGTTCATGCCGTCACGGTACTTCGCCCTGTTCGGCACGAGCGAGGGGCTGCGGGAACCCCTCTCACGTGCGCGTGAACGGGACGGAGACGATCCGGTCGTCCCCGCTCGACGGCGTCCCGCGGCCGTCGGTGTTGTTCGTGACGAACCAGAGCGTGTCCGACGGGCCCTCGAGCACCGTGCGGATGCGACCGAAGTCACCGGCGAAGTACTCGGTCGCCGTGCCGGGGTCGTCCGCGGGGACCGCCCGGAGCACCTCGCCCCGCAGGTTCGCGACGAACACCGTGTCGTCGACGACGGCGAGGCCGCTCGGGGACGCCTCGTCGGTGGACCACTGTTGCACCGGGTCGACGAACCCCTGGTCCTCGCCGCCGGTGCCCTCGACCTCGGGCCAGCCGTAGTTCGACCCGGGCTCGATCACGTTGAGCTCGTCGTTCGTGTCCTCGCCGAACTCGGACGCGAACATCGTGCCGTCCGACGACCACCCCATGCCCTGCACGTTGCGGTGCCCGAGGCTCCACACCGGCGAGCCGTCGATCGGGTTGTCGGCGGGGACGTCGCCGTCCGGGGTGAGCCGCAGGATCTTGCCCGCGAGCGAGTCCTCGTCCTGTGCGTCCGTGCTCGCGCCGGCGTCCCCGACGCTCGCGTAGAGCATGTCGTCGGGTCCGAACGCGATCCGGCCGCCGTCGTGGAACGTGTTCTTCGGCAGACCGTCGATGATCGTCGTCGCCTCGCCGAGTCCCCATGATCCGGCGCTCCCCGTCAGCTCGTACCGCTGGATCCGGTTGCCGTCGCCGGCCGTGGAGTAGACGAACAGGTCGTCGTCGTGCAGCGCGAGCCCGAGCAGGCCGCCCTCGCCGCCGTGGCTGACCCCCTCGACGGTGCCGACCCGACGGGTGGTGCCGTCGGACCGCAGCTCGAGCACCCGGGCCGAGTCGCGCTCGCTGACCAGCGCGTCGCCGTCGTCACCCGTCAGGACCACCGACCAGGGGGCCTCCAGGCCGGTGACCACGTCGGTGGTGTCGCCGTCGAGTGCCACCTGACCGGCCGACAGGTCGGCTGGCGCGGTCGCACGCGCGGACGGCGAACCGCCGCCCCGGTCGGATCCGTCCTGCTCGGTTCCGTCACCGCTCGTGCAGGCGGTGAGGGCCAGTGCGGCGACGGCGGCGAGGCCTGCCACCGACCAGAGGCGGCGGCTGCGGGGCGTTCCGACGGGTGTGTCCACGATGATCCTCCCGGGGTCGTGGGTCGATCACACACGCTGCGTTCGGGAAACCCCTGAGGGGGTCTGTCGGCACCTCCCGACGGCGCGCACGGCGGCCTACCGTCGTCGACATGCAGATCGAACCGAAGCAGCCGACCGTCAAGAACCCGCCCGAGCAGTTCACCGGCGACGTGTACCTCGACGCCATCGCCTCGCCGAAGGAGCCCGGTCAGACGATGGCCGTCGCCAAGGTCCGGTTCCTGCCCGGCGCCCGCACCGCGTGGCACGCACACGCCAAGGGTCAGACCCTGCACGTCACCGAGGGCGTCGCGCGGATGGGCACCCGGGACGGCCGCGTCATCGAGGTGCAGGCTGGACAGACCGTCTACACGCCGGCCGGTGAGGAACACTGGCACGGCGCGACCCCCACCGACTACATGGAACACCTCGCGATGCTCGAGGCCGCCGACGACCCGGCGACGACCACCACCTGGCTCGAGCACGTGAGCGACGAGGAGTACACCGCATGACCACCATCGCCATCGTCGGGGCCGGCAAGGGCCTCGGCCTCGCCGTCGCCGAGCGCTTCGCCCGTGAGGGCTTCGCCGTCGCCCTGATCTCCCGCAACCAGGACCGCCTGGACGGCCTCGCCGCGGAACTGCGTGAGCGCGGCCACACCGCAGCCGGGTTCGCCGCGAACGTCCGTGACGGGGACTCCCTGCGCACCGCACTCGAGCGCGCCACCGAGCAGCTCGGCCCCATCGAGGTGCTGCAGTACAGCCCGCTCCCCGCCAAGGAGTACATGCGCCCGGTGCTCGAGACGACCGCGGACGACCTGGTCGGCCCGATCGAGTTCTCGGTCTACGGCTCGGTCAACGCCGTCCGCCAGGTGCTGCCCGGCATGCGTGCGATCGGCCACGGCACGATCCTGTTCGTCAACGGCGGCAGCGCGGTCCGACCGGGCGCCCGGGTCACCGGCACGTCGGTCGCCTTCGCGGCCGAGAGCGCCTACGCGCAGCTGCTGCACGACGCCGTCCGCGACGAGGACGTCCACGTCGGCCAGCTCATCATCCCCTTCGGCATCGACGACGGGCAGCCCGAGCACTCCGGGGAGTCCATCGCCGACCGCCTGTGGGCGATCCACACGGAGCGCGGCGACTTCCGCACCTACGCGGAGGCGCTGCCCGAGCTCGCGTGAGCGGCATCGAGTGAGCAGAAGGCGACGGGTCCGGAGACGCGACCCGTCGCCTTCTGCGCACTCCCTGACGGACTGGAGGCCCGTGGCGACGCCGCCACGGGCCTCCAGTCCGTCCCGGGGTCACGGACGGAACAGGGTGACGACGCGCGCCGCGCGCGCTGCCGCCTCGGCACGCGTGGGAGCGACGGCCAGGCCGAGCAGCCGCTGCCGGTGGAGCTCACCGAGCAGCACGGTGAAGAGCTCCGCGGCCGTGTCGGGGTCGGCTCCGGCGCGGACCAGGGCACGCCCGATCCCCATGGACGACGAGGTCGTGCTGGCCGAGGTGCCGATCCCGAAGGCGCCGGTCACTTCGTGAGCAGAAGACGTCGAGTCCGAGCAGCCGACCCGACATCTTCTGCTCACGAAGCGCAGCGCACGGAGCGAGACGCGAAGCGCAGCGTGCGCGTCAGCGTGCCCGTCGCACGGCCGGGCGTCGCCGACCCCGTGACGTCAGCCACGCCCCGGCCGTCACCACGAGGGGCAGGCCGATCGCGAGCAGGGCCAGCACTGGCCAGTCCGGCACGAACGGCATGTGGTTCACCCCGACCGGACTCTCGGTGAACCGCAGGGTCAGGGCGCGGATCGGCAGGAGTCCGAGGAGCGTCCCGATCACCGAGCCGACCGTGGCCAGGATCGCCGCCTGCCAGGTCGACACCCCTCGGCGCAGGCGTGGTGCGGCGCCGACGGCGTCGAGCACCTCGTCGTCCCGCCGGCCGTCGGACCGGGCGAGCCCGATCGCGACCGCCGTCGCACCGATGGTGACGGCGGCCGCCAGTGCGAGCACGATCGCCCGGATGATCGCCCCGTTGTCGACCGGACCGGCTTCGTAGGTGAACGTCGGGCCGCTCCACCGCGCACGGTCGTCCCCGCCGAAGCTCTGCCACGCCGAGCTCAGCTCGTCCCACTGGGCCGGCTGGATGTCGTGGGGCAGCGTCGTGACGAGCATGCCGTCGACCACGGGGACGCCGTACCGTTCGGCGGTCGCCTTCGTCATGAAGACGCCGACCTGGATCCGCGGGGTCTGCACGTCGAGCACCGCGGGGATCGAGACGCTGGCCGTCGGGCGGCTCCGCTCGGTGATGGGCTCGCTGTCCCAGGTCCGGTCGTGGAAGGTGTCGATCCGGACCGCACCGTCGTGGGCGTACTCGGGCCAGAGCGACACCGCCCGACCGTCCTCGAGCGCGCTCCGGACGGCGGCTGACGGGCGGTGTCCGGTGAGCACGGCGTAGTCGTCCTCGGTGCCCGTCCAGATGTGCGGCGTCGACGCGCTCGCGGTGTCCAGGTAGTACGAGCAGCTCGTCGTGTCGTTCGCGGGGCAGTCGTACGCGCTCCAGCGGTGCGGGATCGTGATGGTCGATGGGGTGTCGCCCGGCTGCTCCTGCGCGACACCGAGCACCCGGATGCGGTCCTGGTCGAAGACCCCGGACACCACCTTCGCGGCGTGGGCCGCCAGTTCCGCGTCGTGGCGGCCGGTGCTCCCACCCTCCTTCGTCTCGGTCAGCACCTCGGCGGTCGCCACCCCCACCGCCGTCGTGTACTCGTACCCGCGGACGTACTGGGCGTGGCTCGACGCACTCCACGTGATCACGACCGATGCCACGAACACGACGCTCATCACGCTCGCGAGCACCGGCACCGTGCGGACCGGGTTGCGGCGGGCGTCGCGGGCGGCGAGTCGTGCGGACAGCCCCGCGCGGGCGGTGAGCCGGGTGACCAGGGCGAGCAGCCACGGCGAGCAGACGGCGATGCCGAGCTGCATCAGGCACGGCCCGATCGCGACGCCGGCACCGACGACCCAGGCCCACCGGTCCTGCTGCACCGGGCGGTCGTTGAGCATGAGCACCCCGACGCCGCACGCCAGCGTCATCACGGCGCCGAGGACCACGAGCAGCGGCCCCCAGACACGCCGACGACGGCGGGCCGGCCGGCTGACGGGCACCGGACGGAGCGAGCCCCGGAGCGCCGCGAGCACGTTGATGCGGGTCGCCGACCGTGCGGCGACGAGCGCGGAGACGAGTCCGGCGAGCACCCCGGCGGCGGCGATGGACAGCAGCAGGAGCGGCGGCACGTGCAACCCGGGGAACGACGCCACGTTGCCGTTGTCGATCAGCCGGAACGCGAGCACGCCGATCCCGGTGCCGGCCGCGACCCCGAGGACCGCGCCGACGAGCCCGAGCACCAGGCCCGACCCGGCGACGATCGTGCGGACGAACCGCTTGTCGCCACCGACGCTCGTGACGATGGCGTACGAGCGGGTGTCCGCCCGGGTGCCGACCAGGAACGCGGCCCCGGCGAGCAGGGCGACCTCGAACATCGCGAAGACACCGAGCAGTGCCATCGCGCCGAGGTACCAGCCGAGCGTCGAACTCGCGGTGCCACCGGGGAGCCGCGCGTCCGGCGGGTCGAGCACGACCGGACGCGACTGCACGACGATGCCGTGCGCGTTGAGCTGCCGGATCTCCGACCACGTCGGGGCGTCCGACGGCAGGTACACGGTGACGTCGGTGAGCCCGACGTCGTCGGTGGTGTCGGTCGTCGCGAGCGTCGTGCCCCACGGCAGGAACACCCCCTGCGACCCCGGGTCCGTCCCCAGGTCCGTCATCGTGCCGGTGATCGTGAAGCGCTTGGTGACCGGGTCGGTCAGGTCCACCGTGTCGCCGATCCGCGCCCCCAGGCGTGCGAGCGTGGCCGGCGTGACCATGAGCCCACTGCGCGTGGTCGGCGCGGAACCGTCGAGCAGGTGCCAGTGGCCCTCGAGCGACGGGTCCCAGACACTGCCCTCCACAGCGGTCAGTCCGACCGGGCCGTTCTCCCCCTGGAGCACGACGGGCGTGCTGCCCACCGGGATCGAGAGTGCGCCGTCGGGTACGTGGGCCAGGATGTTCGTGAACGGCGAGTCCTCGTCCGACTCCGTGACGGGGCTGTTCCGCTCCGAGTCCGTGAACTCCCACTGCACCGGGTCCTGCACCATGCCGGGCAGGTCCGGGCCGGACACGCGCATCTGCGCCGATGCCTGGCCGAGGTCGTAGTCCAGCCGCTCGGTGACCGTGGCCTGCGTCGACTGCACCACGACGGCGACGGCGGCGAACCCGGCGGTCGGGATCCCGATGAGCGCGATGATCAGGGCCGCGCGGCCCGCCTTGGCGAACGCCAGTCGACGCCCCAGACGGAGCGCCGGTCTCAGGGCGAACGGCGTCCGGTCGGTCCCGGCACGCCGACCCCGGCTCACGAGGCGGTCCGGTCCGTCAGCGCCGCCTCGACGCCCGAGTACACGGTCTCGTCCACCACCCGACCGTCGCGCAGGAACACGATCCGGTCCGCCCAGGCCGCGTGCCGGGCGTCGTGGGTCACCAGGAGCGCACCGGCCCCGGCGTCGACGTGCCGACGGAGCATGCGGAGCACGACCTCGCCGGTCTGCGAGTCGAGGGCACCGGTCGGTTCGTCAGCGAGCACGAGCCGGCGCTCGCCGACCACCCCACGGGCGATCGCGACGCGCTGCTGCTGCCCGCCCGACAGGTCGTCGGGGTAGGCGTCGGCGCGGTGCGAGAGCTCGACGTTGTCGAGCGCGAGCTCCGCGGCACGGCGGGCCTGCGAGGCCTTCCACCCGTCGAGCTCGAGTGGCAGTGCCACGTTCTCGACCGCGGTCAGCGAGGGGATCAGGTTGAAGTCCTGGAACACGAACCCGATGAGTCGGCGGCGCAGCGCTGCGAGCTCCCTGGCGGGACGGTCGGACACGAAGGCGCCGTCGATCAGCACCTCACCGCTCGTCGGCGGCAGCAGGGTGCCGGCGCAGGCGAGCAGCGTCGACTTGCCCGAGCCGGAGGTGCCCATCACGGCCACCATCTCGCCACGCTCGACCCGCAGGTCGATGCCGGCCAGGGCCGTGACGGCCTTCGCACCGGAGCCGTAGTGCACGCTCACGGCGTCGAGCTGCAGGAGCGGGGCGGCGGTCACCGTGCGCTCCGGGCAGCGGCAGAGGCAGCGGCAGCGGCCGTGTCGGCACCGGCAGGCGCCGCAGGGTGCTCGTCCGGCCGGTACCGCGCGACACTCGACTCCACGTGGTCGAGCCAGCGCACCTCGGCCTCGGCCTGGAACACCATCGACTCGAGCACGAGCGACCACGCCAGGTCCGTCGACGGGTCGGTCGTGCGCTTCAGTCGTGTCAGGTCCTGCAGGTTCCGGATCGCGGCACCGCGCTGCACCTGCACCAGCCGGGCGACGTCGACCCCGGGCACGGTCACGGCCAGGGCGAACTTGATCGCCAGCTCGTCGCGGCCGCGCTTGGCCGGCACGGGTTCGCTGAACCAGCGCGCCACCTCCGCGCGACCCGCGTCGGTCGCCGTGTAGACGACGTGTCCGTCGTCGTCGGCGTCGCCGCGGGCCACGAGGCCGTCGCGTTCCAGGCGGTCCAGGGTCGTGTAGACCTGGCCGATGTTCAGCGGCCAGCTCCCGCCCGTGCGGTGCTCGAACTCCCCCCGGAGCTGGTACCCGTAGCCGGGTCCCCCCACCAGCAGCGCGAGTACGCCCATCCGAACGCTCATGACACTTCCCCTGTCTCCGGGCCACCGTGGCCATACTGAGTATGCACATACCCGGTATGCCTCCGCAAGCGCGGATCTGGACAGGACTGGGAACAGACGGGAGGCGCGGTGCCAGCTGGCACCGCGCCTCCCGTCCGACCGGTCGTCGCGTTCGCGACCCGCGGTCGCGTCCTGAGGGTCAGTGCCCCAGCTTCGCCAGCTCCTCGAACTCGTCGTCGGTCAGCTCGACGGTGGCACCCGCCAGGTTGTCCTCCAGGTGCGCGACGCTCGACGTGCCGGGGATCGGCAGCATCACCGGAGAGCGCTTGAGCAGCCAGGCGAGCGCGAGCTGCGCCGGGGTGGCACCCTTGCGCTCGGCGATCTCGGTGAGCGGCGAGTCGTCGCCGGTCAACCCGCCGGTGGCCAGGGGGAACCACGGGATGAAGCCGATGCCCTGCTCCTCGGACCAGTCGAGCAGTTCCTCGGCATCACGCTTCTGCAGGTTGTAGAGGTTCTGCACGGAGACGATCGTGGCGATCTCCTGCGCGGCCTTGACCTCGTCGACGGAGACCTCGGACAGGCCGATGTGGCGGATCTTGCCCTCGTCCTGCAGCTTCTTCAGCTCGCCGACCTGGTCCTCGAGCGGGACCTTCGGGTCGATGCGGTGCAGCTGGAACAGGTCGATGCGCTCGAGGCCCAGGCGGCGGAGGCTCATCTCGGCCTCTTGCCGGAGGTACTCCGGGCGGCCGACGGGCGGCCAGACGTTCGGGCCGGTGCGGGTCAGGCCGGCCTTCGTGGCGATGACGACGTCGTCGCCGTACGGGTGCAGGGCCTCCTTGAGGAGTTCCTCGGCAACGTAGGGGCCGTACGAGTCGGCGGTGTCGAAGAAGTTCACGCCGAGCTCGACCGCGCGCTTGAGGACGCGGATCGCCTCGTCGTGGTCCTTCGGCGGTCCCCAGACGCCGGGGCCGGTGAGCTGCATGGTGCCGTAGCCGAGCCGGTTGACCTCGAGGTCGCCGCCGATGCGGAAGGTGCCGGAGGACGCGGCCGGACGGTTCGTGGTGTCAGTGCCTGTGGTCATGACCCCGGTCTACGCCCGGTGCGTTGCCGGTCGCTGAGTCGGTGTCCCCCGACCGCTGCCCGGGTTCGCAGGGGTCTCCGGACGGGTGGGCCGCGGGTACGGGGTCTCGCCGCGTTCGAGTCCGCCGACGAGCTTGGTGAGCCGGTTCGTCCGCACCGTGGCGTTCGGGGCGGTGGTGATGCGGTGCAGCACGGCGTACCGGTTCGTGGCGTCGAGCTCGGCGAACAGCGCGGCGGCAGCGGGCGCGGCGTCGAGCGCGGCCTGCAGGTCCTCCGGCACCGTGGCGGTGGCCGACCCGGCGTAGGCGCGGTC
Source organism: Curtobacterium poinsettiae (assembly GCF_025677645.1). Lineage (NCBI taxonomy): Bacteria > Bacillati > Actinomycetota > Actinomycetes > Micrococcales > Microbacteriaceae > Curtobacterium > Curtobacterium flaccumfaciens. Next base: position 457,527 of record NZ_CP106879.1, on the reverse strand, counting down.
CCACCGGCCGTCGGCCTTGGCGCGCTCGATCTCGGCGTGCCCGCGCTCCCGCATCCGCCCCTCGGCGACGAGTGCGGCGACCAGGCCGAGGTTCCGCTGCGACCACAGCGAAGCCTTCCGGCGCGGGGTGAACCGCTGGCGGTAGGTGGTGTCGTCGCGTCCGCGCCGCTGCCCGTCGATCCAGCCGGAGCACAGGGCTTCGTCGAGGGCCGTGTCGTACGTCAGGGTCGTCGGCTCCGTGACGCCCTTCTTCGCCAGGACGAGCCACACCCCGTCGGGTTCGTGCTCGTGGTCGTCGAGCCAGGCACGCCACGCGGCGGTGTCCGGCAGCACCAGGTCGACGATGTCCATGCGGTCATCGTAGGACCGGCCGGCGACGTCGGTCCGGACCGGCCGACCTCGCCGATCAGCACCGTTCAGGCCGCGCTGCTGCTGATCCGGGTCGCGCTCGCCCAGTCGTGCACCCAGTCGGGCACGGTCAGGTCGCGGTCGGCCCCACCCGCCGCCTCGAGCAGGTCCGCGGTCGGGACCGTCCCGCCGGAACGCCGCAGGAACCGGGCCTGCACCACGGCGCGGGCCATCACGGCACCCTGTCGCACGAACGTCTGCTCCAGGTACACGGCACGGTCGTCGACCCCGAGCACGTGGGTCCGGAGCTCGAACCGCTGCCCGAGCGTCAGCGACCGCTTGTACGTGATCGTCTGCGCCGACACGACGGGGTACCAGCCGTGCTCGGACAGCGCGGCCCAGTAGCCGGAGCGGAGCATCAGGTCGAGCCGACCGAGGTCGAGCATCGACAGGTACTTGCCGTTGTTGACGTGCCGCAGCGGGTCGAGGTCGGTCGGGACCACCCGGAACGGCGTCCGCACCTCGTCCCAGAGCGACGCTCGGCGGCGTCCCCCGACCCGAGCGCGCAGGCGGGTGCGGAGCTGCAGCAGGAGCAGTCGGAAGTACAGGTTCACGGGTCGATCACACCAGTGCGCGGAGGACTCGTGCGAGCACCTTGGAGGAACCTCACGAAGCCGGCGGGCGACGTCGACGCACGATCAGCCGCTCTCGACAACAGCGGCGCGGTGGGCGCGGTCGCTTCAGCCGGGGAAGCCGCCGCCGGCACCCGTGATGCCGGGGTGTGCGGACTTGGCGAGCCCCTCGGTCACGGAGTGCGCGGCTTCGGCGTCGGTGGTGGCACGTGCGCCGTCCCACGGGCCCGACAGGTCGTCGAGCTCCTCGAGCGCCCGCCGCCGACGGCGGTTCTGCACCTCGAGCACGACGAGCAGGGCGCCGATGACGACGACCACGGCGATGACGATCCAGATGACGACCACGACACTCCCCCGAGCCCGGGGCGTCTGCCCCGTCCCCCGCAGCGTAGCGGTGCGGAGGCGGGTACAGCCAGTGCCTCCCGCCGCCCCGGAGACCGGGAGTAGACCTGCAGCATGCAGACACGCAAGCTCGCAGACCTCGAGGTCGGCCCGATCGGCCTCGGAACCATGGGCATGAGCGCCTTCTACACCGGCGCCGGCACCGACGACGACGAGTCGATCCGCACCATCCACCGCGCGATCGACCTCGGCGTCACCCTGTTCGACACCGCCGAGGCGTACGGCCCCTACACGAACGAGGAACTCCTGCGCCGTGCGCTCGAGGGCCGTCGCGACGACGTCGTCATCGCGACCAAGTTCGGCCTGTACCGCCACGAGGCCGGTGAGGAGACGCCGACGCAGCAGCGCGGGATCTCCAGTCAGCCCGAGTCCGTCCGCGAGGCGCTCGAAGGCTCCCTCCGTCGCCTCGGCACCGACCACATCGACCTCTACTACCAGCACCGCGTCGACCCGGCCGTCCCGATCGAAGACGTCATCGGCCAGCTGGCCGGCTTCGTGCAGGAGGGCAAGATCCGGCACATCGGACTGTCCGAGGCCGGTGCCGAGACCATCCGCAAGGCCCACGCCGTCCACCCGATCACCGCGCTGCAGAGCGAGTACTCGCTGTGGACGCGCGACCCCGAGGGCGACGTGCTCGACACCCTGCGCGAGCTCGGCATCGGCCTGGTCCCCTACTCGCCGCTCGGCCGCGGCTTCCTGACGGGTGCCATCACGAAGCCGTCCGACCTGGACTCCGACGACTTCCGCCTGGCGAACCCGCGCTTCCAGCAGGAGGCGTTCGAGCAGAACATGCGCATCGTCGACGCGGTCAAGGAGATCGCGACCGAAGCCGGGGCCACCCCGGCACAGGTGTCGCTCGCCTGGCTGCTGGCCCAGGGCGACGACATCGTCCCGATCCCCGGCACGAAGCGGGTCTCCCGCCTCGAGGAGAACGTCGGTGCAGCCGACCTGACCCTCACCGCGGACCAGCTGTCGCGCCTGTCGGCGCTGCCGGTCCCGACCGGTGACCGCTACCCCGACATGTCGACCATCGGCCGGTAGACGCACCACCTGACGGACGGGAGGCCCGTGACGGATCCGTCACGGGCCTCCCGTCCGTCGTCGGTCGCGTCTCAGACCTCGGCGGCGAAGGACGCGGCGCGGAGCTGCAGGTCCTCGATGCGCTGCAGGCGCGCGGCCTCGACGTCGTAGCCCTCGTAGGCCGGCGGCGGCAGCTTCCGGACGTTCCGCGAGCACTGGAAGTCCTGGCAGACCAGGGTGCCGACCGTGTTGCCGTTCCGGCCGGCCGGGCCCGACCGCTTCGCGCTGTAGAAGGCGACGTCGTTCGGCAGCTTGACGTCCTGGCACCACGAGCACTGTGCGCGGGAACGGGGCGAGGCCTCGGCCTGCCGGAACAGGATGCCGATCAGCTCGCCGTCCAGGGTCGGCACGACGGCGTACGCACGCCGGCCGATCTTCGGGTCGCGCCAGCCGAGGTAGTCGAGCGCGTCCCAGTCGAGCGTCTCGAAGCCGGCGGGCAGGGTGAGGTCGGACACCTCCTTGCGCGAGGCGTTGACGAAGGACGTGCGGATGGTCTTCTCCACGATGGGGAGCATGGGTGATCGCTTTCGTACGGACCCGGGGCGTGCGGACGCACACCGCACCGGGCGGAGGAGGTCAGGGTTCGACGAGGGCGGCCGCACCCGAGGGCGCGACCGGGGGCCTCACGCCCTGATGCCGGCGATACGGGCGCCGACCACCTCCTGGAAGCTCACCCGACCAGCCTACGACCGGGTGTCAAGCCCGCGCCGGTCGGTGCAGCCGTGATCGGCCGGGCGAGGTCGGTTCGGCGTCGCCGCGACCAGGACGACCGAGCCCTCGTACGTCGGGCGGATCCGGAGCGACCCGTGCCGCCGGTCCCACTCCCCCGACTCCAGCGCGGTCCGGAGCGCGGCCACCGACCGCCGCACGGTGAACTCGTCGACCAGGCCCCACGCCGGGTCCGCCTGGCGCACGCCGGGGTCGAGCAGTCGCTCGGGGCGGGCGTAGTACGCCTCGGCGAACCCGTCGACGCACGTGAACGGGATCGGCAACGGGGTGCTGGTCACGGTGTCGCCGACCAGTGCGTCGGCGATCCGTGGCAGCGCCGGGTGGCGACGGGCATCGGCCGCCAGCACCTCGGGGGCGTACTCGGCGAGCCAGGAGCGCTCGATGCGGTCGGGGTCGAACGTCAGGACCACGATCGGGCCCCGGGTCACTCGACGCACCTCGGCGAGCCCGCGCTCGAGGTGGTCCCACTCGTGCAGCGAGAAGGTCGTCATCGCGGCGTCGAAGGTGTCGTCTGCGAAGGGCAGGTCCGCGCCGGGCTCCACGGTCCGCACGTCACGGTCGGTCGGCGTGTACGGAACGGCACCGGCACCGATGTCCAGCACCGTCCGGGCGTCACCGAGCGCCTTCGCGACCGCACGGGCGAACGCCGGTTCGGGCCGACGGTGCTGCCGGTGGTCCGCATCCCCCGCTGAGCCGTCCGTCGTCCTCGTCACGTCCCCACCCTACGAACCCGCGCTGCTGTGTTCGACGGATGCTCGCAGACAGTGGTCTCGGATTCGTCGTCGTCCTCTACGCCCTGTTCGTGCTGGCGCTCGCCGTGCTGGCCGTCGCCCTCATCGTGCTCGTGTTCGCCGCGATCCGCGTGCTGCGCTTGTCGGCGACGGAGCGTCAGCTGCGCATCGAACGGATGCGCTCGCCGGAGCGGTTCGACGACGACGTCCCACCTCAGGCCTGACGGTCCGACCGCGGCGCTGGCGCTCGCGCCCGTCCGCCGGCCGGGTCAGTCGACCGACTCGGACTCGGACGCCGACTCGCGCAGGGCCGCGTACTGCTCGGCGCGCTCCGTCGCGGCCCAGCTGCCGAGCAGCGCGAGCGATCGCTCGGACTCGCTGCCCGGTTCGGCCGAGTACGAGAACAGCGTCAGGCCGGGGTCGGCGACCAGGTCGAGCGCCTCGTAGGACAGCCGCAGCTCCCCCACGATCGGGTGGTCGATGCGCTTCTTGCCGGTGCGCTGCATCCTGACGTCGTGGGCGGCCCACCAGCCGCGGAACTCCTCGCTCCGGGTGGAGAGCTCGCCGACGAGCGTGATGAGCCCCGGCTCGCAGGGGTTCGACACCGCGGCGGTCCGGAGCACGGCCACGGCGTCCTTCGCGGTCTGCGCCCAGTCCGGGAAGAAGTCGCGGGCGGCCGGGTCGAGGAACGTGAAGCGTGCGGTGTTCACCGGGCGTCCGGGGCCGGCGAACATCGGTGCGTAGAGCGCACGGCCGAGCTCGTTCGTCGCGACGACGTCCCCGCGCTCGTTCCGCACCCAGGCCGGCGCACCGGTGATCGCGTCGAGCAGTCGCTGCACTCCCGGGCGCACGCGGGTCGGCACGTTCCGGTGCATGACCTTCGCGCCGGAGTTCGCCAGGCGCGTGAGGTCCCACAGGTGCGCACGCTCGTCCTCGTCGAGCTGCAGGGCGCTCGCCAGGCCCTCGAGGACGCTGTCCGAGACGCCCTTGAGCGAGCCGCGTTCGAGCCGCGTGTAGTAGTCGACGCTGACGCCGGCGAGCATGGCGACCTCGTGCCGACGCAGCCCGGGCACGCGTCGGACCCCGCCGCCGAACGACGGCATGCCGACCTGCTCGGGGGTGAGCCGCGCCCGCCTGGAGGACAGGAAGTCGCGGATCTCGTTGCGCACGTCGATACCCATGCGACGAGCGTACGTGCCCGTGCCGTGCATCCGGCAGGCGGGAGGGCCGCGGCGGGGCCGCCGGCCGTCTCTGACTGGTCACGACACGTCGCGTGCCGTGCGCCGTCCCGTCGCAACCTGTCGGCTGGTGGCGCCGCAGGCGACGGCCTGTGACCGCGCGTCGGCGTCTGGCGGCGTGTTGCGACCGCCCGGAGCGGACGGGAGGCGCGGGGCGGCCCCGCCACGCGCCTCCCGTACGCCGTCTGGTCGCGTTCCGTTGCGTGACCGGCCGTGCCCGACCGGTCGCGACACGTCGCGTGCCGCCCGCCGTCTGGTCGCGACCTGTCGGCTGGTGGCGCCGCAGACGACGGCCTGTGACCGCTCGCCGGCGTCCCGCGGGGTGTTGCGACCGCCTGCCGCCACGGGCTTCCTCCGCTGGGGGGCGCGGTCAGGGCGCGGCGTCGGACCCGATGCGCACCCGCGCGACGCGGTGACCGTCCATGGCGGTCACCTCGAGGCGGTGGCCGCCAGCCAGGACGACGTCACCGACCTCGGGGACGCGGTCCAGCTGCACCTGCACGAGCCCTCCCACGGTCTCGTAGTCGCCGTCCGGCAGGACCGGGCCGCCGTCCGCAGCCAGGTCCTCGAGCACCGTGGCTCCGTCGACGCCGTCGTGCGCGAGCACCGACTCGTCGTACTCGGTGGAGTCCCACTCGTCGCGGATGCGGCCGACGAGGTCCTCGAGCAGCGCCTCGAGCGTGACCATGCCGGCGCTGCCGCCGTACTCGTCGACCACGAGGGCGATCTGGTGGCCGTCGGTGCGCATGTCCGCGATCGCACTCGACAGCGACTTCGTCTCGGGCAGGGCGAGCACCGGCCGGACGAGCGTGGCGACCGGGGCCGCGGGGTCGACCGGACGCAGCAGGTCACGGAGGTGCACGAAGCCCTCGACCTCGTCGCGCCCGCCGGAGGTCACGAGGTACCGGGTGTGCCCCGCCGCGATGGCCCGGTCGGTGGCCTCGGCGACGGAGAGGCCGGCGTCCAGCGTCGAGACGTCGTACCAGGGGCGCATCGACTCGCGCAGGATGCGGTCACCGGCGTCCAGGGCGCTGCGGGCGATCCGGCGTCCCTGCTCGTCGACGCCGGTGTGCTCGTCGACCAGCCCGCGGAGCTCCTCGGTGCTCATCGACTCGCTGCGGGCGTCCGGGTCACCACCGAGCAGTCGCACGACGGTGTCGGTGGACTTCGAGAGCAGCCAGATCACCGGCCGCATCAGCACGGCGAAGCGCTCCAGTGTCGGGGCGACGGCCATCGAGAAGCCCTCGGCACGCTGCAGGGCGAGGCGCTTCGGCACGAGCTCGCCGAACACGAGCGACAGGTACGCGATGACGAGGGTCATCAGCACGAGCGCGACGGCTTCGGCCGTGCCCTGCTCGAGGCCGAGCCCCTGGAACAGCGGCGCGACGTCGGGTGCGATCGAGGACGCACCGTACGCGGCGGAGAAGAACCCGGCGACGGTCACGCCGATCTGCACGGCGGACAGGAAGCGGTTCGGGTCACGGCCGAGCTCGGCGACCCGCATCCCGCGGGGGCCGCGGCGTTCGAGCTGCTGCAGCTGGGATTCGCGGAGGGAGACGAGTGCGATCTCGGCGGCCGCGAAGACCCCGCCGACGAGCACGAAGAGGATGACGAGCCCGAAGGCGATCCAGGTGTCAGCGCCCATCAGCGGGCAGCCGCCTCGGATCGACGACGGGCGGGCGGTCTGTGGGGATCGTCCATGCCTGTGAGTCTGCACAGGCCGACTGGGACATCACCGTGCTGTCGCTCGACAGCGGCTGTGGATCCCGCGTCGCGACGGGTTCGGACGCTGTGGCGCGCGGTCGCTACAGGGTGAGCGAGCGGCCGATGCGGGCCTCGAGCCACGCCTTCGGGTCGATCGGCGTGACGCCGTCCATCAGGACCTCGAGGTGCAGGTGCGCACCGGTCGAGACGCCGGAGGACCCGACGAGCCCGATGAACTGACCGGCAGCGACGGTGTCGCCGACCTTGAGCGGCGAGGAGCCGGGGATCATGTGACCGTAGAGCGTGGAGACCTGACGGCCGTCGACCACGTGGTCGATGATGACCGCGTTGCCGTACGAGAAGTAGGTGCCAGAGACCCGGACCTTGCCCGCGGCGACGGCGCCGATCGGCGTGCCCATGCCCGGGGTGAAGTCGAGGCCCTGGTGCAGCGACGAGCACGCGCCGCACGGTGCCGAGCGGTACCCGAAGCCGGAGCTCATCTGCACCGGGCCGGGGAACGGCGAGCGGACCGCGCCGCCGAACGACACGGCGCCGCCCGCGGTCGCCGCGGTGTCGGCCGAACCAGCGGTCTTCGTGGAGACCGTCGAGCCGCCGCCGACGGTGAACCCGTCACGGTCGAACCCGGCGGCCGTGACCGCCTGGGTCACGGCGTAGTCCTGGGTGCGCACGACGGGCGCGATGGTCGAGGTGGCCATCGAGGTCCCGGCGCTCGCGTGGGCGGGCATGGCCGATGCGGCGAACATCGCGATGGCGGCCGCGGCGCTGGTGAGCGTGATGCGTCCGGCACGGGCCGACCGGGAGGCCGGGGGTGCGCTGGCGACGCGGGTCACCTTGGGTGCGGGGCGGCGGACGACGCGCTGGATGCGGTCGTCGACGTGCTCGGTGGTGGCGCGTGCGGCTGCGGAGCGGCGGCCGGCCGGCTCGGTGGCCGAGGACGCGAGGACGACGGCTCGCACTGGCGTGGTGACCTTCGCGGCCTTCGGCATCTTGGCCGGCTTCGCGGCCTTCGCCGGCTTGACGGCCTTCGCTGCCTTGGCCGGCTTCTCGGACCGAACGGCCTTCGCGACCGGGGCGGTCTTGCTGCGACGGTGCGGTCCGCGGGCTGCTGCGCGCTCGGCCTCGAGGGCGGCGCGACGGGACAGGTGCACCACCGGGGTCTCCGGGTGCTGGTCGAGTTCGGGTGCAGTCGTCATGGCCGCCCACCATTCTGCACGACTCTGTCGCTTTGTACAGGCCCTTTCGTGATCTTTTCGTTACCGAGTGTGCTGGGAGGCCCCTGATCACCACGGCCTCGGGCGTCCCCTGGGCCCTGCGCATCGGTACGGTCAGGGAAAAGCGACGGAAGGACCCGCACCATGGCCCGATCGCCGCGTGAGCGGTACGGAACGGTCGACCTGGCGTCGGCCGACGTCGTGCTGGCCGGTACCCAGGAACTCCTGCCCGTGCTCCGGGCTGCGGCCGTGCGTGCCGGGATCGACGCCGCGCGGATGCGGGTCATCGGGGTCGACGACCTGCCGGACCCCGAGGAGACCTGGGACGCGGCGCTGGCCGTCATCGCCATCCGCCGTCCGGGTGACGACCCCGCGTTCCACCGGGCGCAGGCGGCTGCCGAGCTCATCGCGCCGATGCTCGCGCCGCACGCCGTCCGCATCGTCGTCACCGTATCCGGGGTGACGCGGCTCGCACCGAAGCTCGAGCGCACCCTGACGTCCGAGGTCCTGCACCAGATCGATGCGGCGTCGGCGTCGTCCGGGTTCCGCCGGCCGTTCCGGCCCCTGCGCATGCGGCTCGGGCTCGCCGGGCTCCGTGCGGCCGGCGTCCGGGTGTTCCGCGTCTCGATCGGCGACTGAGGCTCAGGCTCCGTCGGGTCCGGAACCGTGGACGGCGCTCGCCTGCACCGACGGGTGTGGAGGAGCGGCGTGCGCGACGACGGAGACGCTGCCGACGGCGAGCACGAGCGCCAGCGCACCGGCGGTGCAGGCCGTCCCGATCCGCCGCAGCCGCGGCCGGCTGCCACGCTGGCGCGGTGCGAACCGCCCGGCGCTCCGTCGGGGTTCGGGGCCGACGAGCCAGGGCCCGGAGCCGTCCGGGTCGTACGAGAACGGGCCGGAGCCGTCCGGCGCGTACCGGTAGGGCCCGCTGCCGTCCGAGGCGTAGGCGGACCGCAGGTCCTCCGCGGTCCAGCCGAAGTCGTCCGGGGTCTGCCGTGTGGTGGTCATGCGCGCTCTCCCTCGCTCTGGTGCTGCGGGAGACCAGTCCACGCACCGTTCCTATGTGTCGACAGTGCGCCTCCAGGGTGTCGGCCGAGCATCTGCCGCGCGGACGCGGGGGCCATGTATCTTGATGTCGAGACATCCTGCGCCACGAGTACCGTGGACGTACCGACGGTCGAACAAGGGAGTACCCGCCAGCATGGCCAAGATCATCTACACCCTCACGGACGAGGCGCCGTTCCTCGCCACCCACTCCTTCCTCCCGGTCATCCAGGCCTTCGCCGGCACCGCGGGTGTCGACGTCGAGACCCGCGACATCTCGCTCGCCGGCCGGATCATCGCCCAGTTCCCGGAGCGGCTCACCGACGAGCAGCGCCTGGACGACGCCCTCGCCGAGCTCGGCGACCTGGCGAAGACCCCCGAGGCGAACATCATCAAACTGCCGAACATCTCGGCGTCGATCCCCCAGCTCAAGGTCGCGATCAAGGAACTGCAGGCGCAGGGCTACGACCTGCCCGACTACCCGGACGAGGCCACGACCGACGAGCAGCGCGACGTCCGCGCCCGCTACGGCCGCGTCCAGGGCAGCGCCGTCAACCCGGTGCTGCGCGAGGGCAACTCCGACCGGCGCGCACCCCTGTCGGTCAAGAACTACGCCCGCAAGCACCCGCACCGCATGGGCACCTGGTCGCGTGACTCGAAGACGAACGTCAGCACCATGGGTGTCGACGACTTCCGGTCGAACGAGAAGTCCTGGATCGCCCCCGCCGACGACGTCCTGACGATCACCTTCGTGGCCGAGGACGGCACCGAGCAGGTCCTCAAGCAGTCGATCCCCGTGCTGCAGGGCGAGGTCGTCGACGGCACCGTGCTGCACGTGGCCGCCCTCGAGACGTTCCTGCGGGAGCAGATCGAGCGCGCCGCCGCCGAGGACGTCCTGTTCTCCGTGCACCTCAAGGCCACGATGATGAAGATCTCGGACCCGATCATCTTCGGGCACGTCATCAAGGCGTTCTTCCCGTCGGTCTTCGAGCGCTACGGCGCCGACCTGGCCGCCGCGGGCCTGACCCCGAACGACGGCCTCGGCTCGATCCTCGCCGGCCTCGGTGCGCTGCCGAACGGCGCCGAGATCGAGCGTGCCTTCAAGCAGGGCATCGCCGACGGCCCCGAGCTCGCCATGGTCGACTCGGACAAGGGCATCACGAACCTGCACGTGCCGAGCGACGTCATCGTCGACGCCTCGATGCCCGCGATGATCCGCACCTCGGGCCACATGTGGGGCCCGGACGGCGACGAGCACGACACCCTCGCCGTCATCCCCGACTCGAGCTACGCCGGCATCTACCAGGCCGTGCTCGACGACTGCCGCGCCCACGGTGCCTTCGACCCGTCGACGATGGGCTCCGTGCCCAACGTCGGCCTGATGGCGCAGAAGGCCGAGGAGTACGGCTCGCACGACAAGACGTTCGAGCTCCCCGGCGCCGGCGTCGTCCGCGTCACGACCGCCTCGGGCGACGTCGTCATCGAGCACGACGTCGAGCCCGGTGACATCTGGCGCGCCTGCCAGACCAAGGACGTCGCCATCCGTGACTGGGTGAAGCTCGCCGTCACCCGCGCCCGTGCCTCCGCGACGCCGGCCGTGTTCTGGCTCGACGAGACCCGCGCGCACGACGCGAACCTCATCGGGCTCGTCCGGAAGTACCTCGGCGAGCACGACACCGACGGCCTGCAGATCGAGATCCTCGCGCCCGAGGACGCCATGCGCTTCTCGCTCGAGCGCATCCGCCGCGGCGAGGACACCATCTCGGTCACCGGCAACGTCCTGCGCGACTACCTGACCGACCTGTTCCCGATCATGGAGCTCGGCACCTCGGCGAAGATGCTCTCCGTCGTCCCGCTGCTCGGCGGTGGTGGCCTGTTCGAGACCGGTGCCGGTGGTTCCGCGCCGAAGCACGTGCAGCAGCTCGTGCAGCAGAACTACCTGCGCTGGGACAGCCTGGGCGAGTTCCTCGCACTGGCGGTCAGCCTCGAGCACCTCGCCGACGTGACGGGCAACGAGCGGGCGAAGATCCTGGGCGAGACCCTCGACCGTGCCACCGGGACGTTCCTCGAGCAGGACAAGTCCCCGGGCCGGAAGCTCGGTTCGATCGACAACCGCGGCAGCCACTTCTACCTGGCGAAGTACTGGGCTGAAGAGCTCGCGGCGCAGACCCAGGACACCGAGCTCGCAGCGTCGTTCGCGGACCTCGCGGCGAAGCTCGGTGAGCAGGAGCACACCATCGTCGACGAGCTCGTCTCGGTGCAGGGGCACCCGGCGGACATCGGCGGCTACTACCGCCCCGACGACGCCAAGACGAGCGCGGTCATGCGTCCGTCCGCCACGTTGAACGCGGCGCTGGCAGCGCTGTAGCAGCGACCAGCCCACGGACGGGAGGCCCGGTGCCAGCTGGCACCGGGCCTCCCGTCCGTCCGTGGTCGCGTCCGCGGCCGCGTTTGGTGAGCAGGAATGGTCGGGTCCGCACCACGAACCCGACCATTCCTGCACACGAAGTGGGCGCGAGGGGACCCGGGTGACGCGCGGGGGGTCAGCCGCGGGACGGGACGGGCGGCCCGGCGGCGAGCAGCCCGGTGAAGACGAGGGCGACGGCCACGACCCCGATGCCCGCGGCCACGGCGGGCCGACGCACCACGAAGAACAGCAGGCGGTCCCAGAAGCCCGAGTGGGCGTCCGGCGAGCGGCGCCAGGAGCCCTCGAGCATGCCGCGGCGGGCGACCGCGACCTCGAACGGCACCGTGGCGTACGGCACGACGGCACTGGCCCAGCCGAGCACGAGCGCCCCGAGCGACCACCGCTGGTTCACCGCGACGACCGTCGTGACCACCAGGTACGCCAGGAACACGAAGCCGTGCACCCCACCGCCGATCCGGACGCCCCAGTCGCCGGCGTCCAGGCCGTACTTGAGCACCATCCCGAGGATGAGCAGGGTCCATGTCACGAGTTCGGCGACCGCGGCGGCGCGGAACAGGGAGCGCGGAGTCATGGCCTCCATGGTGGCGGACCCGGTTGACAGACAGCAGAACGCCCCGGGCCGTCCGACCCGGGGCGCGCTGCACGTCCGCTCAGTGCTGGACGACGACCGTCTGACCGAGGTGGTTCACGCCCGTGCTCGCGTCCCACGTGCCGGTGTTCGCCGTCTGGATCGCGAACGCAGGGTCCGCCGCCACCGAGGCCTCCGGCGCAGGCAGGGCGAGTGCGACGCTCCAGCGCCCGTCCGGCACGTCGGCGAGCGACGACCGGACGGTCACGCTCTGCCCCGGCTGCCAGGACGACGCGTCGGCGTCCACCGGCACGGTCACCCGGCGGTCGCCGTCGGTCAGGACGAGCTGCACCGGGCGGCTGTTGTACGGTGCCGCCCAGCCGTCGTTCCGGATCGACACCGCCACCGACGGATTCGCGCCCGAGGTGGCGGTACTCGACGTCATCGTGAAGCGGTAGCCGAGCTTCTTCGCGGCGTCGGTCATGCCGTCCGCGCCCCAGGTCGCCAGGACGTCCTTGTTGTAGTCGAGGTTGAGGTAGCTGTAGTGGTACTTCGCCATCTCGGCCGAGGCGGACGGGTACTCGGACCGCGGCGCGTTCACGGCGCAGGTCTCACCACCGACCGGGACGTACCGCGACTCCGCCGCCAGGTAGTCCTGGTCGAGCGACAGCGGGTTGCTCAGGAACGTGCCGAAGTCGTCCGGCGAGGCGAGGAAGCAGTCGTTGTGGTGCCCGATGCGCGACGCTGCTGATCCGTCGTGCGCCTGCGCCGGGGTGAGTGCCCCGGCCGTGCCGGACGGGGTGCGGAGCGCGTCCTGCTTCATCTGCATCGTCCGGACCTGGACCGAGCGGCTCGACGGCAGGGCCGCGAGCTCGGCCTGGAGCACCTGCCGTCGGGCGTCCTTGTCGGCCTCGGTCAGCACGCCCGGGTTCGCCGGGTCGCTCGCGAAGTGGTCGGTGTAGTAGCCCTCGCCCCAGAGCCCGATGAATCCCCCCTGCAGGGTCGGGATGACGTCGGCGTTGCGGCGGAGCGTCGGGGTGAGTTGCTCGATGTGCGCGAGCACGGTCGGCAGATCGGCGTCACCGTAGGGCGCCGAGTACGGGTACGAGCCACCCTGGACGTACGCGAACCGGGTGATCACACCCACGCCGGCTGCGCGTGCGGTGTCGTAGTCGTGCTGCACGAGCGCGAGCCAGGCCGGGCTGAGTTGCCGCTGCTGGACGAACGCCTCCATGTAGAACACCCGGACGACCTGCGTGACGCCCTCGGCCCGGTAGCCCCGGAGGGTCGCGGCGTCGAGCGGCGTGTACCCGGTGCCGTCGGCGCGGTAGTGCGTCTCGGTGGTGTGGTCGAACCCGCGCGAGGGGTTCGGGATGACCGCGTCGCTCGCCGTGTAGGTCACGGTCGAGGTGGTCGCGGTCCGTTTCGAGTGGTGACCGGAGGGCGATGCCCACGCGGTGGTCGGTACGGCGAGTGCGAGTGCCGCCGCGAGTGCGACGGTGGTGATGGTGCGGTGCTGCATCGGACGAGCCCCTGTCCTCGGCGCGGACGGTGATCGGTGCCCCCTGGCGCCGACGCCCTGCGCGGATGTGATCTGAAGGTAGGTCAAACGATCAGAAAACGCCAGAGCCTGCGCGATCCGATCACGGGTAGCGTGGGCGACATGTCAGCGCCGACCGAGAACCGTCCCCTGAACATCGTCGTCTGGAACGAGAACGTGCACGAGATCCGCGGTGACGCGACGGTCATCGGGCACTACCCCGACGGCATGCACACCGTGATCGCCGAGGCGCTCCGGCAGCAGCAGCCCGGGGCCGACGTCTCCACCGCCACCCTGCAGGAACCCGACCACGGCATCACCGCCGAACGCCTGGCCACCACGGACGTGCTGTTCTGGTGGGGGCACGCCGCCCACGACGAGGTGAGCGACGCCGTCGTCGACCTGGTCGTCGACGCCGTGCACGCCGGCATGGGCCTGGTGGTGTTGCACTCCGGCCACTACTCCAAGCCGTTCAAGCGCCTGATGGGCACGACCTGCTCGCTGAAGTGGCGGAACGACGGCGAGCGCGAACTCGTCTGGACCGTCGCGCCCGAGCACCCGATCGCGGCCGGCGTGCCGCACCCGATCGTCATCGACCGGCAGGAGATGTACGGCGAGTACTTCGACATCCCCCGCCCCGACGAGGAGGTCTTCCTGTCGACCTTCGCGGGCGGCGAGGTCTTCCGCTCCGGCGTCGCGTACCGCCGGGGCCTCGGCAAGGTCTTCTACTTCTCGCCCGGCGACCAGGAGTACCCCGTCTACCACCACCCCGACATCCAGCGCGTGTTGTCCAATGCGGCGGCCTGGGCTGCCCCGGTGTCCGAGCGACGCGCCCTGACCGCCGACCCCCACCCGAGGGACTGGTTCCTGTCGGACGATGGGCGTAGACAGGCCGGGTGACCAACCATCTCGACGGTGCGGACAAGCGCACCGCGGTGATCGAGGCGCTCGCCATCTTGGGATCAGGACCCGAGGAGCGCTTCGACCGCATCACCCGCATGGCCCACGAGGCGTTCGACGTCCCGTTGACCTTCCTCAACCTCGTCCACCACGACCTCGTCACCACGCAGTCGACCTTCGGCTGGCACCAGGGATCGAGCGTCCCCGCCAGCGAGCAGTTCTGCGCGTCGACGGTGCTGACCCCGGAACCCATGGTGATCCCGGACGCGTCGCTCGACGCCCGGTTCGCCGGAACGGCGGCGGTGGCGGAGCACGGCATCCGGTTCTACGCGGGTGCACCGCTGACCATGGTCGACGGCACCCGTGTGGGCACCCTGTGCATCATGGACGCGGTTCCGCGGTCGTTCTCGGACGAGGACGTCGCCCTGCTGCGGGACCTGGCGCGGTGGGCGGAGCGGGAGCTCGGCATCGCCATCGACCGCGGGCGGGTGCGCCGGGTGCTCGACGGACTGGTGCCGGACCCGGTGGAGATCCCCGGGTACGACCTCGACGTGGTGGTCGCCCAGCACGACGACGGCGGGGGTGACGTCGCCGACTGGCGCATCGCCCCGGACGGCGGCCTGCACGTCACCGTCGGCCGCGTGAGCGCCGCCGGACCGGCGTCTGGCCTGCTCGCCGCGACGGTCCGGGGTGCCGTGGCGGCACGGACCGGTTCGGCCGTGTCGGACGCGATCGTCGGCCTGGAGGCGCAGGTCACCGCCGACCTGTCGGCTGCGGACGCCGTGGGCTCGCTCTTCCACCTGCGGCTCGACCCGACGTCGGGTCACGTCGACTTCGGCGACGCCGGGCACGGCCTCGCGGTGCTCGTCCCCGCCGACGGACCGGCTCGCGTCCTGCACCCGCTCGACCTGCCGCTCGGGCTGCAGCCGGAGTCGATCCCCCGGTCGCCCGGCGCGCTCGACCTGGAACCCGGCGACCGGCTGGCGATCTGCACGCAGGGGGTCCTGACGTCGGACGGGCTCCGGCACCTGGACGACCTCGCTGCGCTGGTGCGCTCCGCCCCGGACGGGGCCACGGCGGTCGAACGGGTGCGCACGGCGGTCCCCACGGACGCCGCGGTCGACGTCACGCTGGTGGTGCTCACGCGGCACTGAGCGCGACACGTCGGACCGGTGCGGCGCGCTGCCCGGGGTGGGTCAGGAGCGGAAGCGGTCCTGCCGCGGGCGCGGAGTGCCGGTCAGCGCGACCACGAGCAGCGTGGCGAGCAAGGCGAACCCGGCGAGCTCGATGCCCAGGCCGGCCAGCTGCCAGTACGCGCTGCCGACGTGCTGCGGCTGTGTGATCGACTCCGGCCACCACGACTCGATGAGCGGGAACGAGCCCGGGAACGGATCGAGGCCGAACACGACGAGGCCACCGAGCAGCAGCACGACCCCGAGGCCGGCCATCGCCCCGCGCGACCGTCGGAGCATGTGCACCACGAGGGCCGCAGCCATGCCGGCGAGCCCCACGACGGCGATCAGGAACGCCAGCACCACGATGGTCTGCGGCGCGAGCGCGACCCAGTCCAGCACCGCGATCGGCAGCAGCAGCCACCGCCCCGTCCGTGCCCAGCGCGCAGGGTTCCGCCATCCGTCCATGGCGACCGACCGTAGGGCACCCGGCCGAACGCCTGCCGAATGCGGCCGGTGCACCCGCCGCCGGTGTTCGCTGACCACGCGCGACGTCGCTCGTCGGCCGCGTGGTGATTCGACTGCGAGAACTCTGGACGGTCCTGCTGGACGCGTTCGTCACCGAACGGCTGCGTCCGGAGATCCCGCGGCTCGTCGCGCTCATCGCTCCGGAGTGACGCGGGTCCCCCCAGGGAAACACCCACGTCACCTCGCCTCTGAGACTACCGAGGAGGGTGTCGCGCCACCGGCCCCAGTTCGCGGGCGTGTGTCCGGCGGCCCACTAGCCTGACGCCGTGCCCACACCCGCTGCCGAGGTCGACGTCGACGTCCCGCTCGTCCGGTCCCTGTTGCGCGACCAGCACCCCGACCTGGCCGGGCTCCCGCTCGAGGTCGTCGCGAACGGCTGGGACAACGTCGTGCTGCGCCTGGGCGACGACCTGGCCGTCCGGGTCCCCCGTCGGGAGCTGGCCGCACGCCTCGTCGAACACGAACAGCGCTGGTTGCCCGACATCGCCGCCCGGGTCGGATCGGTCGTCCCGGTGCCGGCTCCCGTCCGCACCGGGCACCCGGCCCTCGGGTACCCGTGGTCGTGGAGCATCGTGCCGTGGCTGCCCGGCACGGCGATCGGCGAACGGGTGGCCGGGGTCCCCGTCGCCGAGGCGCTCGCCGCGTTCGTCGGGCTCCTGCACGTCCCGGCCCCGGACGACGCCCCGGCGAACCCGTTCCGTGCGGTGCCGCTCGCGTCGCGGAGCGACGCCGTGCTGACGCGACTCGACGAGCACGGCGTGCACCGGGCCGGAGAGCTGGCCACGCTGTGGCGGACCGCAGCCGCCGTGCCCGCGCACGCCGGGCCTCCCGTCTGGGTGCACGGCGACCTGCACCCCTTCAACCTGCTCGTCGACCCGTCGGACGGTGTCGACCGCCTGTCGGCCGTGATCGACTTCGGGGACGTCACCGCGGGCGACCCCGCCGTCGACCTCGCCACCGCCTGGCTGACGCTGGACCGGCCGGGACGTCACGCGTTCCGGGCACACGTCGCAGCCTCGGACACCACCTGGCTGCGCGCCCGGGGGTGGGCGGTCGCGCTCGCGTCCGCGCTGGCGACCGCCGACGAACGCGCCTTCCGGAGCGTCGCGCAACGGAGCATCGACGCGGTGCTGGACGACTGAGTCCCCGCGGGGCTATCGTGACCGCACCATCCGTGCACAGCCGATCGGAGGGGCCATCATGACCCTCGAGCTCCGCGTCCAGCACGACGTCGCCACCGACGCCTCCCCCGCCCCCGTCCGACCCGAGCGACACGGTCTCCGCGGTCTGCTCGACCGCATCTCGGACCGCCGCGCCGACGCCCGCGCGCGACGGGTCGACGACCGGGTACGCGAACTCGGCGAACTCGTCCACCTGCTCTCCGACGCACGCGCGGTCGTCGAACGCGGGTGGGTCCAGCACGCCTGGTTCGCCTACCTCGACGAGCACGGCCGCGAGCGCACGGCCTCCAGTGCCGCCGCGATGGACGTGCAGGGCAGGCCGCTCGTCGGCGCATGCCTGGTCGGCGCGGTCGTGTCCGCCGCCGGCGGACCGCACGCGGTCCACGCGCCCCGGGTGCAGCACGCGCTCGACGTCGTGTGGCACGCCCTCGCCCGCGAGGAGGGCGAGCCCGTGCTGTGGTGCCCCGCCCCGGACATCCGGATGGGGCGGGTTCGCGACCTGACGAGCTGGAACGACGCACCGACACGCACCGGTTCCGAGGTCGCCGGGCTGCTGCTGACGGCCGAACGGGTCGCCGTGCAGGAGTCGACGCGCCTGCAGGAGCTCCGGGTGGCACGATCGGGGGCATGAGCGACGTCGAAGCGATCCCCGAGGTGCACCCGGCGAGCACCAGCACGCTGGCGGCGAGCGGCAACGCCCTGCTGTCGGACGAAGGGTCCTCGCGGAGCGCCGACGGCGAGACGGCCGCGGACGGCGCGGCCGCCGACACCGCGGTGAAGCGGACGCTGCACCGGTACCTGCAGAAGCACCGTGCGGCCCTGCTGGCCAAGCTCGACGGGCTGGCGGAGCGGCAGGCCCGCTGGCCCGTGACGCCCACGGGCACGAACGTCCTCGGGCTCGTGAAGCACGTCGCCGGGGTGCAGGCCCGCTACTTCGGCGAGGTGTTCGGGCGGCCGTTGCCGGACCAGCCCGCCTGGCTCGAGTCGGAGGGTGGCGAGGACATGTACGCCTCGCTCGACGAGACCATGGCCGACATCGTGGCCTTCCACCACCGGAGTGCCGCCCACGCCGACGCCACGATCGAGGCGCTCGACCTGAGCGCCGCCGGGACCGTGCTGTGGTGGCCGGAGGGGCACCGGGACGTCACCCTGCACCGGATCCTGGTGCACATGGCGTACGAGACCGCGCGGCACGCGGGTCACGCCGACATCGTGCGCGAGATGCTCGACGGCCTGGCCGGCGACGGTGACGGCAACCTGGCCGACAAGTCGCCGGAGGAATGGGTTCGCTGGCGCGAGCAGCTCGTCGACATCGCGGAGCGAGCGGGGTTGCGCGACCTCGACGCGTAGCCGAGCCCGCAGACCGATCGTTACCGTTCTCCCAGGGTTGCCGTGCAGTCCGTGCTCTGACCAGGGGTTGTTCTCCCAGCAGATGTGAGGGAAACGACCGTGTGCGCCGATGTGCGTTGTGCAACCGGTCCAGCTGCTGCGTAGCTTTGGCCGAGCTCGTGCCCCGATCTGTGGGCAGTTCAGCCGACCGGAAGGGGAGCGCCCACCCGTGTTCCAGTACGTCGTGGAGCGATGGAGCCAGATCTGGTTCGCATCGTGGCAGCACTTCTCACTGGTCGTCCAGTGCACGGTGCTCGCCACGGTCATCGCCGTGGTGCTCGCCACACTCGTCTACCGCAGCCCGCGCTTGACCGCGTTCGCGAACGGGGTGTCGGCCATCGGTCTCACCCTGCCGTCGTTCGCCGTCATCGGCCTGCTCATCGTCCCGCTCGGCTTCGGCGTCCTGCCGTCGGTCGTGACGGTCGTCTTCTTCGCCGCGCTGCCGATCCTGCGCAACGCGGTCGTCGGCCTGGCCGAGATCCCGCCCACTGTCGTCGAGTCGGCGCGCGGCATCGGCATGAGCCGGTTCCGCACCCTGCTGCAGATCGAACTGCCGATGGCGTGGCCGATCATCCTGAGCGGCGTCCGCGTCTCCGCGCAGATGGTGATGGGCATCGCCGCCATCGCCGCGTACGCGCTCGGCCCCGGGCTCGGCGGCTTCATCTTCTCCGGGCTGTCCCGCCTCGGCGGCGCCAACGCCCTGTTCTCCGTCGTGGTCGGGGTGGTCGGTGTCGTCCTGCTCGCCCTCGTCCTCGACCTGCTCCTCATCGGCCTCGGCCGCCTGACCATCTCGAGAGGTATCCGTGTCCAGCACTGACTCCGCCACCACCACCGCGCCCGACGGGGACGTCACCGGGCGCAGCATCCTGCTCGACGAGGTCACCAAGCGGTACCCCGGGCAGTCGAAGCCCGCCGTCGACGGCATCACGCTCGAGATCCCGGCCGGCAAGATCGTCATGCTCGTCGGCCCGTCCGGCTGTGGCAAGACGACGACGCTCAAGATGATCAACCGCCTGATCGAACCCACCCAGGGCCGGATCGTCGTCGGCGACGACGACGTCACCGGCATCGACGGCGACGAACTCCGCCGCCGCATGGGCTACGTGATCCAGGCCGGCGGTCTCTTCCCGCACATGACGGTCGCGGCGAACATCGCGATCGTGCCGAAGATGCTCGGCTGGTCGAAGGAGAAGATCGCGGCGCGCGTCGACGAGCTGCTCGACCTGGTCTCGCTCGACCCCGACACCTACCGCGACCGGTTCCCCCGCGAACTCTCCGGTGGGCAGCAGCAGCGCGTCGGCG
Organism: Curtobacterium poinsettiae; assembly: GCF_025677645.1. Classification (NCBI taxonomy): domain Bacteria; kingdom Bacillati; phylum Actinomycetota; class Actinomycetes; order Micrococcales; family Microbacteriaceae; genus Curtobacterium; species Curtobacterium flaccumfaciens. The sequence goes on along the minus strand of NZ_CP106879.1, from coordinate 437,379 downwards.
TGGCCCGTGCGCTCGCGGCGGACCCGCCCGTCCTGCTCATGGACGAGCCGTTCGGTGCGGTCGACCCGATCACCCGCCAGCGCCTGCAGGACGAGCTCCTGCGGATCCAGGAGGAACTGCACAAGACGATCGTCATCGTCACGCACGACTTCGACGAGGCCGTGAAGCTCGGCGACTGGATCGTCATCTTCACCGAGGGTGCGCACATCGTGCAGTACGACACCCCGGAGCGGATCCTGGCCGAGCCGGCGAACGAGTTCGTCGAGAACTTCATCGGCTCGGGCGCCGGGCTGAAGCAGCTCACACTGAACCGCGTGCGCGACGTCGAGGTCGAGTCGGCCGTGACGTGCTCGCCCGGCGAAGAGGTCAAGGCCGTGCTGCAGCGCATGAACGAGGCCGGCGGGCACCAGCACGCGGTCGTCGTCGACCACCGCCAGCGTCCGATCGGGTGGCCGTCCCGCCGCCAGCTCGAGCGCCTCGACCGCATCCCCGACGGCGTCGAGCCCGGCCTGCCCGTCGTGGGCGAGGCAGCGACCCTCAACGACGCGCTCGACACCATGCTCGTCTCGAGCGCCGGCGCCGCCCTCGTCACCGGCCGTCGTGACGCGTTCCGCGGGGTCATCACCGTCGAGACCGTGATGGAGGCGATCACCCGCTCCCGCGCGACCGCCGCCGGCGACCAGGCCTACACGCCGGTCGGCACGAACACGAACCCGATCGAGACCATGCCGTCGTCGCCGGTGTCGGCCATGCCCACCGGAGAAGACCTGTGAGCGCAGTCGCCGCTGCCGGTCCCGCCACCGGTGCGAGCACCTCGTGGAAGGGCCTGCTGTTCCAGCCGATCGCGATCCTGGTCGTCCTGGCCGGCTTCGCGGTGTGGCTCGCGACGGCGGACCTGACCCCGACGGAGCGCACGACGCTCAACCCGGCGGACATCCTGGCCCTGACCGGCCAGCACCTCGTGCTGACGCTGCAGTCGACGGTCCTGGTGCTCGTGATCGGCATCCCGCTGGGCGTCGTGCTCACCCGCGGGCCGCTGCGCCGGGCGAGCCCGTACGTGCTCGCCGTCGCGAACTTCGGGCAGGCGGCCCCGGCCGTCGGCCTCATCGTGCTGCTCGCCGCCTGGCTCGGCCTGAACAGCTCGTCCGCCGTGATCGCGCTCGTGCTCTACGCGATCCTACCGGTGCTCCGGAACACCATGATCGGCGTGCAGAGCGTCGACGACCGACTGGTCGAGGCCGGTCGCGGCATGGGCATGAGCGCCTTCAGCGTGCTGATGCGCGTCGAACTGCCACTCGCGGTGCCCGTGATGCTCTCGGGCATCCGGACCGCCCTCGTGCTGCTCGTCGGCACGGCGAGCCTGGCCACCTTCGTCGGTGCGGGCGGACTCGGGCTGCTCATCACGACGGGCGTGACGCTGTTCCTGCCGAAGGTGCTCGTCGCCGGGGCCCTGCTCGTCGCCCTGCTCGCCCTCTCCATCGACTGGCTCGGCCGCGTGGTCGAGACGGTCGCACGACCGAAGGGACTCCGATGACCCGCCGCACCCGCAGCACCCGCCGCACCCGCACCCGGGTCGGAGCCGCCGCGTTCGTCGCCGGTGCCACCGCCCTCGTCCTGACCGGCTGCGGCCTGCAGCCCGCAACCTCGTTCGTGCCCGAGGCCGGTGCCGGCTCCATCCAGCGCATCGACGACCTGCCGGCCGACGCACACATCACCGTGACGTCGAAGAACTTCACCGAGCAGCTCGTGCTCGGCAAGATCGCCGTGCTCGCCGCCAAGGCCGCCGGGTTCGACGTCACCGACGAGACGAACGTGCCCGGCAGCGTCGCGGTCCGTGAGCTCATGACCTCGCACGCGGCCGACTTCACGTACGAGTACACCGGCACCGCCTGGCTGACCTTCATGGGCCACGCGAAGGGGATCCCGGACAAGACCGAGCAGTGGACGGCGGTGAAGCAGGAGGACGCGGACAACGGGCTGACCTGGCTCGAGCCGGCGCCGATGAACAACACCTACGCCTTCGCCGTCCGCAACGAGGCCGTCAAGGAGCTCGGGGACGTCAAGACGCTCTCCGACATCACCAAGCTGCCGGTCGACCAGCGCACGTTCTGCGTGGAGTCGGAGTTCAACTCACGTGCCGACGGCTTCAAGCCGATGCTCAAGAAGTACGGTCTGGAGCTCGGCGGTTCGGGGTCGAACGGGGTGCCGAGCAGCAACGTGAGCATCCTCGACACCGGCACGGTCTACACGGCCACCGACCGCGGGAAGTGCAACTTCGGTGAGGTCTTCACCACCGACGGCCGCATCAAGTCGCTCGGGCTGACGGTGCTCGATGACGACAAGGGGTTCTTCCCGGCGTACAACGTCGCGCCCGTCATCGACTCGAAGACGCTCGAGGAGTACCCGCAGCTCGAGGGGATCTACGACCAGATCTCGCCGAAGCTCACGGACGCCGTGCTGCAGGAACTCAACCGCCAGGTCGACGTCGAGGGGCGTGAGCCGGCCGACGTCGCCTTCGACTGGATGGTCAAGGAGGGCTTCATCACGAAGCCCTGACCGTTCTCGACGCACCCGCCTGACGGACGGGAGGCGCGTGGCGACGCCGCCACGGGCCTCCCGTCCGTTCGTGGTCGCGCCTCAGGCCGCGGCGATGCGCGCAGCCGTCTCACGGATCGACGCGACCACCGCGGCCCGCACCTGTTCCGGTTCGGACCCCTCGTGCCGAGCGGCACTGCGGAGCCCCGTCATGCACATGCCGAGGAGCATCTCGGCCGCCTGCGGGGTCGCCGCCTCGGGCCCCCAGGCCGGGTCGCGCTCGAGGATCGTGCGCACCGCGCCGGTCATCGCCTCGGCGACCGTGGTCATCCGCGCGACCTGCCGACGCATCAGCTGCGGGAACCGCACGATGACGGCCTTGCGCTCGAGCCGCTCGTGCTCGTCGCCGAACGACGACCCGAACACCAGGAACGCCAGGTCCACGACGGCCTGCGCCGCGGGCTCCCCCGCGACGGCAGCCAGGTGCGCCTCGAGGGTCGCGGGCTCGAGGTCGAGCTCGGTGTGCCCGAGGACCGCGTCCTCCTTGCTCTCGAAGTAGTTGAAGAACGTCCGCGGGGAGACGTCGGCCCGCGCGGCGATCTGCTCGATCGTGGTGCCGTCGACGCCCTGCTCGAGGGCCAGGGACCGAGCCGCCTCGGCGATGCGGGTGCGGGTCTCGATGCGCTTGCGGTCACGGAGACCGAGTTCTGACGGCGTCGCGGAGTCGGGCATGGCCCGACTGTAACCGGAACGTCACATGATCTACAGCAAACGCAAACTTGCAGTCGTGCATCGGACACTACGGTGAACCCATGACCACTCCCGTGCTCGAGGCCCGTGACCTCACCAGGACCTACGGCCGCGGTGCGACGCGGTTCGACGCGCTCAAGGGGGTGTCGCTGGCGGTGCACCAGGGCGAGAGTCTGGCGATCGTCGGCAAGTCCGGCTCCGGCAAGTCGACGCTGATGCACCTGCTCGCACTGCTCGACAAGCCGTCGGCCGGACAGGTGCTGCTCGACGGCACCGACGCGGCGACACTCGGTGCGCGGCAGGTCAACCGCACCCGGAACAGCACCTTCGGGTTCGTGTTCCAGCAGTTCTTCCTGACGCCGAAGACCTCGGTGCTCGACAACGTCGTGCTCCCGCTCAAGATCGCCGGTGTCTCCGGTGCCGAGCGGAAGCGCCGGGGGATGGCTGCGCTCGATGCGCTCGGGCTGGCCGACAAGGCGAAGAACGACGCCAACGACCTGTCCGGCGGCCAGAAGCAGCGCGTGATCATCGCCCGGGCGCTGGTCGGCGAGCCGAGCGTGATCTTCGCCGACGAGCCGACGGGCAACCTCGACACGAACACCGGACAGGTGGTCGAGGACATGCTGTTCGGGCTGCAGCGCGAGCGGGGGATCACGCTCGTCGTGGTCACGCACGACGAAGAGCTCGCCGCACGCTGCGACCGCAGCGTCAACGTCCGTGACGGCCTGATCGTCGGCGGATCCGACGACACTGTCGAGGCGTCGGCCACCCACGGAAGGCACTCCGCATGAACTTCCTCGACCTCCTGCGCACCGCGGTCGCGAACACCTTCCGCTCGAAGCTGCGCACGACCCTGACGGTCATCGCGATCTTCATCGGCGCCTTCACGATCACGCTCACCTCGGCCATCGGCACGGGCGTCAGCAACTACATCGACAGCCAGGTCTCCTCGATCGGTGACGACGGCACCCTGGTCGTCACGAAGGCCGTGGACTCCACCTCGACCGACAGCGGCCCGGCGGAGTACGACCCCGAGGCGTCCGGACAGAGCGTCGACCGCGGCCCGGCATCGTTCTCGTACCTGTCGCAGTCCGACGTCGACGCGATCGAGAAGACCGACGGCATCACGAGCCTCCGCCCCGCGGTCGCCCTCGCCCCGAAGTACGCCGAGTACGGCGACCACGGCAAGTACGTCGTCTCGCTCACGGCCAACGCCGGCGAGCTCGACGCCGACCTGGCGAGCGGGAAGCAGCTCGACGACGAGACCGACGCCAACCAGGTGATGCTGCCGACCGACTACCTGAAGAACATGGGTCTCGGCAGCGCCTCCGCCGCCGTCGGCAAGGAACTCACGATCGCCGTCGATGACTACCACGGCAAGGAGCACACGCTCACCGCCACCGTCGTGGGCGTGCAGAACGAGTCGCTGTTCGGCAGCGGAGCCGGAGCGAACGCCGCACTGACCGACGCCATGCAGGCCGCGCAGGAGATCGGCAAGCCCGACTCGATCGCGACGTCCTACGCCAGCGCCACCGCGACGCTCGACTCCGACGCCTCCGTCGCCACGGTCAAGAAGTCCCTGGCCGACGACGGGTTCCTCGGGCAGACCATCCAGGACCAGCTCGGTCAGTTCCAGACCGTCATCAGCGGCATCGTCGGGGTCCTGAACGCCTTCGCCGTCATCGCCCTGGTGGCGGCGGGCTTCGGCATCATCAACACGCTGCTCATGAGCGTGCAGGAGCGCACCCGCGAGATCGGCCTGATGAAGGCCATGGGCATGGGCGGCGGCAAGGTGTACACCCTGTTCTCGCTCGAGGCGGTGTTCATCGGGTTCCTCGGCAGCGCGATCGGGGCCGGTGTCGCGATCCTGCTCGGCACGGGCATCTCGAACGTCCTCGCCGGCACGGTGCTCAAGGACCTGCCGGGCCTGCAGATCATGCAGTTCGCGCCGAGTTCGGTCGCCACGATCATCCTCGTCGTGATGTTCATCGCGTTCCTGGCGGGCACCTTGCCGGCACGACGAGCCGCACGGCAGAACCCGATCGAGGCACTCCGGTACGAGTGACAGGCAGGGGTGCCTAGTGTCGGGACGGTGACGACGTTCGGACGCGACCTCGGTGACGGCTACACGCTGACACTGCGCGACCTGAGCACGGTCGACCCGGTGCTCACACTCGTGCACGCGAACACCGATCGTCTGCGGGCCGCGGAGCCCTGGGCCTGGGATGCCCAGACCCGCGAGACCATCGCGCTGCACACCGAGCGGCTGCTCGGGCAGTTCGCGATGGACCGCGCGCTGCCCTGCGTCATCCGCGCGGACGACCGGATCGTCGGGGTGGCCTCGCTGACGTTCGACCCGTACCTGGGCCAGGCGTCGCTCGGCTACTGGGTGGACGCCGGACAGGAGGGTCGTGGCGTGGTCCGGCGGGCCGCCTCCGTGCTGATCGGGGTCGCCCGGGCACGCGGGTCCGCACGGATGGAGATACGGACCGCGGTCGACAACGCGCGGAGCCGGGGGCTCGCCGAGCGGCTCGGCTTCGCGCACGAGGGCACCCTGCGTGGCGCGCTGCCGCTCGGCCCCGAGCGTGTCGACGTCGCGGTGTACGGGTTGCTGCTCTGACGCCCGCCGCCCTCGTGCAGCCGGACCGACACCGGTCGCCGGTATCGTCGGAGCATGGCCTTGTTCGGACGACGCAACCACGACGTGCGCGATCGACCCATCAGCCAGGTCGAACTGAAGCGGGCGGTCGACGAGGGCTTCCTCATCGCGAAGGCCGCCGTCACCATCGCAGTGGCCAACCGCATCATCACGAACGCCCTGCGTGACCAGGGGTACTTCGACCACGCGCTCATCGCCGAGGCCACCCGCGAGGAACTCCACCGCATGGCCGAGGAACAGCGGGGCGACGCCGCACGCATGCGCGACATCCGCTCCACCTCGAGCAAGCAGAAGGGCCGTTCCCGCCACCAGCACGACTACCGGCGGGGCGACGACCTGAAGCTCCGGATGCGTGAGGCAACGTACGAGCAGCTCGCCACCATGCTCGACAAGCGCCGCGACGACCAGCACTTCGTCGACGGCATCGTGCTCGCCGCGCGGGCCCGGGCCTGGGACGACATCGGCACCACCGTCGTCGGACGCCTCGGTTGGGCCCAGCGCCCAACGGACGACTACGAGATCGGCCGCGACGACCGGCTGCAGCAGATGCTCGACGAGGACTTCGCCGAGTTGCTCGCCGAACACCCCGTCGGATCGACCCCGGCCGACGCCGACGAACCCGACGACGCCGACGGTGACCAGGACGAGTCGGACCCGGCCGATCCCGACACCTCGCGCACCTGACCGACACCACACGCAGTCACGAGTCCCTAGGCTCGGTGCATGGTTGATGCGGTGGTCGTCGGAGCGGGACCGAACGGGCTCGCGGCAGCGGTGACGCTCGCACGCGCCGGACTGTCGGTCGAGGTCGTCGAACGGAACGACACGATCGGCGGCGGCGCCCGGACGGCCGAGCTCACCCTGCCCGGCTTCCTGCACGACGTCTGCTCCGCCGTGCACCCGATGGCCCTGCAGTCCGAGTTCTTCCGGCGGTTCCGGATGGAGGAACGCATCGAGCTCCGCCTGCCCGAGGTGCAGTACGGGCACCCGCTCGACGGCGGCCGTGCCGGCATCGCCTACCAGGACCTCGACCGCACCGCCGCCGAGCTCGGGGTGGACGGGCCGGCCTTCAAGCAGCTGATGGCCCCGCTGGCGGAGAACGCCGACCAGGTCGCCGACTTCGCGACCGACGCGCTGCTGCACGTGCCGCGGCACCCTCTGACGGTCCTGCGCTTCGGCCTGCGGGCGCTCGAGCAGGGCACGGCCGCGTGGAACGTGCGCTTCCGCGGCGAGGCTGCCCCGGCGATGGTGTCCGGCGTCGCCGCGCACTCGATCCAGGACCTGCCGTCCCTGTCCACCGCCGCGGCGGCACTGTCACTCGGCTCGTACGCGCACGCCCGCGGCTGGCCGGTGCCGATCGGCGGCAGCCAGGCGATCGTCGACGCGCTCGCCGCGGACCTCGTCGCGCACGGTGGCCGCATCGTCACCGGGCAGGAGGTCCGGTCACTCGGTGACCTCACCCCGGCGAAGGCGGTGCTGTTCGACACGAGCGTGCCGGGCATGCTCCGGATCGCGGGCAGGCAGATCCCGACCCCGAAGCGGGGTGCACTCCGTCGCTTCCGGTTCGGCAACGCGGCGGCGAAGGTCGACTTCGCACTGTCCGACCCGGTGCCGTGGACCAACGAGTCGCTGCGGAAGGCCGGGACCGTGCACATCGGCGGGACCCGGCAGGAGATCGCGGCCGCTGAACGTGCCGTGGCGCACGGCCAGCACGCCGAGCGCCCGTACGTGCTCGGCGCGGAGCCGACCGTGGTGGACGCGACCCGCGCCCCGAGGGGCAAGCACGTCTTCTGGGCCTACGCGCACGTCCCGGCGGGGTCGGACGTCGACCCGACCGAGGCCGTCACCCGCCAGATCGAGCGGTTCGCGCCGGGGTTCCGCGACACGATCCTGTCGTCGAGCTCCCGCACCGCCGTGCAGATGGGCGAGTACAACCCGAACTACGTCGGCGGCGACATCGCCGCCGGTGCCGCGAGCGTCTGGCAGCTCGTCAAGCGCCCCGTCCTGTCCAGCGACCCGTGGCGGATGGGCGGTGGCATGTACCTGTGCTCCGAGTCCTCCGCGCCCGGCCCCGGGGTGCACGGCATGGCCGGGTGGCACGCGGCGAAGAGCGCACTCCGGCACACCTTCGGCCTGCCGGAGGACGTCGACCTCACCCCGGAAGGCTGATCACCATGGCGAAGAACGTCCGCATCTTCCACTGCTCCCCCGAGGCCGTCTTCGACGTCCTCGGCGACGGCTGGCTCTACCCGACCTGGGTGGTCGGCGCCTCGCGGATGCGTGGTGAGGACCCCGCATGGCCGGCCGTGGGCACCCGGATCCACCACTCGTTCGGCGTCTGGCCGTTCGTCATCAACGACACGACGACGGTCCTGGAGTACGACGAGCCGCGCCGGCTGGTCATCCAGGCCCGGGGCTGGCCCGTCGGCGAGGCCCGCGTCGAGGTCGAGATCGAACCGCACCCGCGGGGCTGCCGCGTCACCCTGCGGGAGAACCCGGTCGCGGGACCCGGATCGCTCGTCCCCGGGTTCATCGCGCAGCCCGGCATCTGGTTCCGCAACCGCGAGAGCATCCGCCGGCTCAGCTGGGTCGCCGCGGGGCGCGCGGCGAACGCCTGAGACGTCCCCGTGGACGGACGGGAGGCCCGTGGCGGCGCCGCCACGGGCCTCCTGACCGTCGCCGGTTGCGTCTACTGCGCCCGACTGAACTCGCTGGCACGCGCCACCTGGTCGTCGGTCAGGGCGACGCCCGTGTACCGCTCGAACTGGCGGGCGGCCTGCAGGGCGATGACCTCGGCACCGGTGATGACGTGCTTGCCGGCGGCGCGCCCTGCACGGACGAGCGGCGTCTCGGACGGGAACGCGACCACGTCGAAGACCGTGTGCGCCGCCTCGATCCGTTCCGGCGCGAAGGCGACCGCGTCCTGTTGGTCGCCGCGCATGCCGAGCGGGGTGACGTTGACGACCAGGTCGGTCTCCCCCGCCGCACGCTCGTCGGCCACCCACTCGTACCCGTACTGCGATGCGAGGGCCGGGCCGGTCTGCTCGTTGCGGGCGACGACCGTCAACCGGTCGAACCCGGCGCCGCGGAACGCTGCCGTGACGGCCTTGGCCATGCCGCCCGAGCCCCGGAGCAGCACACGCGAAGCCGGGTCGACCTGGTGCGATGCGAGCAGTGCGGCGATCGCCTCGTAATCGGTGTTCGACGCGGTGAGCACGCCGTCGTCGTTCACGACCGTGTTGACCGACTGGATCGCGGCGGCGGAGTCCTCGATGTGGTCGACCAGCGGGATGATCGCCTCCTTGAAGGGCATCGACACCGAGCAACCGCGGATCCCGAGCGCACGGATGCCGGCGACGGCGCCGGGCAGATCGGTCGTGGTGAACGCCTTGTACAGGAAGTTGAGGCCGAGCTCGTCGTACAGGAAGTTGTGGAACCGGGTGCCGATGTTGCTCGGTCGCGCGGCCAGCGACATGCAGACCTGCATGTCCTTGTTCAGGATGGGCATGCTCCCAGTCTCGCACCCTCTCCCTTCCTCGTCCTCGCTGGGATGGAGCGGTCCACACGGACCGGGTGCCGCGCTCCGGGGTAGCGTCGGTTCCGATGACTGAGATCCCGGAGACCATGCGCGCTGTCCGCTTCGACGAGTGGGGTGACCGATCGGTCCTGCACGTCGCCGAGGTGCCCGTTCCCGAGGTGACGCCCGGGCGGGTGCTCGTGCGCGTCCGCGCCGCGGGCATCAACCCCGGGGAGTCGGCCATCCGTCAGGGTGCGTTCGGCGGCGACCTGCCGTCCGGGCAGGGCACCGACTTCGCCGGCATCGTCGTGGCCGTCGGGGCAGAGGTGGACGGCGTCGACGAGGGCGAAGAGGTCATCGGCTGGTCGTGGGACCGCGCCAGCCAGGCCGAGTACGTCTCCGTGCCGGCAGTCCAGGTCGTCCAGAAGCCACGCCTGCTCGACTGGACCGTGGCGGGTGGCCTCGACGTCATCGCGACGACCGCGGCCGCAGCCGTGCGTGCGGTCGACCCGCGTCCGGGTGAGACCGTCGTGGTGTCCGGTGCCGCCGGCGGGGTCGGCGGCTTCGTCACCCAGCTGCTCGCGAACGAGGGCATCGACGTCATCGCCGTCGCCTCCGAGGCGAACCACGAGTGGCTCCGTTCCAAGCGTGCACGGCCGGTCGCGTACGGCGACGGGCTGCAGGAGCGCATCACCGAACTCGCGACGAACGGCGTCGACGCCGTGATCGACACCCACGGCGCCGAGTACGTCCGGCTCGGCATCGCCCTCGGCGTACCGGTCGACCGCATCGAGACGATCATCGCGTTCGACGAGGCCGCCGAGGTCGGGGCGAAGGCCTCGGGCAGCGCGGACACCGCCGACCCGGAGATCCTCGGGGCGCTCGCCCTCGAGGTCGCGAACGGCGCCATCGAGGTGCCCGTCGCCGCGACCTACCCGCTCGACCGCGTGCAGGACGCCTTCGAGGAGCTCGAGCAGGGCCACACCCGCGGCAAGATCGTCCTCATCCCCTGATCCCAGGGCTGCTCAGGGCCGGTCCGGGGGTTTCCCCCACCACGCTCGGGGTGCGACCCGGATGCCCTCGACCGGCCGCGTTGCGTAGCGTCGTCGGTATGAGCACACTCTCCCGTCCCCGCAACGGTCGTCTGCTGGCCGGCGTCTGCGCCGGTCTCGCCGACCGCTTCAACCTGTCCCGCACCCTGGTCCGGGTGGTCTGGGTCATCCTGAGCTTCTTCCCCGGGCCGCTGTGGATCGCCTACGTCGTGCTGTGGTTCGTGATGCCGCCCGAGGGTGGTCGACGGCGCTGAGCAGCCCCGGGCGGCGGCGCTGAGCACCGGTCCGTCCGGACGGGTTAGTGTGGCGGCGTGCCGGTCTCCGTCTTCGATCTGTTCAGCGTCGGTGTCGGCCCCTCGAGCTCGCACACCGTCGGCCCGATGCGGGCCGGTGCCGAGTTCGCCACCCTCGTCCGTGGCCTGCCCGTCGCGTCCGTGGTGGTCGACCTGTACGGGTCCCTCGCGTCCACCGGGCAGGGCCACGGCACGCTCGGCGCCGTCGTCGCCGGGCTCATGGGGTCCCACCCGGAGACCGTCGACCCCGATGCCATGGTCCTCGCGCTCGACGCCCTGGAACGCGACGGTGTCCTGCGGCTCGACGGCGGTGCGAGCGTGCCGTTCCGCCTCGCCGACATCGTCCTGCACCCCCTGACGATGCTGCCCCGACACCCGAATGCCATGCGGCTGCGCGCCCGTGACGCCGCCGGTGCCGACCTGGCCGACGAGACCTACTACTCGATCGGTGGCGGGTTCATCGCGCGGGACGAGGCGGCCGAGCCCGCGGCGGACGCGTCGGCCGCGGTCGCCGGTGCCGCGATCCCGGTCGACGACGCCGTGCCGTACCCGTTCTCGAGCGGCGCCGAGCTGCTCGCCGCGTGTGCCGGTTCCGGCCTGCCGATCAGCGGCATCGCCCTGGCGAACGAGGCCGTCACCCGGACGGACGTCGAGATCCGGTCCGGACTGCTGGGCATCCACGGCGTGATGGAATCGTGCGTCGACCGTTCCGTCCGCCGGGGCGGGTGCCTGCCCGGTGGGCTCGACGTCCGCCGCCGCGCCGCCACCTGGCACGAGCAGCTCACCCGCGAGGACCCCGACCACGACCCGCTCTTCGCCATGGAGTGGGTGAACCTCGTCGCCATGGCGGTCAACGAGGAGAACGCCACCGGAGGCCGCGTCGTCACCGCCCCGACGAACGGCGCAGCCGGCATCATCCCCGCGGTGCTGTACTACGCGCTCACCTACGTGCCCACGGTCGCCGACGCCCCCGCCGCCGAACGCGACGACGCCGTCGTGCGGTTCCTGCTGACCGCCGGGGCGATCGGGTCGATCTACAAGGAACGGGCGTCGATCTCCGGCGCCGAGGTCGGATGCCAGGGCGAGGTCGGTTCGGCGGCGTCGATGGCGGCTGCGGGGCTCGCCGAGGTCCTCGGGGGCACGCCGGAGCAGGTCGAGAACGCCGCCGAGATCGCGATGGAGCACAACCTCGGGCTGACGTGCGACCCGATCGGTGGTCTGGTGCAGATCCCGTGCATCGAGCGGAACGCGATCGCTGCGAACAAGGCGATCAACGCCGCCCGGATGGCACTCCGTGGCGACGGGGTGCACCACGTGTCGCTCGACCAGGTCGTCGAGACGATGCGGCAGACCGGGGCGGACATGTCGTCGAAGTACAAGGAGACCGCGATGGGTGGGCTCGCGGTGAACGTCCCGCTCTGCTGAGCGTCGCCGACGCGCTGCTCGTTCGCGCGTGCTTGTCCGCTTCGTCTGCTCCGCTCGCGCGTCAGGCGTGCAGGAGCGTCAGCAGTCGTGCGGTCTCGGTGGCGATGGCATCCCGGCCCGCCGACACGTACTTGCGCGGGTCGACGACGTCCGGCCGCTCGTCGAGCACGGTGCGGAGCGCGCGGGTGAACAGGCCGTTCAGGTGCGTCGAGATGTTGATCTTCGTCATCCCGGCCTGCACGGCGCCGCGGAGTTCGTCGTCGGACAGGCCCGAGGACCCGTGCAGCACGAGCGGCACCGGCACCGCGGCACGGAGACGCTCGACGAGGTCACGGTCCACCGACGCCTCGCGGGTCTGCATCGCGTGCGAGGTCCCCACGGCGACCGCCAGGGCATCGACCCCGGTGTCGGCGACGAACGCCGCGGCGTCGGTCGGATCGGTCCGGACGCCCGGGGCGTGCACGCCGTCCTTGCCGCCGACCTCGCCGAGCTCGGCCTCGATCGCGACACCGGCGGCGTGACACCGCGCGGCGAGCTCGCGGGTCGCTGCCACGTTGGCGCCGAAGTCCAGGTGCGAACCGTCGTACATGACCGAGTCGACGCACAGGTCGACGCCGGCCGCGACCAGCTCGGGGTCCTCGATGTGGTCGAGGTGCACGAGGACCTCGACGTCGGCGGCCCGTGCAACCGCCTGGGTCGCGGTCGTGATCGGTGCGAGGCCGCCGTGGTACCGGACGCAGTTCTCGCTGATCTGCAGGATCACCGGCAGTCCGGCCAGCTCGGCGCCGGAGACGATCGCCTCGGCGTGCTCGAGCAGCACCACGTTGAACGCACCGACCCCGCGACGGGCCGTCCGGGCGGTGTCGAGCAGGCCGGTGAGGGCGAGGTCGGTGATCATGCGGGGGTCCTCGTTCGGTCGTGGGCGGGAGCGGGCGGGGTGGACAGGAAGCGGTGGACGTCTGCCGGGTCGACCGCGCCGGCCACCGGCTGGAGGACGGCGGCGGCCCCGTGTGCGGCGGCGGACCGCAGGACTCGGAGCAGGGTGGTGTCGTCGGGGGCCGGAACGCTGCCGTCGGGCGCGGGGAGACCAGCACCGACGAGCACATCGACGAGGACACTGACGAGCCCGGCGGTGGCTGCGTCACCGGCGCCGGTCGGGTTGCCCGAGACCCCGGGGACCGCCGGCACCTCGAGCACGTGCTCGGCGGTGTGGGCGGCGATGCCGTCGGATCCGCGCGACACCACGACGACCGTCGCGCCGAGCCGGAGGAGCCGGAGTGCCCCGGAGCGTTCGTCGTCGGCGCCCGTGGCCTCGAGGAGTTCCTCGCGGTTGGGTTTGCAGACCGTCGCGCCGGCCGACGCGGCAGCCAGCAGTGCCGTTCCCGAGCAGTCGGCCACCGAGAGCGCACCGCGGCGGCGAGCGGCGGTGACCCAGCGGGCGACGACCGCGGGATCGGTGTCGCGGGGCAGGGAGCCGGACACGACCAGGGCAGCTGCGGGCGGGGCGCCGGTCGCATCGCCGTCGAGCAGTGTCTCGACAGCGGCGGAGACCCTGTCCCACTCGTCGGGGCTGAGCACGGGGCCGGGCTCGCCGAACATCGTCGGGTGCGCGAGGTCGTCCACCACCGTCACGGTCGTGCGGGTCTCGCCCCGGACGGCGATGTCGGTGTGGGCGAGACCGAGGTCATCGAGGGCGTGGGCGATCCAGTACCCGCCGTCGCCGCCGAGGGGCAGCACGGCGTGGGTCGGGACACCGGTCGCGGCGAGGACCCGCCCGACGTTCAGGCCCTTGCCGCCGGGGCGCCGCTGGACCTCGAGCACGCGCTGGGTCGCACCGATGCGCTGTTCGGCAACCCGGTAGGTCACGTCGACTGCCGGGTTCGGGGTGACGACGAGGATCACGCGACCACCGCCGTCGGCAGGGCTCGGACGCTGCCGCGCTCCGGGTCGAGCACGACCAGGTCGGCGGGGGCACCCACACTGAGCGGTGCCGGAGCCCCGAGCAGGCGTGCCGCACGCGCCGCGGACGCCGCGACGACCTCGGGCAGGTCGGTTCCCGCGTGGAGCAGGAGGCGGACGGCGTCGGCGACCGTGATCGTGCTGCCCGCCAGCGACGAACCGTCGGCGAGCAGGGCGAGCCCGTCGCGGACGGTCACCGCAGATCCGGCCACCGTGTACGCCCCGTCGGGACAGCCGGTCGCGGCCATGGCGTCGGAGACCAGGACCATCCGGCCCGGAGCGCCGCGCTGCACGAGGGCGACGGTCACGGGGTCGAGGTGGTGGCCGTCGACGATGCACTCGAGCAGCACACGGTCGTCGGAGAGCGCGACCCCGACCGGCCCGGGCGAACGGTGGTGCAGCGGGGGCATCCCGTTGAACAGGTGGGTGACGAGCGAGGCACCGGCGTCGACCGCGCGGCGGGTCTGCTCGGAGGTGGCGTCGGTGTGGCCGATGGCGACGACGACCCCGGCTTCGACGAAGCGGGCGACGGCGTCGAGTGCACCCGGAAGCTCCGGCGCGAGCGTGACGATCCGCAGGGCGCCACCCGCGGCGTCGCAGTAGGTGTCGACCTCGGCGGGGTCCGGGGCGTGCAGCAGGTCGACGCGGTGCGCCCCGCGACGGGTGGGCGCGAGCCACGGCCCCTCCAGGTGCAGCCCGGCGAGCGTGCCGTCCGCGACGAGCGGCCGGAGCCGGGTGAGGGCCGCCACGGTGTCCGCGCGCTCGCCCGTGGCGACGGATGCGACCAGGGTGGTCGTGCCCCGTGACCGGTGGTGCCCGGCGGCGGCGCGGGCGTCCTCGGCGGAGCACCCGGCGAAGTCGTGCCCGAGCGCCCCGTGGGCGTGCAGGTCGACGAACCCGGGCACGATCGCGCCGTCGACGGTGACGGCGCTGTCCGTGCGCACCGGGGACCCGGTGCCGGTCGCCAGCACGGTGTCGTCGTCACCGATGACGAGCCAGCCGTCGTGCAGGTCTGCCTGGGCCGTGACGATGCGACGGGCTCGGACGAGGGTCGTCACAGCAGGACCCCGGTCTCGGTCTCGAGCAACGCGCGTGCGAGGATCCCTGCGCCGATCGCGCCGGCGGCGTCGCCGTGCCGGGCGGGGACGATGACGGGGGCACGGACGCCCTGCAGGCGCTCCGCGACGGCGTCGCGCAGCGGGTCGAGCAGCAGCGGGCCCGACTCGGCGAGTCCCCCGCCGACGATGATCGTGTGGTTCCCGGCGACCGCGGTCGTCCAGGCCAGCGCATCGGCCAGGACCGCGACGCAGTCGTCCCAGACCGCACGGGCTGCGGGGTCGCCCTGGCGGACCAGGAGCATGGCGGCGTGAGCGGACGACGCGCCGGAACGACGTGCGACTCCCCCCGCGGACGCGATCTCCTCGACGCGATGGCCCGCGTGCGGACCGGTCCGGATGCGGACCTGCCCGATCTCCCCCGCCCAGCCACCGCCGGACACGACGACGCCGTCGACCACCAGGGCGCTCGCGAGCCCGGTGCCGACCGGCACGAACGAGACCGACCCCCGCGAGAGCGCCGGGTCACCGGCCCGGACCTCGGCCAGGGCGCCGGCACGGACGTCGTGTCCGAAGGCGAGCGGGACGTCGATCCCCTGACGCAGGAGTTCGGCGCGGACGAGGTCACGCACCGGGACGTCGCGCCACCCGAGGTTGACGGACAGGTCGACGGTGCCACGGGTCTCGTCGACGACGCCGGGGGTCACCAGCCCGATCGCTCCGAGCGGCGCCCGTCGCGTGGCCTGTGCGGCCAGTTCGGCGACGACGGCGGCGAGGCTCCCGGCATCCGGGTCGTCGCGCGGCGTCGGCACCCGGGTCTCGTCGAGGACGAGTCCGTCGGCCGTCGTCAGCCGGGTCTTGATGCCCGTGCCGCCGACGTCGACCCCGAGCACCGCGCCTGCGCCACCCATCAGGTGAGGATGACCGACCGGGTGAGCGACCGGGGGTTGTCCGGGTCGAGCCCGCGTCCCTCGGCCAGGGCGACGGCGAACCGGTGCACCACGACGAGTCCGGCGATCGGGTCGAGGTCGTGCTGGACGAAGCGGGCGCCGGTGGCGGCCACCTCGTCGGCCAGGCCCTCGGGTGCCGTGCCGAGCGACCAGACGAGCCGGCCGGGCTGGGCGATCGCGATGGGACCGTGCCGGTAGTCCATCGCCGGGTAGGACTCGGCCCAGAACTGCGCGGCCTCACGCGTCTTGAGCGCGGCTTCGAACGTCAGGCCGACGGCTGCCCCGCGACCGACGAACGAGACCTGCTCGGCGTCGAGCAGGTCGTCGACGGGCACCGTCAGCGCGGTCTCGGCTTGGGCAGCGAGTGCGTCGACGTCGTCACCGAGGGACGCCCGCAGCAGTGCGAGCGTCGTGGTGGCGAAGCGGGTCTGGACGACCGAACGCTCGTCGGCGAAGGGCAGTGCGACCACCTGGTCGGCGACGGCCGCGGCGGGACTGTCGGCGACGGCCGTGATCAGGACGGTCCGCTGGGACGGCAGGGCCTGCAGCAGGTCGACGATCTCGGTCGTCGTACCCGAGCGGCTGATCATGAGCACGCGGTCGTACTCGCGGGACGCGGGGTACTCGGACCCGGCGAAGGCATCGGTCACGCCGAGGCCCGCCTGCTCACGGGCGACGGCGTAGCTCATGGCGATGAACCAGCTCGTGCCGCAGCCGATCACGGCCACGCGTTCACCCGGCTGGGGGAGCACATCGACGAAGGTCGGCAGGAGCGCGGCGGCTGCACGCCAGGTCTCCGGCTGCGAGGCCAGTTCAGCGCTCACGAAGGTGTCGGTCATGGGAGCCTTCCGGGTCCGGATCGATCCGGGTGATCGATGATCAGGAAGCGTAGCGAGCGATCGTGCGCAAGGGAAGGGCAAAACGTCATTCTCGATCATCGCGTGACGGTGATGACGCCGTAGGATGACCGTCATGACCCCCCAACAGCGGCTGAACGCCCTGCTCGAACTGGTGAGCGAACGCGGCAACGTGTCGATCGCCGAGATCGGGGAACTGCTCGGGATCTCCGCCGCGACGGCTCGCCGGGACCTCGCGACCCTGGCTGACCAGCGGCTCGTCACGCGCACGCACGGGGGAGCGGCAGCACTCGGGGCCGGGTACGAGCTCCCGCTGCAGTACAAGATCGCCCGGCAGGCCGAGGCGAAGACCGCGATCGCCCGTGCGGCCGCCCGGTTGGTGCAGCCGGGGGAGACCGTCGGGCTCAACGGTGGGACCACCACGACCGAGGTCGCGCGTGAACTCGGCAAGAGCGAGCGATTCATCCGCGCCGACGGCGAGTTCGGCATCACGATCGTGACGAACGCCCTGAACGTCGGGTACGAGCTGTCCGTCCGTGCCAACGTGAAGATCGTGGTCACCGGTGGTGTGGCGCGGCGGCAGTCGTACGAGCTCGTCGGGCCACTCGTCCGGGACACCCTCGACGAGTTCGCCCTCGACCTGGTGGTGCTCGGCGTCGACGGGCTCACCGGCCAGTACGGCGCGACCACCATGCACGAGGGCGAGGCCGAGGTCAGCCGCCACTTCGCCTCCGTCGGGCGACGGGTCGTCGTGGTCGCCGACTCGACCAAGATCGAACGGTCGACCTTCGCCCGGATCTGCCCGCTCGACCGCATCGACGTCCTGGTCACCGACCAGCCGGTGCCGGCCTCGTTCGCCGCCGACCTGGCCAGCGCGGGCGTGGAGCTCGTCGTCGCCGACTGAGCGCCCCCTGCGGCCACCCCGGAACGGGTCCGGACGTTTCGATCGTGTAAAACCCTCCCCGGCGCGGATGCGTGAGCGATCCGTGAGCGCCTATTGTGCATTCATGATCGACTCGGCATCATGGGCGTCACATTCACGCAAGGGAGCGATGAGCATGGGCGCTGACAACGCAGGACTCCGCGTCGCGGTGATCGGGATGGGCCAGCGGTCCGCCATCGCCCGCCACGTGGCCGAGGCAACCGCCGACGACCCGGCGCTGCAGGCGCGGGTCGTGGCCGTCGCGGACGTCACCGCAGCCGGCCGGGACCGCGGGCACGACGAGTACCCGGACGCCCTGGTGGTCGAACACCACCGCGACCTCACCGGTCACGTCGACGCGGCCATCGTCACCACGCCGGACTGGACCCACGCCGAGATCGCGATCGACCTGCTCCGCGCGGGCATCGCCGTCTACCTCGAGAAGCCGCTGGCCATCACGGTCGAGGACGCCGACGCGGTCCTGAACACCGCGGCGGAGACCGGGACGCCGCTGTACGTCGGGCACAACTTCCGACACGCCGCCGTCGTCCGCCTGATGCGCGAGATCGTGGCCCGGGGCGAGATCGGCCAGGTCAAGGCCGTCTGGTGCCGGCACTTCGTCGGCAACGGCGGTGACTACTACTTCAAGGACTGGCACGCCGACCGCAGCAAGGTGAACTCCCTGCTCCTGCAGAAGGCGAGCCACGACCTCGACGTCATCCACGCGCTCGGCGGGGGTGACACCGCCCGGGTCGTCGGCATGGGGTCGCTGTCGGTCTACGGCGACGTCACCGACCGGCGCGACCGCAGCGGCGAGCTCATGGGGGACTGGTTCTCCCACGACAACTGGCCGCCGCTCGCCCAGACCGGGCTGAACCCGGTCGTCGACGTCGAGGACGTCTCGATGGTGATGATGACGCTCGACAACGGGGTGCAGGCCAGCTACGAGCAGTGCCACTTCACCCCGGACTACTGGCGGAACTACACCGTCATCGGCACCGAGGGCCGCCTCGAGAACATCGGCGACACCGGCGGTGGCGTCGTGAAGGTCTGGACGCGCCGCCGGGGCTGGGACACCGCGGGGGACCGCGAGTACCCGATCGACGGCGTCGAGGACGGTCACGCCGATGCCGACCTGCTCACCATGACCGAGTTCCTGCGGTCCGTCGCGTTCGGCGAACCGTCGGAGCTCTCCCCGATCGCGGCCCGTGCCGCGGTCGCCGCCGGCGCGCTGGCCACGCGCTCGCTCCGCAACGGGTCCGTCCCCATCGACGTCCCGCCCCTGCCGCCCGAGACCGTCGCGCACTTCACACCGAACGCCCCGCACTCCACCCCCTCCACCCCGCATCCCGCCCAGACCGTCGGCTCCTGACGGCCGTGCGAAAGGACACCCCGATGACCGCACACATCCCCACCCGAGGAACCGGCGTGCGCCGCGCACTCCTCGGCGCCGTCGCCGCGCTCGGCGCGGCAGCGCTCCTGGCCGGCTGCTCCTCGTCGTCCGGAGCGTCCGGCTCCGGCGGCGACTACGAAGCCGCGCCGAAGGACACCAAGGCGTCCCTGACCTACGCCGTCTGGGACGAGAACCAGGTGCAGGCGATCAAGGCCAACCTGAAGGGCTTCAACGAGGAGTACCCGGACATCAAGGTGAGCGTCGACGTCACGCCGTTCGCCAACTACTGGACGAAGCTGCAGACCCAGGGCTCGAGCAACACGCTGCCCGACCTGTTCTGGATGAACGGCCCGAACTTCCAGCTGTACGCGGCCAACGGCAAGCTCGCGCCGATCACCGGCGAGGTCGAGTCGGGTGACATCGACGCGTCGAAGTACTCGAGCGCGCTCAACGACCTGTACACGTACGACGGCACCCAGTACGGCGTGCCGAAGGACTTCGACACCATCGGGGTCTGGGTCAACAAGTCGCTGTTCGAGCAGGCCGGCATGGACCTGCCGTCCAAGGACTGGACCTGGGACGACTTCCAGCAGACCGGCGCCGAGCTGTCCGAGAAGCTCGAGTCGAAGGGCGCGTACGGGGCGGCGGGCGGCATGGACGGCCAGACGACGTACTACAACACCATCCTGCAGGCCGGGGGATCGGTCGTGAACGCGGACGGCACCGAGTCCGAGTACGCCACGAAGGCCTCCGAGGACGGCCTGCAGTTCTGGACCGACCTGATCGACTCGGGGGCATCACCCTCGATCAAGCAGCTCACCGACACCACGGCCGACCAGTGGTTCACCTCGGGCAAGCTCGCGATGTACCAGGGCGGCAGCTGGTTCCGCTCCGCACTGACCGGCACCGAGATGGAGCAGGACGTCGTCGCCTACCCGCTGCCGAAGGGCAAGGAACAGGCGACCGTCATCCACGGCGTCTCGAACGTCGTGTCCGAGGCGAGCAAGGACAAGGCCGCCGCCCAGGCGCTGCAGGTCTACCTGGCGGGCAAGACGGCCCAGCAGCAGCAGGGCGACATGGGCGCGGTCATCCCGGCGTACGAGGGCACGCAGAGCGCCTTCACGAAGACGATGCCCGACGCCGACCTGCAGGTGTTCCTCGACGCGGTGGACTACGCGAAGCCGCTGCCGGTGTCGAAGAACACCGCCGCCTGGAACACCCTCGAGACCACCCTGCTGCCGAGCGCCTTCGACGGGTCGAAGCCCGTCGACCAGGTGGCAGAGGACCTCGCACAGAAGATGGACGCCGCCCTCGCCAAGGAAAAGTAGGACCCGCGCGTGACGATCAACACCGAGCGGCCCCCGGCCGCAGCCGCTCCCGCCCGGACGACACGTTCGTCCGGGCGGGGTGCCCCTGCTCCGCGAGCCGACGGCGGCCGAGCGCCACGACGGACCGACGGCTGGTGGCCGTGGCTCTTCGTGCTCCCGTTGCTCGTCGGCGTCGGCACCTTCTACATCTGGCCGATCATCCAGACGTTCTGGTACTCGTTCACCAGCTGGGGCGTCTTCGGGGGCGCCACGTTCACCGGCGTCGCCAACTACGTCCGGCTCGTCGGCGACCCGCAGCTCTACCAGTCGCTGCTCAACACGGTGATCTACACCGTGATCGTCCTCGCCGGGATCCCGATCGCTGTGTGGCTCGCCAGCCTGCTGAACACCCCGGGACTGCGGTTCGCCCAGTTCTACCGGGTGCTCTTCTTCCTGCCGTACGTCGCCATGCCCGCCGCGATCGCCCTGGTCTGGCGCATCATGTACAACGGCGACTACGGCATCGTGAACTGGTTCCTCGGGAACTTCGGCATCGACGGCCCGTACTGGATCTCGACCCCCGGCTTCGCGCTCATCGCGGTGAGCCTGGTCGGCCTCTGGTCGTCCCTCGGGTTCTCGATGATCATCCTCGGCGCCGGGCTCAAGGACATCCCGCCGGAGCTCTACGAGGCCGCGGAGCTCGACGGCGCGAGCCGGTGGCGACAGTTCCGGTCGGTGACCGTGCCGTTGCTCAGCCCGAGCATCTTCTTCGTGGTGATCGTCACGACGATCTCGAGCTTCCAACTGTTCGACCTGCTGTACGCGATCCTCGGCAGCACCAACCCGGTGATCCCGAAGACGATGTCGCTCGTCTTCTACTTCTACAGCGCCGGGTTCATCGACAACGACAAGGGCTTCGCGGCCGCGATCGCCATGGTGATCTTCCTGCTCATCGGCATCGTCACGCTCGTGCAGTTCCGCGTCCAACGGAAGTGGGTGCAGGGATGACGGCCACCGTCACACCGCCCCGGGCCGCACGTCGGCCCGGCCGTCGCGGCGGCAGCCACTGGTGGATCCACGTCGTGCTCGGCATCGGCGGGTTCGCGATGGCCTTCCCGTTCCTGTGGCAGATCGTCATGTCGCTGTCGACGAACGCGCAGGTGCAGTCCGTCACACCGGTCTTCTGGCCGGGGGAGCTGCAGTGGCAGAACTACGCGCAGGTCTTCGAACGCCTGCCGTTCCTGAGCCAGCTCGGCACCTCGGTGTACGTCACGATCATCCGCACGGTCGCGCAGATCGTCCTGTGCACGCTCGCCGGGTACGCCTTCGCCCGGATGCGGTTCCGCGGGCGGGCGGCCCTGCTCGCGATCGTGCTGTCGATCCTGCTCGTGCCCTCGCAGGTCTACCTGATCTCGCAGTACCAGATCGTGCAGGGGCTCGGCTGGCTCGACACCCTGATGGGGATCGTCGCGCCCGGGCTGTTCAGCGCCTTCGGCACGTTCCTGATGCGGACCGCGTTCCTGAACATGCCGCCCGAGCTCGAAGAGGCAGCGCGGATGGACGGCGCGAACCCGTTCCAGACCTTCTGGCGGATCATGCTGCCCCTGGCCCGTCCCTCGATCAGCGTGCTCGCGATCACGACCGTGCTGTGGTCGTGGAACGAGCTGCTCTGGCCGCTCGTGGTCTCCACCCGCGCCGAGGACATGCCGCTCGCCGCCGGACTCGCGACGCTGTCGAGCGACCGCACGATCGACTACCCGGTGTTGATGGCCGCCAGTCTGATGGCGATGGCGCCGGTGCTCATCATGTTCGTCGTGCTGCAGCGTCGTGTGATGGACGGGCTCGCGTCGTCCGGTCTGAAGTGACCATCGCGACCCCCGGCCTGGAGGCCCGTGCCGCGTCCGTCGCGGTCCTCGCCGCCGCCGTGGGGTCACCGGACGACTCCGCGACGGTGGCGGCCGCACTGGCCGCCACCGTCGCCGACGCGGGGCTCGCGGCGCGGGACGCGCTGCTGGTGGCGGCGCTCCGCGCCGCGGTGCCGGACAGCGCCGACGCCCTCGCGGAGCGGGGCCTCCCTCGTACGCTCGCCGAGGCCTCCGTCGCCGACGTCGACCGCAAGCTCGCGCGCTACGGACTGCACGGCACCGGGCTCGAGTGGCTCGTCGCCGTGGTGACCGGGCGCGTGGTGGCCGTGGGGCGCCTCCAGTTCGAACTCGGCGACCACCTGGCGGACGGCACGCCGGCCTGGGGCGTGCACGTGCCGGAGACCGGGCCGCTCGACCCGGTGGCCTGCCACCGCTCGTTCGCCCGTGCACCCGAGGTTCTGCGCGGCCTCGCACCGCAGCTCGCTGCCGACCGGTGGCAGTGCCGCTCCTGGATGCTCGATCCGGGTCTGCCGGCCGCGCTCGGTCCCGACGCCAACCTCGTGCGGTTCGCCCGGCGCTTCCGTCTCGTCCCGCCGGGGGAGCACGATGCGTCCGAGGGGGACGCCAGCGTCGCGAAGTTCGTCTTCGGGGTGCCGCTGGCGACCGCTCGGTCCGCGGCGCCGTCCGGTCGGTTGCGCGCGGCCGTGCTCGACCGGTGGGCGAGCGGTGGGCACTGGACCGAGCGGACCGGCACGGCGCCGGTCACGTGACCGCCCGCAGCCGCGGCCGCGTACCGTGCACGGCATGACGAAGCCCGATCACGACCACCTCGACGACGGCGTCGACATGACGTTCGAGGAACGACGACAGGACACGTTCCGCCGCATGTCCGGATCCGACGAGCACGACGCCGATCCGAGGGTCGAGGTCTCCCGTGCCGAGGACGGCGACGTCCGCATCGACGTCGCCGACACCGCGGCGGTCCGACCCGGCGAGTGACCCCCGTTCCGGCCCTGGTCCACCGGGGTCGGTGGGGCACGGCATGATCGTGTCGTGCACCTCGTCCTCCGCCGCGTCGACGGCGGCGTCCTCGCGACGCCCCTGACCGACGCGGGGACCGCCCGGGGCGAGCCGACCAGCCTGGACGAGCCGGGCCTCCCGGCCTTCGTCGCGGCGCACGATGCACCGGGCGTGCGCTGGGTGTGGGACGACACCGCGCGCTGGTACCCGGCCGTGCTCGCCGCGGGTGGTCGGGTCGGTCGCTGCGTCGACCTGCGCCTCGGTCGTCGTGTCCTGCGGGCCGCGCTCGCGGCGCGGGGATCGGCGCTCGCCGCTCGGCCGGCCGACGCCCTGGACGCCCCGGTCGCGGAAACCCGCGTGGTCCGGCCGACGCAGGCCCAGCTCTTCGACGACGCCCTGTTCACGGCTTCCGTGCCCGACGACGAGGTCGATCCGGTGGCGGAGTTCCGCTCCCAGCTCGCCGCGGTGGCGGGGTCGAGCGCTCCGGGTGCGCTCCGCCTGCTGCTCACCGCGGAGTCGGCCGGTGCGCTCGTGGCGGCAGAGATGCTGCACGCCGGACTGCCGTGGCGTGCCGACGTGCACGAGCGGCTGCTCGAGGACACCCTCGGGCCGCGCGTGCCCTACGGGGTGCGGCCGCGACGCCTCGAGGAGATCGCCGCCGTCGTGCGCGAGCGCCTCGACGACCCCGGTCTCAACCCGGACTCACCCGCCGACGTCCTGAAGTCGCTGCGCCGGGCCGGCCTGATGGTCACGAGCACGCGGAAGTGGGAGCTGCAGGAGATCGACCACCCCGTCATCGAGCCCCTGCTCGAGTACAAGCGCCTGGCGCGACTGCTCACCGCCAACGGCTGGACCTGGCTCGACGACTGGATCCGCGACGGACGGTTCCACCCGAAGTACGTCGTCGGCGGGGTCGTCACCGGGCGTTGGGCGGCCGACGGCGGGGGAGCGATGCAGTTGCCGAAGGGCATCCGCGGGGCGGTCATCGCCGACCCCGGGTGGAAGCTCGTGGTGGCGGACGCCGCGCAGCTGGAGCCCCGGGTGCTCGCCGCGATGTCCGGCGACCGGGCGATGGCCGCTGCCGGCGACGGGCGCGACCTGTACGACGGCGTGGTGGCCTCGGGTGCGGTGGAGACCCGGCAGCAGGCCAAGGTGGCGATGCTCGGAGCGATGTACGGGGCGACCCAGGGCGAGGGCGGGCGGCTCGTGCCACGCCTGGTCCGAGCGTTCCCGCAGGCGCTCGACATGGTGGAACGGGCCGCGCGGGCGGGGGAACGCGGCGAACCCGTGACGACGCTGCTCGGGCGGACGTCACCGGTGCCCGAGGACTCGTGGTTCGAGGCGCGGAACCAGGCGTACACGGTCGAGGGGACACCGGCGATGCAGCGTGCGGTCGAGTCCCGCGCCCGGAGCTGGGGACGGTTCACCCGGAACTTCGTGGTGCAGGGGACCGCGGCCGAGTGGGCGCTCGCGTGGATGGGGTCCCTGCGGTCGCGGCTGCTCGCGCGGTTCCCCGGAGCCGTGACGGACGGGCCGCACCTGGTGTTCTTCGTGCACGACGAGATCGTGGTGCACGCCCCGGCGGAGCACGCCGAGTGGGTGGCAGAGCAGATCCGGGAGGCCGCCGTCGATGCCGGGCGTCTGTTGTTCCAGGACTTCCCGGTGACGTTCCCGCTGTCGGTCGCGGTCGTGGGGGCGTACTCGGAGGCGAAGGACTGAGGCGGGTGCCTGGAGCGGCGATCACCCCGCCGCCGCGAACTCCACCCGGTCGTGCCGTGCAGTCGCGAAGCGCTGGCCGGGGTAGCGCAGCCCGGCGAAGTACATGTTGGTGTGCGCGACGATCTGCTCACCGGTAATGACGACGCCGTCGTGCTCGGCATCGGTCGTCGTGTGCGCGTCGGAGACGAGGGTGACGTCGAACCCGCGTACCGCTGCTGCCTGGGTCGTGGTGCGCACGCAGTGGTCACTCTGGGCGCCGGCGACGACGAGGTGCCGCACCTGGAGCGCCGAGAGGACGTCGGCGAGATCCGTGTCCGCGAACGAGTCCCGGTACGTCTTGCGGACCAGCGGTTCCCCGGGGACGCGTTGGAGCGGAGCGGCGAGTTGCCACTCCGGTGAGTCGACCGCGAAGTCGTCGTGGTCCTGCACCCAGATGACCGGGATGCCCGACGCGCGTGCCCGATCAACGAGCACCGCGGTCCGCTCGAGGACGCTTTGGGCGTCGAAGCAGTCACGCACGACGCCCGCCTGCAGGTCGATGACGACGAGTGCGGTCGAGGAAGCCATGACGTGATTGTGGCAGTGTGGCGCGCCGTGCTGCACTGCCCGGGACGGCTCCCGGCGGGTTCGGGCAGGGTGGACCGATGCAGACCGAACGCGGGGACGCCGCCGACCGCACCGTCGGCGAAGTCGACCTGACACGCTGGCGCTCGCGGGCCGGCCGCAGTGTCGCCGGTGCGTGGACCGCGCTCGGCAAGCGCTTCGGCGCCATGCCCGTCCTGCTGCTGACCCTCGCCGTGGGCCTGGGCGTCGCCGTCCTCGCCACGTGGATCGCCTCCGAGGTCTACGACGCCGTCCGGGAAGCCGACGACGTCGCCGTGCTCGACCGACCGGTCCTCGACTGGGCGCTCACGCTCCGATCGCCCGCAGCGGACACGCTCGTCACCTGGTGGACCGACATCGCCGGCACGATCGGGATGCCGATCGTCGCGCTCGGCTTCCTGGTCGGCTTCACGATCCAGCGCCGTGCGTGGACGCCACTGGTGCTCCTGGTCGCCGCGAGCGGTGGTTCGCTGCTCATGACGATCGCGGGCAAGGACCTGATCGGTCGCGCCCGTCCGCCGCTGTCCGACGCGGTGCCGCCGTACGAGACGTCGCCGTCGTTCCCGTCGGGGCACACGCTCAACTCCACGGTGATCGTGGGCACCATCGTGTACCTGTTGCTCCTGCGGCAGTCGCGCGTCGTCACCCGGGTGTGGACGATCGTCGTGGGCACCCTGTTCGTGCTGTCGGTCGGGGCGTCCCGGGTGTTCCTCGGGCACCACTGGCTGACCGACGTCCTGGCGGCGTGGGCGCTCGGACTCGCCTGGCTCGCCCTCGTGATCACGGCGCACCGGTTGTACCTGACGGCGCTCCACCACGGTGCCGAGCCCGCGCCGGACGTCGACCGAATCACTTCGTGAGCAGAAGAGGTCGGGTCGTTCGCCCGCACCCGACGTCTTCTGCTCACGAAGTCGCAGGGCCCCGCTCCGCCCCGCCAGGCCCCGCGCCCGAACGGCAGAGCGCCGTCAGCCGCGACCGGTAGGTTGCCGGGCATGGAAGAACGGGTCTTCGGCGGCAGGTACCGCGTCACGGGCACGCTCGGACACGGTGGCATGGCGTCCGTGTACCGCGCGGTCGACGAGCAGCTCGGCCGCGAGGTCGCGGTCAAGGTGTTCCGCATCGGCCCCGTCGACCGCGGTGAACGCGCCCGCGCCGAGGCGGAGATCCAGACCCTCGCGACGCTGCGCGCGCCAGAGCTCGTCACGCTCTACGACGCCGCACTCGACGACGTCGACGGCGACTCGTACCTCGTCATGGAACTCGTGCCGGGCAGTGACCTGGCGACCCGTCTGCGCGAGGGCCCGCTCGACCCCGCGACCGCCGCCCGCCTGGGTGCGCAGGTCGCCGACGGCCTGGCCGCCGTGCACGTGCAGGGGATCGTCCACCGTGACGTGAAGCCCGCGAACGTCCTGCTCGAGAGCGACGGCCGGCACGTCAAGCTCGCCGACTTCGGGATCGCCCTGCTCCGTGACGCCTCACGGGTGACGGGGACGGGGACCGTGATGGGGACGGCCGCGTACCTGGCCCCGGAGCAGGTCCTGGCGAAGGAGATCACCGGCAAGGCCGACGTCTACTCGCTCGGGCTCGTGCTGCTCGAGTGCATGACCGGCCGCCAGCCGTTCCCGGGCAGCGCCGTCGAGTCGGCCACCGCCCGGCTCACCCGTTCGCCCGAGATCGACCGGCAGCTGCCCACGGCCTGGCGCACGCTGCTGCACGTGATGACCGCGCAGGACCCGGCGGAGCGACCGACGGCAGCCGAGGCGGCCGAGCGCCTGCGCGCGCTGGGCCGCGACGAGCCGACGAACGCGACGCAGCTGCTGCCCGGCGCACCCGGTGCGGTGACGGCTGCGGCCGCCGGCGCTGCGGGGGCCGCGGTCGGCGCCGGTGCTGCCGCAGCGGCGAACGCGGACGACCGGACGCAGGCGATGCCGGCGAGCGAACTGCCGAACGGCGGCGCGCGTCCGGGCGACGACGCCACCCGCGTCCTCGACACGCAGCGTCCGCACCCCGCCGACGACGTCTCGACGACCGTCCTCGGCGCCCAGGCGAACGGCCGCGGCGCATCGGGCCCGAGCGGGCCGACCCCGCCGCCGGTCACGCCCCGCCCGGTCCGGGGCGACCAGCCGGAGGACCAGCCGGGGAAGAAGAAGCGCGGACCGCTCATCGCCACGATCATCGTGATCGTCCTGGTGCTCATCGGCATCGGGGTCGCGGTGTTCGCCCTGAACGGCGACGACGACGGCACCCCGGCCCCGACGGACACCACGTCGACCGCCCCGACCGAGCAGCAGCCGTCCGAGGACCCGGGCGAGGAACAGCAGCCGAGCGAACCGGCCGAGCAGCAGCCGTCGCAGGAGCAGCAGCCGTCGCAGCCCGCCGAGGAACCCAGCGAAGGGCCGAGCGAACCGACCCAGCCGGAGCAGCCCACGCAGGACCCGCCCGTCGGCCCGGAGCCGAGCACCCCGGCCTCGAACCCGGTGCAGGAGCCGCAGGACGGCACCGGCGCCGCCGACACCGGCGCGATCGACACCACGTCGGACACCGCTCCCGGCAAGTCCGGCAGCGCCCCGGGACACAACAAGGGCTGACGACCGGCACGGACACGCCGGGGTTTTCGTCCAGTCCCTGGAGCAAATAGGCTCGATCCGTGCGAGAACTGCAACGGAGCGGTGGTCCGACGACGGCCGTGGCCGCTCGGAACGGTGTCGGCTTCGGTTCCGCCGAGGCCTGGCTCGTCGAACGACCAGCGGATGCGTGCGTGGCCGAGGCGATCGTCCCCGGGTTCGCCGCGCGCACCATCGCCGCCGGTGACGAGCTGTCCTGGGTCTGGTTCCCGGAGCGGACCCTGCCCGACGGGGCGTCGGAACCGACGGAAGCGGACCTGCCGCACTTCTGGGATGCCACGGCCTTCGCCGTCGACGTCGTCTTCACCGACGGCTCGCGGCTGCGTGACCACGCCGGGGTCCGCGACCAGTACGGCGACGCGGTCACCCCGCACGCGCAGGACGCGGCCCGCAAGCTGTGGGTGGACCAGTGGAACCGTCGCGCGGTCGACCTCACGCCGTTCGCGGGGCTGGTCGTCGACCGCCTGGAGGCCCGGCTCGGCTCCGACGCACCGGCTGCGGCCACCGACGCCGAACGTCCCGCACTGCGTGGCTGGCTCGACGCCGTCCGGATCGGTCCCGCGCGGACGACCCCGACGTCCCCGCTCGGCCACGTCCGGACGACCCGTGGTACCCAGGCCTCCTCCCGGTTCTCCCGCGGCAACAACGCCCCGCTCGTCGGTGTCCCGCACGGCGGGGTGTTCGGCCTGCCGATGACGGACGCCTCGAGCAACCGCTGGCCGTACGCGTACCAGGAGCACGACCGGCTCGACGACCAGGGGCGGCTCCGCCCGGCGATCCAGGCCTTCGCGACGAGCCACATCCCGTCGCCGTGGATGGGCGATCGCGGGGTGTTCCAGGTGATGCCCTCGCCACTCAGCACCCCCGACGTCGAGCGGGCCGCCCGGGCGCTCGGGTTCGACCACGAGGACGAGCAGGACGGCCCACACCGCTACCGGGTCGCCCTCGACCACGGTGTGACCGCCGAGCTGACCGCGGGCGAGTTCGCCCTCGGGTTCCGGTTCACCGGTACCCGCAGCGTCGTGCTCGACCACCACGGCCGGGTGTCCGACGTCTCCGTGACGGTCACCGACGGTACCGCCGTGGTCGAGGCGCTCCTGGACGACCGCCCCGGCACCCCGCCGCACCACGTGCACCTGCGGGTCGCCGGGGTCACCGCCGACCACACGACGGTCGGCGAGCACGAGCTGCGCGGCTGGCTGTCCGTGGGGGAGGCCAGGGGCACGGACGCCCCGGTCGACGTCCTGCTCGGCATCTCGACCGTCTCGATGGAGGACGCCCGCGCGAACCTCGACGACGCCGGCGCGTTCGACGCCATGCGGTCCCGTGCCGAGGCACTGTGGACCGAGAAGCTCGCGACGCTGACCTTCGACGGCGCGACCCCCGACCAGCTGACGAGCCTGTACTCCGGCCTGTACCGGCTGTTCCTCTACCCGAACCGCGCCGGGGAGACCGCCCTGACCGGCACCCCGCGGCACCGCTCTCCGTACGGCGCCGTGCTGGCGGACCCGATCCGGGACGAACCCGGGCCGGAGATCGTCGAGGGCCCGTTCACCACCACGAACGGCTTCTGGGACACCTACCGCACGGCCTGGCCGCTCCTCGGACTCCTGACCCCCGAGACCGCGGGCGAGCTCGCGCAGGGTTTCGTCGAGCACCACCACGACGGCGGGTGGACGCCCCGCTGGAGTGCTCCCGGCGCCGAGGACTGCATGACCGGCACCACGAGCGACACCGTCTTCGCCGACCTCGCGGTGAAGGGCGTGCGCGGCTTCGACCTGGCCGCGGCGTACCGGAGCGCGGTGCGGAACGCGACCGTCCCGCCGCGTGACGAGCGCGTCGGACGCAAGGGGAGCCTCCCGGGCGCCTTCCGCGGCCACGTCGACACGGCGACCCCCGAGGGGATGTCGTGGACCCTGGACGCGGCCATCAACGACTGGGGGCTGGCCGTCATGGCGGGCCTGCTCGCGTCACGGGCGCGGACGCCCGCCGACCTGTCCCGCTACGAGGCC
Organism: Curtobacterium poinsettiae; assembly: GCF_025677645.1. Classification (NCBI taxonomy): domain Bacteria; kingdom Bacillati; phylum Actinomycetota; class Actinomycetes; order Micrococcales; family Microbacteriaceae; genus Curtobacterium; species Curtobacterium flaccumfaciens. Next base: position 406,862 of record NZ_CP106879.1, on the reverse strand, counting down.
GAGGCCGAGTGGTTCGCCCGCCGGTCGCTGCAGTACCGGCACGTCTTCGACTCCGAGCGCGGGTTCTTCATCGGCCGCGACCCGGACGGCTCGTGGCGGGTCGGCACCGAGTTCGACCCGCGCGACTGGGGCGACGACTACACGGAGACGAACGCGTGGGGCACCGCGTTCACGGCACCGCACGACGGCGCCGGCATCGTCGACCTGCACGGCGGGCCGGAGCGGTTCGACGCGGCCCTCGACGCGTTCTTCGCGACCCCCGAGACCGGCGCCCTGGCGCGGTCCGGCTCGTACGGGTTCCCGATCCACGAGATGACCGAGGCCCGCGACGTCCGGATGGGCATGCTCGGGCTGTCGAACCAGCCGGCGCACCACATCCCCTTCTTCCCGATGTTCACCGGGCGGCACGACGACGCGCACCGCATCGTCCGCGAATCGCTCGAGCGTCTGTTCGTCGGGTCCGACCTCGGCCAGGGCTACCCGGGCGACGAGGACAACGGCGAGATGAGCGCTTGGTACGTCTTCGCGACCATCGGCCTGTACCCGCTGGCGCCGTCGACCGGCACCTACGTGCTCGTGCCGCCGTCGGTCCGCAGGACGGTGCTGCGGCAGCCTGGGCCCACGCCGCCGGTTCCTGACCGACGCGCCAGCGGCGGGCAGGCCGTGCCGGTGGGGAGAGGATCGCCTACCGTCATCGAGATCGCCGCCGGCTCCGCAGGCGGGTACGTGGCGTCGGTGACGGTCGACGGCTCGCCCTGGACCTCGGTCACCATCCCGCATAGCGTGGTCGTCGCCGCGTCGCGGATCGAGTTCACCCTGTCCGACGAGCCGCAGGGATGGGCGTCGGACACCCGTCCCGTCTCGGCCTCCAATGTGCACGGCCACCGGGACGCCCCGGTGGACGTCCTGCCGGTCGGGGCCTCGGCGCTCACCGACGACACCGGCCGCACCGTCACGGCGCTCGCCGTGGGGGAGTCCGTGTCCTTCGACGTGACGTGCCCGGCCGCGTCGTTGTACACCGTGACGGCGGCAGCGCCGGGGTCCTACTCGTGGCAGGTCGGCCTCGACGACGCCGTCACCGCTGTCGACGGCGCCGAGTTCACGTGGGCCGGCCAGACCCGGGTGTTCCGGATCCTCGGCGGTGGGTCGTCGTTCACGTTCACCGCCGGCACCGACCTGGCGCTGACGCAGCTCGAGCTCATCGCGGCCGACGGACAGCGTTGACCCGACGTTCACCGAGCGGGAGCATGCTCGCCCCATGTCGATGAGCGCACCGTTCGATCCCGAACAGCAGGGCCGGTCCATCCCCGTGGACGGCAGTGACGAGTCCGAACTCGAGATGGAGGAGGACCGCGGCGCGGACGTCGGCGACGACTCCGCCGACCCGAGCGTCTCGCCCGTCAGCCACCACGACGAGGACGAGGCCGGCGGCGGCCCGGTGTTCCGGCGTCCGCACGCCGGCGAGCGGCTGCACCCGGACGACCTCTGACCGTTCCGGGGCTCCTCCGGGGTTTCTTGGGCGATTGCCAAGCGGCTCGGGCATGCTCGTGCGCATGTCGATCGCGAACTCGTGGGACCCGTCCGGTGGCCGTGCAATCCCGGAGGACCAGGTCCGTCAGGACGGGCTCGAACTCGACGAGGACCCGGCCGTGCTCGGGATCTCGTTCGACGTCGTGGGTGGCGCCTCGGCCGATCCCGCCGGGGTGTCCCCGGTCGACGTGAACGTGCCGACACCGCGGTCTGCGGACTCCGCCTCCGACGACTAGCGCGCGCCTGGTCGAATCGGGCGTACCTGGTCCGGAGTTTCGACCAGGTACGCCCGGAAGCGCCTTGCATCGCGCGCGTTCTGGGAAGGAACGTCAGCGTGCGCCGACGCCGGGGACGCGGTACTTGAACCCGACGTGCGAGCCGGTGAAGCCGAGGCGCTCGTAGAACCGGTGCGCATCCGTGCGGGCGGCGTCCGACGTGAGCTGCACGAGCGGGGTTCCGAGCTCCGGTGCTGCGACGTCCGTGACCCACCGCACCAGCGCGCTCCCGATGCCTCCGGAGCACAGCGCACTGCTGACCCGCACCGCCTCGACGAGCAGTCGGGTGGCACCACGACGAGCCATCCCCGGGATCCGCGTGAGCTGCAGCGTGCCGACGAGTCGACCGTCGGTGTCCTCGGCGACGAGCAGCGCGTTCGCCGAGTCGTCCACGATCGATCGGAGTGCCTCGGCGTACTGCGGGCGGTCCTCCGGCGCAGCGACGTCTCCGCGCGCGGCGCTGATCGGGTCGTCGGACAACAGCGTCATGAGTGCGTCGAGGTCCGCTTCCGTGGCGTTCCGCAGCGTCACCACGCCGGAGCGTGTGGCCAGACGGACGGGCAGGACGAGGTCGTGGAGCACGACCCCACCCTGCCCGAACCGACGGGGCGGTCCTGGTTCAGGGAACGGTGTGTCCTGCCGCGGTGAAGATCCGGTACCACTCCTCGCGCGACAGCTCGACGTCCGAGCCGGCTGCCGAGTCCCGCACGCGCTGCGGGTTCGTCGTGCCGAGGACGACCTGGAAGTGCGCGGGGTGGCGGGTGATCCACGCGACCGCGATACCGGTCGGGGTGACACCGTGCGCGGCTGCGACCTCCTCGAGCACGTCGTTCAGCTCGGCGTACTGCTCACGGTCGCCCAGGAAGACGCCGTCGAAGAAGCCCTTCTGGAACGGCGACCAGGCCTGGAGCGTGATGTCGTTGATGCGCGAGTAGTTGAGGATGTCGTTGTCGCGGTCGACCGACTGCTCGAGGCCGCCCATGTTCGCGGTCAGGCCCTGCGAGATCACGTTGGCGTGGGTGATGCTCAGCTGCACCTGGTTGAACGCGAGCGGCTGGCGGACGTGCTTCTTGAGCAGGTCGACCTGGCCGGGGGTGTGGTTCGAGACGCCGAAGTGGTGCACCTTGCCGGCGGCGTGCAGCTCGTCGAAGGCCTTCGCGACCTCTTCCGGCTCGACCAGGGCGTCGGGGCGGTGCAGCAGCAGGACGTCGACGTACTCGGTCTGCAGTGCCTCGAGCGACTCGTGCACGGACTCGAGGATGTGCTCGTACGAGAAGTCGAAGTAGGCGCCCTTCGGCGTCGGTCGGATGCCGACCTTGGTCTGCAGCACGATCTCGGCGCGCTCCGCGGGCGACAGCGTGACGGCCGCGCCGAACCGCTCCTCGCAGCCGTGCCACTCGCCGTAGACCGCCGCGTGGTCGAACATGTTCACACCCGCATCACGCGAGGCGCTGTAGAGCGAGCGGATGTCCTCGTCGCTCATGTCGTTGATCCGCATCAGTCCGACGACGACGTCGGAGGCGGTGAGGTCTGTCTGTGGCAACTCCAGTGTCTTCACGCCGTCGATCCTGCCAGCCGGTCCCCGGCACAGGCAGGCCCTGCCAGTACCTCAGGCGCGTTCTGGCAGCAGGACGGCGAGCACCTCGGAACCGTCCGTCCACGTCCCGGTCAGCGTCTCGCCCTCGGGCAGGGCCGTGCCGACGGCCCGAGCGATGACGAGGGTGCCGTGGTCGGTCGCGATCGACGTCACGGCGTCCGCGGTGGTCGCTCGCACCGAGGTGACGCTGGGGGAGTCGGGTTCGGAGCCGCTACCGCGGGCCCAGGCGTCCTTCGGCCGCTGTCCGGCACCGTTGGCCAACTCGAGCTCCGCTTCGTGCCCACCGGTGACGATCGCTCGGCGCAGGACGTCGGCGTGGACTGGATCGCCCACCGCGTCGTACACCCACCGTCGCCCGAGCACGGAGTGGTCCATCTCGGTGACCAGGAACGCGTCGGCGCCGGGCAGCGGTGCGTCCCGGTAGGTCAGTGGCGCCTGCAGGACCCGGCCGTCCTCGGTGCGGACGAGCAGCACTTCGACGCCGACCTCGCCGGCGGGGTCGTCGAACCGGAACTGCCCGATGACCTCGAGCGGTGCTCCCGCGACGACGCCGCTCCACGCCTGGTCGGGGAGCCAGGCGGCGAGCGCCTCGGCCTTGGAGGGGCGGAGGGTTGCCTGCTCGATGACTGCCATGTCCCGACCGTACTGCCGCGAAGCACCCCGCCGCCGGCACACGTCGAGCTCAGTGGACGGAGAACCCGCCGTCCACCGCGATGGACTGTCCGGTGACGTAGGCCGACCCGGGCCCGGCGAGGAACACCGCCGCCGCGGCGAAGTCCGACGCCAGCCCGTTCCGGCCGACCAGCGTCCGTGCGGCGAGGGCCGCCACCGTCGCCGGGTCGGAACCGAGCCGCTCGTTGAGCGGGGTGCGCACGAAACCGGGGACGAGGACGTTGGAGGTGACCCCCTGCGCGGACCAGGCCTCTGCCTGGGACCGGGCCAGCGCCTCCAGGCCGGCCTTGGAGACCCCGTACGCGCCGCTGGCGGCGAAGGGGCGGTGGGCCTGCTGCGAACTGATCGACACGATCCGTCCGTACCCACGGGCCGCCATGCCGGGTGCGAGCCGCTGCCCGAGCACGAACGGCGCGTCGAGGTTGACGGCCATCGTGGCGTCCCAGGTGGCCTCGTCGAGTTCGGCCATCGGTGGCCGGAGGTTGATGCCGGCGGAGTTCACGAGGACGTCGACGTCGCCGGCCGCATCGGCGAGTGCGTGTGCTCCGGCGCGCGTGGACAGGTCCGCGACGACGCCGTCGGCGGACCCGCCAGCAGCGCGGACGTCGTCGACCGTCGCGTCGATGGCGGACCTGGTCCGGGCGGCGACGAGCACGTGGGCTCCCGCGTCCGCGAGCGCGGTGGCGATGGCGCGGCCGATGCCGGAGCTGCCTCCCGTCACGAGTGCGGTGCGTCCGTCGAGGCCGAAGAGCTGCTGCAGCGACATCCGGTCAGGCTACCGAGGCCCGTACGCTGGGCCGGTGCGTGACGACCTGCTGCCGATGCTCGCCTGCCCCGTGTGCGCCGAGCCCCTCGGTCGCGTCGACGGCGGCCAGGTCGGCTGCCCGAACGGTCACCGGTTCGACGAGGCGAAGCAGGGCCACCTGACGCTCCTGCCCGCGAAGCGGCGGGCACTCACGGCGGACACCACCGAGATGGTCGACGCGCGGCTGCGGTTCCTGGGGCGCGGGCACTACGCGCCCGTCGAGCGGGTGCTCGCCGTGATCGTCGCGGACGCCACCGCGCCCGGCATCGTGCTCGACGTCGGTTCGGGTCCGGGGACCTACCTGGCGCATGCGCTGCGCGCGGCGGACGGGAGGCCCGTGGTCGCGCCGGACGCGCTTGCACCTGTCGGCCGGCAGCCGACTCGACGACTGGGGGTGGCGTTGGACCTGTCGGCCGTCGCGATCCGGCGTGCGGCACGCGCCCACGAGCGGGCGGGGGCCGTCGTCGGTGACGTGACCGAGCGCCTCCCGGTCGTCGACGGCGCTGCCGCGGTCGTGCTGGACGTCTTCGCACCCCGCAACCAGACCGAGTACGCCCGCGTCCTGCACCCCGACGGCGTGCTCGCGGTGGTGACCCCGCGGACCGGCCACCTGGCGGAGCTCGCCGAGGCGACGATCAGCGTGGACCCGGAGAAGGAGCGCCGGCTGCACGACTCCCTGACGCCGTCGTTCGCGCTGCGGTCCTCCGAGGACCTGATGTGGACGATGGACCTGTCGGCGGAGGACGTCCACGACGTGGTGCACATGGGACCGAGCCACCACCACGTCGCGGCGGAGCAGGTGTTCGCGCCGACGAGTGTGACCGCGACCGTGACGGTCAGCACGTGGAGCCGCTCGGGCTGATCCTCCGACCTGATCAGCGCTCGCCGACGTCCCGCGGACTGCCCTGTTCGGCCCACCGACGGGCGGTGTGGGCTCGCCCGCGCACCCGGTCGACGGCCATCCCGGTCCGAGCGAGCAGGAGGACGGCGCCCACGCTCCCGGCTCCGATCGGCGTCACGAACAGTCCGAGGTCGATCCCGGGCATCCGCCACCAGTCGATCGACCACGCGGCGACGAGTGCGAACCCGAGCAGGAGCGCGCCCGTCCACCACCACCGCCCGGGGATCCGGACGGTACCGAGCCCGGCGAGCACGAGGAGCGCCCAGCACCCCTCCGGCGCGAAGGACCGTGGGTCGTTCGTACCGCAGCTGGACACCGCGCACTGCCACTCGACCTGGTCGGCCACGCCCGCGTACCAGTGGAACAGCAGCGCGGCAGCGACGACGGCGATGAGTGCGACCGGTGGCCCGATCCACCGCCACACGCTGCCGACCCGCGAGCGGCGTCGGCGGGCGGCCGCCCATCCGTCCCCGAGCTCGTAGCCGGGCATCGGACGGAACTCGGGCATGCCAGCACGCTACCGGCGGCCGGTTTCCGTGGGGAAGCGGTTCACAAACCGAGCGTCGGTGCGGCCGGGCCGTCCCGACCGCACCGCCGCGTCACTCGGTCGGCGCCGCGACGTCGAGCTGCCAGACCACGCCGAACCGGTCGCGCAGCTGCCCGGCCAACGGTGCCCAGGCCGAGGGCTCCAGGGGCTGCCGGACCTCGGCGCCGTCGGACAGTGCGGCCCAGTACCGCTCGATCTCGGCGGTGTCGTCGCCGTGCACGAACACGTAGAAGGCGTTCGATCCCTGGTCGTAGGGCTGGCCGGGCCAGACGTCGAAGGCCATGATCCGGAAGCCGGCGTCGGTGGACACCTGGCCGAAGACGATGCGGTCGGCCCAGGCCGGGTCGTCCAGGGCGCCCATCTGCCCGTACGTGGCGGCGGTGACCTCGCCGCCGAAGACCGATGCGTAGAAGTCGAGCGCCGCGCGGGCGTCGCCGTCGAAGTTGAGGTGGGTTGTCGTTTCGATGCTCATGGGACGAGGATGACGGGCAATGCGGTCAGATCGTGTCCGCTTCTCGGACGAAGATGGACGACATGGCCGGACCCTCCGCACGCATGCTCGCGCTGCTCTCCCTGCTGCAGGTGCACCGTGACTGGCCGGGCGACGAGCTGGCCGGACGGCTCGAGGTCAGCCCCCGCACCGTCCGCCGCGACGTCGATCGGCTCCGCGGCCTGGGGTACCGGGTCGAGGCGCTCCGCGGCCCGGCCGGTGGCTACCGGCTCGAGGCCGGCTTCGACCTGCCCCCGCTGCTGTTCGACGACGACCAGGCGGTGGCGATCGCCCTGGCGCTCGCCGTGGCGCCGGCATCGGGGGCGGACGTCGCCGAGTCGGCGGCCCGTGCCCTCGCGACCGTTCGGCAGGTGATGCCCGCGCGCTTGCGGTCCCGGGTCGACGCGGTGCAGGCCGTGACCGCGACGAGCCGGACCACCACGCACCCGGAGGTCCTGGTGGCGGTGAGTGAGGCCGTTCACCTTCGCGAGGTGTTCCGCTTCGGGTACGGCGAGGACGAGACCCCGCACCGGGTGGAACCGCACGCCGTCGTCGCCCGGAACGGTCGCTGGTACCTGCTCGACTGGGATGCCGACCGCGACGACTGGCGCACCCACCGCATCGACCGGATCACGCCGCGGATGCGCACCCGAGTCCCCTTCACGCCGCGACCGATCCCCGGTGGCGATGCGGCGGCGTTCGTGTCTGCGCGGTTCAAGGGGTCCGCGATCGACGACGTGTGGCCCTGCACCGGCTCGGTGTCGATGACCGCGGGCGATGCGCGGCGGATCGCGCCGTACCGGCCCGAGGACGCCGTGGTCGAGCAGCTCGAGGGGGACCGCGCCCGCGTCACCCTCGGGTCGTGGTCGTGGGACGGACTCGCGAACGTGGTGTCAGGACTTGCGGTCGACTTCGTCGTCGCGGGTCCGGAGGAGCTCGTCGAGGCCGTGGCAGACCTCGCTGACCGGTTGCGGGCGGCCGGCACGCGTGGCCCAGCGTGATCAGTGGCGACCTGTCCAGAGCGCGTGGTCCAGCCAACCGGCGCCGACACCCATCGACGAGAGATCGAGGTGTTCGTTGCTCGGGAAGGCCCCGAGGAGAGCGGCCACGCGCTCGGCCCAGTCGTGGTCGGACGGGATCGACCTGAGCAGGTAGGCCATCACCGCCAAGGTGTTGTAGACACCGAACTGCTTCGGCGCATCGGTTCCCGAGAGATGTGCGAGGTGCGGTACCGCACCGGACCTCGGCCGTTTCGGGACCACGACCAACTTCCGGTTGAACAGACGCGCATGGTGTGCTGCGACGTTCCGGACGTAGTTGACCGAGGCGAGCCAGCTCAGCATCGTCTTCTTGGTCGGGACGCCGAACTCTCGGGCGATCCGGGTGGCGACGTCGTTCCGGAGGCCGCCGTACAGCCGAGCGAGGTGTCCCAGCTCGAGGATCTCGGTGAGTGCCCAGATGGGCATCCGGTCGTCGTACTTGGTGCGGAAGTGGGCAACGAACGATTCATCCGACGAATCCTGCCGTTCGCGGACGCGCTGTAGCCAAGCAGTGTGCGGGCTGGAGCCATCAGGCGCATCGGCCCGGTGTGCGGTGAACGCCTCGGTGAAGAGTGATCCGTCTTCGTGAGCGAAGGGGCCTTGCTCTCCGAGGACGTGGCCGACCTGGGTTCGAACGGCCACCTCGATCCGCTCGACACCTTCGATCACCAGGAGCCGGAGACTCCGATCGAAGGCGATGAGTGCTTCGGCTGCGGCGAGTTCCGTCCCTGCTCGGTACCGGTCCTGGACCTCGATGTGCCGACGGCCGTGGTCGTCGATCTCGACCGAGGATTCACGGAAGGGATACAGGTACCCGGTGAGGCGGTAGTAGCCGACTTCGCGTAGTACCGAGCCCGCGACGCCCCGATCACCGATGCGGACTCCCTTGGAAGCCAGCTTCTCGATCTGCTCACCGATCGAGAGCCACGGCTTCACGTACTCCATGCGCCCCCCCCAGACAAGAAAATCGGCCCGAGCCGTGAGGCGAGCGGGCCGATCGTGATGCTGAGACTCTACCGGATCCGCGTCACAGGATCGAGCGCTCTCCACAGGCGTTAGGAGCGTGCATGCGTCGGCCAGGGCGGCGTGAGGGAACCGTTAGGAGCGGTCTGGAGGCGCGGCGCAGGACCCAGCATCGGTTCGGCACCACTCGTGGTGCCGGTCCGCGTCACCCGGCGCGGACACCGCAGATCTTCTGGAGTCCCTCGTGTTCGACGTGTTCGTCGTCGCCGGTGTCCTCGCCGTGTTCGGCGTGGTGGCACTGATCGCCAAGGGGGTGGAACGGCTGTGATCGGCATCACCATCGCGGCCGCCGTCCTCGGCATCGCCGCAGTCGTGTACCTCGTCTGGGCGCTCGTGCGTCCGGAGCGCTTCTAGTGGGCGCCGCGGACGTCTGGGCGGGCATCGCCCAGGTCGCCACGCTCGTCCTGCTGCTCGTCGTCGCGTACCGTCCGCTCGGTGACTGGATGGCGAAGGTCTTCACACCCGTCCGGCACAACCGCATCGAGCGCGGGGTCTACCGGCTGATCGGGGTCGACCCCGACGCCGAGCAGTCGTGGCCCGTCTACCTGCGGGGCGTCCTGCTCTTCAGCGTCGTCGGACTCCTGCTCGTCTACCTGCTGCAGCGCATCCAGGTCGTCCTGCCCGGTGACCTCGGGCTGCCGAACGTCGGCCCGTCACTCGCGTTCAACACCGCGGCGTCGTTCGTCGCGAACACGAACTGGCAGTCGTACTCGCCCGAGGTGACGGTCGGGTACACCGTGCAGATGGCCGGCCTGGCGGTGCAGAACTTCCTGTCCGCGGCCGTCGGCCTGGCGGTCGCCGTCGCCCTGGTGCGCGGGTTCGCCCGCCGCGGGTCCGGCACGCTCGGCAACGTGTGGGTGGACATCGTCCGCGGCCTCGGCCGGCTGCTCCTGCCCGGTGCCTTCGTCTTCGCGATCGTGCTCGTCGCCGGTGGGGTCGTCCAGTCGTGGGGGAGCGGCACCGACGTCACCACGCTGGTCGGTGGCACGCAGCACATCCCCGACGGGTTCGTCGCGTCGCAGGAGGCGATCAAGGAACTCGGCACGAACGGTGGCGGCTACTTCAACGCGAACTCGGCGCACCCGTTCGAGAACCCGCAGGCGTGGACGAACCTCGTCGAGATCTTCCTGATGCTCGTCATCCCGTTCTCGCTGCCGCGCACCTTCGGCCGCATGGTCGGTGACGACCGCCAGGGCTACGCGATCCTCGCCGTGATGGGCGCGATCTTCCTCGTGTCCCTGTCGGTGATGTCGATCGCCGAGCTCGGCGGCGCCGGGGTGGCGACGCACGCGGCCGGCGCGGCGATGGAGGGCAAGGAGACCCGGTTCGGGATCCTCGGCACCACCCTGTTCGGCACGACGTCGACCGCGACCTCGACCGGTGCGGTGAACGGCATGTTCGACAGCTTCACGCCCATCGGCGGGATGATGGCGATGCTGAACATGATGCTCGGCGAGGTCACGCCGGGCGGCGTCGGGTCCGGCCTGTACGGCATGCTCGTGCTCGCCGTCATCACGGTGTTCATCGGCGGTCTACTCGTCGGTCGCACGCCCGAGTACCTCGGCAAGAAGATCCGCGCGAAGGAGATGACCTTCGCGGCGCTGTACATCCTCGTCACGCCGACGCTCGTGCTCGTCGCCACCGGGCTCTCGCTCGTGATCCCCGGCGTCCGCGAACAGGTGCTCGGCACGTCGATCTACAACCCCGGCAACCACGGACTCTCCGAGTTGCTCTACGCCTTCACCTCGGGTGCGAACAACAACGGCTCGGCCTTCGGCGGGCTCACCGCGAACACGACCTGGATGAACTCCTCGCTCGGCGTCGTGATGCTGCTCGGCCGCTTCGTGCCGATGGTGTTCGTCCTGGCGCTCGCCGGGTCGCTCGCCGCCCAGGACCGCGTGCCGGAGACCGCGGGCACGCTGCCCACCCACCGCCCGCTGTTCATCGGGCTGCTCGGCGGCGTCGCCGTCATCGTCACCGCACTCACCTACTTCCCGGTGCTCGCACTGGGTCCGCTCGCAGAAGGACTGTCATGACCACCGTGACCTCCGAGCACGAGGCGACCACCGCCCCGGAGCCGGCCACCCGCTCGTCCGCGTTCGGGCCCCGCCAACTGGTGGCGGGCCTCCCGGGCGCCCTGCGGAAACTCGATCCGCGACTCATGTGGCGGAACCCCGTCATGTTCATCGTCGAGGTCGGCGCGGCGCTGACGACGGCAGCCGCCGTCGTCGAGCCGTCCGCGTTCACCATCGCCATCGCCGTGTGGCTCTGGCTGACCGTCGTCTTCGCCAACCTGGCGGAGTCGGTGGCCGAGGGCCGGGGCAAGGCCCAGGCCGACACGCTGCGGAAGACCCGCTCGACCACGAGCGCCCGACGGGTGCTCGGCTACACGCAGGCCGACGCGGCTGCGACCGCGAACGAGACCGAGGAGGTCGCGTCCGTCGACCTGGCCAAGGGCGACGTCGTCGTGGTCGTCGCCGGCGAGGTCATCCCGGGCGACGGCGACGTCATCGACGGCATCGCCTCGGTCGACGAGTCGGCCGTCACGGGCGAGTCCGCACCGGTCATCCGCGAGTCCGGCGGTGACCGCAGTGCCGTCACCGGCGGCACCCGGGTGCTGTCGGACCGGATCGTGGTGCGCATCACCTCGACGCCGGGTGAGACCTTCATCGACCGGATGATCCGCCTGGTCGAGGGCGCGGCACGGCAGAAGACGCCGAACGAGATCGCGCTGAACATCCTGCTCGCCTCGTTGTCGATCGTCTTCGTGATCGTCTGCCTGACGATGCAGCCCATCGCGGGACTCGTCGGTGCGACGGTCAGCGTGCCGGTGCTCATCGCCCTGCTCGTCTGCCTCATCCCGACCACCATCGGAGCCCTGCTCTCCGCGATCGGCATCGCCGGCATGGACCGGCTCGTGCAGCACAACGTGCTGGCGATGTCGGGCCGCGCGGTCGAGGCCGCCGGTGACATCACGACGCTGCTGCTCGACAAGACCGGCACGATCACCTACGGCAACCGTCGGGCATCCCGCGTGGTGCCGGTGCCGGGGGTGTCGGAGGCCTCGCTCATGGAGGCCGCCGCGCTGTCGAGTGCTGCCGACAGCACACCGGAAGGACGCTCGATCGTGTCGCTCGCTGCGGACGCCGGGGTGACGCCGATCCTGCCGGACGGGGCCGTCGAGGTGCCGTTCACGGCGCAGACGCGCATGTCCGGTCTCGACCTGCCGGACGGGTCGCAGATCCGGAAGGGTGCTGCTGCTGCAGTGCTCGCCTGGGCCGGAACCCCCGAAGCCGGTGTGACGGCTGCGATCGACGCGACCGTCGCCGAGGTCTCCGACCAGGGCGGGACCCCGCTCGTGGTCGGCCGCCGCTCCGCGGACGGTGTGGTCACGCTGCTCGGTGTCGTGCACCTGAAGGACGTCGTCAAGGACGGCATGGCCTCGCGCTTCGCCGAACTCCGGTCGATGGGCATCCGCACCGTGATGATCACCGGCGACAACCCCCGCACCGCGAAGGCCATCGCCGCCGAGGCCGGCGTCGACGACTTCCTCGCCGAGGCCACGCCGGAGGACAAGCTCGCGTACATCAAGCGCGAGCAGGAGGGCGGCAACCTCGTCGCCATGACCGGTGACGGCACCAACGACGCCCCGGCCCTGGCCCAGGCTGACGTCGGCGTCGCGATGAACACCGGCACGACGGCGGCGAAGGAGGCGGGCAACATGGTCGACCTCGACTCCGACCCGACCAAGCTCATCGACGTCGTCCGCATCGGCAAGCAGCTGCTCATCACCCGCGGTGCCCTGACCACCTTCTCCATCGCGAACGACGTCGCGAAGTACTTCGCCATCATCCCGGCGATGTTCCAGGCGGCGTTCCCGGGGCTCGCGGCGCTCAACATCATGGGGCTGCACAGCCCGTCGTCCGCGATCCTGTCGGCGGTCATCTTCAACGCGCTCGTCATCGTGGCGCTCATCCCGCTGTCCCTGCGTGGCGTCAAGTACCGCGCGGCCGCAGCATCGTCGATCCTCGGCCGCAACCTGCTCGTCTACGGGCTGGGCGGCGTGGTCGTCCCCTTCATCGGCATCAAACTGATCGACCTCGTCGTCGGTCTCATCCCGGGGTTCTAGTCATGGCATCTGCACGTTCCACCTTCCGTTCCGCCGGTGTGGCCATCCGCCTCACCCTCGTCGCCACCGTCGTCCTGGGCGTCGGCTACCCGCTCGCCGTCTGGGGCGTCGGACAGGCGGCGTTCCACGACCAGGCCAACGGCTCGATGGTCACGGACTCGTCCGGCACGGTCGTCGGTTCCTCGTTGATCGGGCAGTCGTTCACGGGCGAGCAGGCCGACCGCTGGTTCCAGTCGCGGCCGTCCGCCGCCGGCGAGGACGGTTACGACGCCGGTGCGTCCTCCGGCTCGAACCTCGGGCCGAACAACCCCGACCTGCTCAAGGCCGTCGAGGAGCGCCGTGCGGCGCTGGCGAAGGCCGACGGGGTCCCCGCCGCGCAGGTGCCCGCCGACGCCGTGACCGCGTCCGGTTCGGGCCTCGACCCGGACATCAGCCCCGCCTACGCGGCCCAGCAGGTGGCTCGAGTGGCTGCGGCGCGGGGCGTCTCGGAGGACACGGTGCGGGCGCTCGTGGCCGCGAACACCGAATCGCGGCAGCTCGGGTTCCTCGGCGAGCCGGTCGTGAACGTGCTCGCGCTCAACCTGGCGCTGGCGAAGGCGTCCTGAGCGTGGGTGACCCCTCCGCAAGACACCGGTGCTCGCGCGTCGAACACCCGCAATCCGCGGCGCGACAGGTGAACACCGGTGTTTTGCGGAGACCGGCCGACCGACGCGAGAGGATGAGCACGTGAAGCGCGGGAAGCTGCGGGTCCTGCTCGGTGCGGCGCCCGGTGTCGGCAAGACCTACACGATGCTCGAAGAGGGGCGTCGCCTGCTCGACGAGGGTCGCGACGTGGTCGTGGCCGTCGTCGAGACGCACGAGCGCGCCGCCACCGCAGCCCTGGTCGACGGGCTCGAGGTCGTACCCCGCCGCACCGTCTCCCACCGCGGGGTGGAGCTCGACGACCTCGACCTCGACGCCGTCCTCGCCCGGGCCCCCGAGATCGCACTCGTCGACGAGCTCGCGCACACGAACGCCCCCGGTGGTCGCCACGACAAGCGCTGGCAGGACGTCGAGGCGCTCCTCGCCGCCGGGATCTCGGTGGTGAGCACCGTCAACGTGCAGCACATGCAGTCCCTCGGCGACGTCGTGCGCGAGATCACCGGCACCGTGCAGCGCGAGACCGTCCCCGACGCCGTGGTGCGCGCGGCGGACCAGATCGAGGTCGTCGACCTCGCCCCGGCGGCCCTGCGGGAGCGGTTGTCCGACGGCCTCGTGTACCCGGCGGCCCGGATCGACGCGGCGCTGTCGAACTACTTCCGCCTCGGCAACCTCACCGCGCTGCGCGAGATCGCCCTGCTCTGGCTCGCCGACGAGGTCGACGACGCGCTCAAGGCCTACCGCGCCGAGCACGGCATCGAGCACCGGTGGGAGACCCGGGAGCGCGTGCTCGTCGCCTTGACCGGAGGCCCCGAGGGCGAGACCCTGCTGCGCCGCGGCGCCCGGATCGCCGCCCGCAGCGCCGGCGGCGAGCTCGCCGCCGTGCACGTCACGACGAACGACGGCCTACGCGAGCGGCACCCCGGCGCGCTCGGCAAGCAGCGGACCCTGCTCGAGCAGCTCGGTGGCACCTACCACCAGGTCGTCGGCGACGACGTACCGAGCACGCTGGTGCGGTTCGCGCGGTCGATCGACGCCACCCAGATCGTGATCGGGGTCAGCCGCCGCAGCCGGCTCGCGGCCGCCATGACCGGTCCGGGGATCGGCAACACCGTGATCCGCGAGTCCGGCGACATCGACGTCCACGTCGTCACGCACGAGCGCGCCGGCGGCGGGATCACCCTGCCCAAGCTCGGCGGCAGCCTGTCACGCGGCCGGGTGGTCGCCGCGTTCGTCCTGTCCGTCCTGGTCGGGCCGCTGCTCACCTGGGTACTGTCGATCGGCAGCGACCCGGACGCCATCACGGTGGACGTGCTGGCGTACCAGCTACTCGTCCTGGTCGTGGCGCTGGTGGGTGGGATGTGGCCGGCGGTGTTCACGGCCGTGCTGTCCGGGCTGAGTCTCGACTACTTCTTCGTGCAACCCCTCTACATGGTCACCGTCCAGCAGCCGTGGCACCTGTTCGCCCTGGTCATGTACGTGATCAGTGCGGTGCTGGTCAGTTTCGTGGTCGACCGGTCCGCTCGCCGATCACGTGCCGCCCGTCGGGCCTCTGCCGAGTCCGGGCTCCTGATGGGCATCGCCGGCAGCGTGCTCCGCGGCGACGACGCCCTGCAGGCGCTGCTCGACCGCACCCGTGAGGCCTTCGGCTTCGCCGGCGTCCGGATCCGCCAGGGCGACGAGGTGCCGGCGACCTCCGGCGAGTTCGGCGCGACGCCGGACGCGTCGACGACGCTGGCGTCCGGCGCCGTGCTCGAGTTCGCCGGCGCGCCCGACGACCCGACCCAGCGCCGGCTGCTGCGGGTCGTCGAGCAGCAGCTCGACGCCGCCGTCGAGCACCGCGAGCTGACACGCACCGCCGTCGGCGCCGAGCGCATCGCCGCCGCCGACCGGGTCCGGAGTGCGCTGCTCGCGGCCGTCGGCCACGACGTGCGCCGACCCATCGCAGCGGCCTCCGCCGCCGTGCAGACGCTGCGTGCGCCCGACATCGACCTGTCACGGGCCGACCGGGAGGCGCTGCTCGCGACCGCCGACGAGAGCCTCGGTCAGCTGGCGGTGCTGTTGGCGGACCTGCTGGACGTCAGTCGGGTCCAGGCCGGTGTCCTCGCGGTCACCCCGGCTGCGATCGCGCTCGAGACGGTGGTCGCCCCTGCACTCGACGAGCTGGAGCTCGGCCCCGACGACGTCGACCTCGACCTGCCCGCGGACCTGCCGCCGGTGCTCGCCGACCCGGTCCTGCTGCAGCGCGTCGTGGTGAACCTGCTCGCGAACGCCGCCCGGTACGCGCCGGACGGCACCCACGTCCGGGTCGCCGCGAGCGCGTTCGCCGGCGGGGTGGAGCTCCGCGTCGCCGACCACGGCCCCGGCATCCCCGAGGACCGCCGTGACGAGGTGTTCCAGCCGTTCCAGCGACTCGGCGACACCGACAACGAGACCGGCCTCGGGCTCGGCCTTGCGCTCGCGCGCGGCTTCACCGAGGGCATGGGCGGCACGATCGAGGTCGACGACACCCCGGGCGGTGGGCTCACCGTCGTGGTGCGGCTGCCGATCGCCGGGCACGTGGGAGTGGAGATCCGATGAAGGTCCTGATCGCTGACGACGACGCGCAGCTCGTCCGCGCGCTCTCGGTGACGCTCTCGGCGCGCGGGTACGACGTCGTCACGGCTCGGGACGGGCGCGAGGCGATCGACGCCGTCATCACCGAGCGCCCCGACCTGGTGCTGCTCGACCTCGGCATGCCCCGGCTCGACGGCATCGGTGTGCTCGAGGGCGTCAGGGCCTGGTCGCAGGTGCCCGTCCTCGTGCTCTCCGGGCGGACCGACTCGTCCGACAAGGTCGACGCGCTCGACGCCGGAGCCGACGACTACGTGACGAAGCCGTTCCAGATGGACGAGCTGCTCGCCCGGCTGCGGGCGCTCGGGCGGCGGCGGGTGGTGGCGTCGGAGGAGACCCCGACGATCGCGATCGGACCGCTGCTCGTGGACCTCGTCGCGAAGCAGGTCACCCCGGCGGAGGGTCCCGCGATCCGCCTGACGCCCACCGAGTGGCGCCTGCTCGAGGTCCTGGTCACGAACCCGGACCGCCTGATGACCCGCGAGATGCTGTTGACCGAGGTCTGGGGGCCGACGCACGGCAACGACTCCGGGTACCTGCGGCTGTACATGGCGCAGCTGCGGCGGAAGCTCGAGCCGGACCCCGCGCACCCCCGCTACCTGGTGACGGAGTCCGGCATGGGGTACCGCTTCGCTCCCGGCGGCGTCACGCCCGGGAACTGAACGCCGCGAGCTCCGCCCGGGTCCGGGCGCCGTGCTTCCGCAGCAGGTTCGCGACGTGGTACTTCACGGTGTTGACGCTGATGCCGAGTCCATCGGCGATCTCCCGGTTGCCGACGCCGGTCGCCACGAGCCGCAGCACGTCGCGCTCCCGCGGCGTCAGGTCGCCGTCGTCGACCGCGTCCACCTCGGTCGGCCGCGGGTCGAGCGGCAGTGAGATGTCGAGCACGGACCCCCAACCGGGCGTGCTCGCGACCTGCACCCGCCCGTCGAGCGTGACGACCCGCTCCGCGATCGGCCGCATCGCGTCGTCGTGCACGTCGAGCGTGCCGGAGCCGTCGTCGCGGAGCTGCATGAGCAGGTTCCGGCCGTCGCAGTCCCACTGGATGCGCACCCGCTTCGCCGCACCGTCGTCGACCAGGGCGAGCACCGCGGTCCGGACGATGGCCCGGGCCGCGTGGGCGACGTCACCCGGGAGCGCACGGCCGGTGGCCGGCGGCTCGACGAACTGCACGTCGAGGTCCCCGAACCGAACGAGCGGTCGCAGGTCGGCGCGCAACCGCGAGAACGCGCCGGTCACGGGTTCGAGCAGGGTGCTCCGCTGCTGGTCCGTGACGGTGCGCAGGTCGACCAGGGCGGCCGAGGCGATCTCGACGGCCTCGGCCCGGGCGGCCGCGTCGGTGACCCGCGACGACCGGAGCACGGCGAGGACGGACTCGAGGGTGAGCGCGTGCCGGTCCGCCTGCTCGGCGACCGTGCGTGCGTGCTCGGCGGCCGCGAGCCGGATGACGGAGCCGCCCCGCGCCTCCAGGCTGTCGACCGATGCGTCCATGGAGGTGACCGTACCCGTCCCACCCGAGCGGATGGGCCCACCCGATGGGATGGGGCCCCTGCCGGGGCGGGTAGCGGCGGGTAGCGGCGCGCGACGGAAAGATCGAGGGCATGGCAGCAACCACCGTCTCCGCAGCGCTCGACCTGGTCGTCCGCGAGGTCGGCGACCTGGCAGCCCGCCTCGACGACGCCCCGGCCCAGCGCGCACTCGACCTGATCGAGGGCGCCGACCGGGTGTTCGTCCACGGGGCCGGTCGATCCGGCCTCGCCCTCCGCATGACCGCGATGCGCCTCATGCACCTCGGGCTCGACGCACACGTCGTCGGCGAGGTCACCACCCCGGCCATCCGCCAGGGTGACCTGCTCCTCGTCGCGAGCGGCTCGGGCACGACCACCGGCATCGTGCAGGCCGCGCGGACCGCGCACGAGGTCGGCGCATCCGTCGTGGCGCTCTCGACCACCGACGACTCCCCGCTCGCCGAGCTGGCGGACGTCACGATCGTCCTGCCCGCCGCGACGAAGACCGACCGCTCCGGCACCGCCTCGGCCCAGTACGCCGGTGGCCTCTTCGAACAGGCGGTCGCCCTGGTGGGCGACGCCGTGTTCCACGCCCTGTGGACCCGAGGCGGGCAGTCCGCCGACGACCTCTGGCCCCGCCACGCCAACCTCGAATGAAAGGCACACCCATGCAGCTCCAGTTCGCCATGGACACCCTGACCACCGAAGCCGCCCTCGAGCTCGCCGCCGCGGCCGCGCCGCACGTCGACGTCCTCGAGCTCGGCACGCCCCTGATCAAGAGCGCCGGTCTGTCCGCCGTCACCGCGATCAAGGAGGCACACCCGGACAAGATCGTGTTCGCCGACCTCAAGACGATGGACGCCGGTGAGCTCGAGGCCGACATCGCCTTCTCGGCCGGTGCCGACCTGGTCACCGTCCTCGGTGTCGCCGGCGACTCGACGATCGTCGGTGCCGTCAAGGCCGCGAAGAAGCACGGCAAGGGCATCGTCGTCGACCTGATCGGCGTCTCCGACAAGGCCGCCCGTGCCCGCGAGGTCGTCGCACTCGGCGCCGAGTTCGTCGAGGTCCACGCCGGGCTCGACGAGCAGGCGGAAGAGGGCTTCACGTTCTCGACCCTGCTCGACGCCGGCAAGGAGTCGGGCGTCCCGTTCTCGATCGCTGGCGGCGTGAACGCGTCCTCGGTCGCCTCGGTGCAGGAGGCCGGTGCCCGCATCGCCGTCGCCGGCAGTGCGATCTACAGCGCGTCGGACGTCGGCGCAGCAGCCGCCGAGATCCGCGCCGCGATCAAGTAGCGCGTCACGGTCGCCCTTCCCGGGCGACATCGTGAGCAGGAATGGTCGGGTGTGCACGTCGCACCCGACCATTCCTGCTCACGAAGCGAACGCCGCCGTCCGGATGCGCCGTACGGTGGCCACATGAACCGAGCACTGCGCTGGACCACCTGGATCGTCGCGGTCGTCGTGCTGCTCGCGGTGGTGTTCCTCGTCTGGGCCCACATCGTGATGCAGGGCACCCGCAGCGCCGCCCTGCAGGTCTGGCGCGACGACCGGATCGCCGTCCGCGACGCCGGAGACTCGGTGGTGATGACCCCGACCGGCCAGGCCGACGGGGTCGGGATCGTCTTCATCCCCGGCGCGAAGGTCGATCCGTACGCCTACATGACCACGTTCCGTCAGGTGGTCGCCAACGGCACGACCGTCGTCATCACGAAGCCGACGCTGAACCTCGCGTTCTTCGACACCCGACCGCTGTCGACGTTCCAGGCGCACGCGCCCGAGGTCGCGCACTGGGCGGTGGGCGGACACTCCCTCGGCGGGGTCCGCGCGTGCCAGCTCGCCCTGGACGCCGACGGCCTGCTGCTGCTCGGCAGCTACTGCGCGGACGACATCAGCCGCTCGTACATCGACGTGCTGAGCATCTCCGGTTCGCGTGACGGCCTGTCCACACCGGCCAAGGTCGACGCCGCGCGGGACGAGCTGCCGTCGACCGCCACCATGACCGAGATCCAGGGTTCGAACCACGCCGACTTCGGTGCCTACGGCGACCAGCCGGGCGACCGCACGGCGACCATCAGCCGTGCTGATGCCCGCCAGCAGATCTCGGACGCCATCGAGGCCTGGGTGCGCGACCTGCGCTGACCACGCGGGCGGACCGGCGGACGCACCACGGGCCTCCAGACGGTCTGCCTGGAGGCCCGTGGTGCGTGACGTCAGTGGATCACGCCCGCCTCGTGGTCGCGTCCGGAACGGTGCCCGGTGAACCGGGCGACGAAGTACAGGACCACGCCGACGGCGAGCAGGACCGCGGCGTAGAGCCAGACCTGACCGCTCTGCTGCGTCAGCAGCAGGATGCACGACAGCACCCCGAGCACCGGGACGAACGTCCAGACTCTGAAGTGGTCGTGCTCGACGTGGTCGCGACGGAGCACCAGGACGGCGACGTTCGTGCTGATGAACACGAAGAGCAGCAGGAGGACGACAGTCTCGGCCAGAACGCCCACGTCACCCACCAGGGTCAGGAGCATCGCGACGACCGTGGTGGCGACGATGGCGGTCCACGGGGTCTTGCGGTTCGGCAGGACCTTCGCGAGCAGGGCAGGCAGGAGCCGCTGCTCGGCCATGCCGTAGGTCACTCGGCTCGACATGATCATCGTGAGCAGCGCGCCGTTCGCGACGGCGACCAGGGCGATGAGGCTGAAGACCCAGTCGGGGATCGGGACGCCGGTGGCGGAGACGACCGCGAGCAGCGGGCCGCTGGACTCGGACAGCTCCGAAGCGGGCAGGGCGATCGCGCTGGCGAGGGCGACGAGGACGTAGACGACGCCGGCGGTGGCGAGGGCGCCGAACAGGGCCTTCGGGTAGACGCGGCGGGGGTCGCGGACCTCTTCCGCGATGTTGGCGGACGTCTCGAAGCCGACGAACGAGTAGTAGGCGACGATCGCGGCGCTCAGGGTCGCCAGTGCCGGGTTCGCCTCGGCCGGGAACGCGCCGATCCGGGACACGTCGCCGCCGCCACCGCCGAGCATCACGGCCACGACGACGATCACGATGACGAGACCGGAGACCTCGATGATCGTCATCACGACGTTGCTCTTCAGTGAGTCGGAGATGCCACGGGCGTTCAGGCAGGCGATCAGGGCGAGGAAGACGATCGCGGTGGGCACCGGCGGCAGGTCGACGAAGGTGCCGAGGTAGTCGCCGGCGAAGGCGAGCGACAGGCCCGCGGCGCTCGTGACGCCGGCGGCGAGCATGCTGAACCCGACCAGGAACGAGACGATCGGCGCCTTGTAGGCGCGTTCGGCGAAGACCGCGGCGCCGCCGGCCTTCGGGTACTTCGTCACGAGTTCGGCGTAGGAGCCCGCGGTGAGCAGGGCCAGCAGGAGCGCGAGCACCAGCGGTGCCCAGAGCGCGCCGCCGACGTCCTTCGCCAGCGTCCCCATCAGAGCGTAGATGCCGGCGCCGAGCACGTTGCCGAGGATGAAGAGGAACAGCAGTGGCCCGGTGATCGCCTGGCGGAGCTTCGACTGCGTGCCGTCGTGGGGTGCGGCCGTGGTGTCGCTGGTCATGGTGGTGCCTTCCGTCCGGGTCAGCGTGCCGGTGCGCGTCTCCGAGTGTTCACAGCCGGTCTCCCGACCGGGTGCGGCGCGTCCGAACACCGGGACTGGAGCGGTCCTAGACTCGTCGGGAGCCATTCGTCCACCACCAGTCCCCGGAGGACCGCAGATGACGACGCAGGACCAGCGCACGCCCGCGCGACTCAGTGACCAGCGCGCGCTCCTGTTCGACCTCGACGGCGTGCTCACCCCGACCGCCGACGTCCACATGCGCGCCTGGAGTCGGCTGTTCACGCCGTACCTGGCCGCACACGGGGTCGCGCCGTACACCGAGCAGGACTACTTCACCTACATCGACGGCAAGCCCCGGTACGACGGTGTGCGTTCGCTGCTCGAGTCGCGCGGCATCGACCTGCCGCAGGGCACCCCGGACGACGCGCCCGACACCGACACGGTGTGCGGGCTCGGCAACCGGAAGAACGCGGAGTTCACCGCCGAGCTCGCCGAGCACGGCGTCGAGCCCTACCCGGGGTCGCTCCGGTTCCTGACGGCCGCGATCGCCGCCGGCCTGTCCGTCGCGGTCGTCTCGAGCTCGGCGAACGCCACCTCGGTGCTCCGGACGGCAGGCATCCTCGACCGGTTCCCGGTGGTCGTCGACGGGCTCGTCGCCCGCCAGGACGGCCTGACCGGCAAGCCCGCGCCCGACACCTACCTCGACGCGGCGACCCGGTTCGGGCTCACCGCCGCCGAGTGCGTCGTGGTCGAGGACGCCACGAGCGGGGTCGAAGCCGGCCGCAACGGCTCGTTCGGTCTCGTCGTCGGTGTCGACCGCGGCGCCGGGGCGGACGCCCTGCGCGAGCACGGTGCCGACGTCGTGGTGTCCGACCTCGCCGAACTCATCGACGAGCTGCCCGCACCGACCAGTACGACGTAGGCCACCCGGCCGGACGCTCCCTGCCTGCCGGCCGTACCGACGTACCCATCTCCCTCCCTTCCCACGGAGCAGCATGAACCCCATCACCTCGGACCCCCTCGACCGCGTCCGTTACCCGATCGATGAGTGGGCCCTCGTCGAGACGGAGTACACCCCCGACGAGCAGGGCGTCGCCGAGACGAACTTTGCCGTCGGCAACGGGTACCTCGGCCTGCGCGGCAACCTCGACGAAGGCCGTGGCGGCGTGCAGTACGGCACGTACGTCAACGGGTTCCACGAGACCTGGCCGATCCGGCACGCGGAAGACGCCTTCGGCTTCGCGAAGACCGGGCAGACGATCATCAACGCGCCCGACGCCAAGGTCATCCGCCTGTACGTCGACGACGAGCCGCTCGTCCTGGCCGAGGCCGACATCCTCCGGCACACGCGCCGCCTGGAGTTCCGGGGCGGGTACCTGTTCCGCGAGACCGAGTGGTCGACGCCGTCGGGCAAGCGGGTGCTCATCCGATCGCGCCGACTCGTGTCGTTCACCGACCGGCACCTGGCCGTCATCGACTACGAGGTCACCGTGCTCGACGCGGACGCCTCGATCCTGCTGTCCAGCCAGATCCTCAACCGCCAGGACGTGCAGGACGAGTACCACGCCGGCATGCGGGCCGCGGCGAACGCCTTCGACCCCCGCAAGGCCGAGTCGTTCACCGAACGGGTGCTCCTGCCGAAGCTCAAGCGCAGCACCGGCGGTCGCTCGGTCCTGGGGTACCAGGCGTCCAGCTCAGGCATGACGATCTGCGTCGGCGTCGAGCACCACATCGAGACCGAGAACAGCTGGGACGAGTCGTCGTCGATCGAGGACGACCTGGCGAAGCACGTCTACCGGGTGCAGGCCCGTGCCGGTCAGCCCATCCGGCTCGTGAAGCACGTGGTCTACCACACCTCCCGCGGGGTCCCCGTGCGCGAGCTCGCCGACCGGTGCGACCGCACGCTCGACCGGGCGCACGCCGAGAACGTCGACGAGACCTTCGCCAAGCAGCGCGACTGGCTCGACGACTACTGGGCTCGCAGCGACGTCGAGATCGCCGGCCAGCCCGCGATCCAGCAGGCCGTCCGCTGGAACCTCTTCCAGCTCGCCCAGGCCACCGCCCGCACCGACGGCCACGGCATCGCCGCGAAGGGCGTCACCGGCTCCGGGTACGGCGGCCACTACTTCTGGGACATGGAGATCTACGTCCTGCCGTTCCTGTCCTACACGGCGCCGATCGTCGCCCGGAACGCCTTGCGCTTCCGCTACAACATGCTCGACGCGGCACGTGCTCGAGCCCGCGAGCTGAACCAGCGCGGCGCACTGTTCCCGTGGCGGACGATCAACGGCGAGGAGTCCAGCGCGTACTACGCCGCCGGCACCGCGCAGTACCACATCGACGCCGACATCGCGCACGCGCTCATGCAGTACGTGCGGGCCTCGGGCGACCGCGAGTTCCTGAAGCGCGGGGCCATCGACGTGCTCGTCGAGACGGCCCGGCTGTGGGCCGATCTCGGGTTCTGGCGGTCCAACGGCGACAAGAAGTTCCACATCGACGGTGTGACCGGACCGGACGAGTACACGACCGTCGTCGACGACAACCTCTACACGAACGTGATGGCCCGGGCGAACCTGTGGTTCGCCGTCAACGCCTGCCGCGAGCTCGCCGCGGACGACGCCGAAGAGTACGACCGCATGGTGCGCCGGACCGGTCTGCGGCCGGACGAGCTCGTCGAGTGGGAGCACGCCGCCGAGTCGATGGAGATCCCGTTCGACCCGCACCGCGGCATCCACCCGCAGGACGCCCAGTTCCTCGACAAGGAACTCTGGGACCTCGAGAACACCCCCGAGTCCAAGCGCCCGCTGCTGCTCCATTACCACCCGCTGGTGATCTACCGGTTCCAGGTGCTCAAGCAGGCCGACGTCGTGCTCGCGCTCTTCCTGCAGGGGCACGAGTTCACGGCGGCGGAGAAGCGTCGCGACTTCGACTACTACGACGCGCTCACCACCGGTGACTCGACCCTGTCCGCGGTCGTGCAGTCGATCATGGCGGCCGAGGTCGGGTACCACGACCTCGCGGACCAGTACTTCCAGACCGCGCTCTACGTCGACCTGGCGGACCTGCACGGCAACACCTCGGACGGCGTGCACATCGCGTCGACCGGAGGCATCTGGGGCGCGCTCGTCAACGGCTTCGGTGGCATGCGCGACCACGGTGGACGCATGACCTTCAACCCGCGGCTGCCGAAGCACTGGGATCGTCTGTCCTACCGGCTGACGGTCAGCGGTTCGCGCGTCCGGGTCGACCTGGAGCAGGAGACCATGACGCTCACGGTCGAGACCGGGTCGGGCTTCACGGTCTGGGTGCACAACCAGCAGTGGGACATCGAGGCGGGAGAGCCCACCGTGGTGCCGCTGCCGCACCACGGGCCGCGCATGTCCGGGCACGCCCCGACCACGAGCGACATCCAGGGCACGCTGCGTGCGGACGGTTCGGTGATCACCGCGTCGATCCCGACGATCTCCCTCGAGCGCGACTTCGACCTCGACGACTCGACCGGCTGACGCCAGTCCCTGCGCTGCACGTCGCCCCGGTTCCGCCTCGCGGTACCGGGGCGACGTGCATCCCGGGCCGCTGCCGGCACCTCCGAGCGCGTCCAGCCGCACCGGGGCACCGTGGTCTGCCGTGCCCCTCGGGCCGATGGCGTCTCCCGGGCACGGTTCGTGCAACGAGAGGAGACATCATGGGCAACCGGTTCGAGGGCAAGGTCGCGATCGTGACGGGCGCGGGTTCCGGCATCGGCGAGGCGACGGTCCGGGCGTTCATCGACGAGGGCGCGTCGGTCGTGCTGACCGACAGCGTCGAGGAGAAGGTCCGCACGGTGGGTGACTCCCTGCCGACGGACCGAGTGGTCGCCCTGCACGCCGACGTGGCGAGCCCGGAGGACTGGGAGACCGTCGTCTCGGCGGCGATCGACCGCTTCGATCGGCTCGACGTCCTGGTGAACAACGCCGGGACCTTCAGCTCCGGGGACATCACCGACATCAGCACGGCCGAGTGGCGCCGCGTCATCGAGACCGACCTGTCCGGGGTGTTCTACGGCACCCGGGCGGCCCTGCCGTTCCTCCGCGAGACCAAGGGCTCGATCGTGAACACCTCGTCGGTCTCCGGTGAGGACGCCGACTGGCGGATGAGCCCCTACAACGCGGCGAAGGGTGGCGTGACGAACTTCACCAAGGCCGCGGCGCTCGACAACGGGCAGTTCGGGGTGCGCGTGAACGCCGTCGCTCCGGGGCTGATCTGGACCGACCTGACCCAGGATCAGGCGGAGGACGAGTCGCTGCAGTCGAAGTTCGAGGAGCGGATCGCCCTCGGTCGGGGCGGGCGTTCCGAGGAGGTCGCCGAGGCCGTGCTGTTCCTGGCCAGCGACGCGGCCTCGTTCATCACGGGCGCGGTCCTGCCGGTGGACGGCGGCACCATGGCCAGCAACGGGCAGCCGCCGCAGGCCTGACACGACCCCGGCATCGCCGTCAGTGCTGTCCGCTGGCCACGAGCTCGACCTTGAACCGCTCGGCGTCCTCGAGGAAGGCGGCGTGGTGGTCCGGGCCACCGGCGAACGGGTGCCGGTCCTCGTACAGGTGCGTCCAGCCGTGATCGGGAGCCTCGACCCAGAGCCGCTCCACCGCCTCGGCGTCGCCAGCGTGGAACGCCAGGTGGCTGAGTCCCGGCTGGCGGCGGTCGTGGTCGCCGCGGAGCGGGGCTGATTCGAGGACGATGTACGACGTGCCGAGCCGCCAGCTCCGGCCGTGCTCCCAGCGCTGGAACGGCTCGTAGCCGAGTTCGCCGAGCAGCCAGCCCCAGGCGCCGTCGGCGGTGTCGAGGTCGGCGGTGCGGAGCTCGACGTGGTGCAGCGTGCCGAGCGTCACAGGAGCTTCCGCAGGGTGTTCGTGTTGCGGGTCGTCGTCGTGCGCTTGAAGCGTGCGGCGCCGGCCCGCTTGGCGAACACGGTGTCGGTGCTCGACCCCTTCGGACACGACCAGTAGACGACCCCGTTCCCGCGGGAGACCTGCTCGACCGAGTCGTCGAGTTCGAGGTCCGCGACCAACGCGTCGAGCGCACCGTCGTCGGACCCGAACACCACGTAGTCGTGCCGTGCGTCGGCACGCTCGAAGGGGAAACCGTCGACCACGGCCGCGAGGGCGTCGTGCCGGACGAGCACGATCCAGGCGTCGTACCCGAACCGGTCGCGCAGCCCCTGCTCGATCGACGTCTTCAGCGGCTCGGCGGGCACGTCGGCGGAGAACACGACGTTGCCCGAGGCGAGCACGGTGCGGACGTCGTCGAACCCGAGTCCCCGGAAGAGCTCTGCGAGCTCGGCACTCCGGATCGTGATGCCGTTCACGTTGACCCCGCGCAGCAGAGCCACCCACCTGTCCATGTCCGGACGGTAGCGGCTCGGGCCCGTCACGTCCACGTCCGGGCCACGCCCCAGCCGGAGCCCTGCGGCACGATGTCGACCACCAGGGCCTCACCGTCGTCGCTGGTCGCCTGGAACCGCCAGCCCACGGTGCGCTCAGGCGCGTGGGTGATCGCTGTGGGCAGCTCGGCGCGCGTCACGGTCAGCCGGGTGGGGGTGTCGCTCACCCGCCAGCGCCGCCCAGCCCACACCAGCCGCGTCGGCGTGCCCTCGGCCCACCACACCGTGGCGGCCGTGTCGGTGATCATCATCGGGTCTCCTCGTTCGAACGTGTGTTCGAATGGTAGGTGTCGACCTCGGACGTCGCAACCACCGCCGATCGACCCCGGCGGGTCGTGGACGAACCCCTCGAACAGCGCAGCCGCCGTCGTGTAGACGGGACCCATGACGAACGACGACGCACAGGGCCCCGACGCGCAGCACCAGGTTCCCGAGGGGGTGTCCGAGGCCACGGTCGAGGCGCTCGGCAGCCTGTCCGCCGCGGTCGAGGTCATCGAGCACGCCCGCGGCCTGCTCTACGGGTTCCACCGGCTGACCGGCACCGCTGACCTGAACCTCGGCGAGGCGGTCGAGCAGCTGCGGAAGGCGGGGCACACCGAGCTCGCCGAGCGCATCGACACCGAACTCGTGGGCCGCAACGTCATCGCCGGCCGCTGGACGTTCCAGATCGTCGAGGACTACGACGACGGCTACTACGCCCTCGCCAAGGAGCTCGAGCGCACCGCGCGCGACGAGCTCGTGCAGGGCCGCCGCCACCTGTTCGAGGCGGGCATGAAGGAAGACCGTCGCACCCAGGACCAGCGCCACCACGAGGCCACGCCGAGCGACCTGCCGGACTGACCACGGGCCTCCAGGCAACGCCCGGACGAAAGCCTCAGCCGACGCCGAGCAGCGCCTCCAGCGGCCCCCGCGCGAAGTACAGCAGGAAGCCCGCGGCGACCACGTAGAGCAGCCACGAGACCTCACGACCGCGGCCGGACAGCAGCTTGATGAGCACCCAGCTGATGAAGCCGGCGCCGATGCCGTTCGCGATCGAGTAGGTCAGCGGCATGACGACGATCGTCAGGAACGCCGGCAGGGCCGAGCCGAAGTCCGTCCACGAGATGTCCGCCACCTGCGCGACCATGAGCGCACCGACGACGACGAGCCCGGCGGCGGCGACCTCGAGCGGCACGACCTGGGTGAGCGGCGTGAGGAACATCGACGCCAGGAACAGCAGGCCGGTGACGACGGACGCCATGCCCGTGCGGGCACCCTCGCCGATGCCGGAGGCCGAGTCGATGAAGACGGTGTTCGACGACACCGACGCGCCACCACCGGCGATCGCGCCGACGCCCTCGACGACGAGCGCCGACTTCAGACGGGGGAACGTGCCGTCCGGCTTCGCGACGCCGGCGGCCTTGGCCAGACCGGTCATGGTGCCCATGGCGTCGAAGAAGTTCGTGAAGACGAGGGTGAAGACGAGCATCGACGCGGCGAGCGGGCCGATGCGGGTGAAGGCGCCGAAGACGTCGGCGTGGCCGACGAGCGACAGGTCCGGCACGGCGAACAGTGCGCTCGGCAGGCCGGGGGCGTTGAGGTTCCAGCCGGTCTTCGAGTCCACCGAAGTCGGCACCTGGAAGATCGCCTGCAGGATGATCGCGATGATCGTGGTCGCGACGATGCCGATGAGCAGCGCGCCCTTGACCCGGCGGGCCATGAGCGTGCCGATGATGATCAGGCCGATCAGGAACACGATGGTCGGCAGGGCGCCGACGGAGCCGTCCTCACCGAGCTGCAGCGGCGGCGACGCGAGCCCGGAGGACCGCACGAAGCCGGAGTCGACGAGCCCGATGAACGCGATGAACAGGCCGATGCCGACGGTGATCGCGGCCTTCAGCTGGGCCGGGACAGCGGTGAAGATCATCGTCCGGATGCCGGTCAACGCGAGGATCACGATGATCACGCCGTTGATGACGACCAGGCCCATCGCCTCGGCCCAGGTGACCTGGTGCACGACGCTGACGGCGAGGAACGAGTTGATCCCGAGCCCCGCGGCGATGCCGAACGGCAGGTTCGCGATGATGCCCATCGCGATGGTCATGACGCCGGCGACGAGTCCGGTCGCCGCGGCCACCTGAGCGTTCTCGAGCCATCCGCCACTGACGTCCTTGGCGGCCTGGTCGGCGCTGAACCCGCCGAGGATGAGGGGGTTCAGGATGACGATGTACGCCATCGTCACGAACGAGACGAGGCCACCGCGGACCTCGCGGGGGATCGACGATCCGCGTTGCGTGATGGAGAAGAATCGGTCGAGGCCGGTCGCGAAGCGGTTCCGGGGCGTGGTGTCGGTCTGCGGGGCGCTCACCACGAGAGTTTAAAGGATGCTGGGTTTCGGGCGTGTCACACCGGTCTCACAGGTTGCGACAGCCAGGAGGCCCGTTCTGCGCGGATCGCGCCCCTCGCGCTGGGCGTCTGCCCGCGTTCTCCGGCCAGGGCTGGTGTTGGATAAGCGGGTGACGTCACCCATGGACCGCGCCCGTGTGGAGGCCGCCGTCCGCGAGCTGCTGCTCGCCATCGGCGAGGATCCCGACCGCCTGGAACTCACCCGCACCCCCGCTCGCGTCGCCGACTCGTACGCCGAGTTCTTCTCCGGGATCGGCACCGACGCGGTCGCCATCGCCCGGGACGGCACCGTGCACGCCGAGGACGGCGAGCGCGGTCGGCTCGTGATCGTGCGCGACGTGAAGTTCCGCTCCGTCTGTGAGCACCACCTGCTGCCGTTCCTCGGTGTGGCGCACCTGGCGTACGCGCCGGGCGACCGGCTCATCGGGCTCGGCACGCTGGCGCGGGTGCTCGACGCGGTGGCCTCCCGCCCGCAACTGCAGGAGCGGCTCGGCGAACAGGTCGCCGCGACCATCGCCGAGGGACTCGGCGCCCAGGGCGTCCTGGTGGTCCTCGACGCGCAGCACCAGTGCGTCACGACGCGTGGGGAGCGCCAGACCGGTTCGACGACGGTGACGGTGGCGGCGACCGGTTCGCTGGCCGACGCCGCGGGGCGGGCCGAGGCGATCGCGCTCATCGGCGCGGGGCGTGGGACCGACGCCGGGCACGACGCGAGTGCCGGGGCGGACGCATGACGGGCCTCCCCGACGGCACGGCCGGCACGCCGCTGGCGCGTCGCGCCGGGACCGGCGTCGTGGGCCCACGGACCGACGCGGCCGGACCCGGCTGGGTCGTGCCGGATCTGCGCCACCCGGTCCGGACGTTCGGCCGCCGCACCATCGACTTCGACCACCGCATCGCCGTGATGGCGATCGTGAACCGCACGCCCGACTCGTTCCACGACCGCGGCGCCACCTTCGAGCTCGACCGGGCCGTCGCCGCCTCGGTGCGTGCAGCCGAACAGGGCGCCGACTGGGTCGACATCGGCGGCGTGAAGTTCGCACCCGGTCCGGAGCTGCCCGCGTCCGACGAGATCGACCGGGTCGTGCCCGTCGTCGAGCAGCTCGCCCAGCAGTCCGACGTCGTCATCAGCGTCGACACCTTCCGCCCGGAGGTCGCTGCAGCGGCGATCGCGGCCGGGGCGACCGTCGTCAACGACACCACCGGCCTGTCCGACCCGCGGATGGCCGCCGTGGTCGCCGACTCGGAGGCCACCGTCGTCATCACGCACTCGCTCGCCGAACCGCGGCGGCCCCTGCCGGCACCGCCGCAGTACGGCGACATCGCGGGCGAGGTCGTCGCGTTCCTGCGCGAACGGGTCGACCGGGCGCTCGCCGCGGGCATCCCCGAGTCGCGGATCATCGTCGACCCGGGCCACGACCTGCACAAGAACACCGTGCACACGCTCGAGCTCACCCGTCGGCTGCCCGAGGTCGTCGCGCTCGGCTACCCGGTGCTCGCCGCGGTGTCGAACAAGGACTTCGTGGGGGAGTCGCTCGGACGCCCCCGCGGTGAACGGCTCTCCGGATCGCTCGCCGTCGCGACCGTGAGCGCGATGCTCGGCGCCCGGATCGTCCGGATGCACGACGTCGCAGAGAGCGTCGACGCGATGCGGATGGTCGAGGCCACGCTCGGATGGCGCACCCCCGTGGAATCGAGGCACAACACGTGAACGTCCTGCCCCCGTCGATCGCGGACCTGTCCGACGACGACCTGCTCGAGCTCTACACCGCCGACGCCGGGGGCCCCTGGCTCCGCGTGAACTTCGTCGCGACGCTCGACGGCTCCGCGTCGGCTGCCGGGGTGTCCGGGTCGCTCGGTGGCGCCGACGACCTGCGCGTCTTCGACCTGCTCCGGCGGGTGGCCGACGTCGTGCTCGTCGCCGCCGGCACCGTCCGCGACGAGGGCTACGGGCCGATGGTCCTGCACGACACCGACGTCGCCTGGCGGCGTGCCCACGGCATGCCGGACCACCCCGTGTTCGCGATCGTCACGGGATCGCTGTCGCTCGACCCGGGGTCTCGGGTCTTCACCGCGGCGCCGGTGCGCCCCGTCGTCCTGACGTCGGCGACGGCGGCTGCGTCGTCCAAGGCCCTGGCGCTCGCCGAGGTCGCCGACGTCGTGCCGTGCAGCGCGGACGACCCGGACTCGGTGGACGCCGGGCGGATCCGAGGCGTGTTGGCCGACCGTGGCCTCGGGACGATCCACTGCGAGGGCGGGCCGTCGTTCCTCGGGGCGCTCATCGCCGCGGACGCCGTCGACGAGCTGACCCTGACGATCGATCCGTCGCTCGAGGGCGGGGAGGGGCCGCGCATCGCCCGCGGGTCGTCGCCGGAACTCCGGCGGATGCGACCGGCGCACGTGCTGCTCGGCGCCGGCGGCGTGCTGCTCACCCGGTCCGTCCGGGCGCGCTGACCCCCGTGGGCTAGGGTCGGGCGCGTGATCGACATCGTGGCGTCCGGGGTCCTCTTCGACATGGACGGGACGCTCGTCGACTCGACCGCGGTGGTCGAGGCGACCTGGACCCGGTTCGGCCACGCGAACGGCATCGACCCCGACGAGATCCTCGCGTTCTCGCACGGTCGGCAGGCGATCGACACCCTGCGGCGCTTCCTGCCCGACCTGCCCCTGGCCGAGCAGCAGCGGATCGCGGCGGAGCTCGTCGCCGAGGAGACCGCGAGCACCGAGGGCATCCTCGAGATCCCCGGGGCCGTCGCCTTCGTGCAGCGACTCGTCGAACTCGGTGTCCCGGTGGCCCTCGTGACGAGCGCCCCGCGTGACCTCGCCGCGGGCCGGATGGCGGCCGCCGGGTTCGCCGTGCCCGAGGCCTTCGTGCCCTCCGAGGACGTCGAGCACGGCAAGCCCCACCCCGACGGCTACCTGCGCGGAGCTGCCCTGCTCGGCGTCGACCCGGCCGACTGCGTGGCGTTCGAGGACGCCCCGGCCGGACTCGAGTCCGCCATCGCCTCCGGCGCGACCACGGTCGTCGTCGGTCTCCTCGAGCACCCGGTGACGGCCGGCCTGCACCGAGTGCACGGGTACGACGGGCTGACCGTCGAG
Source organism: Curtobacterium poinsettiae (assembly GCF_025677645.1). Classification (NCBI taxonomy): domain Bacteria; kingdom Bacillati; phylum Actinomycetota; class Actinomycetes; order Micrococcales; family Microbacteriaceae; genus Curtobacterium; species Curtobacterium flaccumfaciens. Next base: position 374,625 of record NZ_CP106879.1, on the reverse strand, counting down.
CGCGACGGCGACGCCTTCCGCATCCGCGGCTGAGCGCGGCGCCCGGCCCGCCCGGCTGCGGGTCTGCGGCCGGTCAGGACACCCCGTGCGGCCCGCGCCGAGTGGTCGGGAACTGTCGGTTGCGCCGCCGCCAGCCGACGCTTCGTGACCGCTCGGCGGCCGCGAGCGGGGTGTTGCGACCGCCCGACCGGTCATCCGAGCCGGCCCTGGAGGCCTGTTCAGCCGACCCCGACGACCCTCGGGTGTGCGGCCGGAACGACCGGGCCGCGGAAGGAGCGATCATGGCAACCCTCGACGGCAAGAAGGTCCTCGTCATCACGACGAACTACGGCGTGGAGCAGGACGAGATCGTCGTCCCCACCGAGCAGCTGCGTGAGCGCGGTGCCTCGGTGACCGTGGCGGCCAAGGAGACCGGCACGATCCAGACCCTGGTCGGCGACAAGGACCCGGGGCAGACGCTCGAGCCCGACACCACCCTCGCCGGTGTCGACGCGAACGACTTCGACGCCCTCGTGATCCCCGGCGGCACGATCAACGCCGACACGCTGCGCCAGGAGTCCCGCGCGGCGAGTCTCGTGCAGGCCTTCGCCGAGGCGAGCAAGCCGGTCGCGGCGATCTGCCACGGGCCCTGGACCCTCGTCGAGGCGGGCGTGCTGTCGGGCAAGACCGTCACGTCGTTCCCGTCGCTGCAGACCGACCTGCGGAACGCCGGAGCCGAGTGGGTCGACCAGGAGGTCCAGGTCGACGGTGGCTTCATCACCTCCCGCACCCCGGACGACCTGCCGGCGTTCGTCGACGCGATCGAGAGCGCTCTCACCGCCTGAGCACCGCGCCGCCGAGCCACGGTTGCACGGCGCCCGCGTCAGCCGAGCGCCACGGGGCGGGCCGTGCGGAGCACCGCGGGTCCGAGGGTGAGCACACCGTCGGACTCCGGATCGCACCGCACCCCGCCCCGGCCGCGCATCGCACGGAACGCCCCGGGGGCCACCTCGTGGTCCATCCAGGCGCAGGGGTTCGCGGCGCGGTAGCCGCGGAACCGGACAGCGCGGCCGAGGGCGCCGTCGCTGCCGTCGGGTGTCCTGCTCGCCAACGAGAACGGCTCGCCCCGCAGCGCCTCGACGTCGGCGCCGCGCAGGAACACGTTCCGCCGGGTAGCAGCGGGGTCGACGGTGGCGCCGATCGCGTGACCGACGGCTTCGAGCCCCTCCAGGCCGATCACCGTGACCGAGGCGTGCACGTGCGCCCGGGCCGCGAAGTACCGGTCGCCGACGATGCCCAGCCCGGCCCGCAGCTCGATCCGGTCGCGTGACTCGTCCGGATCGTCCGCGCCCATCGGCAGCGCGCCGTCGGCCGGGCGCCCCTCGTACCGGTGCCGCGGTGAGACGAGCAGCAGCGCGACCTCGACCTCGGTCCGGAACGGCAGGTCGTCGAGACCGGCCACGTCGTCTGCGGAAGTCACCCGGCCAACGGTAGCCGGGCCTCCCGGCCGTGCACTGCTCCGTCCGATTCCCGCCAGTCGACGTCGGCGGCGCATGTCAGGCTGAGCCCATGACCAGCCCGGACACCGACGCGCAGCCCGACGCGCTGCACGCCGAACGGCACCGCGCCGTCGCATCGCGCGACGCGCGTTTCGACGGCCAGTTCGTCACCGCCGTGCACTCCACCGGCATCTACTGTCGACCCAGCTGCCCGGCCAGCACGCCGAAGGTCTCGGGCGTCACCTTCTACCGCACGAGTGCCGCAGCACACCTGGCCGGCTTCCGCGCCTGCAAGCGCTGCCTGCCCGAGGCGACCCCTGGCAGCCCCGAGTGGGACCTGCGCGAGGACGTCGCCGGCCGGGCGATGCGACTCGTCCTCGACGGTGTGGTCGAGCGCGACGGCGTCCCCGGGCTCGCCGCGCGCGTGGGCTACTCGGAGCGGCAGCTCAACCGCATCATGACGGCCGAGCTCGGCGCCGGACCGAAGGCGCTCAGCCGGGCCCACCGGGCGCAGACCGCGCGGACCCTGCTGACCTCGTCCGACCTGCCCGTCGCCGACGTCGCGTTCGCCGCGGGGTTCGCCAGCGTCCGGCAGTTCAACGACACCGTGCGCGAGGTCTTCGCCGTCACCCCGACGGAACTCCGCGCACGTCGGTCCGGGCGAGGTGACGCCGATCCCGTGGGTGACGGCGGACTGCACGTGCACCTGCCGGCCCGAGCGCCCTTCGACGTGCAGGGCCTGCTCGACTGGCACGCGCTGCACGCCCTGCCGGGTGCCGAGCAGGTGGACACCGACCCCGCCGGCCGGGTCACGTCGTACGGGCGGCTGGTCGACCTGCCTGGAGGCCCGGGGTGGTTCAGCGCGTCGGCCGCCGTCCCCGACGTGGCCGGGCGGGGCACCGGCATCGACCTGCGCGTGCGGGTCACCGACCTCTCCGACCTGCCGGCGCTCGTGGCGCGGGTGCGTGCGCTGTTCGACCTCGACGCCGACCCGGTCGCCGTCGACGCCGTCCTCGGAGCCGTGCCCGAGCTCGCCGGCCCCGTCGCCCGGGTGCCCGGCCTCCGGTTGCCCGGCGCGGTGGACGCGCACGAGATCGTGTTCCGCACCCTGATCGGGCAGCAGGTCTCGGTGGCCGCGGCGCGCACCGCGCAGACCCGGCTCGTGGCCGCACTCGGAGCAGCGGTGCCCGACGCGATCCGGCCAGGCGGGCTGCTGTTCCCGTCCGCGGCGGTGGTCGCCGAACGCGGGCACGAGGTCCTGCGCGGCCCGGCCGCCCGCGTCGACACGATCCTGCGGGTGGCTGCGGCGCTCGCCGACGGGTCCCTGGTGGTGGACGGTGGGCAGTCCCTCGGCGACCTGCGCGACGGACTCCTCGCGGTGAAGGGCATCGGGCCGTGGACCGCCGACTACGTCGCGCTCCGGGTCCGGCACCACCCCGACATCTTCCTCCACAGCGACCTCGCCGTGCGGAACGGTGCACAGGAACTCGGGCTGCCCGGTACGGCGGGTGCGCTCTCCCTATGGTCGGAGCAGGTGGCCCCCTGGCGGAGCTACCTCACGATGCACTGCTGGCGACCGATCATCGACCGCGCGATGACCGCGACCGCCGGCGCCCGTGCAGCCCGTGCCCCCGAGGACCCCCGGAAGGACGACCGATGACCGACGCAACCATCCAGACCCTGGACACCCCTGATGGACCGTTCACCGTGCTCGAGGACGCCGAGGGCAGGGTCCTCGCCGCGGGGTGGACCGACTCCGTCGAGCGGATCCTCGCCCGCCTGGCCGACCGCCACCGCCCCGACCGCGTGCTCGACGGCGTGGTCGCCTCGGCCGAGGCCGTCGACGCCTTCTACTCGGGCGAGGTCGAGCACGCCATGCAGGTACCGGTCCGGCAGTTCGGCACCGAGCTCTTCACCGAGGGGTGGCGCCAGCTCCGCCGGATCCCCGCCGGCGGCACCCTGACCTACACCGCGTTCGCGGCGGCGATGGGTCGGCCCGACGCGGTGCGGGCGGCGGCGAGCGTGTGCGCCCGGAACGCCCCCGCGCTCTTCGTCCCGTGCCACCGGGTGTTGCGTTCGGACGGCACGCTCGGGGGCTTCGCGTGGGGGCTCGGCGTCAAACGATCCCTGCTCGAACGGGAGTCGGTGGGCACAACGGCACTCGTCTGACTTGTACAAAACGCTCTAGAATGTACAGGTGAGCGAAGTGTCGATCTCCGAAGCCCGTGGCCGTCTCGCGTCGATCATCGACGACGCCCGACACGAACCCGTCTACCTGACCCGGCGCAACAAGCGCGTCGCGGCCGTGGTCGATGCGGCCGTCCTCGACCGGTTGCTCGAGGCGGCGGAGGACCTGGACGACCTGAAGGCGGTGGAAGAGGCCCGACTCGAGAACGAGCGCATCGGCGGCGAGAACGTCAAGTGGGAGGACCTCAGGCGCGAACTCGGTCTGGGATGACCTACGACATCGAGTTCGAACCGAGTGCGGGACGTGCCATCCGCAAACTGCCGCCACATGCCCGACGACTCGTCGAAGGGGTTCTCGCGATCCTGGCTGACGAGCCACGTCCACCCGCGGCTCGTCGACTCGTCAACAGCCCGGAATGGCGTGTCCGGGTCGGTGACTACCGCGTGATCTACCTGATCGACGATGGACGGCTCGTGGTCGTCGTCGTGCGCGCCGGGCACCGGCGCGAGGTCTACCGAGGTCGCTGAGGCGTCAGGCGACCGCGCCGCCCAGGCTGTCCACGTGCAGTTCGACGAGCGCCAGGACCCGCTCCGGCGCCCGTGCCGTCGGGTCCCACGTGTGCTCGACCGCCAGCCCGTCGATCAGCGCGTGCAGCCGGTCCACCTCGTCGGCCAGGTCGCGATCGGCGCCGAAGCCGCCGTCCGCACGCAGGATCTCCAGCGCCCGGGTGCACACCCGGCTGACCCCGTCGTTCAGGCGTCGGGCACTCGCGGCCAGGTGTTCGTCGGTGCGCGCGAGCACGCCGAGCTGCACCTGCGCCAGGATCTCGGTCGTGCGCTCGGCGTCGAGCGGCAGCACCTGGGCGAGGACGTCCAGTGCGAGCGCCCGACCCGTCGAGCGCAGGGCCGTGAGCCGAGCGACGACGCGTTCCTCGATGATCGTCAGGCAGTGCTCGCGCAGGGCGTCCTGCGTCGGGAACACCCGCCGGAGCGATGCGGGAGCGATGCCGGCCTCGTCCGCGACGTTCCGCACCGACAGCGCGCTCAGGCCGTCCCGCTCCAGGATCCGCAGGCACGCCGCGGCGACCAGGGATCCCCGTTCCTCGAGGTCGACACGGCGGGGCACCGGGTCAGCCTACGGCCGGCTCGCTGCTCCGGCCGGGCTCGCGGCTGCGGTGGTGGCCCGGCGTGGCCAGATCGTGTAGCTGATCGCCCAGAGCAGTTCGACGCCCAGGACCACCCCGAGCAGCGCGACCGTGCCCTGCAGTTCGTTCGTGCGATCCGGGTCCCCGACCACGAGGACGAGTCCGCCGATGATCCCGCCGGCGATCAGCACGGCGAGCCCGGTCCGCAGCACGTCGCCCCAGCACCGGGCCGTGTACCGCCGTCCACTCAGCCGTTCCGGTGCCGGACCGCCGGCGAACCGGTCGTGAACCGGACGTCCGCCCACGCGATCATCCGGTGCCCGTACGCGACCGAGAACCCGATGTAGACCGCCGCGAGCCCGTGGTGCCACGACGCGGTCCCGCCGCCGAGCAGGTCGACCGTGACGACGGCGAGCAGGACGAGGTCGATCACGGGTGCTGCGACGAGCATCGCCGCGCCCAGCCGAGGGCGTCGCAGCAGGTACCGGGTGGTCAGGCCGCCGAGGATCGCGACCCAGAAGGCGATCTCGCAGGCGACGATGGCGATGAGTGTCACGGGTTCCCCCTGCAGTGGCGGTGATCGGTTGAGTACAGGTGTACTCAAACAGCATGGCACGTCGGTCCGGTGGTGTCGAGCGGCGCGGTCCTGCCCCTGGAAGCGGGGGGAGACACGGGCTCCCACGCCTGCGACACTCGGAGGACCGGTAATCCGCACGGTCCCCTCCGAGGCCCGACGCATCGCCGTCGACAGCCCGCAAAGGACCCCATGCTCCCTCCAGTCGACCGAACGGTCGTCTCCTCCGACGGCACCACCATCGCCGTCTCCGAGGCAGGGGACGGGCCGGCGGTCGTCGTCGTGGGCGGTGCCTTCGACCACCGCGGGACCCCGTACCTCGACCGCGTGGTCGCCGAGCTCGGCTCGACGTGCCGTGTGGTGACCTACGACCGCCGCGGTCGCGGTGCCAGCGGTGACTCCGCCGCGTGGGCCATCGAGCGCGAGGTCGACGACCTCCGTGCCGTCGTCGAGAGCATCGGCGCACCGACCACCGCCGTCGGCATCTGCGTCGGCGCCGGTGTCGTCCTGCACGGGCTCGCCACCGGGCTGCCGGTCGACGGTGCCGTCCTGTGGGAACCGCCGTACCGCGCCTCGGTCGACCCGCACGCCGACGACGTCGTGTTCGCCGACCTGCTCGACGAGCACGTCGGTGCCGGCCGCCGGGCCCAGGCCGTCCGCGGGTTCCTGACCCAGGTGCTCGGGGTCCCGATGGGTCAGGTCACGGCCCTGCGGCTCAAGGGGTCGCTCTGGCGCTCCCTGGTCGTCGACGCCCACGTGCTCAGCCGCGAGGTCCGCGTGCTGAACGGCCTCGCCGTGCCCGAGCGCGTCGCTGCCGCCGTGGGTGTACCGGTGCTCGTCGGCGCCGGTGGCGACGGACTCGAGTGGATGCGTCGTGCGGCCCGCGCCCTCGTCGACGCCGTGCCCGGATCGGAGTACGCCGAGGTGCCCGGGCAGGGACACGTCCCCGCCCCGGCGGCCCTCGGAGCCCTGATCGACCGCGTCCGGAGCCGGATCGCCTCGCCCAGCAGCTGACTGCGAGAGGATGGGCGGGTGAACGCACCCCGCCTCGGTCTCCTGCTCGACGTCGACGGACCCATCGCCAGCCCGGTCTCCCGCACCATCGCGATCCCGAGCATCGTCGCGGACCTCGTCGCGCTCGCCGCCGAGGGCATCCCGATCGTCTTCAACACCGGCCGCAGCGACGCGTTCATCCGCTCCGAGGTCGTCGGCCCGCTGCTCGCCGGTGGTCTCGCCGAGGGCGGGCGGGTCCACGCCGTCTGCGAGAAGGGCGCCGTGTGGTGCTCGATCGGTCCGCAGTACGACGGCGGCATGGGCGAACTGACCGTCGCCGACGACCTGGCGCTGCCGCGGGACTACGCCGACGAGATGCGCGAGCTGGTCCGCGACGAGTACGCCGACCTGGTGTTCTTCGACGAGACGAAGCGCGCCATGGTGTCGATCGAGCAGCGCGTCGAGGTGCCGAACGCCACCTACCTGGCCCGCCAGCCGGAGTTCGACGCGAAGGCCATGGCCGCGCTCGAGCGTCGCGGGCTGGGTGTCCGCCGACTCGACGACGTCCGGCCCGACGCCGACGGTGCCGTGCAGTGGCGCATCGACCCCACGATCATCTCGACCGACGTCGAGTCCGACCGCAGCGGCAAGGACCTCGGCGCCGAGCGCTCGCTCGAGCTCCTGGCGCAGGACGGTGCGCTCCCGGTCACCTGGCGCACCGTGGGGGACTCCCGCAGCGACTACGCCATGGCGGACTGGCTGCACGCCCACGGCCACGAGGTCGCGCACGTCGACGTCCGTCCCGCCGACGGGGTGCCGGCCACGCCGTACCCGGTGCTCGCCGCGCCCGACGGCGTGATCCACGACGAGGCCGGCGCCCGGTTCCTGGCGGACTGGCGCGCGGGCCGCTGACGCGACCGCAACCGCACCCCGCTGACGCAAGCGCGCCCCGCTGACATCAGCGCAACCGCACCCCGCTGACGCGACCGCGGCCCTGGACGCACCCGTCGGCTGGCCGCGCGGTGCATGCCGGACCGCCGCCGCGCCTCCCGGCCGACGCCGGACCGGGCCACCGTCCGGGCGGACGCTTTGCGTGACACAGTGGTACACCAGTACCCTTCCGAGGTCCGCCGCCAGCCGATGACGGGATCCACCCCATGGCAACGAAGCTCCGCATCAAGTCGATCGAGGCCTCCCTGGCCGACTCCGAGGAGCAGGGCAGGTCCCTGAAACGCTCCCTGAGGACGTTCGACATCGCCGCGATGGGGATCGCGGTCGCCGTCGGCGCCGGCATCTTCTCGGTCGGCGCGAACGCCGCCGCGAACTTCGCGGGGCCCGGCGTCATCATCTCCTTCCTGCTCGCCGCCGTCACCTGCGGCCTGGCGATCATGTGCTACGCCGAGTTCGCGTCGACCATCCCCGTCGCCGGCTCCGCGTACACGTTCACCTACGCCACGATGGGTGAGCTGCTCGCCTGGATCGTGGGTTGGGACCTCATCCTCGAGACCCTCACGGCCAGCGCCGTGATCGCGAAGTACTGGGGCATCTACCTCAGCACCGCGTTCGACGTCTTCGGCATCACCCTGCCGAGCACGATCCAGCTCGGCCCGATCCCCTTCACCTGGGGGCCGGTGCTCATCGTCGGGATCTTCACGGTCCTCCTCGCCTTCGGAACCCGCCTGTCGTCGCGGGTGTCGGCGGTGATCACCGTCATCAAGGTCGCGATCGTGGTGTTCGTGATCGTCGCCGGTGCGTTCTTCGTCAAGGCCGCGAACTTCACCCCCTTCATCCCGCCGGCGGAGCCGAGCAAGGGTGCCGAGGGCAGCGTCTGGACCCAGTCGCTCGTGTCGTGGTTCACCGGTGCCGAGCCCGCCCAGTACGGCGTCTTCGGCCTGCTCGCCGCGGCGTCCCTGGTGTTCTTCGCCTTCATCGGCTTCGACGTCGTCGCCACGAGCGCGGAGGAGACCGAGAACCCGCAGAAGACCCTGCCGCGCGGCATCTTCATCGGGCTCGGCATCGTGACCCTGCTCTACGTCGGTGTCAGCATCGTCATCACCGGCATGGTCTCGTACCAGCGACTGGCGGAGGAGAAGGCGCCGTCCCTGGCGTCGGCGTTCGACATCGTCGGGCTGCCGTGGGCCGCGGGCATCATCGCCATCGGCTCCCTGATCGGTCTGACCACCGTCGTCATGGTGCTCCTGCTCGGGCTGTCCCGCATCGTCTTCTCGATGAGCCGCGACGGCCTGCTGCCCCGCTGGTTCTCGAAGACCAACCCGAAGACGCAGACCCCGGTGCGTGTGCAGGTCGTCGCCGGTGTCGTCGTGGCGCTGCTGGCCGGGTTCACCGCGGTCGACAAGCTCGAGGGCATGATCAACATCGGCACGCTGTCCGCGTTCGTCCTGGTGTCGATCGGCATCGTCGTGCTGCGTCGTTCGCGGCCCGACGCCCCGCGGGCCTTCCGGGTGCCGTGGTCGCCGGTGCTGCCGATCATCTCGGCGGTGCTGTGCTTCTGGCTGATGCTGAACCTCGAGGTCGAGACCTGGCTGCGGTTCGTCGTCTGGTTGGCCATCGGCTTCGTCATCTACTTCGGCTACAGCCGTCGCCACAGCCGCGTCGGCCAGCGCATGCAGTAGGGCCGGGTCGGCTGGCCCGCAAGACACCGGTGTTCGCACGTTGCACACCCGCACACCGCGGTTCGACGTGTGGACACCGGTGTCTTGCAGCCCGGAGCCCGCCGCGCCGCTACGCGCCGACGAGCAGCAGCACGCCGAACGCGAGCATCACGACGGCGACCAGCCCGTCGAACACCCGCCAGGTCAGCGGCTTCTCGAACAGCGGCCGCAGCAGGCGTCCGCCGAACCCGAGCGCACCGAACCACAGGCAGCTCGCCGTGACGGCACCGATCGTCCAGAGCCACCGGTCGTCCGCGCCCTGCTGGTTCGCCACCGACCCGAGGAACACCAGCGTGTCCAGGTAGACGTGCGGGTTCGCCCACGTGAAGACGAGCATGGTCAGCACGGCCGTCCGCATGGTCGCCACCTGGCCGGGAGGCGCGGTGCGCGTCCGCCCCGCCGCTTCCGTCGTGCTGGTGGGCGCGTTGACCGCCGCGCCCGCGCCCGCGCTGGCGCCCACCACACCGTCGTCGGCCGCCTCGTCGCCGACCCGCATCGCGTCCCCCGAGGGCCCCAGTGCACGCCGCGCCGCGAGCACCCCGTACGTCAGCAGGAACGCGGCACCGATGAACCGGACCGCCAGGAGCGCCACGGGGAACCGTTCGACCACGGCGCCGACACCGAGCACCCCGGCGACGATGAGCAGCGCATCCGAGACCGCGCACACCACGACCGCCGCGGCCACCACCCGGAGTCCCGCACTGACCGCGAGCCGGAGCAGGTACGTGTTCTGCACACCGATCGCGACGATGAGTGCGAGTCCGGTGCCGAGGCCGGAGAGCAGGGGCAGGAGTGTGGTCACGGCTCGACGCTAGGACGGGGAAGCGGTGTAGTACAGCTCACGTTCCTGCACCGCCGTAAGCTCAGCTGCATGACCCGGTTCCAGCGCGAGCACCTCGAGACACTGCTCGCCGCGGTCGACCACGGCACCCTCGACGCCGCGGCCCGTGCGTTGTCGATCACGCCCTCCGCGGTGTCCCAGCGGATCAAGTCGATGGAGCAGCAGGTCGGGCGGGTGCTGCTCCAGCGCACGACTCCCGTGCGCCCCACCGCCGACGGCGAGGTCGTCCTCCGACACGCACGGCAGGTCCGGCTGCTCGACGAGGAGACCTCGAGCGCGCTCGGTGGCGGAGGGCTCGCCGTGCCGTCGATCTCCCTGGCGGTGAACGCCGACTCGCTCGGCACCTGGTTCCTCGATGCCCTCGCGCTCGTCCGTGCCGACACCGAGGTGGTCTTCGACCTGCACCGCGAGGACCAAGACCGCACCGCCGAGCTGCTCCGCGCCGGCACGGTGATGGGCGCCGTGACGGCCGAGGCGGACCCGGTTCAGGGCTGCTCGTCGGTACCGCTCGGCATCGACCGGTACCGCGCCGTGGCGTCTCCGTCGTTCGTCGCCCGCTACCTCGGCGACACCGGCACCGAGCGGCGGATGCTCCGACGACTCGACGAGGTCCCGCTCGTCGACTACGACCGCGACGACGACCTGCAGCAGGGGTACCTGCGCCAGGTCCTCGGCCACGCTCCCGGCGGCCCGCGCCACTTCGTCCCGACGTCGGCGGACTTCGCCCGGGCGGTGACGCTCGGGTTCGGCTGGGGGCTGTTGCCGGAGGCGCAGTGCCTCGAGGCGATCGACCGCGGTGTCCTGGTTGAGCTGGCGCCCGGCCGGAGTGCCGACGTCGCGCTCTGGTGGCAGCGGTGGAACCTGGCGTCACCGCTGCTCGAACGGGTCACCGATGCCGTCCGTGCCACGGCGGCGGAGCGGCTGCACCCCGCGCCTCAGGTCTGGCAGCGCGGGCACCAGTAGGTGTCGCGCAGCGTGAGCTCCGAGTCACCGAGCTCCCCGTGCCGGATCGGCGTCCGGCACCGCAGGCAGGGCTTGCCGCGGCGGTTGTAGACCCAGAAGCGCGAACCCGGCCGGTCGACGCCGGTGGTGACGCGGGCGCTGCGGTCGCGGTTCGCCACGATCAACCGCTGCGCCATCGTGATCATCCGGGCCGGGTCCTGCACCTCGCCCACCGGGCGCGTCGGCAGCACGCCGCGCAGGAAGCAGAGCTCGTTCCGGTACACGTTGCCGAGTCCGGCGAGCACCCGCTGGTCGAGCAGTGCCAGCCCGACCGGGCGCTCGGGGTCCTGCGTCAGGTTGGCGAGCGCCCGGTCGGCGTCCCAGTCGGGGCCGAGCAGGTCGGGCCCCAGGTGTCCGACGACCTCGGACTCCTGGTCGCGCGGCACGACCTCGAGCACCCCGAGGGCGAAGCCGACGGTCGAGACGCCCTCGGCCTCCAGGATCACCCGGGCCTGGTGCGCCGGACGACGCCAGCGGTCGCCGGGGGCGTAGACGTCCCACCGGCCCTCCATCTTCAGGTGCGAGTGCACGGTCAGGTCACCGATGCGGTGCAGCAGGTGCTTGCCGCGGGGGACGACCTCGTCCACGGTCCGCCCGACCAGGTCGAGGGTCGCGAAGGCGGGGACCCGGAAGTCGCTCTTCGTCAGGACCTTGCCCGCCAGCGCGGTGTGCAGGCGGCGGGCAGCCCGGTAGACGGTGTCGCCCTCAGGCACCGCTCACCCCCGCCACGTGGTCGCTGCACTGCCGGGAGGCACGGCTCGCCTCACACACGGAGCCGCAGCCCCTGCGGGGTCGCCGTGAACCCCGCCTCCCGCAGTGCGCTGCCGAGCGGTGTCTCGAGCACGAAGTCCCCGTCGACCCGCTCGACCGAGAGCTTCCGCAGCCCGCTCCGCACGATGCCGGCGATCGAGGCGGCGGCGGCTGCGAGGTCGGCCGCGTCGTCGGTGAACGTCAGCACCGACTTGCCGCCGCGCTCCACGTACACGGTGAGCTCGCCGTCGACGGTCGTCACCAGTGCGCCCGCCTTCCGGCCCGGGCGGTGGCCCCGTGTGGTCTTCGAGGCGCTCGCAGCGCCGCTCGCGGCGGTGCTCGCCGCGCCGGCGATCTCGGCCTCGTCGGCTGCGACACCGTGGTCTGCGTCGCCCGTCGGCCACGGCAACGAGGCCCCGAACGGGTTCGCCGGGTCGGTCGCGGCGAGCGTGAGTGCCTCGCGCTTCCGGTCCGGATCGTCACGCTCGTCGTCGCCGAGTTCGCGGGCGTAGGTGCGCAGCCGGTCGACGGTCGGGCCGGTGGCGAACTGGGCGGCACCGAGCCCCTCGACGAAGTACCCGCGACGAGCACGGCCGGACTCCTCGAAGCGCGAGAGCACCCGGTACACCCCGGCGAAGCCACCCCGGACGCCCTCGACCTGCACGGCACCGCGGGTGACGACGCCGTAGCGTTCGAGCAGCTGTTCTGCGGTCGCGGCGGCCCGCACGGTCGAGTCGGACTCGGCCAGCGGCAGGAGCGACCACCGGCCCCCGACCGACGGCGGCCCGGACTGCGTCGGCATGGTCGGACGCCGACGGCCGCGGTAGGCCCGAGCACGCGGAGCACTCGAGCTCTTCGCCTTGCCGCCGAGCATCGAGCGCAGCGGGGCGAAGGTGTCGTTCGTGATCTGTCCGGCCCAGACCAGGTCCCACAGCGCGGTGGTGAGCGCCTGGTCATCACTGCTGCCCACGGCCTGGCCGAGCTGCCGGAAGAAGTACGCGCCGCCACCGGCCAGGGCGCCGAGCACGTCCCGCTGCAGCTCGGTCGTCTCGTCGCCGGAGGGCTCGGCGAGCGTCGTCGCCGCGGTGTCGGCCAAGTGCAGGCGCACCCACCCGTCGTTGCCGGGCAGGGTGCCCCCGCCGGACCACAGGACCTCGCCGGTGGCGGTCAGTTCGTCGAGCATGCTCGTCGAGTAGTCGGTGACGCGCGACGGCAGCACCAGGGTCTCCCACGCGCTGGCGGGCAGGGCGACCCCGGCGAGCTGGTCGATCACCTGCAGGACCCCGTCGACGCCGCGGAGCCCACCGCGGGTCCCGGGGGTCTGGACGTGCTGCCAGGCGGGCAGGAAGCGGGCGAGGGTGTCCGGCGAGACCGGTTCGACCTCGTGCCGCAGGGCTGCGAGGGACTTCGTGCGGATCCGTCGCAGGACCTCGGCGTCGCACCACTCGGCACCCTGGCGGTCGGGGCGGAACTCGCCCTCCACCACCCGGCGGTCGGCGACGAGTCGGCGCAGGGTGTCCTGCACGACGGCGATGCCCAGCCCGAGACGACCGGCGGCCTCCTGCGCGGAGAACGGTCCGTGCGACCGCGCGTAGCGGCCGATCAGGTCACCGAGGGGGTCCGCCACGGGCTCGACGAACGCCGTGGGCACACCGATCGGCAGCGGCACCCCGAGGGCGTCGCGCAGACGGGCGGCGTCCTCGATGACGGCCCAGCGCGTCGCCCCGGCGTGCGAGAACGAGAGCACTCGGCGGTCGCGCTCCAGGACCTCGAGCGTGCTGCGCAGTGCAGCGGTGGCCTCTGGACGGTCGGCGGCGTCGGCGAGCCAACTCCGGTCGACCGCTTCGTCGAGGTCGAGCGCGCCGACGAGCCGCAGCACGTCCACGAGCCCCTCGGCGTCACGGGCACGGCGGTCCGGCGAGAGCCGCTGCAGGTCGCGCTCCACCGAGGTGATGACCGACGGGTCGAGCAGCTCGCGCAGCTCCGCACGGCCGAGCAGCTCGCCGAGCAGGGTCGAGTCGAGCGACAGGGCCGCTGCCCGGCGTTCGGCGAGCGGGGTGTCGCCCTCGTACATGAACGCCGCGACGTACCCGAACAGGATCGACCGGGCGAACGGCGACGGCTGCTCGGTCTCCGTCTCGACCAGGCGGATCCGGCGTCCGGCGATGTCGTCGGCGATCCCGAGCAGCGCGGGCACGTCGTAGACGTCCTGCAGCACCTCGCGCACGGTCTCGAGCACGATCGGGAACGTCGGGTACTTCTGCGCGACCTCGAGCAGCTGCGATGCCCGCTGCCGCTGCTGCCAGAGCGGCGACCGCTGTCCGGGGTTCCGTCGGGGCAGCAGCAGGGCACGCGCCGCGCACTCCCGGAACCGCGCGGCGAACAGTGCCGAGCTGCCGACCTCGTCGGTGACCAGGGCCTCGAGGTCGTCGCGCTCGAACACGAACAGGTCGGCACCCGGCGGCTCGGCGTCGGTCTCCGGGATGCGGACGACGATGCCGTCGTCGGCCGCCATCGCGTCACCGTCGATGCCGTGCCGTTCGCGCAGCCGTGCGGCGACGGCCAGGGCCCACGGCGCGTGCACCTGCATGCCGTAGGGCGAGTGCAGGATGAGCCGCCAGTCCCCGAGCTCGTCGCGGAACCGCTCGATGACGAGCGTGGTGTCGTTCGGCACGTGACCGGTGGCCGCGCGCTGGTCGCGCAGGAAGGTCAGCAGGTTGGTGATCGCACGCTCGTCCAGTCCACCGGCGGCGACGCGGGCGCGGGCGTCGTCGTCCGACGCGCCCTCGACCTCGCGCACGAACGCACCGGTCGCCCGGCCGAGCTCGGCGGGTCGGCCGATGCCGTCGCCCTTCCAGAACGGCACGCGTCCGGGCTGCCCGAACGCCGGGCTCACGACGACGCGGTCGTGGGTGATCTCCTCGATCCGCCAGCTCGTCGCACCGAGGGCGAAGACGTCGCCCACGCGTGACTCGTAGACCATCTCCTCGTCGAGCTCGCCGACGCGGGACGCCTTCTCGCCGACCATGAAGACGCCGAACATGCCGCGGTCGGGGATCGTGCCGCCGCTCGTCACCGCGAGTCGCTGCGCACCGGGGCGCCCGGTCAGGGTGCCGTGCACGCGGTCCCAGACCAGCCGTGGCCGGAGTTCGGCGAACTCGTCGCTTGGGTACCGGCCCGTGACCAGGTCGAGCGTCGCCTCGAACGCCGACCGGGGCAGGCCGCTGAACGGGGCGCTCCGCCGCACGAGCTCGAACCAGTGCTCGACGTCGAGGGTGTCGATCGCCCCGGCGGCCACGGTGTGCTGCGCCAGGACGTCGAGCGGGTTCGCCGGCACCGAGATCGACTCGATCTGACCGGTGACCATCCGCTCGACCGTGACCGCGCTGTTGACCAGGTCGGCCCGGTGCTTCGGGAACAGCACGCCGCGGGAGATCTCACCCACCTGGTGGCCGGCGCGACCGACGCGCTGCAGGCCGCTCGCGACCGACGGCGGCGCCTCGACCTGGACGACCAGGTCGACCTCGCCCATGTCGATGCCGAGCTCGAGTGAACTCGTCGCGACGACGCACCGCAGCCGACCGGACTTCAGGTCGTCCTCGATGATCGCGCGCTGGTCCTTCGACACCGAGCCGTGGTGTGCGCGGGCGAGCACCGGGACCGAGGCGTCCGAGCCCCCGCCGCCCGTCTGCCCGGACCCGCCGATCAGCTGCGCCGGCGGTCGCCCGGCCCCCTGGGGCGCGACGGCGTGCGCCGAGGTGCGGGCCGGGGACTGTGGTCGGCCCCGCGCCGCGGGGAGCCCGTCGTCGTCCAGGGACGCCCCCGCCGGCACCAGCACGCCGTCACCGGCGGCGGCGAGCACGCGTTCCTCGTGGATCTCGTTGAGCCGCGCCGTGAGCCGTTCGGCCAGCCGCCGCGAGTTCGCGAACACGATGGTCGAGCGGTGTTCCTCGATCAGGTCGACGACACGTTCTTCGACGTGCGGCCAGATCGACCCGTTCGTCGGCGACTCGGACGCGTCCGCGCCGACCGGTGGTGCCCCGAGCTCGGACATGTCGTCGACGGGGACGACGACCCGCAGGTCGAAGGTCTTCTGCGCTGGCGGCGCGATGATCGTCACCGGTGCCCGGCCGCCGAGGAACCGCGCGACCTCTTCCGGTGGGCGGACGGTCGCGGACAGCCCGATGCGCTGCACGGGCTTCTCGAGCAGGTCGTCGAGGCGCTCGAGCGACACGGCCAGGTGTGCACCGCGCTTGGTCGAGGCGACCGCGTGGACCTCGTCCACGATGACGGTGTCGACGTTCACCAGGGTCTCGCGCGCCTGCGAGGTGAGCATCAGGTAGAGCGACTCGGGCGTGGTGATGAGGATGTCCGGCGGCTGGCGCAGGAGCTTCTGGCGGTCGGACGACGGGGTGTCACCGCTGCGCACCCCGACCGTGACGTCCGGCGGTTCGGTGCCGAGGCGCCGAGCGGTCTGGGTGATGCCGACGAGCGGGCTCCGGAGGTTGCGCTCGACGTCGACGCCGAGGGCCTTGAGCGGCGAGACGTAGAGCACCCGCGTGCGCTGCTTCGCCGGCGGACGGTCCGTCGCGCTGATGAGCCGGTCGATCGACCACAGGAACGACGCCAGGGTCTTGCCGGAGCCGGTCGGGGCGATCACGAGTGCGTGCTGCCCGGTCGAGATGGCTTCCCACGCCCCGGCCTGCGCCGGCGTCGGTGCGTCGAAGGCGCCGCGGAACCACTCGGTGGTCGCGGGGGAGAAGCGCTCGAAGACGTCCGTCATGGTCCGTCCCATCCTGCCCGCCACCACCGACAGCAGGCCGAGCGCACGTACCCCTTGACAGAGCGATAGTTACCGATCTATCGTGAACACATCGCGATACGACGAAGACGATCAGGTCAGACCGGTCGCGAGCCGACTCAGCACGATGAAAGGACTCCTCATGCGCCCCTCGTATGACGACGACAGCAACACGTCCCCCCGCGACCAGCGCGGGTTCGGCCCGCGCGGCCCCCGCTTCGGCGGCGCGCGGCAGCACCACGGCGCCGGGTTCCCCGGCCGTGACCGCGGTGACCACGACCACGGCGGCCGCGGCTTCGGTGGTCGCGGGTTCGGCCCCGGCTTCGGCCCGGGCGCGGGCTTCGGCCCCGGTTTCGGCGGGCCCGGCTTCGGCCGCGAACGCCGTCGCCGCGGTGACGTCCGCCTCGCGATCCTCGGTCTGCTGGCCGAGGGCTCGCAGAACGGGTACGCCGTGATCAAGACCATCGCCGAGCGCACCGGCGGCGCCTGGAAGCCGAGCCCCGGCTCGGTCTACCCGACGCTCCAGCAGCTCGTCGACGAAGACCTCGTGGTCTCGTCGGGCGACGGCCGCAAGACGCTCTTCGAGCTCACCGACGCCGGCAAGGCCGAGACCGAGGCCAAGGCCGACGAGATCGCTGCGGCACTCGACGGGGCCCCGGGCATCCCGGACGCCCAGCGCGAGTTCTTCGAGGCGCTGCGGAAGACCATGGGCGTCCTGCAGATGTACCGCAGCACCGCGACCGAGGAACAGGCCAAGGCCGCCACGGCCAAGGTGGACCAGCTCCGCAAGGACCTGCTCCAGATCCTCGCCGACTGACGGACGTCACCCATGACGGACAGGAGGCCCGGTGCCAGCCCGCCCCGTGCCTCCCATCCACATCGTGAGCAGCAATGGTCGAGTCCGCACGTCGGACCCGACCATTTCTGCTCACCAAGCGCGCCGAACCCCGCGCCCCTACCCGCCGATGAACGCCGCCACGTCCGCCAGTTCCGCTGCCGACACCGCGTGCGGCAGCCCGTCGTACGTCCGGTCCGTCACGGTGGTGTGCGCTGCGGCCCACGCCTGCGTCCGGGCGGTGGCCTCGGGCGGGATCACCGGGTCGAGGTCGCCGTGCCCGAGGAACACCCGCGGACGCACGGCCGACACGGCCTCGTCGCGCGAGTCCGCGACGTCCGGCACCACGAACCCCGACAGCGACACCGCGAACGCGAACGCCGCTGGCCGGGCGCGCAGGAGCTGGAGCGCCATCGAGCCGCCCTGCGAGAACCCGAGCAGTCCGATCCGCGGGTGGTCGGCGGCGACGGAGTCGATCCAGTCGAGCACCTCGGCGGCCGCGGTGTCGACCGCCTCTGGCACGGGGGAGCCGGGCGTGCCGAGCGGGTACCAGCTGAAGCCGGGCCCCCACGGCATCGGTGCCCGGAGCGACGCGACCGTCCACACGGGCGGCAGCGCGGGGGCGAGGCCGAGCAGGTCGTGCTCGTTCGACCCGACCCCGTGCATGGCCACGAGCAGGGGTGTGCCCCGCCGGTCCGAGGTACTCCGGGTCCACTGCACCAGGTCCGCATCGATCATGTGGACAACGCTAACCATCCCCAACTCCCGCGCCTTCCGCCGAACTCGCCGCCGTCCCTGGTAGACACGGTGCATGTCCTCGCTGCGCACCCCCGATCCCGACTCCGGCTGGCTGTCCGACGAGGAGCTCGCGAACGTCCGCCGTCGTCTGCCGATCTGCTACGTCGAGGCGGTCCCCGTCCGCACCGACGGCCTGGGCGTCGTGACCGAGGTCGGCGTGCTGCTGCGTGTCTCCCCGAGCGGTTCGATCGCCCGCACCCTGGTGTCCGGCCGGGTGATGTTCGGCGAGTCGATCCGGACCGCGTTGTTCCGCCACCTGGAGAAGGACCTCGGGCCGATGGCGTTCCCGCAGCTGCCCTCGAGCCCGACGCCGTTCACCGTGGCCGAGTACTTCCCGCTGCCCGGCGCCTCGGTGTACACCGACGAGCGGCAGCACGCGATCTCGCTGGCGTACGTCGTCCCCGTCACGGGGACGTGCGAGCCCCGGCAGGACGCCCTCGAGCTCACGTGGATGAGCCCGATGGAAGCCGCGTCCGACGCCGTCGCCGACGAGATGGAAGGCGGCCGCGGGGCACTGCTCCGCGCCGGCCTGGCATCGGTCGGTGCCCTGCACTAGCTCGTCACACGACGAAGCCCGCGCACGACGAAGCCCGTGCACGACGAAGCCCCCGGATCCGATCGGATCTGGGGGCTTCGCAGCGCGGTCGCGAACCGGCTTAGTGCTTGTCGTCCTTGAAGCTGTCGGCGACGCCGTGCGCGGCGTCCTTGACGTCGGTGACGCCCTGCTTCGCCGAGGCCTTGCCCTGGTCGGTCTGGCCTTCGGCCTTCAAGCGGTCGTTACCGGTCGCGTTGCCGGTGGCTTCCTTGACCTTGCCTGCCGCCTTCTCAGCGGCGTTCTTGATGTCATCGATGCCAGCCATAGGCACTCCTTCCAGAAGCGGACGTGTTCCCCGTCAGCCGCTTGCGCGGCATCCGGTGAGTGAGACCGTACGCCCGGCGGAGTACCCCGCCCCCAGCCCCCGCCAAGGTTCGCCCGAGCCCCGACGCGAAACACCGGTGCTCACCGAACACACCCCGGGATGCGGGGGTTCGAAACGTGAACACCGGTGTCCTGCGGACTCAGACCGCGCAGGTCAGTGGCGGTCGGCAGCGCCGGCCGGACGGGAGGCGCGGCGCGAGCCACCACGACGGTTGCCGCCCGACTCGTTGCCGGACCGACCCGCGGCGTAGCCGCCCTCGGACGACCAGACGGCCGACGAGCCGCCGCGCACGACGTCGCTGCTGCCCGAGCGGCGGTTGCCGCCACTGCGGCGACCACCGGTCGAACCGGCGGCTGCGGCGCCGGAGCGCCCGGCGCCCTCGGAACGTGCGCCACGGGCCGGACGGCCCTGACGGCCCCCGGCCGAACCGGCGGACTCGCCGGCCGAGCCGGAGCGCGCGGGCTGTGCCGCGCCTCCGGACCGACCGCCGCGACCACGGCGACGACCGCCGCCGTCACCGGCGGACTCGGCGGAGCGCTGCTTGGGCTGACGCTGCTGGGTGGGCTGCTCCTCGGCCACGTGGCGGATCGGAGCGACCTCGCCGACGAGCGCGGTGACCGCCGGAGAGGTCGCCGTGACGTGCTGCGGGGTGACCTTGATCGCGGCTGCACGCATCATCTGCGCGACGTCGCGACGCTCGGCGGGCATCGTCACCGTGACGACGTCACCGGACGAACCGGCACGCGCCGTGCGCCCCGAGCGGTGCAGGTACGCCTTGTGCTCGGTGGGCGGGTCGACGTGCACGACGAGCTCGACGTTGTCGACGTGCACGCCGCGGGCGGCGACGTCGGTGGCGACGAGCACGAGGGCCTCACCGGACGAGAACTTCGCGAGGTTGCGCTCACGGGCACCCTGCGACAGGTTGCCCTGCAGGTCGACGGCCGGGATCCCCTGGCTGCTGAGCTGCTTGGCGAGGCGCTTGGCGTGGTGCTTCGTGCGCATGAAGAGGATGCGGCGGCCGTTGCCCGAGGCGAGGGCGCTCACGAGGTGCTTCTTCGCGTCGGCGTCGGCGACCTCGAACAGGTGGTGGGTCATCGCCTCGACGGGGCTGTTCGCCTCGTCGACGGAGTGCATCACCGGGTTGTGCAGGAACTTCTTGACGAGCTTGTCCACGCCGTTGTCGAGCGTGGCGGAGAACAGCAGTCGCTGCCCGTTCTCGGGCGTCGCCTGCATGATCTTGGTGACCCCGGGCAGGAAGCCCATGTCGGCCATGTGGTCGGCCTCGTCGAGGACGGTGACCTCGATGTCGCCGAGGTTCACGTGGCCCTGCTGCATGAGGTCGGCGAGGCGCCCCGGGCAGGCGACCACGACGTCGACGCCGCCGCGCAGGGCGTCGACCTGACGACCCTGACCGACGCCACCGAAGATGGTCGTGGTGTTGAGACCCATGGCCTTGGCGAGCGGAGCGAGGGCGACGTCGATCTGCGTCGCGAGCTCACGGGTCGGCGCGAGCACCAGGGCGCGGGGGCGGCCGGCTCGGCGCTTGCGGCCGCTGGCGGCGAGGCGGGCGACGAGCGGGATCGCGAACGCGATGGTCTTGCCGGAGCCGGTGCGGCCGCGGCCGAGGACGTCCTTGCCCTGCAGGGAGTCCGGGAGGGTGTCCGCCTGGATGGGGAACGCCATGTCCTTGCCCTGGTCGGCGAGGACGGAGACCATCGGCGCGGGGACGCCGAGGTCGGAGAAACGGATGTCTTCGGTGGTCATGGTGACCTTTCCAGCCGGAGCAGTCCGGCTGTGGGCACGCTTGCGAGGCAGCGCGCGGGCGGGATGCGCGCCAACGGATGTGGCTGGCGCAGTCGCCGCAGCAGAGAAGCCTGGGCACCTTCGTGAGGTGCTCGATCATCGACCGGAGTCTTGAGACAGGTGGTCGGGAGTTCGGGGCGTCCGTACGACGCACGAGGCGATCGGCGCCTCGAGTACGACCAGCATAGCGTGCACATCTCCGGAACAGCGAGGGCGGGGCCGTTCGCCCTGCGCGTGCGAGGATTCCGGGGTGCGCATGCGATCCGTCCTGTTGACCACCGCGATGGCCCTGGTGGCCGTCCTCGGCACGGCCGGCTGCGCCGAGGCCGCCACGACCAGCGCGGCCGCGAGCTACCGCAACCTGCCGACCTCGGGCCGGGTGGACTACCAGCTCGGTGGCGGGTACACACCGCCCTCCGGCGTGACGATCGTCGAGCGCGACAGCACGGACCGCCCGGCGAAGGGCACGTACGACATCTGCTACGTCAACGGGTTCCAGACGCAGCCCGAGGCCGCCCGGACGTGGAAGAAGTCGTACCCGTCAGCGATCCTCCGCGACCGTGCGGGCAAGCCGGTCTCGGACCCGGGGTGGCCGGACGAGATGCTCCTCGACACCCGGACCGCGGCCAAGCGTGCCCTGATCACGAAGGTGCTCGCGAAGACCGTCGCCCGCTGCGGTGACCGCGGGTTCGACGCGGTGGAGTTCGACAACCTCGACTCGTGGACCCGGAGCGGCAAGCGGCTCACCCGTGCCGGCAACCTGGCGCTCGCGAAGTCGCTCGTCGCCACGGGGCACCGACACGGCCTGGCCGTCGGGCAGAAGAACACCCCGCAGCTCGGGGCGTCCGGCCGGAAGCAGACCGGGTTCGACTTCGTCGTCGCCGAGGAGTGCGTGCAGTACCGGGAGTGCGCCGCGTACACGAAGGCCTACGGCGGGCGGGTCATCGACGTGGAGTACTCGGACACCCTCGAGCGCTCGTGGGGTTCGGTGTGCGGGCTGCGGAGCCGTCCGGCCATGACGATCCTGCGCGACCGCGACCTGGTGACCCCGGCGGACGACGCGTACGTGTACGAGCACTGCTGAGCGCCCGGGACGTTCCTTCCCAGAACGCCTGCGATGCATGGTCGGATCGGGCGTACCGGGTCAGAACTTCCGACCGGGTACGCCCGGAACGACCGGGTATGCCCGGAAGCGCGCGCCCTGCGCCCGCTACGCCGGCCAGGCCTCGCGCAACGCGGTGGCCGCCTGGTTCGCCGACAGCCCCGCCGATCGCGCCGCAGCGGCCAGGGCACGAGCGGCCTCGGCCACGGCGTCCGGCACCGCTGCCGGTCGCACCACCCGGGTGCCGGCACCCCGTGCGGTGTGCACGAGCCCGGCCTCCTCGAGCAGCTGGTAGGCCTTCGCGACGGTGCCGGCGGCGAGACCGAGCTCGTCCGCCAGCCCACGCACGCTGGGCAGCCGTTCGCCGTCCACCAGGTACCCGGCGGTGATCTGCGCGGCGATCTGCGATCGGACCTGCTCGAACGGCGGCACGCGGCCACCGACGTCGAGGGCGACGAGTCCTGTCATGCGTTCCACCCTAGAAGTCGTACTGCTCGCCGACGGGGATCGGGACCGGCACGGTGTTGCCCGGAGGCGCGAGCGGGCACGCCCACGCCGGGTCGTACGCACACGACGGGTTGTAGGCGAAGTTGAAGTCGAGCACGAGCGACCCGAGGTCGTCGCCGCCCAGGTCCGAGCCCTTGATGGTGTCGAGCAGGTAGCGTCCGCCGCCGTAGGTGCCGCGGGCCTTGCCGGCGCTGGCGTCCTTGACGGGGACGAACACCCCGCCCGCGTAGCCGCCGTGCTTCCAGACGTCGAGGGTGCCGACACCGGGGACCCGCACGAGGCCGAGGCGGTCGAAGTGGACGACGCCGTCGGTGCCGGTCTCGAAGTCGAACTCGGCGGGCTCGGTGGCCTCGATGCGGACCTGGAACCGCCACGCCGGGTCGTAGTCCGGCACCGGCAGGGACTCGAAGTCGCGGGCGTCCTCGTCGAGCAGCGGCGACGCCGGGTGCTCCGCGAACATCGCGTCCCGGGTCTCGCGCCAGAGCGCGTGCGCCGTCTGGGGGTCCGGGGTGGCGCGGACGCGGCGGTACAGGTCGAACGTCATCCGCCGCCAATCCGTCGTCGCCAGCGTGCTGCGCACGCGGTCGTCGGTCGTCGGCTCCTGGGGGCGCGTCTGGCTCACGTGGTCGAGGCTACGCCCGCTCCGCGGTGGACGGGAGGCCCGACCCGCGTCCCGTCACTCGGCGTCGGTCCGCCAGGTGGGCGCGAGGGCGCGCATCCGGAACGCCCGCCACTGCCAGATGACCCACATGCCGGGCCACAGGGCGAGCCCGAGGACGGCCGGTCGCATCCGGTAGGTCAGGCGGTCGAGCAGCAGGGTCCGGCCACCCGGTACGGGGACGACGGCCATCCGGTGCGACATCGTCATCCGCCCGAACAACCCGGACGTGCCGCCTCCGTTGTCGCGCTGCACGGGGACCCCCCGGACCTCGTACAGGTCGAGGTCGACGTGCGTGTCGCCGCTCGGCACCAGCCCGAAGGCGTCCGCGGTGATCGGGTGCGGGTGTCCCGGCTCCCAGCGCTCCGGGAACCCCCGGGGATCGCGCGAGCGGTACGCCAGGAACGGTTTCGTCACCGCCACCATCACGGACGGGGACAGCAGGGCATCGCGCACGGCGTCGACCGGCGCATCGAGGACGATCCGGAGTCCGACGTGCATGGCGGTGACGCTACGCCCGCGCGCTGGACGGTGCGCCGTGCCCGCTTGCCGACGGCGCCTGGTCAGGGGAGACGACGCAAGCGAGACGACTCAGGCGTGCCGGGCAGAACGACGGCGGGAGCCCTCGGCGCGGTCGTGTCGCCGCAGTCGCTCGGCCAGCGAGAGCCGCACCGCCGGCCACTCCGACGCGATGATCGAGAACACCACGGTGTCGCGCAGGGTGCCGTCGCGGCCGATCGCGTGGTTCCGGAGCACGCCGTCCTGCTTGGCGCCGAGGCCCGCGATGGCCGCCCGGGACTGCAGGTTGTGCCAGTGTGTGCGGAACTCGACCGCGATGCACTGCCACGCCTCGAACGCGTGCGACAGCATGAGCAGCTTCGACTCGGTGTTGATCCCCGAGCGCTGCGCCGACCGCGCCAGGAACGTGCTGCCGATCTCGACGTGACGGTTGCCCGGGTCGATGTTCATGAAGGTCGTCGCACCCACCACCCGGCCGGTCGGACGGTCCCGCACGGCGAAGGGCACCATGCGGCCGGCCTCGTGCTCGGCGAGCCGCCGGTCGATCTCGGCCTCGACCTGTGCCGGGGCGGGCACCGAGGTGTACCAGGTGCGCCACAGATCGCCGTCCGCGACCGCCGCCCGCAGGTCTTCCGCGTGCTCCTGCCCGAGGGGCTCGAGTGTCACACGGTCGCCGGTCAGGGGGGGTACGGGGGCGATCTCCATGGACATGCATCCTAGGGTCGCCGACCCTGGTGGAACCCGGTCGGACGGCGACCCTGTGGAGAGGGACAGCATCGCCCGGGCGGCTATCGTGACGGACGTGGCAGAACGCACCCAGGAGAAGTACCAGGTCCGGTTCGCGTGGGGCTCCGGAGGTGCGGCTCGCATCGCCCACGGCGCCCACCTGCTCGTCTGGGTCGACGCCCTGCCGCCCACCCCCGACGCCGCAGCACAGCGGCGCGCGCTGCGGAACGTGACCGCCCAGCTGCCGCAGGGTCCGGAGGTCGTGCTCGGCCACCTCGGCAACGCGGCGGCGGTCGCGGAACGGGTGACTGGCCTCCAGGCCGCACGTGGTGACCGGTGCGTCGTCGCGATCGTGGCCGCCGGGCTGCACCACACCGCAGCCCTCGACGACGCGGCCGAGGCGGCGGGGGAGTCCGTCGACGTCGCCGACGCACCCGACTTCGCGGTCGAGGACCTGCTCGCAGCCGGAGCCGTCGTCGACGCGCTCACCGATGTCGGCATCGACCACACCTCACCCGAGGCCGCCGCGGCCTGCGCGGCGTACACGGGGCTGCGCCGTGCCGTGCGGCACCTGGTCTGCGCGTCCGAGGGAGCCGCCGTCCTGAGCCGTGACGACGTGCACGCGGCGCTCGCCGCGGGCCCCGACCTGCCCGTCCTGCGGGAATCGGGGGAGCGCGCGTAGCGTTCGCCCCGTCACGGAACCAGCGAGCGAAGGAGCAACGCCATGAAGGCAGTCGTCGGCGACACGGTGATCGCGGAGGCCCCCGAAGAGGACCTCATCAAGATCGAGGGCAACTGGTACTTCCCGCCGTCGAGCGTGAAGACCGAGCTCTTCACCGAGAGCCCCACCCAGTACCACTGCCCGTGGAAGGGCGACACCCAGTACTTCACGGTCAACGTCGACGGACAGGCGCTGCAGGACCGCGCGTGGTCGTACCCGACGCCGATCCCGTCGTCGTTCGACCGCGTCGGCAAGGACTACTCGGGCTACGTCGCGTTCTGGAAGGACGTCCAGGTCGTCGAGTGACGACCGCCCGTCACCCTGACCGGTCGTGCCTCAGCCGGTCAGGGTGAGCACGACCAGTGCGACGTTGAGCGCCACGATGACCGTCGCGATCACCCACGCCACCACGCGGGTGGTCGCGGCGTTCACGTCGGTCCCCATCACGCTCCGTCGCGACGTGTAGACCACCAGGGGCACGATCGCGAAGGCGATCCCGAAGCTCAGCACCACCTGGCTGACGACGAGCAGCATCGTCGCGTCGGCGTTCAGCGCGAGCAGCACGATCGCCGGCACCAGGGTGATCGCGCGCCGGGCCACGAGTGGGATCCGCATGTGCAGCAGGCCCTTCATGATCTCCGCGCCGGCCATGCAGCCCACCGAGGTCGAGGCCAGGCCGGACGCGAGCAGGCCCACGGCGAAGAGCACCCCGACGACCGGGCCGACGTTCTCGGCGATGGCGCGCTGCGCGCCGGGGATGGAGTCGGTGCCCTCGACGCCCGGCAGCGTGGCCGCGGCGAGGACGAGCATCGCGATGTTCACCCCACCCGCGACGATCAGCGCGAGCCCGACGTCCCACCGGGTCGCGACGAGCACCCGGCGACGCTGCGGCCCGGCGGGGACGTCCCCGTGGCGGTCCCGGGCGAGCGCCGAGTGCAGGTACACCGCGTGCGGCATCACGGTCGCGCCGAGCATCGAGGCCGCGAGCAGCACCGAGCCGGCACCCTCGAACCGCGGCACGAGCCCGGCGACGAGATCGGCCGGAGACACCCGGGCGAACAGCAGCCCGGCGCAGAAGCCCACCGTCAGGATCGCGAGCATCGCCGTCACCACGGTCTCGAACAGCCGCGTGCCCCGGCGGCTGTGCAGGGTCAGCAGGAGCATCGAGACGAGCCCGGTGATGATCCCACCGACCACGAGCGGCAGGTCGAAGAGCAGGTAGAGCGCCAGCGCGCCGCCGATCACCTCGGCGATGTCGGTCGCGGCGGCGACGATCTCGGCCTGGCCCCAGAACAGCAGCCGTGGGGTGCGCCGCATCCGCAGGCCCAGGTGCTCGGGCAGCGACTTCCCCGTCACCACCCCGAGCTTGGCGGACAGGTACTGCACCACCACGGCACTGGCGTTCGCGGCCACGAGCACCCAGAGCAGCAGGTACCCGTACTCGGCCCCGGCGGTCAGGTTGGCGGCGACGTTGCCGGGGTCGACGTACGCGATGGCCGCCACGAACGCCGGTCCGAGCAGGGTGAGCCCGGCTGCACGACGACGCGGGGCACCGGATGGGTGCTCGTCGAGCCGGGGGTTGGCAGTGTCGGTCATGCACCGATCCTGTCAGAGAATTCGGCACGCCGAATCTTTTTCTTCGACGTTTCGTGGTGCTCGCCGGTCGCCGCTCGCGCGTGTGTGTGTCGCGTGGTCACGACCCGTCGGCTTGAACGCCGCCAGCAGACGGTCGGTGACCGCTCGGCGGAGGTGCGCGGGGGGTCCTGACCGCTCGCGGAAGGCGGACAGGAGGCCCGTGGCGGCGCAGCCACGCGCCTCCCGGCCGGTGGCTGGTCGCGACTCGTCGATTGCTCCGCGTCGGGTGGTCGCAACCTGACGGCTGGGACGCCGTCGGGCGACGGTCGGTGACCGCTCGGCGGAGGTGCGCGGGGTGTCGCGACTCGCCCCTCCCGGACGACGAGGGGAAGGTGTCAGCTCCTGGTCACTCCGTGGCGCGGCGGGCGCGGTGCGCCCGGACCTTCGCACGGTTGCCGCACCGCTGCATCGAGCACCAGCGCCGGGTCCCGCCGCGCGACGAGTCGTAGAACACCAGGCCGCAGTCCTCGGCCGAGCACCGGCTCAGCCGCGTCGGCCGGCCGTCGGCCTCGACGTCGTCGAAGCCGACCTCGGTGAAGAGCGCGACGGCATCGCGCGCCACGCTCGACAGGGCCTGTGCCAGGCGGACCCGGTTGGCCCCGGCGCGGCGTCGGCCACCCGGGAGGCTCGGGGGCACGTCCGGCAGGGCGGCGAACAGGTTGACGGTGTCGATGTCGTCGGGCGCGGGGCGCGTGCGGCCGGCCCCGGCACGCAGGCCCGCCGCCACGGCGGTGCGTTCCGCGGCGGTGCTCGCCGGCGCGGGGGCGGCGGCCACGGCGAGCCGCGCGATCGCGGCGCGCAGGGCGCGGGCGTCCTGCAGCTCGCGGGCGCTGGCACCGACGTCGATCGGCTCGGTGTGCTCGCTGAGCCACTCGTCCAGGTCGGCCGGGCTCGCGAGCAGTTCCCCGAGCTGCGACCGCGGTCGGCGGCTGGCGGCGTCGTCCGCGAAGCCACCCGTGTGCGCGAAGTCGAGCGCGATCCGTCCGGCGTCGAAGAACCAGGAGGAACCGGCGTCCGTGCGGATGTGCTGCCCCGTGTGCATCCGCCCAGGCTAACGGGTTACCGGCGCGCCTCCGTGCGTCGGGACCCTCATGCGGTAGTCGACGCCATCGTGGCCGCGTCGTCGTCCGCGGTCCGGCGCCGCCACGTGATGACGTTCCGGGCGTCGAACCGCCGGGAACAGCGGGCGCAGGCCAGGGGACGGGTGGGCGTGCGGTACCGGAAGTGCTCGTGTCCCGCGGGGCAGGTGCCGATCCACGGGGCGAGCTCGCTGGCGATCGGCCCGTCGTGCAGCCTGGAGCCGGTGTACCCGATCGCCGCGGCCGTGCGCTTCCACTTGGGTCCGTGTGCTGCCTGGGCGCCGGCGAGGGCGTGCGCGACCTCGTGCAGCAGGACCTGTTCGACGTCGTCGTCGGAGAACCGGGTGGCCAGGTGTCGGCTCACCGTGATCCGCTTCCGCGCGAAGTCGCACTGCCCTGCGCGGGTCTTGGCGTGGTCGAACCCGAACGCCCACGTCCCGGCGCCGAGGTGTTCGGCGATGAGCGCTTCGGCGCGGAGCCGGACGGTCTCGAGTGCGGTCACTGCTCGGCGCGCGGGTCGGCCTGGCCCTTCTTCGCTGCCCGGGCCGCGATCCGGCCCCAGATGTCGTCGGCCTCGGTCCGTGCGGCGTCGGGTGCGCCGAGCACGCGGCGGCGGATCGGTGGGACCTGCTTCACCGGCTCGGCGACGCGGGTGGTCGGTTCGTCGTCCTCGGCACGGCGGGCGGCGACCTCGCGGGCGGTCCGCGGCTTGTCCGACGGTTCCGCCGGGTTCGTGATCGAGGCCCGCATCGCGGCCTCGACCGCGGTTCGCAGCGCGTCGGTGCGCTCGGACGGCGCCCCCGCCTGCCGGAAGGCCTGGTACGCCCGCGACAGTGCGGCGCGAGCCTCGTCGAAGCGGTCGTTCTCGAACAGCGACCAGCCCTCGATCTCGGCTGCGGCGCCCTCGAGTTCGGGCCACTCCTCGGTGGCGGCGGTGTCGCGGGCCATGGCGGCCTCGCTGGCGGCGCGGTCGTGGCGCCCGAGGTCGTGCAGGACGTGCGCACGACGGATCCGCGCGGCGACCTTGTCCTGGCGCTCCCCGGTGAACATCGCGAGGCGGAACACCTCTTCCGCGATGACGAGCGACTCGTCCAGACGACCGAGCAGACGGAGGAGCTCGGCCCGTTCGGCGAGGGCGTCGGTGCTGCGGCTCTGGCCGAGGTCACGGAGCCGCTGGTGCACGGCGTCGACGTCGACCGCGGGTCGCAGGCTGATGGGCGCGAAGGTGCTGCCCGGGCTGACCCCGGCCGTCACGGGAGCCGCGTGGCGCGGTTCACGGGAACGGTCGGACAGGTCGGGCTGCTGGCGGTCGTCGGGCGGGAGGGACATCGGTTCGAGGGTAGCCGCGGTCTCCCGGGAGCGGTCGGTGCGACGCGCTCAGGTTGCACGCCTGCGGCGGTCCGCGCGTGCCCTCCGGGACGACGAACGGCCCGCCGTGCCGGAGCACGACGGGCCGTTCGGGGTGGTCGATCAGGAGTTGGCGCCCACGGCGGCGGCAGCGGCCACGCCGGCGTAGGTGACGAACGTGGCGATGGTCGCGACGACCGCCAGGACGATCGCCAGGATGCCCCAGACACGACCGCGCTTGGCGACGGCCGCGATGATGCCCTGCACGAGTGCCCAGAGTCCGAGGAACGCGGCGATGCCGATCACGGCGACTCCGCCCACGAGCTGCGAGCGGACGTCCGGGTCGCTCATGACCTCGCTCTGCATCTGCTCTGGCGTGAGGTTCGTCGAACCGTTCTGCGTGATCTGGTCGAGCACACCGCTGTTGCTGATGGCCGAACCCATGATGTAGCCACCGATGACGCCGAGCACGAGCGCGAGCAGGCCGAGCACGAAGGCGATGATGCCGACGGTCTTCTTCTTCTTGGGCTTCGGCTCGTCGTGGCTCTGCCAGGCCGGGGCGCCGGAGTGGGCGGGCGCGGCGGCGTACGGCTGCTGGTCGTGGCGCTGCTGGTCGTTCCAGCTCGGCGTGCTCGACGGCTGGCCGTACTGCTGCTCGCCGTTCGGCTGGCCGTACTGCTGCTCGCCCTGCCCGGACTGCTGCCCGTACTGCTGCTGGCCCTGCCCGTACTGCTCGCCGTACTGCGGGGTCGAGGTCGGCGCCGGGTCCACCCGCTCGCCGTACCGCGGGGCATCGGCGTCGGGCTGCTGCTGCGGGGCGTCGCCCCAGCGCGGCGCCTGGCCGTCGCCCGTCCGGTCCTGGTCGTTCCGGTCGTCGTTCGTCATCAGGGTTCCCATCGCTCGGTCGCGCAGCTGCGCGGTCGTTCAGACCATCCTGACAGCCGGACCTGCCGAGCGCCCGAAGTCCGTCCCCGGTGACGCCCCGGGCGGGCGTCAGCCCCCGAACACGCTCCGGTTCGGCTCGGGCGACGCGACCGCCGTCTGGTCGGTGACGATCGGCGCCCCGGCGATGAACGCCCTGAGCTCCGCACCGTGCACGACCTTCGCCGGCATCGGGTCGGACGAGTACCGCCTGGGCATGTCCGCCACCGGCAGGTCGGTCGGCGACCCGAGCAGCACGATGTTCCCGAACCGGCGGCCCTTGAGCATGCCGGTGTCCGCGACCGCGGCGACCGACGGCAGCACCGACTGCAGCGTCGAGGCCTGCCCCCGGGCGAACGCCAAGCCGGCGCCGTCGGCCACGTTCACCGCGACGATGCCGGTCGGCGACAGGAACGCGGCGACCTCGCGGTAGAACTCGACGCTCGTCACGTGGGCGGGGATCTGCGAACCGCCGAAGACGTCCACCACCGCCAGGTCCACGGTGCCGCGGAGCCCGGCGGGCAGCTTGCCGAGGACCTCCCGGGCGTCGCCGTACCGCACCCGGATCGACGCGCCGCGGGGGAACGGCAGGGCCTCCCGCACGTGCTCGACCAGGTCGCGCTCGAGCTCGATCACCTGCTGCCGCGAGCCCGGGCGGGTCACCGCGACGTAGCGGGGCAGGGTGAGGGCGCCGGCGCCCAGGTGCAGCGCCGTGATCGGGCCGTCCGGCAGCAGGTCGATCGCGTGGCCGATCCGCCGGATGTACTCGAACGCCAGGTGGGTCGGGTCCTCGAGGTCCACGTGCGACTGCGGGGTGCCGTCCACCACCAGGGTGAAGGACCCCGGGCGGTGCCGGTCCGGCTCCACCACCGAGTACCCCGCACCGATCCGGAACCCGTCGAACGCATCACCCATGCGGTCAATGGAACACCACCGCGATCACCACCCGCGTCCCCACCCCTGGTTGGTGTGCCCGCGGGACGCCCGGAACGAGGCTGGTCGCACCGGTCGGGACAGTCCGCCGGACCACCTCGAAAGGCACACCATGTCGGTCCAGCTCCTCGCGAACGTGCTCATCGGCCTCGCCCTCGTCGGCTTCCTGGCGTACCGGCAGGCGACCTGGCGGTCCCTCGACCCGGCGCGCATCTGGCGGGGACCGCTCGTCATGGCGATCGTCGGCGTGGTCGTCCTCGCACAGACCACGACGACCGTCACCACCACCGACGTCGTGTTCCTCGGCCTCGAGGCCCTGCTCACCGTCGCCGTCGGCCTCGCGATGGGGGCGATGACCCGGTTCCGCACCGTCACGACCCCGGACGACAGGGACCGCACCCTGCAGTCCCGCACGGGCTGGCTCGGCGCCGCGCTCTGGATCGTCCTGATCGCCGCCCGCGTCGGGCTCGACGTCCTCGGCGGCCACCTCGGCGCACACCTGCTCACCTCGACCGGCACGATCCTGCTCGTGCTCGCCCTGAACCGTGCCGCCCGTGCCCTGGTCGTCGACCAGCGCATCCCCCGCGGCGGCGACCGGTCGGAGGCCACTCGCCGCGGCATGATGGTGCGGTGAGCCTGCCGACCGACCCGGACCGGACCGACCCAGCCGGGGTCCGGTCCCGCTCGGTGCTCTCCTGGGGGCTCAACGCCGTCGGGATCGCCGTGGTCGCCTTCTGGTTCGTCCGGAACGGCCTCCTGCTCCACCACCCGGCGTGGGTCTGGGTCGTCGGGGCCGTGGCGCTCGGCGCCTGGGCCGTCCGCGAAGGGGCACGCACACCCCGTGTGCTGGTCGTCGCCGCCGGTGTGATGGTCGCCGCCGGATCGCTCACCGTGGTGCCGACCGACTCGCTCCTGGTCGTCCCGGTGATCGTCGGACTCGTCGTCCTCGGCGCCGACCTCCGCCTGCCGGTGTGGACGGCGGCGGTCGCCGCGCTCGCCGCCGTCGTGGTGGTGGCCGGCACCGCGACGCTCGAGCAGACGTCGGTGCAGTTCGTCCTCGGCGTGAGCGGCGGGCTCCTGCTCGGCGTGCTCGCCGGCTTCAGCCGTCGGCAGGTCCGGATCACGACGGCGCAGGCCCGCGAGACCGAGCGGCAGCAGCAGCGCGCACGGCTCCTCGCCGACCGGTCACGGGCGTCCCGGGACATCCACGACGTCCTCGCCCACTCGCTCGGCGGCCTGGTCCTGCAGCTCGACGCGGTCCAGGCCCTGCTCGAGGCCGGCCGCGTCGACGAGGCCACCCGCCGGGCCGGCGAAGCGCGCGCGCTGGCCGCGGACGGTCTGGCCGAGGCGCGGCGTGCGGTGCACGCGCTCCGCGACGAGCCGCAGCCCGGCCAGCCGGAGCCGACCCGTGCCTCCAGTCCGTCCGCCGACCACGCGTCGGCCCTGACGGCCCTGCTCGACGCGCACCGCTCGTTCGGCGGCGAGGTCGTCGTGCAGGGCGACGTGACCCTCGCGGTCCTCGACGAGGCCCACCGGGCCGCCGTGGTCCAGGTCGTCCGGGAGGCCCTCAGCAACGCCCGCAGGCACGCTCCCGGCCGCCCCGTGTCCCTGTCCGTGATCCGGGACGGCGACGCCGTGGACGTCGTCGTGGCCAACCCGCTGCCGAGCGGTGGACAGGGGGTGCTCGGGATGCGCGAGCGGTTCGCGGAACTCGGCAGCGAGGCCACGGTGGAGGCCGAGCGTTCCGACGACGAGTTCGTCGTCGCCATGCACCTGCCCGTCGACGACCCGGTCGATCCGGGCACCGCGGACGCTGCGGTCGCCGTCGAGGACGACCGCTCGTGACCATCCGGGTGCTCGTGGTCGACGACCAGGCCATCGTCCGCGACGGCCTGGTGACGGTGCTGTCGCTCGTGCCCGACCTGCAGGTCGTCGGGCAGTCGGCGGACGGTGCCGAGGCGATCGCCGCCGTCGACCTGCACTCGCCCGACGTCGTCCTGATGGACCTGCGGATGCCGGGTGTCGACGGACCGACCGCCACCGCGCGGATCGTCGCCGAGCACCCCGGGGTGGCGGTCCTGGTGCTGACGACCTACGCCGACGACGACTCTGTCGTCACCGCGCTGCGGGCGGGTGCCCGCGGCTACCTGACGAAGGACGCCGGGCGGGCGGAGATCGCGACCGCGGTGCGTGCGGTGGCCGCCGGGCAGTCGACCTTCGACGCGACCGTGGGGGCGCGGCTGGTGGCGCGCCTCGCCGGTGGTGCCGCTGCCGCTGCCGGTGCCGGTTCCGCTCCGCCTGCGTCACCCGATCCCGGTCCGCCGCTCGGTGCGCGGTTCCCGGACCTCACCCCGCGCGAGGTGGACGTCCTCGAGCGGATCGCGGACGGCCGGACGAACCCGCAGATCGCCGCCGAGCTGTTCCTGACGGTGCCCACCGTGAAGTCGTACGTGAACCAGGTGTTCGCGAAGCTCGGGGTCCGGACCCGCGCGGAGGCCGTCGCCCGCGTCCTGCGCTGACCGTCGGCAGCACCCCTCGTCCCCAGGCGGCGCACTGCGGACACGTGAATGCGTACACATGGACGACCAGCGGACGCCAAGACTCGTTGCGTATCGTTGACGCCTGTCGTCACGACGCCAGAGCGTCGATGCGTGTGTGCCCCACACACCACGCGTCCGCCCGGACACCGTGACCACGACGTGCCCGTGAGCGACCCCACCGCTCGAGCGTGCGCGTCGTCGGCGTGCTGCTGCGCGCCACCCCTCCGGTCACCCGCGCGCGCTGGCCGTCGAACGCACCGCACCCGATGACGAGTGCACCACTGCTGATCCGCCGCAGGAGACCTCCGTCATGACCGCCGACACCATGAGCGTGCCCACCGCACGCCTCGCCGACCCGGACACCCGCCGGGCCGGAACCCGACCCACCCGGTCGGCCCGGGCCTCCCGGCCGTCCCGCGCCGCCCATCCGTCCCGCGCCGCCCTGCCGTTCCACGCCGACCGCGATACGGCGCCCACCTGGATGCGGGTCGTCGGCACGACGCTGCTCCTCGGTGGCGCCGGCCTGTCCGCCGCCGTGCTCGGCTGGCCCGGGGACGCGCCGGAGGTCGCCCTGCTGGTGCCGGCCCTGCTCGCCGTCGCCCTCGGGTCGCTGCTCCTGCTCGCCCGTGCCGGGTTCACCGTCACCGAGCGGCACGTGACCCTGCACTTCCGTCCGCTCCCGCCGCGGCGCATCCCGCGCCGGCGGATCACCGACGTCCGTCTGGTCGAGGCGGACGCGGCCACCTACGGTGGCGTCGGCCTGCGGATCCGTCGCGGCGAGCGTGCGCTCATCCTCACGCCCGGGCTCGGGATCGAGCTCACCGACGACCGGGGCCGGGTCACGTTCGTCCGCACACGTCGCCCGGAGGACGCGTTCCGTGCGCTGGCGGGACTGCCGGGCGGGCCGGGAGGCGCGGATCACGGCGAGCGCGAGCGCCTCGGCTGATCGGGGGCTCCGCTGATCCGGAACCCTGCTGACCGCGGGAATGGAAGCGGCGTGTGGCGGCTTATACACGCCACTGCCGAATCCGGTCAAGCCGGGACTGGACAGCGCGCCACGGAGCGAACTATGATGACAGTTCGCGCTCCCTGGCATCCGTGTCGTCATATTGCGGTCGACGCAGAGTTCTGAGACAGAAACTCATCTCGCCCTGGTGCAGCCGGACCCGTATATGGCGGCGGGTACCGCTCACGGAGATCATCCCACACGTGCACCGACGTTCCGCGTCAGGCACGCGTCGGCGTGGTCGCAGGGCTTGCATCTCAGGGTTCGCCGAGCGATCAATCCACTCACCTACACACTGCTCGTCAGTGTCGGCCCGACGGGGCCTACCGGAGGTCACACCCTTGGCTGCTGCGCCCAACGCATCCACCAACCCCAAGAACGGTCGCAACCACTCGCGACTCTCGTTCGCCAAGATCACGGACACCCTCACGGTTCCTGATCTGCTCGCACTCCAGACGGAGAGCTTCGACTGGCTCGTCGGCAACGACGTCTGGAAGGCCCGCCTCGCCGAAGGGCAGGAGCAGGGTCGTACCGACCTCGCGCTGCACTCGGGGCTCGAGGAGATCTTCGAGGAGATCTCCCCGATCGAGGACCTCGGCGAGACCATGCAGCTCTCGTTCACCGCGCCGGAGCTCGAAGACCCGAAGTACTCGATCGACGACTGCAAGGAGCGCGGCAAGACCTACGCCGCTCCGCTGTACGTCAACGCCGAGTTCATGAACCACATGACGGGTGAGATCAAGACGCAGACGGTCTTCATGGGCGACTTCCCGCTCATGACCGAACGCGGCACGTTCATCATCAACGGCACCGAGCGCGTCGTCGTGTCGCAGCTCGTCCGTTCGCCCGGCGTGTACTTCGAGCGCCAGCAGGAGAAGACCTCCGACAAGGACATCTACTCGGCGCGGATCATCCCGTCGCGTGGTGCCTGGCTCGAGTTCGAGATCGACAAGCGCGACCAGGTGGGCGTGCGCATCGACCGCAAGCGCAAGCAGTCCGTGACCGTCTTCCTCAAGGCCCTCGGCCTGACGAGCGAAGAGATCATGGACGAGTTCCAGGGCTTCGCGTCGATCGAGTCGACCCTCGAGAAGGACGCCGTCCTCACGAAGGAAGAGGCGCTCAAGGACATCTACCGCAAGCTCCGTCCGGGCGAGCAGGTCGCTGCCGAGGCCGCGCGTGCGCTCCTCGACAACTTCTACTTCAACCCGAAGCGCTACGACCTGGCGAAGGTCGGCCGCTACAAGGTCAACCGCAAGCTCGGCATGGACGCCCCGCTGTCCGACTCGGTGCTCACCGTCAAGGACATCGTCGCGACGATCAAGTACCTGGTGTCGCTGCACGCTGAGCGCACCACGATCGACGGCGTCCGTGACGGCGAGCCGGTGCAGCTGCGCCTCGACGTCGACGACATCGACCACTTCGGCAACCGTCGCATCCGCGCCGTCGGCGAGCTCATCCAGAACCAGGTCCGCACGGGTCTGTCCCGGATGGAGCGCGTCGTCCGCGAGCGCATGACCACTCAGGACATCGAGGCGATCACGCCCCAGACGCTCATCAACGTGCGCCCGGTCGTCGCCGCGATCAAGGAGTTCTTCGGAACGTCCCAGCTGTCGCAGTTCATGGACCAGAACAACCCGCTCGCGGGTCTGACGCACAAGCGTCGTCTCTCGGCCCTCGGCCCGGGTGGTCTGTCCCGTGAGCGTGCCGGCGTCGAGGTCCGTGACGTCCACCCGTCGCACTACGGCCGCATGTGCCCGATCGAGACCCCGGAAGGCCCGAACATCGGCCTGATCGGTTCGCTCGCGTCGTTCGGTCGAATCAACTCCTTCGGCTTCATCGAGACCCCGTACCGTCGCGTCGTCAACGGCGAGGTCACGAAGACCATCGACTACCTCACCGCTTCGGAAGAGGACGACTTCGTCGTCGCGCAGGCCAACGCCCCGCTGACGAACGACTTCCACTTCGCCGACGACAAGGTGCTCGTCCGCAAGAAGGGTGGCGAGGTCGAACTCGTCGCCAAGGACGAGGTCGACTACATGGACGTCTCCCCGCGCCAGATGGTGTCGGTCGCGACGTCGCTCATCCCGTTCCTCGAGCACGACGACGCGAACCGCGCCCTCATGGGTGCGAACATGCAGCGTCAGGCCGTCCCGCTGCTCCGTTCCGAGTCGCCGCTCGTCGGCACCGGCATGGAGGGCTACACGGCCATCGACGCCGGCGACGTCGTCACCGCCGACAAGGCCGGTGTCGTCTCCGAGGTCTCGGCCGACGCCGTCACCCTGCAGCTCGACGAGGGCGGCACGCAGACCTACTACCTGCGCAAGTTCGACCGCTCCAACCAGGGCACGAGCTACAACCACCGCGTCATCGTCTCCGCAGGCGAGCGCGTGGAGCAGGGCGAGGTCATCGCCGACGGTCCCGCGACGGAGAACGGCGAGCTCGCGCTCGGCAAGAACCTCCTCGTCGCGTTCATGCCGTGGGAGGGCTACAACTACGAGGACGCGATGATCCTGTCGCAGAACCTCATCAAGGACGACACGCTCTCCTCGATCCACATCGAGGAGTACGAGGTCGACGCCCGCGACACCAAGCTCGGCAAGGAGGAGATCACCCGTGACCTCCCCAACGTCAGCCCGGACCTGCTGGCCGACCTCGACGAGCGCGGCATCATCCGCATCGGTGCCGAGGTCCGCCCCGGCGACATCCTCGTCGGCAAGGTCACGCCGAAGGGCGAGACCGAGCTGAGCGCCGAGGAGCGTCTGCTCCGTGCCATCTTCAACGAGAAGTCGCGCGAAGTCCGCGACACCTCGCTCAAGGTGCCCCACGGTGAAGAGGGCACGATCATCGGCGTCAAGGTGTTCGACTCGCAGGACGGTGACGACGAACTCGGCTCTGGTGTCAACCAGCGCGTGGTCGTCTACATCGCCCAGAAGCGCAAGATCACCGCGGGTGACAAGCTCGCCGGTCGTCACGGCAACAAGGGCGTCATCTCGACCATCCTCCCGGTCGAGGACATGCCGTTCCTCGCCGACGGCACCCCCGTCGACATCGTCCTCAACCCGCTCGGCGTCCCCGGCCGCATGAACTTCGGCCAGGTGCTCGAGATCCACCTCGGGTGGCTCGCCAAGCAGGGCTGGAACGTCGAGGGCATCCAGGAGTGGGCTTCCGCCCTCCCCGAGGCGGCCCGCAGCGCCGAGCCCGGCACCAAGGTCGCCACCCCGGTGTTCGACGGTGCGTACGAGCGCGAGATCGAGGGCCTCCTCGACTCGACCCTCCCGAACCGCGACGGCGAGCGCCTGATCGGCTCGTCCGGCAAGGCGCAGCTCTTCGACGGCCGCTCCGGCGAGCCGTTCCCGGAGCCCGTCTCGGTCGGCTACATGTACATCCTCAAGCTGCACCACCTGGTCGACGACAAGATCCACGCGCGTTCGACCGGTCCGTACTCGATGATCACGCAGCAGCCGCTGGGTGGTAAGGCGCAGTTCGGTGGACAGCGATTCGGTGAGATGGAGGTGTGGGCGCTCGAAGCGTACGGCGCCGCCTACGCCCTCCAGGAGCTCCTGACGATCAAGTCCGACGACATCCTCGGCCGCGTGAAGGTCTACGAGGCGATCGTCAAGGGCGAGAACATCCAGGAACCCGGCATCCCCGAGTCCTTCAAGGTCCTCATGAAGGAGATGCAGTCGCTCTGCCTGAACGTCGAGGTCCTCTCGGCCGACGGCCAGGCGGTCAGCCTGCGCGACAACGATGACGAGGTCTTCCGCGCTGCGGAGGAGCTGGGCATCAACATCTCCTCGCGGTTCGAGTCGTCCTCCGTCGACGACATCTGATCCCGCCCGTACATCGAAGCCTGAATCAGCAAGAGAGAAGAACATTGCTCGAAGCAACTTCCTTTGACGCCATTCGGATCGGCCTCGCGACCGCCGAGGACATCCGTCAGTGGTCGTACGGCGAGGTCAAGAAGCCGGAGACCATCAACTACCGCACCCTGAAGCCCGAGAAGGACGGTCTGTTCGGCGAGCAGATCTTCGGTCCTTCCCGCGACTGGGAGTGCGCCTGCGGCAAGTACAAGCGTGTCCGGTTCAAGGGCATCGTCTGCGAGCGCTGCGGCGTCGAGGTCACCAAGTCCTCGGTCCGTCGTGAGCGCATGGGCCACATCGAGCTCGCTGCCCCCGTCACGCACATCTGGTACTTCAAGGGCGTCCCGTCGCGCCTCGGGTACCTCCTCGACATGGCGCCGAAGGACCTCGAGAAGGTCATCTACTTCGCGGCGTACATGATCATCGACATCGATGAGGAGGGCCGTCACGCGGACATGCCGGGTCTCGAGAACGAGATGCGTCTCGAGATCAAGACCCTCGAGGGCCAGCGCGACTCGATCATCGCCGACCGCCTCAAGAAGCTCGAGGACGACCTCGCAGCCCTTGAGGAAGAGGGTGCGAAGGCCGACGTCAAGCGCCGCACCAAGGACACCGCCGAGAAGGAGATGTCCCAGGTCCGGAAGTCGTTCGACGAGGACATCACCCGTCTCGAGCGTGTGTGGGAGGACTTCCGCAACCTCAAGGTGGGCGACCTCAAGCCCGAGGACGCCGTCTTCCACGAGCTCCAGGACCGGTTCGGGATCTACTTCGACGCCTACATGGGCGCCGAGGCGATCAAGCTCCGGCTCGAGGCGTTCGACCTGGCCGCCGAGGCCGAGGCACTGCGTCTGCAGATCGCCGAGGGCAAGGGCCAGAAGAAGATCCGCGCGATCAAGCGTCTGCGCGTCGTCAGCTCCTTCCTCGCCACCGGCAACTCGCCGGCCGCGATGGTGCTCGGCGTCGTGCCGGTCATCCCGCCGGAGCTGCGCCCGATGGTGCAGCTCGACGGTGGCCGTTTCGCCACGTCGGACCTCAACGACCTCTACCGTCGTGTGATCAACCGCAACAACCGTCTCCGCCGCCTGCTCGACCTCGGTGCCCCCGAGATCATCGTGAACAACGAGAAGCGCATGCTGCAGGAAGCCGTTGACGCGCTGTTCGACAACGGTCGTCGTGGTCGTCCGGTCACGGGTACCGGCAACCGCGCCCTGAAGTCCCTGAGCGACATGCTCAAGGGCAAGCAGGGTCGTTTCCGCCAGAACCTGCTCGGCAAGCGCGTCGACTACTCGGGCCGTTCGGTCATCATCGTCGGCCCGCAGCTGAAGCTGCACCAGTGCGGTCTGCCCAAGCAGATGGCGCTCGAGCTCTTCAAGCCGTTCGTGATCAAGCGCCTCATCGACCTGTCGCACGCGCAGAACATCAAGTCGGCCAAGCGCATGGTCGAGCGTTCGCGTCCGCAGGTGTGGGACGTGCTCGAGGAGATCATCCGCGAGCGCCCCGTCCTGCTGAACCGTGCGCCGACGCTGCACCGTCTGGGCATCCAGGCGTTCGAGCCGCAGCTCGTCGAGGGCAAGGCCATCCAGCTCCACCCGCTCGTGTGTGCTGCGTTCAACGCGGACTTCGACGGTGACCAGATGGCCGTGCACCTGCCGCTGTCGGTCGAGGCCCAGGCCGAGGCCCGCATCCTGATGCTCGCCTCCAACAACATCCTGAAGCCGTCCGACGGCCGCCCGGTGACCCTGCCCGCACAGGACATGATCATCGGTCTGCACCACCTCACGACCGTCCGCGAGGGCGCCGTGGGCGAGGGCCGTGCGTTCTCGTCGGTGGCCGAGGCGATCCTGGCGAACGACCAGCACACGCTGCACCTCAACGCGATGGTGAAGATCCGCATGACGGGTGTCCACTTCGCCGAGGGTGAAGCACCCGAGGGCTACGAGCAGGGCGACACCGTGCTGCTCGAGACCACCCTGGGCCGTGCGCTCTTCAACGAGACCCTTCCGGCGAACTACCCGTTCGTCCAGAAGGTCACGGACAAGGGCGTGCTCTCCGCGATCGTCAACGACCTCGCCGAGCGCTACTCCAAGACCGAGACGGCCGCTGCGCTCGACCGGATCAAGGACGCCGGCTTCTACTGGGGCACCCGCTCCGGTGTGACCGTCGCCCTGTCGGACGTCGTGACGCCTCCTCGCAAGAAGGAGATCATCGCGGGCTACGAGGTCCAGGCCGCCAAGGTGCAGGGCGAGTTCGACAAGGGTCTGATCACCGACTCCGAGCGTCGCGCCGACCTGATCAAGATCTGGACCGAGGCCACGAACGAGATCGCGCAGGAGATGCGCGACAACTTCCCGGTCGACAACACCATCAACCGCATGGTGTCGTCGGGTGCTCGTGGTAACTGGCTCCAGGTCCGCAACATCGCCGGTATGCGTGGTCTGGTGAACAACCCGAAGGGCGAGATCATCGCCCGCCCGATCATCAACTCGTACCGCGAGGGCCTGACCGTGGCGGAGTACTTCATCGCCACCCACGGTGCTCGGAAGGGTCTTGCCGACACCGCGCTCCGTACCGCGGACTCCGGGTACCTCACCCGTCGTCTCGTGGACGTCTCGCAGGACGTCATCATCCGCGAGGACGACTGCGGCACGACGCGTGGCCTCGAGCTGCCGATCGCGACCGTGGACGCCGACGGCAAGCTCGTCCGCGACCCGCGCGTCGAGAACACCGTGTACTCCCGCACCCTGGCCACCGAGGCTGTGGACGCACAGGGCACGGTCGTGGCAGAGGCCGGTGAGGACGTCGGTGACGTGCTCATCGACAAGCTGCTCGCGGCCGGCGTCGAGAGCATCAAGGTGCGCTCGGTCCTGACCTGCGAGTCCGCCGTCGGTGTCTGCGCGAAGTGCTACGGCCGTTCGCTCGCCACGGGTAACCTCGTCGACATCGGCGAGGCGGTCGGCATCATCGCCGCCCAGTCCATCGGTGAGCCCGGTACCCAGCTGACGATGCGTACCTTCCACACGGGTGGTTCGGCCTCGGCCGACGACATCACCCAGGGTCTCCCGCGTGTCACGGAGCTCTTCGAGGCGCGTACCCCCAAGGGCGCGTCCCCGATCGCCGAGGCCCCCGGCCGCGTCGTGGTCGAGGACACGGACAAGGGTCGTCGGATCATCCTCACGCCGGACAACGGCGACGAGCCGTTCATCTACCCGGTGCTCAAGCGTGCGACGCTCCTCATCGAGGACAACCAGCACGTCGAGCTCGGCGAGCAGTTCATCGCCGGCACCGTCGACCCGAAGGAAGTCCTCCGGGTCAAGGGTGTCCGAGAGGTCCAGAAGCACCTGGTCAACGGTGTGCAGGACGTCTACGGCTCGCAGGGTGTGCCGATCCACGACAAGCACATCGAGGTCATCGTCCGCCAGATGCTCCGCAAGGTCACCGTCGTCGACCACGGCGACACCGACCTGCTGCCGGGTGAGCTCGTCGACCGGTCGCGCTACAACGCGCTGAACCGTGCGGCGCTGCAGGAGGGTCGCAAGACCGCCTCGGCTCGCCAGGAGGTCATGGGCATCACGAAGGCGTCCCTCGCGACCGAGTCGTGGCTGTCCGCCGCTTCCTTCCAGGAGACCACCCGCGTGCTCACGCAGGCGGCCATGGAGGGCAAGCAGGACCACCTCGTCGGCCTCAAGGAGAACGTCATCATCGGTAAGCTCATCCCCGCCGGGACGGGCCTCAGCCGGTACCGCGACGTGGACGTGAACGCGACCGAAGAGGCGAAGGCGGAGCGGTACCCCAACCGCATCTTCGCTGACGACTCGTCGTTCTCGGACGCCGACCTGAGCTTCGTCGACTTCGACAGCTTCTCGTCGGACGACTTCACGCCGGGCACGTACAACTGAGCCTGATGTGATCCCGCGAAGGCCCCGTCTCCGCAAGGAGACGGGGCCTTCGTCGTGTCGTCACCACGTGACGGCCTGGAGGCGCGGTGCGGGGCCGCCACGGGCCTCCCGTCCGCCGTGGGGTCGCGGCTAGAGCGCGCGGCCCGCGCCGTTGTCGCGGCCGGAACCGCGACCGGTCTCGTCGACCAGCGAGAACAGGCTCAGCACGTTGCCGTCCGGGTCGCGGACGTCGAACCAGTCGACCGCACCGTCGACGCACTCGACGGGGCCGATGTCGATGCCGAGCGCGCCGATGCGTGCGTGCTGAGCGGCGACGTCGTCGACGCCGAAGCGGACGCTGACCGGGTTCTCCTCGGCCTGTTCGTCGACGTAGAGCTGGATCCAGATGCCGCCGACCTCGTACTCGGCGACGCCGTCCTCGGGCTCGAGGTCCGGCTCGGTGCGCTCGAAGACCGCGCCGTACCAGAGGCAGGACGCCTCGATGTCGCTGACGGGCAACCCCACGGTCACGCTCGTGATGTCCATGTCTCATCATGTGCCCGGGTGGGGGCGCGCGTCGAGAGGGATTCCGCGGTGCCGCGCTGTCCGGCCCGCGTGGCAGGGTGGTGTGATGGCGACGCTGCGCGAACGGATCCCCGCCCCGCCCCGGCTCGAGC
Organism: Curtobacterium poinsettiae; assembly: GCF_025677645.1. NCBI lineage: Bacteria > Bacillati > Actinomycetota > Actinomycetes > Micrococcales > Microbacteriaceae > Curtobacterium > Curtobacterium flaccumfaciens. The sequence continues at coordinate 331,720 of NZ_CP106879.1, read as the reverse complement.
TGCCGTCACCCGTGGGCGGCATCGTCTTCCGTCCGGGATCGCGTGACGACCTGGTGGGCATGCACGCGGTCGCGGTCGCTGCCGCCGCCCTCGACGATCCTCGTGCCCGTCCCTCCACAGCGGACCTCGACCGCTCGTTGTCCACCGAAGGGCTCGTCGTCGATCGGGACACGGTCGTGGGCGTCGATCCTGATGGACATGTGCAGGCCTACGGCATCGTCATCGACGTCCCTTCCCGGGTCACCGCGGCGCGGGCGGTGCTCGGCGGTGCGGTCCACCCCCGGTACCGGAGCCGTGGTGTCGGGCGCCGGGTCCTCGCGTGGCAGGTCGGCCGAGCGCAGCAACGGCTCGCCGCGCTTGACATCGACCTCCCCGCGACCCTCGACGTCGGTGGTCGCTCCGGTGCTCCCGTCCTCGCCCTCGCCGAGCGGCTCGGGTTCCGGCCGGTCCGGCACTGGGTCGAGATGGAGCTCGTCTTCGCCGACCATGCCGTCGACGGCCCCCCCGACGTCCGCGTTCCCCGACGGTCTGGTCCTGCGTCCAGCGGCCGCGGACGACATCGAGCCGATGCGGGCTGCCAAGAACGACGCATTCCGCGACCACTGGGGCTCGCAGCCGATGGTCGCGTCCGACTGGCGGGGCTTCCTCACCGCACCGAAGAGTCGGCTCGACCTGTCCCGAGTCGTGGTCGATCCCCTGGGCAACGTGCTCGCCTTCGCCGTCGTCGAGGTCGATCCGGACGGGTTCGCCGCACGCGGACGGCCGTTCGGGTACGTGCACTGGGTGGGCGTCACCCGTTCTGCGCGTGGCCGCGGGTTGGCGCCGCTCGTGCTCGGCGCTGCACTCGCGGCGATGCGAGCGGACGGGCTGTCGGCGGCGGTGCTGGACGTCGACACCGAGAACCCGAGCGGTGCGGTCCGGATCTACGAGCGGCTCGGGTTCGTCCGGAGCGAGGTCCACGTCACGGCCTCGGTGTCCCTCTGACCGGGGCCGAACGGGTCGTGGACCCCAGTTCTGGGTGCAGCAGGACCCCCTCCGCCCCCTCTTTCTGGGACTGCGGTCGGCGAGGGCCCCAGAAGTAGCGTGGTCGGGCGCCACATCCCTGGTGGCGCATCACCCGACGACGTCTCGCCGTGCGCGAGTCCAAGGAGGCACGGGACTCATGGCGACCCTGTCCGAGATCCTCATCCTGAACGGCGCCCTGCCCATCGAGCACCTCGATGCGATGACGGGTGACGAGGACCTCGACGAGCGCGCCATCCGCGGCCTGGTCGACCAGGGCGTCGTGAGCGAGGCCCAGTTCATCACCGCCCGGGCCGCGTCGAACAACTCACGCACCGTTCCGCTGAGCGACTACCCCGTCGACGGCACCGCGGTGTCGATCCTGCCGGCGGCGCTGTGCCGGCGCCACGGTGTACTCGGCGTCGGGTTCGAGGGCGACCTGCTCATCCTCGCGATGGTGAACCCCACGAACGTGCTCGCCATCGACGACGCCCGGACGGCGTCCGGCCGGGCGATCAAGCCGCTGCAGGTCGAGGAGCGTGACCTCGTCGCTGCCCTCGACCGGTACCTGCGCGCCGACGACGAGCTGAACGACCTGACGTCGTCGCTCGAAGAAGAAGCGTCGACGACCTCGAACGCGCAGGTCGACATCGCCGACGGTGCCCTCGACGACGTCCCGATCGTCCGCTTCGTGAACCTGCTCGTGTCCCAGGCCATCCAGGACCACGCGTCCGACATCCACATCGAGCCCGGCGAGCACGAGGTCCGGATCCGGTACCGCATCGACGGTGTGCTGCACGAGATGGCGCCGGCGCCGAAGAACATCCAGAACGGCGTGATCAGCCGCCTGAAGATCATGAGCGACATCGACATCGCCGAGCGTCGCAAGCCGCAGGACGGCCGCATGTCCGTGCGGCACGGCGGCCGGCAGATCGACCTCCGCGTCGCGACGCTGCCCACCGTGTGGGGCGAGAAGGTCGTCATGCGGATCCTCGACAACACGAACACCTCGCTGACCCTCAAGGACCTCAACCTCCTCGAGCAGAACTTCCAGGCCTACCAGCGGTCCTACTCGAAGCCGTACGGCATGATCCTGGTCACCGGTCCCACCGGTTCGGGCAAGTCGACGACGCTGTACACGACCCTCAACGCCGTGGCGAAGCCCGAGATCAACGTCATCACGGTGGAGGACCCGGTCGAGTACCGGATGGCCGGGATCAACCAGGTGCAGGTCAACCCGAAGGCCGGCCTGACGTTCGCGTCCGCGCTCCGCTCGATCCTCCGCTCCGACCCCGACGTCGTGCTGCTGGGTGAGATCCGCGACCACGAGACCGCCCAGATCGCGATCGAGGCGTCGCTCACCGGGCACCTCGTGCTCTCCACCCTGCACACCAACGACGCCCCGTCGGCCGTGACCCGCCTGACCGAGATGGACATCGAGCCGTTCCTGGTCGGGTCCGCCCTCGACTCCGTCGTCGCCCAGCGACTCGCTCGCCGGCTGTGCGACCGGTGCAAGGCGCCCGCCGTGTACGAGATCGAGCAGCTCCAGGCGCTCGGGTTCCTGCGCCCCGGCGACGAGATGCCTGCGTTCTTCGCCCCGGTCGGCTGCGCGGTGTGCTTGAACACCGGGTACCGCGGCCGCATCGCCCTGCACGAGGTCATGACCGTCACCGAAGAGATCGAGCGGCTCGCCGTCGGTCGTGCCTCGAGCGCGGAGATCAGCCGCGTCGCCCAGCAACAGGGCATGCTCACGCTCCGCCAGGACGGCTTCGAGAAGGTCAAGCTCGGCATGACGAGCGTTGACGAGATCCTGCGCGTCGTCGCGTGACCGGGGGACAGGACGAGCAGATGACCGACTCCGTGTACGACATCACCATGCCCGGCGACGAGCCCGTCGCCGGGTGGCACCCCGGCACCCCCGGCGCCGAGGTCGGCTCCCGCCGTGCCGCGCGTCTGGCCGCGGCCGCTGCTGCCCCGCCCGAGCAGGTCTACGACCTGACGGACGACTCGGCGGTGTGGCCCGCGCCCACCGGCACGGCCGTGGCGAGCCCGGTTGCCGGGCCCGTGGGTGGTCCGGTCGCTGCGCCCGTGGCGCAGTCCGCCACCGCTCCGGCGACGCCGCCCGCCGCGGTGCCGTCGTCGACCGCCACCTACGGGTACGCCGAGCCGGCGACCCAGCAGCTGCCGGCCATCGCGTACAGCGGCGCACACCACGCCGCACCGCCGGCACCCGCTCCGGCCCCCGCCGCGGGATCGGCCGGTGACATCGACTTCGCCCGGCACGCGCGCGAGGTCGCCGACCCCGACCTCATCACCGCACTGGCGCAGGTCGTCTACCAGGGGGCCTCCGACCTGCACGTCACGGCCGACGCCCCGCCCACCGTCCGCGTGGACGGCTCGCTCCGGCCGGCCGTGCCCGGAGGCGCGTGGTCGCGCGGCAAGGTCATCGCCGCACTCAAGACGCTGCTGTCCGTCGAACAGGCCGGGCAGTTCGACCACGACCAGGAGCTCGACTTCGCGTACTCGTTGTCGCCGGAGTACCGCTTCCGCGTGAACTACTACCAGCAGCGCGGCAACTGGGGAGCTGCGTTCCGCATCATCCCCACCAGGATCAAGACGCTCAAGCAGCTCGGGATCCCCGCGCACGTCGGCGACTTCGCCGGCCTGCCCCGTGGCCTGGTCCTCGTCACCGGTCCGACCGGTTCGGGCAAGTCGACCACCCTCGCCGCGCTCATCGACCTGGTCAACGAGAGCCGCGCCGACCACATCGTCACGGTCGAGGACCCGATCGAGTTCATGCACGACCACAAGCGGTCGATCATCAACCAGCGCGAGGTCGGCGCCGACACCCACTCCTTCGCCTCCGCGCTCAAGCACGTGCTGCGGCAGGACCCCGACGTCATCCTGATCGGTGAGCTCCGCGACCTCGAGACCATCTCCGTCGCACTCACCGCCGCCGAGACCGGCCACCTCGTGTTCGCCACCCTGCACACGCAGAGCGCGCCCGGCACGATCGACCGCGTCATCGACGTCTTCCCGCCGCACCAGCAGGGGCAGATCCGCACCCAGCTCGCGGCCACCCTGCAGGGCGTCGTCTGTCAGACCCTCGTCCCGAAGGCCAACGGCGTCGGTCGGGTCGTCGCCACCGAGATCATGACGATCACCCCGGCCATCGGCAACCTCATCCGCGAGGGCAAGACCTACCAGATCACGTCCGCCATGCAGGCCGGACGTGACCTCGGCATGCACACCATGGACCAGGACCTCGCCGAACTGGTCAACGTCGGCACCATCTCGCGCAAGGCCGCGATGGAGAAGGTGCACGACGAAGAGGGCTTCGACCGGCTCGTCCAGCGCGTCGAGTCCCCGTCCGACTCCTCGGCCGCCGCGATCGCCGCCAGCGGCATCGACTTCGGCGACAAGTTCTCCGGAGGCTACTGATGTCACTCGCGTTCGACTACCGCGGGCGCGACGGCGCCGGCAAGCTCGTGAAGGGCCGCCTCGACGCCGCGTCCGAGGGGGCCGTCGTCCAGCGCCTCCGGGGCATGGGCGTCTCGCCGATCGCCATCACCGAGGCGAAGGCCGGCACCGGGCTCCAGACCGAGATCAAGATCCCCGGGTTCGAGAAGGGCGTCGGCCTCAAGGACCTCGCGATCATGTCGCGGCAGGCCTCGACGATGCTCACCTCGGGGCTCTCGCTCCTGCGGACCCTCACGATCCTGTCCGACCAGACCGAGAACAAGAAGCTCAAGGACATCCTCGGCAAGGTCCGCGACGACGTCGAGCGCGGCGTCTCGTTCTCCGACGCCGTCGCGAAGTACCCGGTCGACTTCCCGCCGATCATGATCAACATGATCCGCGCGGGGGAGACCGGCGGCTTCCTCGACCAGGCCATGGACTCCATCGCGACGAACTTCGAGAAGGAGCACAAGCTCCGCTCGACGATCAAGTCGGCGATGACCTACCCGGTGGTCGTGCTGTGCATGTCACTTGCCGCCGTCGTGATCATGCTCATCTTCATCGTCCCGATCTTCCAGGACATGTTCTCGTCGCTCGGCGGGCAGCTGCCGCTGCCGACGCAGGTCCTGGTGACCCTGTCCCACGCGATGCGCTGGCTCGCACCGGTCCTCGCGGTCGCCGTGATCGTCGGCTGGCTGTGGTTCCGGGCGAACAAGAACACCGATCGGTTCCGGAGCTCCCGCGATCCGATCATGCTCCGCCTGCCGGTCTTCGGTGGACTGACCCGCAAGATCGTCATCGCGCGGTTCGCGCGGAACTTCTCGAACATGATCGGCGCCGGTGTCCCCATTCTGCAGGCATTGTCGATCGTCGGTCAGGTGTCGAACAACTTCGTGGTCCAGAAAGCACTCGAGCGGGTTGCGGAAGAGGTCCGGAAAGGCGAGTCGATTGCCGCGCCATTGGCTCGCGAAAGCATTTTTCCGGCAATGGTTTCGCAAATGGTCGCAGTCGGCGAAGATGCCGGTTCACTGGAGATCATGCTCGAGAAGATCGCGGTGTTCTACGACTCTGAAGTCGAGTCGACGACCGAGTCACTGACTGCCCTGATCGAGCCGCTGCTCATCGCATTCCTCGGTGTCGTCGTGGGTGGCATGATCATCGCGCTCTACCTGCCGATCTTCCAGATCACATCGTTGGTGAAGTAACGGCCGCCCCTCATGTGGGGGTGGAACGCGAGTCGACGCCCCTGTTACTGGGGGCAATTCGGAGGGTTCGGACCCCCCGTTCTCGGGATTCCGCCCCGAATCGCCGCTGAATACCCTTGTCAGCGGCGGCGGAGCACTCCCCGGCACATTCTCCCATCGCATTTCCCCAAGATCGGAACCACCATGTACTTCGCTCTCATGGGCAAGCTCGACGCTCGCCGCAAGGGTCTCCTCGAGGACAAGGAGAAGGGCTTCACGCTCATCGAGCTCCTCGTCGTCGTCATCATCATCGGCATCCTCGCCGCCATCGCCATCCCGGTGTACCTGAACGTGCAGAACAACGCGAAGGACTCGGCCGTGAAGAGCGACCTAGCGAACGCGAAGACCGCGGTCATCGCGTACCAGACGGAAAGCGGCAAGCTCCCGGACGGCAGCACCACCGGACAGAAGCTGGTCGCTGACACCACGGAGCTCGGCAAGTACGGGCTGACGGTCAGCGACAACACCAAGGACCTGAAGTACGGCACCACCCCCGCGAGCGGCGCCACGACGTTCTGCATCCAGGAGACGTCGGCCACGGGCAAGACCTTCCGTATCACCGAGTCGACCTCGGTCGTCGAGAAGGCCTGCGGCGCCGCGTAGTCCGCACCAAGAGGGCGACCTGTCGGTTGGCAGGTCGCCCTTCGTTTGCTCACATGACGAGGAGGAGGTGACCATGTTCCGGCGACTGCACGACCGGCTGTACCGGCACGACGCCGAAGCCGGCTTCTCGATCATCGAGGTCATGGTCGCCATGATGGTGTTCGCGGTCATGTCGATCGGGATCGCCTACGGCATCGCGAACAGCCTCCAGCTCACGCAGACCAACCGCGGACGCGAGACCGCCGTCGCCCTCGCCTCGCAGGACATCGACACCCTCCGCCAGACCGCGGCTGCCTCCACCGGTGGGATCTTCCGGGTCCTCAGCAAGTCCGGTCAGGACAACACGAAGACCATCGGGGGCGTCGAGTACGCGATCGACCGGAAGGTCAGTTGGGTGCAGAGCGACGGCGCGACCGGCGCGTGCGGGACGTCGAACGGCAAGCTCGCCTACAAGAGCGTCGTCGAGACCGTGACGTGGCCGAACCCGCGCGGCGGTTCCAGTACCACTTCCGTCTCGTCAGCCATCGCGCCCAGCGACGCGGTCACCGACCCCGGGTACGGCACGGTGATCATCTCGGTCACCACTGCTTCGGGAGCGCCCTACGAAGGTGTCGGGATCACGATCACCCCCGTCAGTGGAGGTGGCGGTGCAGCGCTGACGGCGACGGTCCTCCCGACCGACGAACAGGGTTGCTCGTACGCGGTGAACGTGTCGCAGGGCGACTACGCGGTCTCTGCGAGCGTCACCGGCGGCATCGACACGAACCAGCAGCAGCCGTCCGTGCAGTCGCCGATCTCGGTGACCGCCGGCGCGAGCTCGCCCGTCCCGTTCGTGTACGACCAGTCGAGCCAGCTGACCCTGCAGTACGCGGCCGGCTCCAAAGCGATGATCCCGACCAACATGCCCACGACGCTGTCGAGCACGGCCGGCGGGCTGGACGTCGTCAAGCCGTGGGACCTGGCCAGTACCTCGCTCACCGTCACCTCGAGTTCACAGCCGTCGTTGCCGGTGTTCCCGTTCGCCTCGGGCTACACCGTCTATGCCGGCCCCTACTCGAACAGCACCGGGAGTGCGACGAGCTGCCTCAGTCCCAACCCGTCGTCCTGGTCGACACCGAACGCCGCCAACGCGATCGGTGTGAGCCCGCCGTCGGTCGCCACTGCTCCCGGGAAGCCGTCGTCGGCCTCCGTGATGATGGGCGTCGCGACCGTCACCGGCGTGAAGGACCGCTACATCACTGCCGTCTCGTCGGCGAACCCGGCCGCAGGTGACCCCGGCTGTGCCGCGGGCATGACGATGAAGTTCCCGGTCTCGATCGGCGACACCGCGACCATCGCCCTGCCCTTCGGCACGTGGACGCTCTACTCCGGGACGACGTTCGGGTCGACGACGAAGAACGAGATCGCGTCGAAGGCCTCGAACGTGAAGCCCGTGACCAACGGCATGGTGAACCAGAAGACCGCGCTGGTGCTCATCAACTACGACAACACCCTGACCCTCGACCCCCGCGGGCAGACGTCGTGATGCGGGCACTCCGACGCCTCCACCGCGAGCAGGCGGGGATCTCTCTTTCCGAGCTGCTCGTCGCGGTCAGCGTGTCGATGATCATCCTCGTCGCGGTGGGCGGGTTCTTCACTGCCACCCTGCGCGCGGGGGTGACGAACACGTCCTCCGACCAGAACGCTCGGACGGCGTCCATCGCGATGAACTCCATCACCCGCTACGTGCACGCCGCGAGTCTGTTACCGAAGTCGGACGGCACCTACGCCGCTGCCGTCACCCGGGCGGCCCCGACGCAGGTGGTGTTCTTCGCGTACATCAACCTCGACGGCAACAGCACCGACAAGCCCGTGCAGATCCGCTACTCGCTGAACGACGCGAAGCGTCTCGTCGTGGACCAGTGGGACGGCACGGCGACGAACGGCTTCTACTCCTTTCCGGCGACGACCCAGACCCCGGCGCGGAGCCTGGTCGTGGGTGGTCCGATCGCCTCGCCGACGAGCGACGGTGTCGCGCTGTTCTCGTACCTCGGCGCCGATGGCAAGACACTCGCGACCCAGCCGGACGGAACACTGGCGACCGCGCAGTTGGGCAACGTGCGAGCCGTCCGCGTGAACCTGGAACTCGGTTCCACCACCGCCGGTGCGAGCGGCAACACCCACGTGCAGAACACCCTGTACCTCTTCAATGTCGTCTACGGCACCAGCATCGGAGCGGGTTCATCATGATCCGTCGCATCAGCGCGGTCCTCGCGCGCGCCCAGCGCGACGAGCGCGGCATGGTCCTCGGCAACGTGCTCATCTTCGGCACCGTCATGATGCTGCTCGTCGCGACGATGATCGCCGTCTCCACCTCGGGTGCGGTCAAGGCCGCTTCGGACCGCAACTTCCAGAATGCGATGGCGGCCGCGTACGCGGGGCTCGCCGACTACCAGTCGAAGCTCTCGAACGACAACGGCTACGCGCTCTACGGCAACGCGAACGCCCAGTTCAGCAAGTCGAGCGGGTCGACCTTCGTCAACGCCGACAAGAACATCGCGTTCACCAACTCCGGCCCAGACTGGGCACCGGTCGTCGGCTCGAGCGACCAGTGGTTCCGCTACGAGGTCGACAACTCCGACTACTCCAGCAAGGGCGTCCTGCGGGTCCGTGTCACCGGCAAGGCCGGGGGAAGCGTCCGGTCGCTCGTGGCCAACCTCAAGGGCGACGGGTTCATCAACTACCTCTACTTCACCAACTACGAGTCCTCGAACCCCGCGCTCACCGGCGCCGGCTGCACGACCGCATACCAGTGGCAATCGGTTGCCGGAAAGTGCGCGGCGGTGCAGTTCGCCGGCACCGACACCCTGAACGGGCCGATCCGGACCAACGACGTCTTCACCTCGGCGTGCTCGACGGTGTTCAACGGGTCGGTCGAACAGCACGACACGACCGTGAAACCGTCGAGCGGCACCTGCGCGGGGACGTTCAACGGCGGTGCGGCGACCGCGGTTCCGTACCTCGGTCTGCCTGCACTGAACACGAACATGTCGCAGGAGACGCGGACCGACCTGCCCACGACGGTTCCGCGACCAGGCTGCATGTACACCGGACCGACCCGTGTGAAGTTCCTCGGGAACGGCAAGATGACCGTGTGGTCGCCGTGGTCCCGGGCCACGCAGATCAAGGTCAACAGTTCGAGCGGCGCGGTCCTCGGCGCGGACGACCCGGCAAAGGCCGCAGCGCTGTGCGGGGCGGTCTCGGATCTGCAGAGTTCCGCCGGTGCCACCATCCCGACCCTCCCCTCGAACCTGATGTACGTGCAGGACATCCCCTCCGCGTCGAACAACGTGAACGCGTGGGGTGCGGCCTTCCCGTCGAAGTACACGAACACGTACTGCACCACCACGATCACCGTGCGGTCGAACGGTTCGGCGACCAACACGAGCAACCAGCCGTTCAGCAACGGGCAGGGGTTCCCGGCCGCGGGCGAGTGGATCAACGGGGGATCGTCGGGTTCCTCGTACCAGACGGGTTCGGCGTCCGACACGTACAGCTGCACGGCGGGCGACGTCTTCGTCAGCGGGGCGTTCAGCGGGGCGATGACGATCGCTGCATCCGGCACCGTGTGGGTGACCGACGACATCACCTACGTCAGCGCCACGAACGACGTGCTCGGGCTCGTCGGCCAGAACGCCGTCGAGATCTCCAACCCCGCCCGCTGCACCTCGTACCCGACCACCTACCAGTGGGGTGTCGGGTACGTGGCGGACACCTCACGCTGCAACAGCTCAGGCGTGGGCCTGCTGAGCCGGTCTCCAGGTGAGTCGATCACGGTGTCGGCGGCGATCGCGAGCAACGCGGGCACGTTCTGGAACCAGAACTACGACATCGGCTCGAAGCTCGGCACCCTCAAGGTCATCGGTTCGATCGCGCAGAACTGGCGCGGGGCCGTCGCGACGACCGGCAACACCGGGTTCTCGAAGAACTACGTCTACGACCAGCGGCTCCTGACGACGGCGCCCCCGAAGTTCCTGCAGCCCGTGTCGACCTCGTACGGGGTCACGACGCAGGTCGAGGTCCAGGCCGCGTACACCGCCAGCGGCGCGTGCGCAAGCACGACCGGCGGTGCGTGCCGATGACCGGTCTCCAGGTGCTCGGTCCCGTCCTCCCCGGAATCTCCGCCGTGTTCGGACTGCTCATCGGCTCGTTCCTCAACGTCGTGGTGCACCGCGTGCCGGCGGGCCAGTCCGTGGTCTCACCACCGAGCGCATGTCCGGTGTGCGGGCACACGATACGGCGCCGCGACAACATCCCGGTGCTCTCCTGGCTCGTCCTGCGCGGACGCTGCCGTGACTGTTCCGCACCGATCTCCGCACGGTACCCTGCCGTCGAGCTCACCACCGCGGTCCTGTTCGGGTTCACCGCCTTCGTGGTCGCGGGTCGCTCGCCTGCGGGGACGCCCCAGGACACCGTGGCGCAGGTCGTGGTCTTCGTCGCGTTGCTGTACCTGATGGCGATCAGCGTCGCACTCACCCTGATCGACGTCGCCACCCACACGCTCCCGAACGCGATCGTCTACCCGTCCGGGATCGTCCTCGCAGCGCTCCTCGTCGTCTCGAGTGCTGCCGACGGCGACTGGTCCGCTCTTGGTCGTGCGGCGATCGGTGCCCTCGGGTCCGGCGCCCTCTACCTCGGTCTCGCGTTGGCGGTTCCCGGCGGCATGGGTCTCGGTGACGTCAAACTGGCCGTGGTCCTCGGCCTCGTCCTCGCGTACCTCGGATGGGGACCCCTCGCAGTGGGTGCTTTCGGCGCGTTCCTGGTGGGCGGTACCGTCGCGATCGCGCTCCTCCTCTCCGGCCGTGCTCGATGGCGCGGCGGGCTGCCGTTCGGGCCGTCGATGCTGATGGGGGCATGGCTCGGGATCGTCTTCGGGGACTTCCTCTGGACCGGGTACCTCCAGGTCCTCGGGGTCGCTTGAGCGACCACCACTCCACCTCCAACGAAAGCAGCATCATGGGCAAGAGCATCGTGGGCCTCGACATCGCGGGGTCGTCGATCCGCGCGGTCGAGGTCGTCGACGCCGACAAGGCACAACCGACGGTGGTGCGTTTCGCGGAGGTCCCCACTCCGCAGGACGCGGTGAGCCGAGGTGAGGTCCTCGAACCGAACACCGTCGCGGCCACCCTCCGTGAGCTGTGGTCGACGGGGCGGTTCCGCTCGAAGAACGTCGTCCTCGGGATGGGGAACCAACGGGTGCTCTCCCGCGACCTCACGGTGCCCCTCGCTCCGATGGCACAGATCCGCGAGAGCCTCCCGTTCCAGGTGCAGGAGATGCTCCCGGTGCCGGTCGGCGATGCGATCCTCGACTTCTACCCGGTGTCCGAGGGGGAGAGCGAGAACGGCGCCGTCGTCCACGGGCTCCTGATCGCAGCCATCAAGGACGCCGTGCTCGCGAACGTCAAGGCCGTGCAGCTCGCCGGGCTCAACCCGATCGGGGTCGACATGATCCCGTTCGCGCTCACCCGTGTCCTGCTCGGGCGCCAGGGGGTCCTGGGAACCGCGGCGGTGGTGCAGCTCGGCGCGGACACCACGAGCGTGGTCATCGCGACCGACGGGATCCCGCAGTTCGTCCGGATCATCCCGATGGGAGGCAACGACATCTCCCGCGCGCTGGTCGGGACCCTCGACATCACCTTCGACGAGGCCGAGGCCGTGAAGCGCCACCTCGGGCTCGGCGGATCTGCACGGACTCCGGACGACGCCCGTGCCGTCGCTGTGATCACGGCCTCGGTCCACGAACTCACATCGAGCTTGCGGAACACGATCAACTACTTCGTCAACACCCGGCCGTCGGAACCCGTGACCCGGGTCGTGCTGACCGGTGGCGGGACCCGGCTGCAGGGCATGCGGGAGGCGCTCGCGGAGCAGACGCGCCTGCCCGTCACGATGGGCGCCGCTTTCGACGGTGTCGGACTCGCACGATCGATCCCGGCCGGCGATGTCGCCGACCACGTCGATGCGATCACGGTCGCCTTCGGGTTGGCAGTGGGGAGCAGGGCAGCATGACCGTCACAGAAGTGCGACCCGTCGACGCGGTCGGTGCGGCACGACCGGAGCGTCCCCGGCGGAGTGCTCGCGGCGCGCAGGTATCGATCGCCGGTCGTGAACCCCGCGTCGATCTCCTGCCCTCCGAGGTCCACGTCGACCGTCGCGAGCGGGGCGTCGCGCGTCGTGCGTGGCTCGGTGTCCTCATCACGGCGGCCGTCGCGGCGCTCGGCGTCGGCGCAGCGGCGGTCCACCAGCTGGACACCGCATCGTCACTGACCGCAGCGCAGTCCGAGACGGCGTCGTTGCTGCAGCAGCAGCAACGTTTCTCCGACGTCCGGCAGGTCGAACAGGACAGCCAGCTGCTGGAAGCGGCACGAACCGTCGGGGGGTCGACGGAGATCGACTGGAACGGCACGCTGTCGCAGCTCAAGAACGTGCTGCCGGCGGGCGTCACCATCACCTCGATGACCATCGACTCCGCTGACGTCACCACGGCGTTCGCGCAGTCGGCGGTCCCGCTCGAGAAGGCCCGTGTCGCATCGATGCAGCTGACCGTGTCGAGTCCGACCATCCCCTCGGTACCTGACTGGACAGCTCGTCTGTCGCAGCTCGAGGGCTACGCGGACTCGACCATCACGTCGGTCGCGTTGCAGGAGGACTCCGGCGGGTACACCGCGACGGTCCAGGTCCACCTCGGGGAACGGGCGTTCGACGGCAAGTACACCCAGGAGCAGTCGAAGTGAACCGCAATCGCCTCTCGTTCGTCGTCGCGCTCGTCGCGATCGGAGCCGTGCTCGCCGGGGCGTGGTTCCTCGGGGTGCAGCCGCAGCTCGCCCAGGCGGCGGACAACTCCTCGCAGCAGACGGACATCGACGCCACGAACGCCCGGAACCAGGCCGAGCTCGCTCGGCTCCAGAAGGCGAGCGACGCACTCGCCGAGACGAAGACGAAGCTGGACGCACTCCGCGCCTCGGTGCCGTCGACGCCGTCGACGGAGGCCCTCCTCCGAGAACTGAACGGTGCAGCGACCACCGCTGGTGTCACGGTGACCTCGATCACCGTCGGAGACGCAAAGGCCTACGAGCCGGTAGCCGGCCAGCCTTCCGACGAGCCTGCGGCTTCGGCGAGTGCCACGCCGAGCGCCGAGCCGACCCCGACGGCGCCGACCGCGCTGACCGACGCTGCGATCAACGGATCGAACTTCGTCGTCATCCCGGTTACCGTGGCGGTGCAAGGCTCGTACGACCAGGCGCTCGCCTTCACGAAGGCGGTGCAGTCCGGACAGCGGTTGTTCCTGGTGACCGGCATCGCCTCGACGAGCTCCGACTCGGGAGCGAGCCCGATGGACGCGCAGGCGTGGTCGCTCTCCGGCTCGGTCTACGTCCTCGCCGAGTCGGACACCGCTGCGAAGGGCTGACCGGACCCCCACGGACTGGGGTCGGCCGCGCCACGCCGACCCCACTTCCGCGACACCCGTCGTTGTGATTACGATGCACCAGACGCCGTGATCGCGGCTGCTCATCCCCTCTCGAACGGTCGGCTCCAATCGGCCGTTCCTCGTCGTGCCCGGAGTCGCGCGTGTTGGTCGGAATCGTGGAATTCCTCGGCTGGTTCGGTGCCGTAACTGTTCTAGCTGGTTACATTTTGTTCTCCACCGGCAAGATCCCGAACGGTCCGCTCTACCAGCTGTTCAACCTGGTCGGCGGCCTCGCGGTGGCGATCAACGTCGCCGCACACCACGCCGTCCCCTCGACGATCGTCAACGGGATCTGGGCGATCGTCGCCGTCGTGGTCCTGGTGAGGATGGGCCGAGCACGTCGCGCGGCGAAGCGCGACGGATCCGTGTCCACCGAGCCGCCGGTCCTGCACGCTGAACCGGCCGCGACCACCGGGGTCCTGCCGGTCATCGGCCCGGCGCTGCGCGACCACGAGCCGGAGGACACCGCCGAGGCGGACGCCGCCACGGGCCTCCAGTCCGACGACCAGACGGACGCGACGATGCCGGATGCCGCACCCGCCGCGGTGCCGGAGGCGCCGGCCCCCATGACGGAGACCGTCCCCATCATCACGGCGACCATCGCGCTCGCCCTGGTCGCCGCAGCGCAGGAGCAGTCCGACCGGGCGGTCCGCCACGAGCACGCCGACGACACGGACCAGGCCGAACCCGCTCGCTGACCGGTCGGTCGGCGATACGATCGGCGCATGTCCCGGTGGTTGATCGCGACGATGACGTCGGTCCTCTTCATCGCGCTCGTGATCGCCGTCACGGGCTTCGAAGCCCTGCTCGCCGACGTCGAGGTCATCTCGCAGCCCGACGCCACCCCGTACCTCGGGCCCGCGATGGTGGTCGGCGCCGCGGTGGTGGTCTTCCTCGCGACCGTGGCGGGTGCGCGGGACGGCAACCCCGGCGTGACGGCCCTCGTGGCCGCTGCGACGGTCTACCTGGTCATGCTCGGCGTCGGGGCCGTGGGCTACGCGCTCGTCCGATCGGACGCGACGGAACTCCTGGTCTTCCCCGCGGGGTACGCCCTCGGGCCGTTCGTGGTCGGATCCGTCGTGGTGGCGCTCCTGTCGGTGCTCGGCGGGATCTCGATGGCCCGACACCAGGCGCGGACCGCCGGTGGCTCGGGCGCTGCCGCGACGCGTCTGGACGGGCCTGACGAGCGCTCCGGGCACGACCGGACGAACGCGGGCGAGGAACCCGCCGGACGGTAGTGTTCGCAGGGCACGACGCACACGCAACGGGGGAACGATGAGCGACCAGCAAGCGCAGGATCCGGGCCAGCAGGGCGGTTGGGGCGCCGTCCCGCCGGTGGACTCGATCCGTGGCACCGACGGAGCGTCCGCGGCAGGGGGGCAGGCACTCGGCCCGGGATCCGTCGCAGGAGCCCCCGGGTTCCCCGGGATGGCCGGACCGGTGCCGCAGCGTCCTCGCCGGAAGCTCCGCCGCGGTCAGCTCATCGCCATCGTCTCGGGCGGCACCGCGGTGGTCCTGTTGCTCGTCGCCGGGGTCGTCGGGTACTCGATCGGTTCCTCCTCGCACGCTGCTGATCGCCCGGTGCGGGCGTTCCTCGACGACCTGACGGCCGGACGCGTGGCCGACGCCCTCGACGACGCGGGCATCGAACGCGAGAAGACCGACGTGCTGCTCGGCGAAGCCGCCTACGCGAAGGCATCGGACAAGGTCACCGGCTACCGCGTCGCAGCGACGCGGACGGACGGCGACACCGCGACGGTCCGTGCGTACCTGCGCCAGGGCGGGCAGGACGTCGCTGCGACCTTCACGCTGGACAAGACCGGGACGGACTGGGGCGTGTTCCCGATCTGGGAGCTGCAGGCCCCCGAGCTGGGAGCGGTCGCCGTCGCCGTGCGGGGGCCGTCCGGTGCGGCGGTCACCGTCGCCGGCCGGGACGTGCAGACCGCGAAGGACGGGACGGTGAGCCTCCGCGCCCTGCCCGGCACGTACGACGTCGCCTTCGACGGCGACGAGTGGACCACGGCCCGCGGGGGATCGGCGAGCGTCAGCGGGTTCGGTCGCTCGACCTCGACACCGGTGCAGATGACCACGACCCTGACCACCGCCGGGCAGCAGGCTGCCAAGCGGGCGGTGGACGACTGGGTGGACGGCTGCATCGCCTCCACGGACGCCGCCCCCGCCGGGTGCAGCTTCTACGCGTACGGCCAGAACCCCGCGTACACGTACTCGAACCAGAAGTGGACGCTCGAGACCCGGCCGACGGTCCGGGTCGGCAGCTGGACGACGAACGGCTGGTTGATCACGACGACGACGCCCGGCCGGGCGAAGTACACGGCCGACATCTCGGGTGCTGCCGGCACCGGGACGGCCTCCGCGGGGCCGCTCAGCGTGAACGCGAGCGGGTACGTCACGGGCTTCTCGAGCGACGACGCCACGTTCCGCTCGGCGGTGGGCAACGGGTCGTCCGACACCGGCTCATGACGGTGTCGGTTCCCGGGGTGACCCGGATTGATTTCGTCCCGTCACGCGGGTAGTCTCTACCGGGTGTGCGCCCTCGGGCGCGCCCGAAAAGTCCGGCGAGCGGGATCGCCCAGCCGGACCACTCCGTCCCCCACTCGAACACCCGCCGTCCGGCGGTGCTCAGCGTGGGACGAGGAAGCCGGCGGAACGCGCCGGCCAGAGAGCACGAGCGAAGAACCAGGAGAACAGTTGCCTACTATTCAGCAGCTGGTTCGCAAGGGTCGTACGCCGAAGGTCACCAAGACCAAGGCGCCCGCCCTGAAGGCGAACCCCCAGCAGCGTGGTGTGTGCACCCGCGTCTACACCACCACCCCCAAGAAGCCGAACTCGGCACTGCGCAAGGTCGCTCGTGTCAAGCTCTCGAACGGCACCGAGGTCACGGCCTACATCCCCGGTGAGGGCCACAACCTCCAGGAGCACTCGATGGTGCTCGTCCGCGGCGGTCGTGTGAAGGACCTCCCGGGTGTGCGGTACAAGATCATCCGTGGCGCCCTGGACACCCAGGCAGTCAAGAACCGTAAGCAGGCTCGTAGCCGCTACGGCGCGAAGAAGGGTTGAGTTAGATGCCTCGTAAGGGTCCCGCCCCCAAGCGTCCCGTCGTCGCCGACCCGGTCTACGGTGCGCCGATCGTCAGTCAGCTCGTCAACAAGATCCTGCTCGACGGCAAGAAGGGCCTCGCCGAGCGCATCGTCTACGGTGCACTCGAGGGCGTTTCCGCCAAGAACCAGCAGGACGCCGTCGTGACGCTGAAGAAGGCGCTCGACAACGTCCGTCCGACCCTCGAGGTCCGCAGCCGCCGCGTCGGTGGCTCGACCTACCAGGTCCCGGTCGAGGTCAAGCCGCACCGCGCGAACACCCTCGCGCTCCGTTGGCTCACCTCGTACGCCAAGGCCCGTCGCGAGAAGACGATGACCGAGCGTCTCATGAACGAGATCCTCGACGCGTCGAACGGTCTCGGTGCCGCGGTCAAGCGCCGCGAGGACACGCACAAGATGGCCGAGTCGAACAAGGCCTTCGCCCACTACCGCTGGTAGTCCCGGCACCGTCCGGGTGCCGGTGGTCAAGAACCCCGGCGCCCGGACGGCCGCCAACCTCTCCTACAACTCTTCCGGAGGAACCCTGTGGCACAGGACGTGCTCACCGACCTGAACAAGGTCCGCAACATCGGCATCATGGCGCACATCGATGCCGGCAAGACCACGACGACCGAGCGCATCCTGTTCTACACGGGCATCACGCACAAGATCGGTGAGGTCCACGACGGCGCTGCCACGATGGACTGGATGGCGCAGGAGCAGGAGCGCGGCATCACGATCACGTCGGCCGCGACGACCTGCTTCTGGGACAACAACCAGATCAACATCATCGACACCCCCGGTCACGTGGACTTCACGGTCGAGGTGGAGCGCTCGCTCCGCGTCCTCGACGGTGCCGTCGCCGTCTTCGACGGCAAGGAGGGCGTCGAGCCCCAGTCCGAGACCGTCTGGCGTCAGGCCGACAAGTACGACGTGCCGCGCATCTGCTTCGTCAACAAGATGGACAAGCTGGGCGCCGACTTCTACTTCACCGTCGACACCATCATCAACCGCCTCGGCGCGGAGCCCCTCGTGCTCCAGCTCCCGATCGGCGCCGAGAACGACTTCGTCGGGATCGTCGACCTGATCGAGATGCACGCCAAGGTGTGGCCGGGCGATGCCAAGGGTGACGTCACCATGGGCGCCCAGTACGAGGTGCAGGAGATCCCCGCGGACCTCAAGGAGCGCGCCGAGGAGTACCGCGGCAAGCTGATCGAGCGCGTCGCCGAGACCGACGACGCCCTGCTCGAGAAGTACTTCGGTGGCGAGGAGCTGACCAAGGACGAGATCAAGGCTGCGATCCGCAAGCTGACGATCGCTTCCGAGGTCTACCCCGTGCTCTGCGGCTCGGCCTTCAAGAACCGCGGTGTCCAGCCGATGCTCGACGCCGTCATCGACTACCTCCCGTCCCCGCTCGACGTGCCGCCGATGATCGGTCACGACGTCAAGGACGAGGAGAAGGAGATCATCCGCAAGCCCGACGCGACCGAGCCGTTCTCGGCCCTCGCGTTCAAGGTCGCGGTGCACCCCTTCTTCGGTCGTCTCACGTACGTCCGCGTGTACTCCGGCTCGATCGAGTCCGGTGCCCAGGTCATCAACTCGACCAAGGGCAAGAAGGAGCGCATCGGCAAGATCTTCCAGATGCACTCCAACAAGGAGAACCCGGTCGACAACGTGACCGCTGGCCACATCTACGCGGTCATCGGCCTCAAGGACACCACCACCGGTGACACCCTGTGCGACCCGACCAACCAGGTCGTCCTCGAATCGATGACGTTCCCGGAGCCGGTCATCGAGGTCGCCATCGAGCCGAACACGAAGGCCGACCAGGAGAAGCTCTCCACGGCCATCCAGAAGCTCGCCGAAGAGGACCCGACGTTCCGCGTCGAGCTCAACGCCGAAACCGGTCAGACGACGATCAAGGGCATGGGCGAGCTCCACCTCGACATCCTCGTCGACCGCATGAAGCGTGAGTTCAAGGTCGAGGCGAGCGTCGGCAAGCCGCAGGTGGCCTACCGCGAGACGCTCACCAAGGTCGTCGAGCGCTACGACTACACCCACAAGAAGCAGACCGGTGGTTCCGGCCAGTTCGCGAAGGTGCAGATCGCGCTCGAGCCGATGGAGGTCACGAGCGAGAAGGTCTACGAGTTCGTCAACGCGACCTCCGGTGGCCGTGTCCCGCGCGAGTACATCCCGTCGGTCGACGCCGGTATCCAGGACGCCATGCAGGTCGGCATCCTCGCCGGCTACCCGACGGTCGGCGTGAAGGCCATCCTCAAGGACGGTGCGGCGCACGACGTCGACTCGTCCGAGATGGCGTTCAAGATCGCCGGTTCGATCGCCTACAAGGAAGCGGCCCGCAAGGCCGGTCCGGCGATCCTCGAGCCGATCATGGCCGTCGAGGTCCGTACTCCGGAGGAGTACATGGGCGACGTCATCGGTGACCTGAACTCCCGTCGTGGCCAGATCGCCTCGATGGAGGACGCCTCGGGCGTCAAGGTGGTCCGCGCCAGCGTGCCGCTGTCCGAGATGTTCGGCTACGTCGGCGACCTGCGGTCGAAGACCTCTGGTCGTGCGGTCTACTCGATGACCTTCGAGACCTACAGCCAGGTCCCGGCCAAGGTCGCCGAGGAGATCATCGCGAAGAACGCGGGGGAGTAGCGCTCAGCGCTTCTCCACAGGCGGGGGCGCCCGGCGACGGGCCCCTCGCCACCAAGTAAAGTACAGACACACACCGCGCACCAACGGTCCCGAGCCCATCCAGGGTCGGCCGGGGGTGACGCTTCCGAGTCCTGAGGAGGACCCACAGTGGCCAAGGCCAAGTTCGAGCGCACCAAGCCGCACGTCAACATCGGAACCATCGGTCACGTCGACCACGGCAAGACCACGCTCACGGCGGCGATCACCAAGGTTCTGCACGACCAGTACCCGGACCTCAACGAGGCCCGTGACTTCGCGCAGATCGACAACGCTCCCGAGGAGCGCCAGCGCGGCATCACGATCAACATCTCGCACGTCGAGTACCAGACCGAGAAGCGTCACTACGCGCACGTCGACGCCCCCGGTCACGCCGACTACGTGAAGAACATGATCACGGGTGCGGCACAGATGGACGGCGCGATCCTCGTGGTCGCCGCCACCGACGGCCCGATGCCCCAGACGCGTGAGCACGTCCTGCTCGCCCGCCAGGTCGGCGTCCCCTACATCGTCGTCGCACTGAACAAGTCCGACATGGTGGACGACGAGGAGATCCTGGAGCTCGTCGAGCTCGAGGTCCGCGAGCTCCTCGGCTCGCAGCAGTTCGACGAGGATGCCCCCGTCGTGCAGGTCTCGGCGCTCAAGGCGCTCGAGGGCGACGAGAAGTGGGTCAAGTCGGTCCAGGACCTCATGGCCCAGGTCGACGAGCACGTGCCGGACCCGGTGCGCGCCACCGACCAGCCGTTCCTGATGCCGATCGAGGACGTCTTCACGATCACCGGTCGTGGCACGGTCGTCACCGGTCGCGTCGAGCGTGGCACGCTCAACCTGAACGAGGAGGTCGAGATCGTCGGCATCCGCGCGACGCAGAAGACCACCGTCACGGGCATCGAGATGTTCCGCAAGCTGCTCGACCAGGCGGTCGCCGGTGACAACACCGGTCTGCTCATCCGTGGCCTCAAGCGCGAGGACGTGGAGCGCGGCCAGGTCGTCGTGAAGCCGGGTTCGGTCACGCCGCACACCGAGTTCCAGGCGAACGCGTACATCCTGACCAAGGACGAGGGTGGGCGTCACAACCCGTTCTACGCGAACTACCGCCCGCAGTTCTACTTCCGCACCACGGACGTCACCGGCGTCATCACGCTGCCCGAGGGCACCGAGATGGTCATGCCCGGTGACACCGTCGCCATGACGGTCGAGCTGATCCAGCCGATCGCCATGGAAGAGGGCCTCCGTTTCGCCATCCGTGAGGGTGGTCGTACGGTCGGTGCCGGTACGGTCGAGAAGATCATCAAGTAACTCCGGTTCCTTGCGACGGCGGGGTCGGGCCTTCGGGCCCGGCCCCGCTTCGTCGTCTCCGGCGACTGACGGGTCGGACAGGAGGCCCGGGGCCGGGCCGGCGTCGCGCCTGCTGTCCGCCCCGTGACGCGTCCCAGGCGTCACGGAGTTGGCTCGACCGCGTGACACGTCTCCGCAGATCCGCGACCTCCGGTCGCGGCTACCACCGCGTCCGTTCCGGCCGCGGATTCTCGTTCCGCGATCCCGACGGCAACACCGTGACGGACCCGGACGAGCGCCGTCGACTCGAGGAGTTCGTGATCCCGCCGGCGTGGGACGACGTCTGGATCTCCCCGTACGCGAACGGCCACATCCTGGCGACGGGTCTGGACGGTGCCGGCCGCCGGCAGTACATGTACCACCCGTCCTGGCGTGAGCGGATGGACCGGATCAAGTACGACCGTGCGCTGGCACTGGCCGAGTCGTTGCCGGTCGCCCGCCGCGGCGTCACGCAGGACCTCCGTCGCCCCGAGCCGGACCGCCGCCGTGCGCTGGCCGCAGCGTTCCGCATGCTCGACCAGGGGTCCCTCCGGGTGGGGTCCGAGCGGTACGCCACCGAGCACGGCAGTCGGGGACTGTCCACGCTGCTCTGCGCCCACGCCCACGTGTCCGGTGACGACATCGAGCTCGACTTCCCGGGCAAGAGTGGCCAGGAGTGGTCCTCGTCCATCCACGACCACGACCTGGCTCGCGTCATCGCCGGCATGAAGCGGCGCGGACCGAACGCCCGACTGCTGTCGTTCCGCGAACGGCGTGGCGCCGAGTGGGAGCCCCTGTCCGCCGAGGACATCAACGCCTACGTCAAGGAGCGCGCCGGGGACGAGTTCACCGCGAAGGACTTCCGCACACTGCACGGCACGGTTGCTGCAGCCGTCGACCTGGCGAAGACCGGCCCGCAGTCGTCCCAGGCCAAGCGGAAGAAGGCCGTCTCGCACGCGGTGAAGGCCGCCAGCGACGAGCTCGGCAACACCCCGACGGTGTGCCGACAGAGCTACATCGACCCCCGGTTGCTCGACGCGTACGACCACGGCGAGACCATCGATCCGAACCGCCTGGCGTCAGCCGAGGCCGAGGTCCGGGCGCTGCTCTACCGACAATGACCCGGGGGTCGTCCGGATGACGTAGCGTTGGTCGACGTGCCGGACCACCCCCACACGGCACGGAAGGACCCACAACAGTCGTGACCGACGAGTGCATCCACGGATTCCCCACCGAGCTCTGCGACATCTGCGCACCCCGGCAGCGCGAGGCGTCGGAGATCCCAGCCACCCCGGCACCTCGCCGGACCCGCATCACCACCAACCTGCGCGTCGACCCGCCGGCCTCCGGGCCCGGGACGTCGCTCCGGTCGCCGACGTCGCTCCGTTCGTCGTCCGCCGACCTGCCCGAGGCACGTGAGTTCGCAGCGCTCCGCGCCCACCACGTCACCCACATCGACAACCTCGACGGCATCGTCGGTGCCGGCGCGATCCTGGCGTCCGACCAGGCCGAGCCGGTCGTGGACGTGAGTTCCGCCGACACCCGCGCCGCCCGCGCAGAGGCCGAGGCGCCCGACGGTTCCTCGATCGCCGGCCACGTGCCGTTCACGTTGTCGCCCGACGCCACTCGCTGGGACGAGCTCCGCACGGGCGCTGAGGGCGAGCGCTGGTCGGACGCCGCCCGCCGTACCCGGGCGATCGACTACGTCGTGCTCGTCGTGCCGGTCTCGGCGTTCGGTGCCTCGGTGATCGTCGCCGACCAGGACGCCGACGCCGACGACGTCCGGTTCGCCGTCGGACCGGACGCCGCCACCAACCTGATCCGTCGCACCGACTTCACGGACCCGGAGATGCACGGCCTCGAGCTGCTCGCTGGTCCGAGTGTGCCGTTCACCTCGGTCGCGGTCATCGGCGTCCCGAACGACAAGGCCCGGCAGACCGTCCGCGCCGTGCTCGCCGACCACGGTGGACACGCTCCGCGGGTGGCCGTGTTCCCGCCGTGGTTCGTGCCCCCGGTGACCGCCGAGTGACGGTCTCCTGACCCGTGCCGACGCACCCTCCGGACCCCGTCCGGAGGGTGCGTCGTGTTGCGGGGCCGAGCCGGGCCTCCAGGCCGTCCGATCCGCGTGGATCCGGGTGGGCGGGCCGGCGGGACACGCCCGGCGATTCGCGACACGCCCGGGTTGCACGTGGGCCGGGGCTATGCGAGACTTGTCCGGTTCCGAATTCCCCGTGGGTGCATGCCCACAGGATCACTGCTCTGGCAGTGCACAACCCCCTTGTTCAGCAGGGCTGGGTTGGGCCGCAGGCAGCAGAACACGACTCCCCGGAGGCGACGGACGCGGTGTACCACTGCTGCGCCCGGAGCACGAGGCAGTCGATTGCCCACGCTGGACGGCCACGGTCGCCCGCGAGGTTGACAGGTGAACAGCGGTCATCCCCAGTGGATGCGGCCGGTTGGTTCAGGAAAACAGCACGGTCCGCAGGAATGCGGAACCGAGCGGCGTCAGGCGGCCAGAGGGTGCGCGGCGCAGAGAGGACAAGAGACACATGGCGGGACAGAAGATCCGCATCCGGCTCAAGTCGTACGACCACGAGGTCATCGACACGTCGGCCCGGAAGATCGTCGACACGGTGACCCGTGCCGGTGCAACCGTGGTCGGCCCGGTGCCGCTCCCCACCGAGAAGAACGTGATCGCAGTGATCCGTTCCCCTCACAAGTACAAGGACTCGCGCGAGCACTTCGAGAAGCGCACGCACAAGCGGGTCATCGACATCGTCGACCCGACGCCGAAGGCCGTGGACTCGCTCATGCGACTCGACCTGCCGGCAGACGTCAACATCGAGATCAAGCTGTAAGGGGGCTGACCAATGGCGAACTCAACCAAGACCGTCAAGGGCCTCCTCGGCAAGAAGCTCGGGATGACCCAGGTGTGGGACGAGAACAACAAGTTCATCCCCGTCACCGTGATCGAGGTCGGCCCGAACGTGGTCACCCAGATCCGCAACGCCGAGCGCGACGGCTACGAGGCGATCCAGATCGCCGCCGGTGCCATCGACCCGCGCAAGGTCAACAAGCCGGCCGCCGGTCACTTCGAGGCCGCTGGCGTGACCCCGCGTCGCACCCTCACCGAGATCCGTACCAACGACTCCGCTGAGTACACGCTCGGCCAGGAGCTCACCGTGGACGGCACGTTCACGGCGGGCCAGAAGGTCGACGTCGTCGGTACCTCCAAGGGCAAGGGCTTCGCCGGTGTCATGAAGCGCCACGGCTTCCACGGCGTCGGCGCCTCGCACGGTGCACACCGCAACCACCGCAAGCCCGGCTCGATCGGTGCTTCCTCGACCCCGTCGCGTGTATTCAAGGGCATGCGCATGGCCGGTCGTATGGGTGGCGACCGCGTGACCGTCCTCAACCTCACGGTGCACGCCGTCGACGCCGAGAAAGGTCTGCTGCTCGTCAAGGGCGCCGTCCCCGGTGCTCGTGGCCGCTCCGTCTTCGTCCGCACCGCCGTGAAGGGTAAGTGATCATGGCCACCACGACCGCAACCACGATCGACGTCCTCGACGCATCGGGTGCCAAGTCCGGCACCGTCGAGCTCCCCGCAGCTCTCTTCGACGTCGAGACCAACGTCCCGCTGATCCACCAGGTCGTCACCGCGCAGCTCGCAGCGGCGCGTCAGGGCACCCACAAGACCAAGAACCGCGGCGAAGTCCGCGGTGCCGGTCGCAAGCCGTTCAAGCAGAAGGGCACCGGCCGCGCCCGTCAGGGTTCCGTCCGTGCTCCGGAGCACACCGGCGGTGGCGTCGTCCACGGACCGACCCCGCGCGACTACTCGCAGCGCACCCCGAAGAAGATGATCGCCGCTGCTCTGCTCGGCTCGCTCTCGGACCGCGCCCGCGGTGGCCGCATCTCCGCTGTGGAGGGCTTCGTCGCGGCTGAACTGCCGTCGACCAAGACCGCCCGCACGCTCCTCGAGAAGGTCGCGCCCGTCAAGAACGTGCTCGTCGTGCTCGAGACGGACGACGAGCTGACGCTCAAGTCGATCCGCAACCTGTCGAACGTCCACGCGCTCTCGTACGGCCAGCTCAACGCGTACGACGTGCTGCGTTCGGACGCCGTCGTCTTCAGCAAGAGCGCCCTCGACGCCTTCATCGCGTCGAAGACCGCGAAGGAGATCACCGCATGAGCGGCTTCAACAAGGACCCGCGCGACGTCATCATCTCGCCGGTCGTCTCGGAGAAGAGCTACGCGCTCATCGACCAGGGCAAGTACACGTTCATCGTGGACCCCCGCTCGAACAAGACCGAGATCAAGCTCGCCATCGAGAAGATCTTCGACGTCAAGGTCGCGAGCATCAACACGCTGAACCGCCCGGGCAAGACCCGTCGCACCAAGTTCGGTCTCGGCAAGCGCAAGGACACCAAGCGCGCCATCGTGACGCTCAAGTCCGGTTCGATCGACATCTTCACGGCTGTCGGCTGAGGACCAGAGGGATAAATCATGGCTATTCGTAACTACAAGCCGACGACCCCCGGTCGTCGCGGCTCGTCGGTCGCCGACTTCGCTGAGATCACTCGTTCGACTCCGGAGAAGTCCCTGCTTCGTCCGCTGCCGAAGACCGGTGGTCGCAACAGCTCCGGCCGTATCACCACGCGTCACATCGGTGGTGGCCACAAGCGCCAGTACCGCGTGATCGACTTCCGTCGCTCCGACAAGGACGGCGTCGACGCCAAGGTCGCGCACATCGAGTACGACCCCAACCGCACCGCGCGCATCGCGCTCCTGCACTACGTGGACGGCACGAAGCGCTACATCATCGCGCCGAACAAGCTCAAGCAGGGCGACGTCATCGAGCAGGGCCCCGGCGCCGACATCAAGCCCGGCAACAACCTGCCGCTGCGCAACATCCCCGTGGGTACCGTCGTGCACGCCATCGAGCTCCGCCCCGGTGGCGGCGCCAAGATGGCCCGCTCCGCCGGCGCCTCGGTGCGTCTCGTCGCCAAGGACGGCCCCTACGCGCAGCTCCGTCTGCCGTCGGGCGAGGTCCGCAACGTCGACGCACGCTGCCGCGCCACCATCGGCGAGGTCGGCAACGCCGAGCAGTCGAACATCAACTGGGGCAAGGCCGGCCGCATGCGCTGGAAGGGCGTCCGCCCGACCGTCCGTGGTGTCGCCATGAACCCGGTCGACCACCCGCACGGTGGTGGTGAGGGCAAGACCTCCGGTGGTCGTCACCCGGTCAGCCCCTGGGGTCAGTCCGAGGGCCGTACGCGCAAGCCGAACAAGCCGAGCGACAAGCTCATCGTCCGTCGCCGTAACGCCGGCAAGAAGCGCAAGTAGGAGTTCAGAAGATGCCACGCAGTCTGAAGAAGGGCCCCTTCGTCGACGAGCACCTGCTCCGCAAGGTCGTCACGCAGAACGAGGCCAACACCAAGAACGTGATCCGCACGTGGTCGCGTCGGTCGATGATCGTCCCGAACATGCTCGGGCACACGATCGCCGTCCACGACGGCCGCAAGCACATCCCGGTGTTCGTCACCGAGTCGATGGTCGGTCACAAGCTCGGCGAGTTCGCGCCGACCCGCACCTTCCGTGGTCACGTGAAGGACGACAAGAAGGGCCGTCGCCGCTGAGGCGGCGACGCAGAGGAGGAACGAAATGGTGGAGTCGATCGCACGCGTGCGACACATCCGCGTCACGCCTCAGAAGGCCCGTCGCGTCATCGAGCTGATCCGCGGCAAGCAGGCCCACGAGGCCCTCGCCATCCTGAAGTTCGCCCCCCAGGGCGCTTCGGAGCCCGTGTACAAGCTGGTCGCCTCGGCGATCGCGAACGCACGGGTCAAGGCGGACTCGACGAACAGCTTCCTCGACGAGCGCGACCTCTACGTGAGCCGCGTCTTCGTCGACGAGGGCACGACCCTGAAGCGGTTCCAGCCGCGCGCCCAGGGCCGCGCCTTCCGCATCAACAAGCGCACCAGCCACATCACGGTCGTCCTCGCGACGCCCGACGAGGCCGAGGTTGCCGCGACGAGCAAGAAGGCGAGCAAGTAATGGGCCAGAAGGTCAACCCGTACGGCTTCCGTCTCGGGATCACGACGGACCACGTCTCGCACTGGTTCACCGACAGCAAGAAGGCCGGTCAGCGCTACGCCGACTACGTGGCCGAGGACATCAAGGTGCGCGAGTACCTCAAGAAGACCCTCGACCGCGCCGGCGTCGCACGCATCGAGCTCGAGCGCACCCGTGACCGTGTCCGCGTGGACATCCACACGGCTCGTCCGGGCATCGTCATCGGCCGCCGTGGCGCCGAGGCGGAGCGCGTTCGCGGTGAGCTCGAGAAGCTCACCAAGAAGCAGATCCAGCTGAACATCCTCGAGGTCAAGAACCCCGAGACCGAGGCCCAGCTCGTCGCGCAGGGCATCGCCGAGCAGCTCTCTGCTCGTGTCGCGTTCCGTCGCGCCATGCGCAAGGGCCTGCAGGGTGCACAGCGCGCCGGCGCCAAGGGTGTCCGCATCCAGGTGTCGGGCCGTCTCGGTGGCGCCGAGATGTCGCGTTCGGAGTTCTACCGCGAAGGCCGTGTGCCGCTGCACACGCTCCGCGCGAACATCGACTACGGCTTCTACGAGGCCCGGACCACGTTCGGCCGCATCGGCGTGAAGGTCTGGATCTACAAGGGCGACATCACGAACAAGGAGCTCGCTCGCGAGCAGGCGAACCAGCGTTCGTCGCGCCCCGAGCGTCGTGGCGGCCCGCGCGGTGAGCGTGGCGACCGTGGCGGCGACCGTCGTGGCGGCGACCGCGGTGACCGTCGCCCGCAGCAGGCCCCGCAGGACGCGCCGGCCGGCGCAGGAGTTGAGGCGTAACCATGCTTATTCCCCGTCGAGTCAAGCACCGCAAGCAGCACCACCCGAAGCGTTCGGGTCAGGCCACCGGTGGTACCAAGGTCAGCTTCGGCGACTACGGCATCCAGGCCCTCACCCCGGCGTACGTGACCAACCGTCAGATCGAGTCCGCTCGTATCGCCATGACGCGTCACATCAAGCGTGGTGGCAAGGTCTGGATCAACATCTACCCGGACCGTCCGCTGACCAAGAAGCCCGCCGAGACCCGCATGGGTTCCGGTAAGGGTTCGCCCGAGTGGTGGGTCGCGAACGTGAAGCCGGGCCGGGTGCTCTTCGAGCTCTCCGGCGTCAGCGAGGAGATCGCCCGTGAGGCGTTGACTCGTGCAATCCACAAGCTGCCCCTCAAGGCACGCATCATCAAGCGCGAGGAGGGCGACGCATAATGGCGATCGGTTCCAAGGAGCTCCGTCCGACGGAGCTCGACACGTTCGAGAACGAGCGTCTCGCTGACGAGCTGAAGAAGGCCAAGGAGGAACTCTTCAACCTCCGCTTCCAGTCGGCCACCGGCCAGCTGGAGAGCCACGGTCGTCTCCGTGCCGTCAAGCGCGACATCGCCCGCATCTACACCGTCCTCCGCGAGCGCGAGCTCGGCATCCGTGCCACTCCCGCGCCCGTCGAGACCGCCCCCAAGGCCAAGAAGACGACGAAGAAGGCTGACAAGCCGGCCGAGTCGACCGAGGCCGAGACCGCCGAGGAGAAGTAATGGCGAACGAAGAGAAGAACTCCGCCGCCCTCACTCGCGGCTACCGCAAGACGCGTCGCGGCTACGTGACGAGCGACAAGATGGACAAGACCATCGTGGTCGAGGTCGAGGACCGCGTGAAGCACGCGCTCTACGGCAAGATCATCCGTCGCACGTCCAAGGTGAAGGCCCACGACGAGCTCGGCACCGCTGGTGTCGGCGACCTCGTCGTGATCAGCGAGACCCGTCCCCTCAGCGCGTCCAAGCGCTGGCGCCTGGTCGAGATCCTCGAGAAGGCCAAGTAGGCCTCGGCCTGCTTCGGAATAGGAGACAGCAGTGATTCAGCAGGAATCCCGCCTGAAGGTCGCCGACAACACGGGTGCCAAGGAGATCTTGACCATCCGCGTGCTCGGTGGCTCGGGTCGTCGCTACGCCGGCCTCGGTGACGTCATCGTCGCCACGGTGAAGGACGCCATCCCCGGCGGCAACGTGAAGAAGGGTGACGTCGTCAAGGCGGTCATCGTTCGCACCAAGAAGGAGACCCGTCGTCAGGACGGCTCCTACATCAAGTTCGACGAGAACGCGGCAGTGATCCTCAAGGCCGACGGCGACCCGCGCGGCACGCGCATCTTCGGTCCGGTCGGTCGCGAGCTCCGTGACAAGAAGTTCATGAAGATCATCTCGCTCGCGCCGGAGGTGCTGTAAGCCATGGCGAACATCAAGAAGGGTGACCTCGTCCAGGTCATCACGGGCGCGACGCAGGAGCGTGGCGGCGACCGTGGCAAGCAGGGCAAGGTCATCGAGGTCCTCAAGGACAAGAACCGCGTCGTCGTCGAGGGCGTGAACTTCGTCACGAAGCACGTCCGCGTCGGTCAGACGCAGCGTGGTTCGAAGACCGGTGGCATCGAGCAGCACGAAGCCTCGATCCACGTCTCGAACGTCGCACTCGTCGACCCGAAGACGAAGAAGCCGACGCGTGTCGGCTTCCGCACCGAAGAGGTGGAGAAGGACGGCGTCAAGAAGACCGTCCGTGTCCGCTACGCGAAGAAGTCTGGTGAGAAGCTCTGATGACTGACACGACTGCTGCGCCCGCTGGCAAGATCCAGCCGCGCCTCAAGCAGAAGTACCTGGCCGAGATCAAGTCGGCCCTCACCGAGCAGTTCGGTTACGCGAACGTCAACCAGGTCCCCGGCCTGGTCAAGGTCGTCGTGAACACCGGTGTCGGCGAGGCCGCTCGTGACTCCAAGATCATCGAGGGGGCCATCAAGGACCTCACGGCGATCACGGGTCAGAAGCCCCAGGTCAACATCGCCCGCAAGTCCATCGCACAGTTCAAGCTGCGCGAGGGTCAGGCCATCGGCGCGCACGTCACCCTCCGCGGTGACCGCGCGTGGGAGTTCCTGGACCGCCTGGTCACGCTCGCACTGCCCCGCATCCGCGACTTCCGCGGTCTCAGCGACAAGCAGTTCGACGGCAACGGCAACTACACGTTCGGTCTCACGGAGCAGTCCGTGTTCCACGAGATCGACCAGGACCGCATCGACCGTGTCCGCGGCTTCGACATCACTGTCGTGACCACCGCGAAGACGGACGACGAGGGACGCGCGCTGCTCCGCCAGCTCGGCTTCCCGTTCCGCTCCAACGAGCAGACGGTCTAAACTACTTCGGGCGGTGCGGGCCGGAGGATTCACGTCCTCCGGCCCGCACGCACGAACACACCGATCTCGGGGAACCGCCCCGGGATCACTCGATCGCTCAGGTCGGCATTCGTGGAACGGGTGTCGAAACCAGGCGAGAAATGGACGAACATCATGACGATGACCGATCCGGTCGCAGACATGCTGACCAGATTGCGGAACGCGAACTCCGCGCACCACGACGCAGTCGCGCTCCCGAGCTCCAAGCTCAAGAAGAACATCGCCGACATCCTCAAGCGTGAGGGCTACATCAGCGAGTGGAAGGTGGAGGACGCCCGAGTCGGGCAGACCCTCACCATCGACCTGAAGTACGGCCCCGAGCGCGAGCGTTCGATCGCCGGCATCAAGCGCGTCTCGAAGCCGGGCCTCCGGGTCTACGCGAAGTCGACGGAGATCCCCCAGGTCCTCGGTGGCCTCGGCGTGGCGATCCTCTCGACCTCCTCCGGCCTCCTGACCGACCGCGAAGCCGAGCAGAAGGGCGTGGGTGGGGAAGTCCTCGCCTACGTGTGGTGATCGACAATGTCACGAATCGGACGTCTCCCCATCGACATCCCCGCCGGCGTCACCGTCTCCGTTGACGGTCAGAACGTGGCGGTCAAGGGCCCGAAGGGCGAGCTCGCGCTCGTCATCGCCGAGCCCATCCAGGCCAAGGTCGAGGAGAACCAGGTCCTCGTCACCCGTCCGGACGACGAGCGCGAGTCGCGTTCGCTCCACGGACTGACCCGGACCCTCATCGCCAACAACATCATCGGCGTCACCCAGGGCTACACCAAGGGCCTCGAGGTCGTCGGTACCGGTTACCGTGTCGCGGCCAAGGGCTCGAACCTCGAGTTCGCGCTCGGGTACTCCCACTCGATCACGGTCGAGCCGCCGGCGGGCATCAGCTTCGCGGTGGAGGGCAACAACAAGGTCACCGTCGCCGGTATCGACAAGCAGGCTGTCGGCGAGGTCGCCGCGAACATCCGGAAGCTCCGGAAGCCCGAGCCCTACAAGGGCAAGGGTGTCCGTTACGCCGGCGAGAACGTGCGCCGCAAGGCCGGAAAGTCAGGTAAGTGATCATGGGACTCCTCAAGACACGAGGCAAGAGCAAGGCGGCCGCCAAGGCGCGTCGTCACAACCGTCTCCGCAAGAAGATCACCGGCACCGAGGCTCGTCCCCGTCTCGCCGTCACCCGCTCGTCGCGTCACGTGTTCGTGCAGGTCATCGACGACTCGAAGGGTCACACCCTCGCCAGCGCCTCGACGATGGAGGCAGACCTCCGCTCGTTCGACGGCGACAAGACCGCCAAGGCCCGTCGCGTCGGTGAGCTCCTCGCCGAGCGCGCGAAGTCGGCTGGCGTCGAGGCCGTGGTCTTCGACCGCGGTGGCAGCAAGTACGCCGGTCGCGTCGCCGCGATCGCCGATGGTGCCCGTGAAGGAGGGCTGAACCTGTGAGCGACAACGCGAACACCAACGAAGACGCCAAGACCGAGGCCGTCGAGGCCACGGCAACCGAGGCCGTCGAGACCACCGAGGCGAGCACGGAGGCCACGGCCACCGAGGCGACCGCCGAGGGCGCCAAGACCGGCAAGGAGGCGGAGGCACCTGCCGTCGCCGAGCGTCCGGTCGAGACCGCCGCGGGCTCCGCGTCCAACAACCGCGACTCCGCCGACAACCGTGGCCGTCGTGGTGGCGGTCGTGACCGTCAGCAGGGCCGCGACCGCAACAACCGCGGTGGCGACAGCCAGTTCCTCGAGCGCGTGGTGACCATCAACCGCGTCTCGAAGGTCGTCAAGGGTGGTCGTCGCTTCAGCTTCACGGCGCTCGTCGTCGTCGGTGACGGCAACGGCCTCGTGGGCGTCGGCTACGGCAAGGCCAAGGAGGTCCCCACGGCGATCTCCAAGGGTGTCGAAGAGGCGAAGAAGAACTTCTTCCGCGTCCCCCGCGTCGGCAACACGATCCCGCACCCGGTGCAGGGTGAAGCCGCCGCTGGCGTCGTCCTCCTGCGCCCGGCCGGCCCCGGTACCGGTGTCATCGCCGGTGGTCCGGTCCGCGCCGTGCTCGAGTGCGCCGGCATCCACGACGTCCTGAGCAAGTCGCTCGGCTCGTCGAACACCATCAACATCGTGCACGCGACCGTCGAGGCCCTGAAGCAGCTCGAGGAGCCCCGCGCCGTCGCGAGCCGTCGTGGCCTCGACGTCGAGCGGGTCGTCCCGGCCCGTCTGCTCCAGGCCGAGGCCGCAGCCCTGCGTGCCGCGACCGAGAAGGCAGGTGCGTGATGGCGATGCTGAAGATCACGCAGATCAAGTCCGTTATCAGCGAGAAGCAGTACCAGCGCGACACCCTGCGCAGCCTGGGCCTCAAGCGCATCGGCCGTTCGGTCGAGCGTGAGGACAACTCCCAGAACCGCGGGTACATCGCGAC
The DNA here is from genome assembly GCF_025677645.1 of Curtobacterium poinsettiae. Classification (NCBI taxonomy): domain Bacteria; kingdom Bacillati; phylum Actinomycetota; class Actinomycetes; order Micrococcales; family Microbacteriaceae; genus Curtobacterium; species Curtobacterium flaccumfaciens. Next base: position 299,110 of record NZ_CP106879.1, on the reverse strand, counting down.
GGTGGCGCACCTCGTGAAGGTCGAGGAGGTCGACGCATGAGCGACGAGAAGAACGAGCGCGTGCAGGTGCTGAAGCTGCACCACCTCCGTCCTGCAGAGGGTGCCAAGAAGGACCGCACCCGCGTGGGTCGCGGTGAGGGCTCGAAGGGCAAGACCGCTGGGCGTGGTACCAAGGGCACGAAGGCCCGTTACCAGGTCCGGGTCGGCTTCGAGGGTGGGCAGATGCCGCTGCACATGCGCACCCCGAAGCTCCGTGGGTTCAAGAACCCGTTCCGGGTCGAGTACCAGGTCGTGAACCTGGACAAGATCTCGGAGCTCTACCCCGACGGTGGCGACGTCACCGTTGCGGGCCTGGTCGCCAAGGGCGCCGTCCGCAAGAACGAGAAGGTCAAGGTTCTCGGTCAGGGTGACATCACCGTGAAGATCACGGTCACGGTCGACAAGGTCTCGGCGTCCGCCGCTGAGAAGATCGTGGCTGCTGGCGGCACCGTCTCCCAGTAACCCCCGTCGGCGGCCCGTGCGTTTGCGCACGGGCCGCCGTTACGGTTTCCTTGACAGTGGCCGGCATCCGCCAGCCGGGTCGGCCCTGCCGACCGAAACCGGTCCGGCCGCGATCGACGGCCCCGGTCCCACAAGTTCGGAGTCATCGTGTTCAGAGCGGTCGCGCGCATCATGCGCACCCCTGATCTTCGCAAGAAGATCGGCTTCACCCTCGCGATCATCGCGCTGTTCCGTCTCGGGTCGTACATCCCGGCACCGTTCGTCGACTACGCCGCCGTGCAGAGCTGTCTCGCCAGCGCGTCGTCCTCCGGCGGCCTCTACGACCTGATCAACCTCTTCTCCGGCGGCGCGCTGCTGAAGCTCTCGGTCTTCGCGCTCGGCATCATGCCGTACATCACCTCGTCGATCATCGTGCAGCTCCTGCGTGTGGTCATCCCGCACTTCGACACCCTCTACAAGGAGGGCCAGTCCGGCCAGGCGAAGCTCACGCAGTACACGCGTTACCTCACGATCGCGCTCGGTGTCCTGCAGTCCACGACCCTGATCACGGTGGCCCGCTCCGGCGCGCTGTTCGGCACCAACGCCTCCGCGTCCTGCACGTCGATCATCTCGAACGACAGCTGGTACGCCATCATGCTGATGGTCGTCACGCTGACCGCCGGTACCGGCCTCATCATGTGGATGGGCGAGCTCGTCACCGAGCGCGGCATCGGCAACGGCATGTCGCTCCTGATCTTCACGTCGATCGCGGCGCAGTTCCCGTCGGCGCTCTGGGCGATCGAGCAGTCGCAGTCGTTCGAGCTGTTCCTGTTCGTGATCCTGGTCGGACTCGTGATCATGATGGCCGTCGTGTTCGTCGAGCAGTCACAGCGGCGGATCCCCGTGCAGTACGCCAAGCGCATGGTCGGGCGGCGGACGTACGGCGGCAACAACACCTACATCCCGATCAAGGTGAACATGGCCGGTGTCGTGCCCGTCATCTTCGCCTCGTCGCTGCTGTACCTGCCGGCCCTGATCGCGCAGTTCAACCAGCCGTCGGACGGCTCCGAGCCCGCCGCATGGGTGACCTGGATCCAGAACAACCTGACCTCGGGTGACAACTGGTTCTACATGGTCCTGTACTTCCTGCTCATCGTCGGGTTCACGTACTTCTACGTGGCGATCACCTTCAACCCCGAAGAGGTCGCCGACAACATGAAGAAGTACGGCGGGTTCATCCCCGGCATCCGTGCCGGTCGTCCGACCGCCGAGTACCTCGACTACGTCCTCACCCGGGTGACGCTGCCCGGCTCGCTCTACCTCGGTCTCATCGCGCTCATCCCGCTGGCAGCACTGGCGCTGTTCGGCGCGAACCAGAACTTCCCGTTCGGTGGCGCGAGCATCCTGATCATCGTCGGTGTCGGTCTCGAGACCGTGAAGCAGATCGACTCGCAGCTGCAGCAGCGTCACTACGAAGGGCTTCTCCGTTGAGCGCACGTCTCATCATCGTCGGACCTCCCGGAGCCGGGAAGGGCACCCAGGCCGGCCGCATCGCCGATTCCCTCGGGATCCCTGCGATCTCGACCGGGGACATCTTCCGCAAGAACGTGGCAGAGGGCACGCCCCTCGGTGTGCAGGCGAAGGCGATCATGGACGCCGGTGACTACGTCCCGGACTCCCTGACGAACGAGCTCGTGAAGTCCCGCCTGCAGGAGCCCGACGCCGAGCACGGCTTCCTGCTGGACGGCTACCCGCGTACGGTCGGCCAGGTCGAGTACCTCGACGCACTGCTCGCTGAGCAGGGCACCGGGATCGACGCCGTGGTGCAGCTCGTCGCCGACCAGGACGAGCTCGTCGGTCGCCTGCTCAAGCGCGCAGAGGACCAGGGCCGCAGCGACGACAACGAGGAGACGATCCGTCGTCGCCAGCAGGTGTACGTCGAGCAGACGGCGCCCATCGTGGCGGCGTACGGCGAGCGTGGCCTCGTGGTCGACGTCGACGGCCTCGGCGCCATCGACGAGGTCGGCGACCGCATCCAGGCCGCGCTGGCGGGCCGCGGGCTCTCCGCGACCGTCTGACCAGCGTGGTGCGGTTCAAGAAGCCCTCGATCTACAAGACTCCGGACGAGCTCCGGGCGATGGTCCGGCCGGGCCTGCTGACCGCCGAGGCGCTCGACGCGGTCCGTGCAGCGATCCGACCGGGCATCACCACCGGCGAACTCGACGCGATCGCGGAGCGCACCATCCGTGACGGCGGCGGGGTCCCGAACTTCCAGCTCGTGCCCGGCTACCGCCACACGCTGTGCGTGTCGGTGAACGACGAGATCGTGCACGGGATCCCCGGTGACCGCGTGCTCGCGCCCGGTGACATCGTGTCGGTGGACGCCGGCGCCGAGGTCGACGGCTGGAACGGCGACAGCGCGTTCACGACCGTCGTGCCCGGTGGCGACGCAGCGGTCACCGCGGCCCGGCAGACGCTCTGCGACACGACGGAGCGGTCGCTGTGGCACGGCATCGCCGCGCTCGCCCACGCGACGAACCTGCACGAGGTCGGCTCCGCCGTGGAGGACGCGATCGACGAGACCGGGGCGTGGGGCATCGTCGAGGACTACACCGGCCACGGCATCGGCCGGTCGATGCACGAGGACCCGCCGGTCTTCAACTACCGCGTCCGTGGTGCCGGCCCTGCGGTCAAGCCGGGGCTGGTTGTCGCCATCGAGCCCATGGTCACGGCCGGCACGATCGACAGCTCGACGGACGACGACGACTGGACCGTCCGCACCCTCGACGGCTCCGACGCCGCGCACTGGGAGCACAGCGTGGCAGTGCACGCGGGCGGTGTCTGGGTGCTCACGGCCGCCGACGGCGGCGCTCGGGGACTGGCCCCGCTGGGTGTGACGCCCGTCCCGATCCCGTAGGACGGGCCTCCAGTCCGCATGCGGTGCCCACGCTGGCTCGCAGGATGCGACGGCCAGGAGGCCCGGCTGACGTCCGCCGCGTCGACCACGTCGCGCGGATCCACCGGACCGGTGCCTGGCGCACGCCGTGGCGTCGCGTCAGTTGCCGACGGAGCAGGTCTCCTCGGAGGCGCTCTGCCCGGTGATCGACGAGGGCAGCGGCGTCGCCGATGCGGTCGGCGTCCGCGTGGCGGCCGCGCTCGGCGTCGCTGACGGCGTGCCGGCGGACGACGAGGTCCCGGTTCCACCAGAGGAGCCGGACGATCCCGAGGAGCCGGACGACCCGGCGCCGCTCGACGTCCCGCCGCTCGACGGCGACTCCTCGGACGCGCGACCGGTGCTCGAGTCGCTCAGCGAGGACCGGACGTCGTTCTGCAGCGCCACGTTCAGGGTGTGGGCCGTCTCCTGGTCGACGATCACCCGGGCGCTGTCCGCCGGATCATCGGCAACCGGGTACTGCACGAAGAGCATGTTGGCCGTGCTCATCCCGCGCAGCGCCGCGGCGAGCTTGACCAGGGTGCCGGTCTGGGCCAGGCCGTCGGACAGCGTCATGTTGGACAGGGCGGCGCCCGCCAGCTTGTAGAGCGTGATGGGGTTCGAGAGCGTGCCGTCCGAGGTGACCTTGCGAAGGAGCGCCGACAGGAACACCTGCTGCGAGCTGATGCGGGCGAGGTCGCTGCCGTCGCCCACCCCGTGGCGAGTGCGCAGGAAGGCCAGGGCGTCCGAGCCCTCGAGGGAGTGCGAGCCCGTCGTCAGGTGCAGGCCGGTGAACGTGTCGTCGATCGGCTCGGCGACGCAGACGTCCACGCCGCCGAGGGCGTTCGACATCTCGATCACGCCGTCGAAGGTGATGAGCCCGGCGTAGGGGATGCTCAGACCGGTCAGGTTCTCGACGGTGTCCACGACGCAGGAGACGCCGCCGTTGCCGAGTGCGGTGTTGAACATCGCCGAGGTGGACGCGGGGTAGGTCGTGCCGGTCGCGGGATTCGTGCAGGCCGGGATGGGGACCATCAGGTCCCTGGGGAAGCTGACCGCGGTGAGCTGCTGGTGGTCCGCCGAGATGTGAATGAGCATCGTGACGTCGTTCCGGGCACCCTCGACGTCCTCGTCGGAGTCGAACTGGCCGACCCGGGTGTCGCTGCCGATGAGCAGGATGTTCGCCCCGCCCTTGATCGCCGAGATGTCCGCGGTCTTGGCGGTGCTCTGGTCGTCGGTGCTCAGCGCGACGGTCTGCGGCGCGGTGGCGAGCTGCGCCCCGGCGATCGCGGCGACGCTCGTGCCGCTGACGAGCAGGACGGCCACGGCGGAGGCGACGACGGTGACGAGCGTGCCCCAGCCCCGGCGACGGGCCTGCTTGCCGTGGCTGGCGAAGGGGCGTCGGGTGGCGTCGGGCACGTGTTCTCCGTTCGGTGGTCCGGCGCGAGCTGCTGGTGCGACGGACGTGGCTGCGGAGCAAAACTACGGTTCGCGCGCAAGTGCGCGCCCGGAGCGCGCCGTCAAACCACTGTGGAACGCTCAGGCACGGCTCCGGAAGCCCCAGACGTGGGGTGTTCCGCGCCCCCACTTGGCAATTGCGGGTTTACCACATAAGATCGATCTTTGGTGTGTCATGCCCTCTCGGGTGTGGCGACCGACCCGCAGACCGGTTCGGGGATCACACCTGTTCCACAACCAAGCGACAGTGAGGCTATGGCCAAGAAAGACGGCGTCATCGAGATCGAAGGCTCGGTGCTCGAAGCTCTGCCCAACGCGATGTTCCGCGTTGAGCTGACGAACGGACACAAGGTCCTCGCGCACATCTCCGGGAAGATGCGCCAGCACTACATCCGCATCCTCCCCGAGGACCGCGTGATCGTGGAGCTGAGCCCGTACGACCTGACCCGCGGCCGGATCGTCTACCGCTACAAGTGATCCGCGAGCTGGAAAGGAACGGCACGGCAATCCTGCCGAGCACGAAGCCAGCGAGCACGAGGAAAGAACCATGAAGGTCAACCCCAGCGTCAAGCCCATCTGCGAACACTGCCGTGTGATTCGCCGCAAGGGCCGCGTCATGGTGATCTGCAAGAGCAACCCGCGTCACAAGCAGCGCCAGGGCTAGTCCCGGGCGCGTGACCGGCGCCGACGGTGTCCATCGGACACCAGGCTGCTCGAGCACGACCCACAACTGAAGATCGACAACGCAGTACCAGAACCCGGTCGCACGACGGCCGGGGGACACCTCGGGGCGGAGGCCCGAGCACCGGTACTGCGCCACACCTCCATCGACAACAGGAGCAGCCATCACATGGCACGTCTAGCAGGCGTCGACATCCCGCGCGAGAAGCGCGTGGAGATCGCACTCACGTACATCTACGGCGTCGGCCGTACCCGCGCCGTCCAGGCACTGACGGAGACCGGTATCTCCGGTGACATCCGCGTCAAGGACCTGACCGACGACCAGCTCGTCGCCCTCCGTGACTTCATCGAGGGCAACTTCAAGGTCGAGGGTGACCTCCGCCGTGAGGTCGCCGCCGACATCCGCCGCAAGGTCGAGATCGGCAGCTACGAGGGTCTTCGCCACCGTCGTGGTCTCCCGGTGCGCGGTCAGCGCACCAAGACCAACGCTCGTACCCGCAAGGGACCGAAGCGCACCGTGGCAGGCAAGAAGAAGGCTCGATAGGAGACCCCGATGGCTACCCCCAAGACTGCCGCGCGCAAGCCGCGCCGCAAGGAGAAGAAGAACGTCGCCGTGGGCCAGGCCCACATCAAGAGCACGTTCAACAACACGATCGTCAGCATCACCGACCCGTCGGGTGCCGTCCTCAGCTGGGCGTCCTCGGGTGCCGTGGGCTTCAAGGGTTCGCGCAAGTCGACGCCGTTCGCGGCGCAGCTCGCCGCCGAGTCCGCTGCGCGTCAGGCGCAGGAGCACGGCGTCAAGAAGGTCGACGTCTTCGTGAAGGGCCCGGGTTCGGGTCGCGAGACCGCGATCCGCTCCCTCCAGGCCGCTGGCCTCGAGGTCGGCTCGATCAACGACGTCACGCCGCAGGCGCACAACGGGTGCCGCCCGCCCAAGCGCCGTCGCGTCTGACGCGAGGAGCAACCGGCCGCGCCCTGCTCGTCCCCTGACCGGATCCGTTCCGGCGAGGGCGGGCAGGGCCCGCGGCCATTCCTGGTCGTTCGATCGCGCACGTGTGTGCGCGTGATCACAACTCAACAGACCCGTCGGGGCCCATGCGGCCCCGTCGTACCGCCAAGTGTCATATAGCGGACACTTCGCCGAAAGGAATCCCACAGTGCTCATTGCACAGCGCCCCACCCTGACCGAGGAGCCGATCTCCGAGCACCGCTCGCGCTTCGTCATCGAGCCGCTCGAGCCGGGCTTCGGTTACACCCTCGGCAACTCGCTGCGCCGCACGCTCCTCTCCTCGATCCCCGGCGCGGCTGTCACCAGCATCCGCATCGACGGCGTCCTCCACGAGTTCAGCACCGTTCCCGGTGTCAAGGAAGACGTCACCGAGATCATCCTCAACATCAAGAGCCTGGTCGTCTCCAGCGAGCACGACGAGCCCATCACGGCGTACCTGCGCAAGCAGGGTGCCGGTCAGGTCACCGCAGCGGACATCTCCGCTCCGGCCGGCGTCGAGATCCACAACCCGGAACTCGTCATCGCGACCCTGAACGACACCGCACGCTTCGAGCTCGAGCTCACGATCGAGCGTGGCCGTGGCTACGTCTCGGCGACGCAGAACCGTTCCGAGTTCAGCGAAGCCGGTCAGATCCCGATCGACTCGATCTACTCGCCGGTCCTCAAGGTCACCTACCGCGTCGAGGCGACGCGTGCCGGTGAGCGCACGGACTTCGACCGCCTGGTCGTCGACGTCGAAGCGAAGCCGGCCATCACGCCGCGTGACGCCATCGCGTCGGCTGGTCGCACGCTGGTCGAGCTGTTCGGGCTCGCTCGCGAGCTCAACACGGCGGCCGAGGGCATCGAGATCGGCCCCGCGCCGGTCGACGCCGTGCTCTCGAACGAACTGCAGACCCCGATCGAGGACCTCGACCTGTCGGTCCGCAGCTACAACTGCCTGAAGCGGGAGGGCATCAACACGGTGTCCGAGCTCGTCGCCCTCTCGGAGACGCAGCTCATGAACATCCGCAACTTCGGTCAGAAGTCGGTGGACGAGGTCAAGGACAAGCTCACCGAGCTCGGCCTGTCCCTCAAGGACACCGTCCCCGGATTCGACGGCGCCCACTTCTACAGCGGGTACGACGAGGACGAGTCCAACAACTGACCTCGCGCTCACGCGCACGCGCGCTGACACCGCGCGCACCACTTTCACCACTGGAGAACTGACATGCCGAAGCCCACCAAGGGCCCCCGCCTCGGTGGCGGTCCCGCCCACGAGCGCCTGCTCCTGAGCAACCTCGCCAACGCCCTCTTCACGCACGGTCGCATCACGACCACCGAGACGAAGGCCAAGCGCCTCCGCCCGGTCGCCGAGCGTCTCATCACGTTCGCGAAGCGCGGCGACCTGCACGCGCGTCGTCGTGTGATCAGCATCCTGCGCGACAAGTCCGTCGTGCACACGCTGTTCACCGAGATCGCCCCCCAGGTCGAGGACCGCCAGGGCGGCTACACCCGCATCACGAAGCTCGGCTTCCGCAAGGGCGACAACGCCCCGCTGGCGTCGATCGAGCTCGTCCTCGAGCCCGTCTCGAGCACGCCCGCTCCGGTCAAGCGCAACTCGGCTCCGGCCGCTGCTGCCGCCCCGATCGACGAGCCCGCCGCTGACGAGACCACCGAGGAGGCCCCGGTCGAGGAGACCGAGACCACCGAGGAGTCCGCACCGGTCGAGACCGAGTCCGAGACCGAGGCTGCTGCCGAGGTCGAGGCCGACGCCGCCGAGAAGTCGGACGACGCCGACACCAAGTAGTCCGGTGCCCTCCGGGGCGCTGCACCACCACGAGGAAGCCCCCGCGACCCAGGTCGCGGGGGCTTCCTCGTGTTCGCAGAGCGGACGGCAGCTGCGGCGTGCCGCGTACGGTGGCCGATCACCAGGACAGGGAAGGAAGTCATGGCGTTCCAGCACGTTGCGGGTCTGGGGACCCGGGTCTGGCGGTGGAGCCGGACCTCGGGCACGCAGCCGCGCCTGCTGCACGCGGGCAAGGCCGCGGCCGCTGCGGTGATCGCCTGGTTCGTGGCGCAGCACATCCCGGGCGTCGCGGCCGAGTACCCGTACTACGCACCACTCGGCGCCGTCGTCGCGATGCAGACCACGGTGTTCGCGGGCATCCGGAGCGGTGTGCAGACGCTGGTCGGGATCGCCCTCGGCATCCTCATCGCCGCGTTCACGATGTGGATCGGCGACCCGGGCTTCCTCGCGATCGCGCTCGCGGTCGGCGTCGGTGTCCTGGTCGGCGGGTTCCGCGTGCTGGGCGAGGGCAGCTCGTGGGTGTCCACCGCGGCGCTCTTCGTCCTGCTCGTCGGCGGCGCGCACGCCGAGGGCTACTCGCTCGGGTACCTCGTGCAGATGGCCGTGGGTGTCGTCGTCGGGCTGCTCGTCAACTTCCTGGTGTTCCCGCCGCTGCACTTCTGGGACGCTGAATACCGCATCGACACGGTGAACGGCGTGCTGGCGGACCACCTCGACGGTCTGGCCACCGTGCTCGAGGAGGGCAAGCGCGACGAGAAGGCGTGGGACCACCAGCAGGACCGTCTGGACCGTGCGATCGCGGACGTGCGGTCGCGGGTGGCGATCGCGCACGAGAGTCGTCGGCTCAACCCCCGTGGTGCGCTGCGCGGGTCCCGAGCGCGGCTGCAGAAGGACGGTGGACGCTTCCGTGCACTGGAGCGGGTCGCCTGGTACACGACCGACCTCACCGAACTCGTGGCACGCTCCGGCCCGGTGTCCGAGGGCGTCGGTCGTCCGGATCCGGCGTTCGCCACCCCCATCGCCGAGGCACTGCGGCAGATCGCCAACACGATCCGTGGCGACTCCCCGGAGGACCAGGCCGAAGAGGCCATCGCACGACTCGAGCGCGCGCTCGACGCATCACGTGAGAACCCCTCGCACGTCGCGGTCACCTCGGCTGCGCTCGTCGCACTGCGCGGGATCGTCGAGTCGGAACGACGGGCCACCGACGACCTCGACACCCGGACCGGTCCGTCGGCGTTCGGTCGTCCGCGCGGCTGAGTGACCGGCACGTGCGCGGTCGTCCGTAGACTCGCCCTCGTGACCGACCGCCCCCGCATCGCCGTCCTCGGTCCGATCACCGTGGACGACGCCGACGGCGCCCCGACCGCGGTGCCGGGGGCGCTCGCCAGGGTGTTCCTGACAGCGCTCGTGCTCGCACGCGGCAACGCGCTGACGAGCGAGTCCCTGATCGAGGACCTGTGGCCGAACGAACGGCCGCGCGGTGCGCGAGCTGCACTGCAGGCGCTCGTCTCGCGACTGCGCCGGGGAGTCGCGGACGGCATCGTCGTGTCCACGAGCACCGGGTACGCGCTCGGTGGCGGTCCGGACGACATCGACCTGTTCCGAGCCGAACAGGCACTCGGCAACGGTGACCGCGCGGCCGTCTCCGCCGCACTGGGCCTCTGGCGCGGTGACCCCGGGGCGGACGTCGACGGGGAGCCGGGCACGGCGCTGGCCGACCGGGCGAACGCCGTCCGCCGCGGGCTCCGACGGGCGCTCGGCGCCGCTCTTTCCGACGACGGACACGCGGACGAGGCAGCCGAGGTGTGGGCAGCCGAGTCGCTCGCGAACCCCTTCGACGAGGTCGCAGCAGCCGGGGCGATGCGCTCCCTCGCCGCAGCGGGCCGAACCACTGAGGCGCTCACCGTGTTCGCGGCGCACCGGGACCGTCTCGCCGACGAACTCGGCGCCGACCCGTCGGCAGACCTGGTCCGTCTGAACGCCGACCTGCTCCGTCGGTCCGACGTGGCCGCCGGCACTGCGCGGCGCATCGGACTGCGGGCGGCGCCGAACGCGTTGGTCGGGCGACAGGACGACCTGGCCGCCGTGGGCGACCAGCTCTCGAAGAGCCGGCTGGTCACGATCCTCGGTGCCGGCGGACTCGGCAAGACCCGCCTGGCGCAGGCGGTCGCAGCCGCCCTGCCGCCGACGACCGGGGTCGTGGTCTTCGAGCTCGCGCCGCTCACCGCGGCGGAGGACATCGTCCCAGCGCTCGCCGCGCTGCTCGGAATCGGGGAGTTCCGATCGACCCGGTCGCTCCGGGACGCCGTCGCCGCGGACCTCGGATCGCGGGTCGTCCACGCCCTGGCCGACGGTCCCACCGTGCTCGTGCTCGACAACTGCGAGCACCTGGTCGCCGAGGTCGCGACCTTCGCAGCCGACCTGCTCGCGACGGTGCCGCAGCTCCGGATCCTCACGACCTCGCGGGCACCGCTGGCGATCGCCGGCGAGGTCGTGGCCCCCCTGGCACCCCTGCCGGTCGCCGCGGACGGCGCCGCCGTGCGCCTGTTCACCGAGCGGGCGCGGGCGGCGCGTCCGGGCGCGGTGCTGCCCGTGGACGCCGTTCGCCGGATCTGCACGCGGCTGGACGGATCGCCCCTGGCGATCGAACTCGCGGCCGCGCGGATCCGTGGCATGAGCACCGAGGAGATCGAGCGCCGACTCGACGACCGGTTCGCGCTGCTCCGCGGCGGCGACCGGAGTGCTCCCGAGCGGCACCGCACCCTCCTCGCGGTGATCGAGTGGAGCTGGCGATTGCTGAACGACGGTGCGCAGAACCTGCTGACCCGTCTCGCGCTGTTCCCGGACGGGCTGGCGGTCGACGCCGTCGAGTCGGTGACGCTGCCCGGACGCCGCGGAGAGGCGCTCGACGACCTCGCCGAGCTGGTCGAACAGTCCCTCGTGCAGCTGGTCGAGCACGTGGGCGAACCGGTGCGGTACCGGCTGCTCGAGACGGTCCGCGAGTTCGGAGCCGCACGGCTCCGGGATGCCGGGGCGACCGAGGACGTGCGGTCCGCCATGATCCGGTGGGGTCGCGGCTTCACCGCCGCCCGCAACCTGCTGACCATCACGGGCGAGCCGCAGCTCGAGTGCTTCCGGCAGGTCGGACGTGAGGCGGACAACATCGTCACGCTGTTGCGCTGGAGCCTGCGCGCCGGCGACGCATCCGCGGTCGCGCACCTCTTCGCCGCGCTCGCCGGGTACTGGTCGCTCCGAGGTGCGCACGGCGAGGTCGTCGCCCTCGGCCCGGACGTCGTGCCGCTGCTGGGCGGCACCGTCCCAGCGCCGGAGGACCGCAACGCCGTGGTGGTGGGCCTCGTCGTCGCCGGGGCGTCTGCCGCGTTCGGCGACCGGCGGACGGCTGCCCTCGCAGTGTCGGCCCTGCGGCGGGTGTCCGCCGGCGGCAGCACCGGGTACGCGGTCCTCGACGCACAGGCCGCGCTGGTGCTGACCCTTGGCCGGCCTGCCGACGGCAGTGCCCTGCTGGCCCGCCTGCGCGAGGACCCGGAGCCCGGGGTGGCGTGCCTGGCGAACATGCTCAGTGCGCCGCTGGCCGAGAACGACGGTGACACGGCCGTCGCCCTGCGGTACGCCCACCGCGCCGAAGCGCTCGCACGGATCAGCAACGACGCGTGGACCGCTGGGTCGACCGCCGTCACCGTCACGCAGCTGCTCGCACAGACCGGGCGCCACTCCGAGGCGTTGGCGGCCGCCGAGGCCGCGCGGGAGCAACTCGAACGGTTCGGCGCCGACGACGACCTGTACGAGATCGGATGGACGGTCGGGCTCTGCGCGGCGACGACCGGCGACGTGGCACGCGCCAGGGCCGTCGCCGACGACCTGCGGCAGCGGCCGTCGGAGGGCCGTGGCGGGTTCGACGGCGACCGGATGCAAATCGGCGTCCTCGCGACGGCGATCGCCGCCGAGTGCGCCCGGTACGAGGGCGACCTCGACGAGGCGGCGGCCGCATACGCCGCCGCCTGGGACGCGATCGCCCCGATCCGGAAGGAGACGCCGCACTGGAGCCTGATGGCGGGCGTGGCGCGGATCGCGGCTGCTGACGAGGCGGCGGTGAGCCGGACCGCCGGGAGCGCCCCGGGCCTCCCGGCCACCGATGTGGCGGTCGCGAGACGCCTGCGGGTCGGTGCGCTCGTGATGCTGCGCCTGCACCCGTGGTGGCTCGACCTCCCGGTCATCGGGACCACCCTGCTCGGGCTGGCGCTCGCCGCAGTCCGGACCGGTCAGTCGGACTTCGCTGCGCAGGCGTGGGGGGTGACTGCTCGGCTCGGGTCTCGGCAGGACTTCGGGGTGCTCGCGCACACCCGCATGCGGCCGTTGCTGGTGACCGCGCTCGGCGACGCGGCCGTGAAGGACGCCGAGACGGCCTCGGCCGGTTGGGACCGGGCCGAGGCCGTCTCGCGGGCGCGGGCGCTGCTCGAGCAGCTGCGCTTCAGCGACCACTGATCGTGCGGTTCAGGCCTTCCGCATGTAGGCGCGGACCGTCAGGGGCGCGAACACCGCGACGATCACCGCCGCACCGAGCAGGCTGATCCACAGGTCGACGCCCACCGTGCCCTGGTTGACCAGGTCACGGACCGCGGTGATCAGGTGCGAGATCGGGTTGACCTCGGAGAACCAGCGCAACCAATCCGGCAGGGTGTCGGCTGGCACGAACGCGTTCGACAGGAACGTCAGCGGGAACAGCACCATGTTCGAGATGCCGGAGACACTCGACGCCGTCCGGGCGACCACACCGAAGTAGGCGAAGATCCAGCTGATCGCCCAGGCGACCACGATCACGAGCAGCCCGGCGAGGACCACCGCGCCGAAGCCCCCGGCCGGACGGAGCCCCATGACGATCCCGACCGTGAAGGTGATGGCGGTCGCGATCGCGTACCGCACGGTGTCGGCCAGCAGGGCGCCGGCGAGCGGGGCGATCCGTGCGATCGGCAGGGACTTGAAGCGGTCGAACACGCCCTTGTCCATGTCCTCGCGGAGCTGGACGCCCGTCACGATCGACGACGTGATGTTCGTCTGCACGAGGATGCCGGGGATGATGATCGGCAGGTAGCTCGCCACGTCGCCGGCGATCGCTCCCCCGAAGATGTACGTGAACATCACGGTGAAGATGATCGGCATCAAGGTGACGTCGAACAGCTGCTCGGGGGTACGCCGGACCTTGATCAGGCCTCGGTAGGCCATCGTGAGCGACTGACGGACCGTGGCTCCGAGCCCGGTCGAGCCGACGCCGGGGCGGGGGGTGACCCGCGGACCCGAGGTCCCCGTGGTGGTGATGGTGGTCATGCGATGCTCCCTTCGAGCTCGTGGTGGGCGTCGTCATCGGTGTGTGCGGGCGCGCCGGTGATGGTCAGGAAGACCTCGTCGAGCGTCGGCTTCTGCACGCTCATCTCGGCGAGCGAGACACCGGCCTGCCGGAACGACAGGAGCAGGTCGGTCACCCGGTCGGGGTCCGCCATCGGAGCGGTGAGGCGCGATCCCTCGGGGCTGACGACCGCGTCGACGCCGAGCGTGTTCCGGACGATGCCGCGTGCCGTGTCGAGGAGGAGCGAGTCGGCGAGGCGGAGCTGCAACGATGCCGTGCCGATGCTCGACTTCAGCTCGTCGCTCGTGCCCTCGGCGACGACCCTGCCGTGGTCGATCACCGCGATGCGGTCGGCGAGCTGGTCCGCCTCGTCGAGGTACTGCGTCGTGAGCAGGACGGTCGAACCGGTCGCCACGAGTTCGCGGATCGTGTCCCACATCTGCGCCCTGGTGCGGGGGTCGAGGCCGGTCGTCGGCTCGTCGAGGAAGATCAGGGGCGGTTGTGCGATCAGGCTCGCGGCGAGGTCCAGCCGACGACGCATGCCGCCGGAGAACCCCTTGAGTGGCCGGGACGCGGCCTCGGTCAGCCCGAAGCGCTCCAGCAGCTCGACGGCCTTCCGCTTCGAGTCCGCGCGGGACAGCCCGAGCAAGCGGGCGAAGACCACCAGGTTCTCGGTCGCGCTGAGCGTCTCGTCGACGCTGGCGTACTGCCCCGTCACGCCGATCAGGGTCCGGACGGTCTGTGCCTCTCGGCGGACGTCGTGCCCGAAGATCTGAGCCTCGCCGCCGTCCGCCTTGAGCAAGGTCGCGAGCATGGAGATGGTGGTGGTCTTGCCGGCGCCGTTGGGACCGAGCACGCCGTAGACCGTGCCGGCCTCCACGCGGAGGTCGACACCGTCCACGGCCCGGTTCGAGCCGAACGTCTTCACGAGGCCGGTGGCCTCCACCGCGAGCGGTGTCGTGGTCATCGCGGGGTCCTTTCGTCGATGTCGTGGACGATGCTGCCGCGGGGCGCTCACGCGGCACTGACGTGGCGCTGACATCGCTACCGTGGTCGTGTGAGTGAGACGGTGCGGCTGCGACTGGACATCGCCTACGACGGGGCGGCGTTCTCCGGGTGGGCCCGGCAGCCCGGGCTCCGGACCGTGCAGGGTGCCCTCGAGGCCGCACTCGCCACCGTGTTCACCCGCTGGGGTGAACCGCCGTTGCTCACCGTCGCCGGACGCACCGACGCCGGGGTGCACGCCACCGGGCAGGTCGCGCACCTGGACCTGTCGGCCGAGCAGTGGGCAGCGCTCACCGCCAAGCGCGGGTCGGGCAGGTCACCGCTCGACGGGCTGCTCAAGCGGGTCAACGGCATCGCGGCACCCGAGGGGGACGTCGTCGTGACCGGTGCCTCGGTGGCACCCGCGGGGTTCGACGCCCGGTTCTCCCCGCTGTGGCGCCGGTACGAGTACCGGGTCGCGGACGCCGACGCCCCGCGCGATCCACGTCGTCGTGGGCACACGGTCTGGCACGCGGCGCGGCTCGACCCGGCAGCGATGGAGCGCGGTGCGCTGACGCTGCTCGGGCTGCACGACTTCGCGACGTTCTGCAAGCCGCGCGAGGGGGCGACGACCATCCGGACGTTGCAGCAGTTCCGCTGGGACCGCGAGCCGGACGGCGTGCTGGTGGCGCGCCTCCAGGCCGACGCCTTCTGCCACTCGATGGTGCGGGCCATGGTCGGCGCGACCATCGCCGTCGGCGAGGGCCGCTTCGGCCCGGACCGCCTCGAGGAACTGCGCGTCGCCGAGGAACGCACGAGCGCCTTCAAGACGGCGCCGGCGAAGGGACTGACCCTGACCGAGGTGGGCTACCCGGCCGACGCCGAGCTCGCGGAGCGGGCGGAACAGACCCGGGCCCGACGGTCGGTGGACGGTACCGTCGAGGGATGAGCCCGCGCGAACCCCGTTCCGTCGTGTCCGTCGCCCCCGGAGTCGTCTTCGTCGAGGGCCCCGTGTCCAACTGGGTGGTGCTGGCGGAGGAGGACGGCGTCGCGCTGATCGACGCCGGCTACCCGGCCGACACCGACCTCGTGCTCGACACCGTGCGCGCCGCCGGACACGACCCCGCAGACCTCCGTCGCGTCTACGTGACGCACGGACACGTCGACCACGTCGGCGGCATCCCCGGGATCCTCGAGCGGTACCCCGACGTCGAGGTGCTCGCCCACGCCGACGAGCTCGCCAACGTGCGCGGGCCGGAGCGGCAGCAGGTCACCCCGGCGGAGATCGGCGGCCGGCTCGCCAGCCCCCGCGTGCTCGCCTGGCTGGCGCGGGCGATCCGCTCCGACGCCCTCCGACCCACCACCGTGCCGTCCGCTCGCGCGTTCACCAGTGCGGACTTCGCGGGTCGGGCGATCGCGCCGTTCCCGGCCGTCGGCCACACCGACGGCTCGACGGCCTACCTGCTGCCCGCAGCGGACGCGATCGTCACCGGCGACGCGGTCGTCAGTCGGCACGACACCCAGCCCGGGTCGTGGGCCCCGCGGCCGCGGATGATCACGCCGTTCTTCACCGCCGATCAGGACCTGGCGCTCGAGTCAGCACGAGCGCTGCCGTTCCCGGCCCTCGTGCTGCCGGGACACGGACCGGCCGTCCGACGCGTGGGTGGGGCCTGGCTGCCGATCGGCTGATGGCACCTGAGGCGATCGGCTCATGCCGGGCGATCGGCTGCGCCGCGGAACGCGGTCGGCTCTTGTTGCCGAGCGCAATCATTTACCTCGACGCAACCTGAATGTCCCCGCAGGTCGGTAGCGTGCCGACATGGCCAACACCCTCGGGCGCACTCTGCTGTGCGCCACGGCGGCCGCGACGCTCCTCGCGGCCCCACTCGTCACCGTCACCGCAGCGACCGCGAACCCCGAGGGGACCGACCTCGTCATCGAGGAGGCCTACCTGAAGGCGGGGAGCAAGGGCGCGTTCTACAACGAGAAGTTCGTCGAGATCGGCAACCCGACCGACGCCGCCGTGTCACTGGACGGGTGGTCGCTGCAGTACCGGTCCGCCACGGGCACCGGCACCTTCTCTGCCAGTACGCTCCAGGGCACCGTGCCGGCGAAGGGCACATTCCTGGTGTCGATGGCGGGCAACGGCGGGGCCACCGCGGCCGGTGAGGACCTGCCCGCCGCCGACGACACCGCGACGCTCAACCCCTCGGGCACCACGGGCACGCTCGTCCTGTCCGACGCCACGGCACCCCTGTCGCTCGCCGCCGGATCCGTCACCACCGGCACCGACGGCGTGGTCGACCTGCTCGGCTACGGCGCCTCGAACACGTTCGAGTCGGCCGTGCGCACCGTGACCGGGGACAACTCCGTCCCGAACGGCCTGGTCCGCCAGGGCACCACGGACACCGACGTCAACGGTGCGGACTTCTCCGTGACGACGACGCTCACCCCGCGGAACGCCGCGGGCGAGACGACGGCACCGACCGAACCCACGGACCCGACCGACCCGGGTGACGGCGGGACCCCCGCACCCGGCACCCCCGCCGAGACCGTGACCATCGCCCAGCTGCAGGGCACCACGGACACCTCGCCGTACGCCGGCAAGAACGTCACGACCGACGGCGTCGTCACCGCGGTGTACGGCACCGGCGGCTTCAACGGCTACACGATCCAGACCCCCGGCACCGGCGGCGCCATCGACCTCGGTGCCCACACCGCGTCCGACGCGGTGTTCGTCTTCTCGTCGGCCACCGCCGGCCTGGTGCACGAGGGCGACCACGTGCGGGTCACCGGTGCCGTGTCCGAGTACTTCGGCCTCACCGAGCTCACGGTGTCCGGGGCCTCGTCGCTGCAGCAGCTGGACGACACCGTCGCGGCACCGCAGCCGGCCGCGGTCGCGTTCCCGTCGTCCGACACCCAGCGCGAGTCGCTCGAGAGCATGCTCGTCGCTCCCCAGGGGGCGTACACCGTCGCCGACAACTACACGACGAACCAGTACGGCGAGGTCGTGCTCGCCAGCGGCACGAAGCGCCTGATCCAGCCGACCGAGGTCGGCCGACCGGGCAGCGCCGAGGCGAAGGCCGCCGAGGCCGACAACGCCGCGCGCAAGGTCACGCTCGACGACGGCGCGAGCACCAACTTCCTGACCCAGGCGAACCAGGGCATCCCGGTGTCGTGGCTCACCCAGGGCCCGGTCACCGTCGGGGCCGCCGCCACCTTCACCGAGCCGGTCGTCCTCGACTACCGCAACAACGGGTGGAAGTTCCAGCCGACCGCGCCGATCACGGGTGCGACCCCGGCCGCCGAGCTGCCGGCGTCGTTCTCGAAGGTGCGCCAGCCGGCACCGCAGGACGTCGGTGGCGACCTGAAGCTCGCCGGCTTCAACGTGCTCAACTACTTCCCGACCACGGGCGACGAGCTCACCGGCTGCAAGTACTACACGGACCGTGCCGGAGACCCCGTCACGGTGAACTCCGGCTGCGACGCCCGCGGCGCCGCCGAGCAGGAGGACTTCCTGCGCCAGCAGGTCAAGATCGTCAAGGCCATCAACGGCCTGGACGCCGACGTCGTCTCGCTCGAGGAGATCGAGAACTCCGTCCGCTTCGGTCAGGACCGCGACGCCGCAGTGGCCACCCTGGTCGACGCGCTCAACGCCGCCACCGGCCAGGACACCTGGGCCTACGCGAAGTCCCCGGCCGTCGTGCCCGCGAGCGAGGACGTCATCCGCCTCGCCCTGATCTACAAGAAGGACCGCGTCGAGCCCGTCGGCGAGTCGACGATCCTGCTCGACGACGCGTTCACGAACGCCCGCCAGCCCGTCGCGGACGCGTTCCGCCCGGTCGGCGGCACCGCGGACGACGACTTCCTGGTGATCGCGAACCACTTCAAGTCCAAGGGCTCCGGCACCGGCGAGAACGCCGACCAGGGCGACGGGCAGGGGGCGTCGAACGCCGACCGCGTCGAGCAGGCGAAGGCCCTGGTGACGTTCTCCACCGACATGCAGGAGCAGTACGGCACCGACAAGGTGTTCATGCTCGGCGACTTCAACGCCTACAGCAAGGAGGACCCGGTGGTGGTCCTCGACGAGGCCGGCTACACCGACCTCGGCCCGGCGCTCGACAGCACCGAGTACTCGTACGTGTTCTCCGGCCTGAGCGGCTCGCTCGACCACGTGTTCGCGTCGGAGGCCGCGCTCGAGACGGTCACGGGCGTGGACATCTGGAACATCAACTCGGTCGAGTCGGTGGGCCTGGAGTACAGCCGCTACAACTACAACGCGACGAACCTGTACACCGACGACGTGTACCGGGCGAGCGACCACGATCCGATCCTGGTCGGGTTCGACCTCGACGCCGCGGGCACCGACCCGACGCCGGTACCGACCCCGACCCCGACCCCGACGCCGACCCCGACCCCGACGCCGGCGCCGCCGGTCGACGGGATCACTCCGCCGGTCGTTCCGGTGGCGCCGTCGGGGTCGCTGTTGACGGAGGCGAGTCGTGGTGGGGTGTCTGCTCCGGCGACGGCGCGTGCGGGGGAGACGATCACGGTGACGGTGGGGACGGCGTCTGCCGGTGACACGGTCAACGTGTGGTTGTTCTCGGAGCCGACGCTGATCGGCACCGCGGTGGTGGCTGCTGATGGGACGGTTCGGGTGACGATCCCGGCGGACACGGCGGCTGGTGTGCACCGGTTGGCGGTGACGGCTGCGGACGGGAGTCTGATCGGGTGGACCCCGATCGCGATCACCGTGGATGGGCAGCTCGCGTTCACGGGTGCTGCGGGGATGGGTGCTGGTGCGTTGGTGGCGTTCCTGTTGCTCGGGGCGGGTGCGGGTGTGCTGGTCGTGCGTCGCCGACGGAAGGCTGCGGCTGTGGAGTAGTCCCCACGTCGCGCGTCGGGGCGACGAGTGTGCAGAAAACGTCGGGTTCGCGGTGCGGACCCGACGTCTTCTGCTCACCGGGTGCAGTGGGCTGGGCCCAGGGCGGACGGGAGGCGCGGTGCGGGGCCGCCCCGCGCCTCCAGGCCGGCAGTTGCCCGCGTTTGACCGACGTGCCCCGCGTCGGCTAGGCTCTCACCTTGGTCTGTGCGCCCCGCGCGCGGACAGTCAGATGAGCCCTCCAACCGAGGTGTTCCCCGCGCTTCTGCTCGTGGAACTCCCGCCCGGAGTGGGATTCACGGACTCCTCACCTCGACACGAAAGCAGCACTCCTGTGACTCGCACGTTCTCACCGAAGCCGGCAGACGTCCAGCACGACTGGATCGTCATCGACGCCACCGACGTCGTCCTCGGCCGTCTCGCCACCCACGCCGCGGCGCTCCTGCGCGGCAAGCACAAGGCCACCTTCGCCCAGCACATGGACATGGGTGACTTCGTCATCATCGTGAACGCCGACAAGGTCGCCCTGACCGGTTCGAAGCTCGCGAAGAAGGTCTACTACCGTCACTCGGGTTACCCGGGCGGCCTGACGGCGACCTCCTACCCGGAGATGCTCGAGAAGCACCCCACCCGCGCCGTCGAGAAGGCGATCCGCGGCATGCTGCCGAAGAACACCCTCGGCCGCGAGCAGCTCAAGAAGCTGAAGGTCTACGCCGGCGCGGAGCACCCGCACGCCGCGCAGCAGCCCAAGCCGTACATCTTCGACCAGGTCGCACAGTAGTTCCGGCCACGACGACTTCAAGGACATAGAGAAACTCATGGCTCAGATCGCTGATTCCCTCGACCAGACCCCGGAGAGCTTCACCACGGAGAGCGCACCCGCCGCTGCCGAGGCCGCTCCCCGTCAGATCCTCAACGTCTCCGGCGGTGCCGTCGGGCGCCGCAAGGAGGCCATCGCGCGTGTCCGGCTCGTCCCGGGCTCCGGCACGTTCGTCGTGAACGGCCGCACGCTCGAGGACTACTTCCCGAACAAGCTGCACCAGCAGCTCATCAACGACCCCTTCAAGGTGCTCGAGCTCCTCGGCTCGTACGACGTCGTCGCCCGCATCACCGGTGGTGGCCCCTCGGGTCAGGCCGGCGCGCTCCGCCTCGCCATCGCCCGCACCCTGAACGAGATCGACCGCGAGAACAACCGCGCGACCCTCAAGAAGGCCGGCTTCCTCACCCGTGACGCCCGCGTCATCGAGCGCAAGAAGGCCGGTCTCAAGAAGGCCCGCAAGGCTTCGCAGTTCTCGAAGCGCTAGTCGTCACCGGCTGAAGATCGCCATGCCGCGTCTGTTCGGTACCGACGGGGTTCGTGGTCTCGCCAACGGCGAGCTGACGGCCGCGCTCGCACTGGGTCTTGCCCAGGCGAGCGCGGCCGTCCTCACACACGGACACCATGCCGACGCCCGCCGGGCGTCGGGTCGACCGCGCCCACGCGCGGTCCTCGCGCGGGACCCGCGCGTCTCCGGCGAGTTCCTCGGTGCCGCCGTCGCGGCCGGACTCGCCTCGGCCGGCGTCGACGTGCTCGACGCCGGGGTCATCCCCACCCCCGCCGCGGCGTTCCTCGTCGCGGACATCGACGCCGACTTCGGCGTGATGATCTCCGCATCGCACAACCCCGCTCCCGACAACGGGATCAAGTTCTTCGCCACAGGTGGCCGCAAGCTGCCGGACGAGGTCGAGGACCGCATCGAAGCGGCCATGCACGACCACTCCGCGCCCACCCCGACCGGCATCGACGTCGGGCGCATCTCGCGGTTCGCCGACGCCGAGGACCGCTACGTCGTGCACCTGCTCGGCACGTTGCCGCACCGGCTCGCTGGGCTCCACGTGGTGCTCGACTGCGCCAACGGTGCCGCGGCCGGCGTCTCGCCCGAGGTCTTCGTCAACGCGGGTGCCCGCGTGACGCTCATCGGCGCCGACCCCGACGGCTGGAACATCAACGACGGCGTCGGTTCGACCCACATCGACAACCTCGCCCGCGCGGTGCTCGAGCACGGCGCCGACGTCGGCATCGCGCACGACGGCGACGCGGACCGCTGCCTGGCGGTCGACGCCGCGGGCAACGCGATCGACGGCGACCAGATCATGGCGATCCTCGCGCTGTCCCTGCAGGAGCGCGGCCGCCTGAAGGACGACACGCTCGTCGCGACGGTCATGTCGAACCTCGGGCTGAAGCGCGCCATGGCCGACGCGGGCATCACCGTGATCGAGGCCGGCGTGGGCGACCGCTACGTGCTCGAGAAGATGACCGAGGGCGACTACTCCATCGGCGGCGAGCAGTCGGGCCACATCATCTTCAACGAGTTCGCCACGACGGGTGACGGCATCCTGACCGGGCTCCACCTGGTGGCCGAGATGGCCCGGACCGGGAAGTCGCTGCAGGAGCTCGCCTCGTGCATGACCGTGTTCCCGCAGGTGCTGCTCAACGTCCGCGGCGTCGATCGGCACGGGCTCGCCGACCAGGGCGTGCAGGACGCCATCGCCGCCGCCAGCGCGGCGCTCGGGGACAGCGGCCGCGTGCTGCTCCGTCCGTCGGGCACCGAGCCGGTCGTGCGCGTGATGGTCGAGGCCGCTTCGCAGGACGATGCCCAGCGCATCGCCGAGGAGCTCGCCGCCGTCGTGCAGGACCGCCTGGCGCTCGACGCCGCGTAGGGGTTTCGCCGCAAGACACCGGTGTTCGCCGGTTGAACACGCGCAGACCGCGGTTCAGCTCGCGAACACCGGTGTTTTGCGCTGCCCTACCGCTAGATCTTGCGGAGCAGGACCGAGTTCACCTTGTGGTTCGCGCCCTTCTTCAGCACCAGCGTGGCGCGGGAGCGCGTGGGCAGCACGTTCTCGATCAGGTTCGGCTCGTTGATCGCCCGCCAGACCTCGGTCGCCGTCCGTACCGCGTCCGCTCGCGAGAGCGAGGCGAACCGGTGGAAGAACGAGTCGGGGCTCGAGAACGCTTCTTCCTGCAGGGCGAGGAACCGGTCGACGTACCAGGACTCGATGTCCTTCGTCTTCGCGTCCACGTAGATCGTGAAGTCGAACAGGTCGGACAGCGCGAGCCGGCCGTGCACCGGGGGCGCCAGCACGTTGAGGCCCTCGACGATGAGCACGTCGGGCTGCCGGACGACGATCTCGGCATCGGGCACGATGTCGTAGACCAGGTGCGAGTAGTACGGCGCGCGGACCTCGGTCGCCCCGCTCTTCACCTGGCTCACGAAGCGCAGCAGGGAGCGGCGGTCGTACGACTCCGGGAAGCCCTTGCGGTCCATGATCCCGCGGCGCTCCAGCTCGGCGTTCGGGTACAGGAAGCCGTCGGTCGTCACGAGCTCCACACGAGGGGTGTCCGGCCAGCGCTTCGTCAGCTCGCGCAGCAGGCGGGCGACGGTGGACTTGCCGACCGCGACGGAGCCCGCGACGCCGATGACGAACGGCGTGCGTCCGGCGCGCTCACCGAGGAACCGGCTCGTCTCGGCGTGCAGGTTGCGCGCACCGGCGGCGTAGAGCGTGAGCAGGCGGGACAGGGGCAGGTAGACCTCCTGCACCTCCTGCATGTCCAACCGGTCACCGAGACCGCGCAGCTGCACGATCTCGGTCTCGGTGAGCGACAGGTGCTCCTTCGGGGCGAGCTGGGACCACTCGTCGCGCGGGATCTCCACGAACGGGGTCGGGTGCGCGACGGCGGTCTCCGAGAACGGCATGGGATCGAGCGTACAGACGGGAGGCCCGTGGCACGTGAGCCGACCGGCTCACCTGCCACGGGCCTCCCGTCCAGTGCTCGGTGCGCGTCCGCAGGACGCGACGCGTCAGGCGGGGAGGGCCGCCTCGATGGCGGCGACGACCTCGGGGGCGTCGGGCTTCGTGGTGGGGCGGAACCGCGTGACGGTGCCGTCGGGGGCGACGAGGAACTTCTCGAAGTTCCAGGCGACCCGGCCGGCCTTGCCGTCGGCGTCCGGGGTCTCCTTGAGGGCCTGGTAGAGCGGGTGGGCGCTCTTGCCGTTGACCTTGACCTTCTCGGACATCGGGAACGTCACGCCCCACGTGGTGGAGCAGTACTCGTCGATCGCCTCGGACGAGCCGAGCTCCTGCAGGAACTGGTTGCTCGGGAAGCCCAGCACCGTGAACCCGCGGGGGCCGTACTGCTTCTGCAGGGCCTCGAGCTGCTCGTACTGTGGGGCGAGGCCGCACCGGGAGGCGACGTTCACGACCAGTACGGCCTTGTCGGCGTAGGCGCCGAACGTGGTGTCCTCGCCGTGCAGCGTGGTGATGGCGATGTCGTCGAAGCGTCCCATGGCCGAAACGTTATCCCCACCCCCGGGACTTCGCAGGGTCGGCGTCCAGGCAGACCGTAGGATCGGTTCCATGTGTGGAATCGTCGGCTACGTCGGCAGCAACAGCAGCCAGGACGTCCTCCTCGGTGGCCTCCGTCGCCTCGAGTACCGCGGCTACGACTCGGCGGGCATCGCCGTCGTCGACCCAGCCGGAGACCTCGTGTCGGCCAAGAAGGCCGGCAAGCTCCAGGCCCTGGTCGATGAGCTCGAGTCGTCGCCGATCCCGGACGGCACGACGGGCATCGGGCACACCCGCTGGGCGACGCACGGCGGACCGACGGACGGCAACGCCCACCCGCACCTGGCCGACGGCGACAAGCTCGCCCTCATCCACAACGGCATCATCGAGAACTTCTCCGAGCTCCGCGCCGAACTGCAGGCCGAGGGCATCGAGTTCCGCAGCGAGACCGACTCCGAGGTCGCCGCGCACCTGGTCGGACGCGCCTTCCGCGAGACCGGCGACCTGACCGCCGCCATGCAGCAGGCCGTGCAGCGGCTCGAGGGGGCCTTCACGCTCCTCGTCGTGCACGCCGACCAGCCCGGCGTCGTCGTCGGTGCCCGCCGCAACTCGCCTCTGGTGGTCGGGCTCGGCGACGGTGAGAACTTCATGGGCTCGGACGTCGCCGCGTTCGTCGCCTACACGCAGCGCGCGCTGTCGATCGGGCAGGACGAGATCGCCACGATCCGCCCCGACGGCGTCGACGTCATCCACTTCGACGGCACCCCGGCCACGCCGAGCGAGTTCGAGGTCAACTGGGACGCGTCCGCCGCCGACAAGGGCGGCTGGAGCTCGTTCATGGCGAAGGAGATCAGCGAGGAGCCCGAGGCCGTCGCGAAGACGATCCTCGGTCGCGTCCACGACGGCGCCGTCACGCTGACCGACCTCGACCCGATCGCCGAGCGCCTGGCGACCGTCGACCGCGTCATCGTGATCGCCTGCGGCACCGCCGCCTACGCCGGCATCCTGGGCAAGTACGCCATCGAGCAGTGGGCCCGTGTGCCGGTCGAGGTCGAGCTCGCCCACGAGTTCCGGTACCGCGACCCGGTGCTGGACGAGCGCACCCTGGTCGTCTCGATCAGCCAGTCCGGCGAGACCATGGACACGCTCATGGCCGTCAAGTACGCCCGCGAGCAGGGCGCGCAGGTCCTGTCGATCTGCAACACCCAGGGCGCCACGATCCCCCGTGAGTCCGACGCCGTGATCTACACGCACGCCGGGCCCGAGGTCGCCGTCGCGTCGACCAAGGCCTTCATCGCCCAGGGCGTCGCGCTCTACCTGCTCGGGCTGCACCTGGCGACGCTGCGCGGCACGCTCACCACCGAGCAGATCGCCGAGCAGGTCGCCGAGCTCGAGGGGCTCGCCCCGAAGCTGCAGCAGACGATCGAGGACGCCGCCGGCATCAAGGACCTGGCCCGCTGGATGGCGGACACCCGGAGCGTGCTGTTCCTCGGCCGCCACGTCGGCTACCCGATCGCGCTCGAGGGGGCCCTCAAGCTCAAGGAGCTCGCGTACATCCACGCCGAGGGCTTCGCCGCCGGTGAGCTCAAGCACGGCCCGATCGCCCTGATCGAGCCGGGCCAGATCGTCTTCGTCATCGTGCCGTCGCCGCGCGACCCCCGATCGCTGCACCCGAAGGTCGTCTCGAACATCCAGGAGATCCGCGCCCGCGGTGCCCGGGTGATCGCGATCGCCGAAGAGGGCGACGCCGCGGTGCTGCCCTTCGCCGACGAGGTCCTGCGGATCCCGCTGGCGACCCCGCTGTTCGAGCCGCTGCTCGCCGTGGCACCGCTGCACATGTTCGGCATGGAGCTCGCCGCCGCCAAGGGCCTCGACGTGGACCAGCCACGCAACCTCGCGAAGTCGGTCACCGTCGAGTAGTCGCGACGGTGATCATCGGGATCGGGGTCGACGTGGTCGACCTGGAGCGGTTCGAACGGGTGCTCGAGCGCACACCGGCGATGCGGGCGCGGCTGTTCACACCGTCCGAGCAGGTCCGTGACGGCGAACCCCGGCCGATCGCGTCCCTCGCCGCACGGTTCGCGGCGAAGGAAGCCCTGATCAAGGCCTTCGGGTCGAGTGCCGGGCTCAGCTGGCAGGACCTCGAGGTCGTGTCCGACGACCAGCGGAACCCGTCGCTCACCCTGCACCAGGGCGCCCGGCAGGTGGCGGACGCGCGTGGCGTGACGAGCGTGCACCTGTCGCTCTCGCATGATGGAGGGATCGCGACCGCGTTCGTGGTCCTGGAAGGAACAGACGTGGTCCTGGAAGGAACGGTCCGGTGAGTGCGTTCACCGGCATCACGGTCGATCGCGGAGCCCTGATCGAGAACTACGCGACCATCGCCGACCGGGTCGCCCCGGCCGGGGTCATCGCGGTGGTCAAGGCGAACGCCTACGGCCACGGGGCCCTCGACGCCGCGCAGGCCTTCGTGGACGCCGGTGCCGAGTGGCTCGGGGTCGCCGACATCGACGAGGCCGTCGCGCTCCGTCAGGGCGGCATCGACGAGGGGGTCCGGATCCTCGCGTGGCTGCACGCCCCCGACGAGGACTTCCGCCGCGCAGCGCAGTTCGACGTCACGCCCGCGGTGTCGAGCGTCGAGCAGCTCTCCGCAGCAGCGGATTCCGACGTCCGCGCCGTGCACCTGTGCGTCGACACCGGCCTGAGCCGCAACGGTGCGGTCGAGTCCGAGTGGGCCGAGCTCTTCGCGACCGCCGGCGCCCTGGCCCGCGGCGGCAACCGCACCCGGGTCGAGGGGCTCATGTCCCACCTGTCGAACGCGTCGCTCACCGACGACCTCGACCAGGACGCCGCACTGCAGCGGGCGCTGGACGGTCTCGCCGCGAACGGCATCGTGCCGGACGTGGTGCACCTCGCCGCGAGTGCCGCGAGCATCGCCGTGCCGGAGACCCGCCACGATCTGTCCCGCGTCGGACTCGCCCTGTACGGGCTGAGCCCCTTCGACGGTCGGACCTCGTCCGACCTGGGGCTGCGCCCGGCGATGCGGGTCACCGCCGCCGTGCTCCGTACCGTGCCGGTCGCCGCGGGCGACGGCGTCTCCTACGGCTACACCTGGCGCGCGGAGACCGACACCCGTCTCGCCGTGATCGGCCTCGGCTACGCGGACGGCTTCGACCGTGCCTTCGGCAACCGGGTCTCGGTGCGGATCGGCGACCGGACGTTCCCGGTGGTCGGACGCGTCGCGATGAACGCCATGCACGTCGACATCGGCGACGCCGACGTGCAGGTCGGCGACGAGGCGGTGCTGTGGGGTGACCCCGCGAACGGCGACCCCGCCGTCGAGGACTGGGCCGACGCCATCGGCACGATCAACTACGAGGTGGTCGCCCGGATCGGCCGCAGCGTCGAACGGAGGACGACGTGAGCTCCGCACCGCTGCGTCAGGCGCGCATCGACCTCGACGCCTACCGTGCCAACCTCGACCGTGTCCGCGAGTGGATGGACCCGGTCGCCGTGATGGCGATCATGAAGGCCGACGCGTACGGGCACGGCCTCG
Organism: Curtobacterium poinsettiae; assembly: GCF_025677645.1. Lineage (NCBI taxonomy): Bacteria > Bacillati > Actinomycetota > Actinomycetes > Micrococcales > Microbacteriaceae > Curtobacterium > Curtobacterium flaccumfaciens. Next base: position 271,651 of record NZ_CP106879.1, on the reverse strand, counting down.
AGCCGATCGCACTCGCTGCCGTCGACGCCGGCATCCGCTGGATTGGTGTGCTGACGGTGCCCGCCGCCCTGCGCCTGCGCTCGATCGGCGTCGGCGAGGACGTCCACCTGTTCACCTGGCAGCACGACCCCGACCTGGACTTCCGCGACGCCATCGACTCGGCCGTCGACCTCGGCGTCTCGAACGTCGCCGAGTTGCAGCGCATCATCGACGCCGTCGACCAGCGACCGGCCCGGGTGCACCTCGGTGTCGACTCCGGCCTGCACCGCGACGGCGCGACGCCGTCGGACTGGCCGGCGCTCGTCGAGCTCGCCCGGGACGCCCAGCGGAACGGCCGCATCGAGGTCGTCGCCGCGTACACGCACCTGGCCGAGGCGTCCGACCACGAGGACAGCGCCGCGGTCGCCGTGTTCGACGCCGCGATCGAGATCGCCGAAGACCTGGGGCTGGACGTCCCGATGGAGCACGTCGCCGCGTCGCTCGCGGGGCTCGAGCGCAAGGAGTTCCGCAAGGACATGGTCCGGATGGGTGCGAACCTGTTCGGCATCCCCGGCGCGGACGGCGTCTCGGCAGCGGACCTCGGACTCGAGCCGGTGATGACCCTCACCGCGTCGGTCGCGAAGACGAAGCGCGTCCCCGTCGACACCGGCGTCTCCTACGACTACACGTACCGCACCGCGACCGAGACGACCCTGGCGCTCGTGCCCGTCGGGTACGCCGACGGGGTCCCCCGTCTGGCACAGGGCCGCATCGAGGTCGCGATCGGTGGCAAGCGGTACCCGATCGCCGGCCGCGTCGCGATGGACCAGTTCCTGGTGGACGTCGGCGAGGACGACGTGCAGACCGGTGACACCGTCGTGCTGTTCGGCACCGGCGAGCACGACGAGATGACCGTGCTCGAATGGGGCGCGGCGCTCGAGACCATCGGTGAAGAGATCGTCTGCCGGATCGGCAGCCGTGTGCCTCGGTCCTACGAGGGCCACGACATCGAGGGACGCGTCGGGGAGTACCTGCGGGGCGAGCGGCCGTGACCGAGTCGGCGCGGGTCCTGCTCGACACCACCGTCGACGGCACCGAGGCGATGGGGGAGCTCGGTGCCCGACTGGCCGCGGTGCTGCGCGCGGGGGACCTCGTCGTGTTGACCGGACCGCTCGGCGCCGGCAAGACGACCCTGACGCGCGGGCTCGGCGCTGCACTCGGCGCGCGCGGCCAGGTGTCCAGCCCGACCTTCGTCCTCGCCCGGACGCACCCGACGACCGCCGGCCCCGACCTGGTGCACGTCGACGCCTACCGGCTGTCCGACCCCGTGGAGCTGGACGACCTGGACCTCGACTGGGACGCCGCGATCGTCGTGGTCGAGTGGGGCCGGGGCATGGTCGACGGCATCAGCGACAGCGTGCTCGACGTCGAGATCACGCGTCCCACCGGCGCGGACGCGGTCGAGCACGGAGACGACGACCTCGACCCCGACGACGTGCCCGACGAGCCCCGCCGTGTCGTCGTCACCGCCACCGGTCCGCGCTGGGACGGCGTGGCCCTCTGACCCTCCAGCCCGTCGGCGCGGACGACGTCGAGGCGCTCCGCGCGTTCCTCGTCGAGGCCGATCTGACCGTGGCCGGGCTCGACAATCCGACGGTGCGGCTCTGGATCGACCGCGACGACGACGGCATGGCGGTCGGCAGCGCCGGCTTCGAGGCGAGTGCCGACGGCGTGCACGTGCTCGTCCGCAGCGTGGCCGTCGCTCCGCAGCACCGCGGCCCCGGGAAGATGAGGTGTGCCAACGCTCATCGTGACCGCCCACCCCGACCCCGACTCGCTCACGCACCACGTCGCGCGCCGGCTGCGCGATGCGCTGCCGTCGGGCTCCGCAGAACTCGCCGACCTCGCCGCCGAGGCGTTCGACCCACGGTTCACGCTGGCTGACCGGCAGACGTACCGCACCGGAGTGGACGCGCCGCCGGACGTGGTGTCCGAGCAGCAGCGGATCGATCGTGCCACCGACCTCGTGCTCGTGTTCCCGGTCTGGTGGTGGTCGATGCCGGCGCTGCTCAAGGGTTGGGTCGACCGGGTGTTCGTGAACGGCTGGGCGTTCGACGTCGATCCCGAGGGCGGGATTCGCCGGAACCTCGGCCAGCTGACCGTCCACCTGGTCCCGATCGCAGGTGACGACGTCGGCGTGTACGAGCGACACGGGTACGGCGAGGCCCTCCGGACGCAGATCGAACACGGCATCGTCGACTTCTGCGGGGCTCGGCGGGGCATCACAGCCTTCGTCCACGATTCCGAGCATGACGATGCCGACGTGCGTGCCCGCGCGGTCACCGCAGCGGTCGAGGCTGTCGTCGGGGTCGTCGCCCCGGGCACCGAACACTGACTTGGAAGTTGCGCCGGAACTTATAACTCAAACGGCAACTTGCTTATGATGAAGGAATGCGGCGAGAAGACTTCCGATCAGAACGCTTCGGCTCGCTGACGACCCGGCCGTTGTCCGAGTGGCCGCACGCCTACTTCCTCCCAGCGCTCCTGCCCCGTGAGCTCGTCCTCGAGCCCGTGACGAACGCCGCCGTGTCCCGTGCGGACATCGCCATCGGCCGGCTGGCAGGGCTCGGGCAACTCGTCCAGGAGCCTGAACTCCTGCTCGGGCCATCGATGGCGCAAGAAGCTCTGGCGAGCTCGCGGATCGAGGGCACCCAGGCGTCGCTGAGTGACGTGCTCAGTGTCGAGAACGACGAGGAGATCCTCGACGAAGATCTTCGGGAGGTCGACAACTACCTCCGCGCTGCTCGCGAAGGTGTTGATCTGCTTGCGGACCTCCCCATCACGCAACGCTTCATCTGCGCGCTCCACGAGACCCTGATGCGCGATGTCCGCGGTGATGAGAAAGCTCCCGGCGAGCTGCGTCGGTCGCCGGTGTGGATCGGATCCCCGAACGCGAGACCGGAGACCGCGAGGTTCATCCCGCCGCACCAGGACCACCTTCCCGACGCCCTCGCCGACTGGGAGCGGTTCGTCAACGGACGACTCGAGGCGATGTCGGTGACCGTGAAGTGCGCGCTGATGCACTACCAATTCGAGACCATTCACCCGTTCCTCGACGGCAACGGTCGGATCGGGCGACTCCTGATCGGGTTCTCGCTCATCGCAGAGGGCATCCTGCCGGCACCGATCTTGCACATCTCCGGGTACTTCGAGCAGTACCGCACCGAGTACTACGAGCGACTGCAGGCGGTGCGCGAGCGCGGTGAGGTGGATGAATGGATCCAGTTCTTCGCCGAGGCCGTCACGGTCCGCGCGAACGACAGCGCGGAACGGATCCGCAAGCTCGTCGAGATCCGAGAGCGTTACCGCCTCGCTGCTCGGTCAGAACGATCTGCGCTGCCCGGGCTCGTGGATGTGATCTTCAAGAACCCGGTCCTCACGGTCGCTTCGGTTCGGCGAGCGCTCGACGTCTCACAACCGACAGCTTCGTCGCTCCTCCGGCGGGCCGAAGAGTACGGCTGGGTCCGATCGCTCGGACGAGCCGGTAGAGGTGGCCGAGAGCGTTGGCGCGCCGACGAGATCTGGAATGCTGTCGCTGGCAGCCTGGACGAGAGCTGACCCGCCGCTGCGCAGGCTGCGACGCGCCTACGATGGACGAGTGCTGCTCGCGATCGACACCTCCGCCGGGACCTCCGTCGCCGTCGTCGACCCGGCCACCGGCCAGGCCCTCGCGACCCGCGACACCGAGGACAGCCGCCGGCACGCCGAAGTGATCGGCCCGTTCCTGGCCGAGACCCTCGCCGAGGCCGGCATCACCGGAGCCGACGTCACCGGGGTCGTCGCCGGCATGGGCCCGGGCCCCTTCACCGGCCTGCGCGTCGGCATCGCCGCCGCCCGCACCTTCGCCGCAGCCCGCGGCGTCCCCGTCCTGCCCCTCGTCAGCCACGACGCCGTCGCCCTCGACCAGCGCGACTCGGGCATCGCCGGCCCGTTCGTCGTCCTCACGGACGCCCGCCGCCGCGAGGTCTACTGGAGCGCCTACGACGCCGACGGCGTCCGGGTGGCCGGCCCCGGACTCGCCAAGCCCGCCGATCTCGACGACGCGATCCGCGCCTCCCGGCCCGCAGCGGTGGGCTGGGACCGCGTGACGGTCGCGTGCATCCCGGCCTGGAGGCTCGGCTCGCTCGCCGCGGACCGCCTGCGGTCCGGCACAGGGTTCGACCAGGACACCCCCCTGTACCTGCGGGAGCCCGACGTGACGGTGCCGGGTGCGCCCAAGCGGGTGAAGCAGTGACCCTGCCGGACGGGCTCCGCCTGCGGCGAGCACACCCGCAGGACCTCGACGACATCATGTGGCTCGAGCACGTCTCGTTCCCGACGGACGCCTGGTCGGCGTCGCAGATGTCGGGCGAGCTGTACTCGCCGCACGGGTACTACGTCGTGGTCGAGACGGCCGACGACACGTCCGCGCCGCTCGTCGTCGGGTACGCCGGTCTCTCGTCGCTCGCGGGCAACCCGGTCGCCGACGTGCAGACCATCGCGGTCGCAGCGGACCAGCGCGGCAAGGGGCTCGGGCGGGTCCTGTTCACGGAACTGCTCGACGAGGCGCGGCGCCGTGGGGTGCGCGAGGTGTTCCTCGAGGTGCGCGCGGACAACCCCGTGGCCCAGGCGATGTACACGGCGTTCGGGTTCGAGCACATTGCGACCCGGCCGCGCTACTACCAGCCGGACGGCGTCGACGCGTGGGTGATGCGGGCGGAGCTGCCCGGCCCGGACGCCGAGCCGACGTCGGGCGTCGGACCCATCGGACAGGAGGCCCTCGGTGAGCGCGACTGAACCACTGGTGCTCGGCATCGAGACGAGCTGCGACGAGACGGGCGTCGGCATCGTGCGGGGGAACACCCTGCTGGCGAACGTGATCGCCTCGAGCATGGACGAGCACGCCCGCTACGGCGGGGTCGTGCCCGAGGTCGCCGCACGGGCCCACCTGGAGGCGATGACCCCGACGCTGCACGAGGCGCTCGAGCGTGCCGGCGTCACCCTCGACGAACTCGACGCGGTCGCGGTGACCGCCGGGCCGGGCCTGGCGGGAGCGCTCATGGTCGGGGTGGGAGCCGCGAAGGCGCTCGCCGTGGCCACGGGCAAGCCCCTGTACGGCGTGAACCACCTGGTCGGGCACGTCGGCGCCGACGTGCTGCGCGAGGACGGGAGCGAGATCGAGTTGCCGACGATCGCGCTGCTGGTCTCCGGTGGCCACACGTTGCTGCTGCTGGTGCGCGACCTGGTCGGCGACGTCGAACTGCTCGGCGAGACGATCGACGACGCGGCGGGCGAGGCGTTCGACAAGGTCGCGCGGCTGCTCGGGCTGCCCTACCCCGGCGGCCCGCAGATCGACCGTGCGGCGGCTGACGGCGATCCGACGGCGATCCGGTTCCCCCGGGGGCTGACGCTGCCGAAGGACATGGCCGCGCACCGGTACGACTTCTCGTTCTCGGGACTCAAGACCGCCGTCGCACGGTGGGTCGAGCGCTGCCGCGACGAGGGCCGCGAGGTGCCGGTGGCCGACGTCGCCGCGAGCTTCCGCGAGGCCGTCGTCGACGTCCTGCTGACCAAGGCCCTGAACGCGTGCCGCGACACCGGCGTCGACCGGCTGCTGCTCGGTGGCGGGGTCGTCGCGAACGCCCGACTGCGACAGGTCGCCGAGGATCGCTGCGCGGCCGCGGGCGTGCGACTGCGCATCCCGCCGTTCGACCTGTGCACGGACAACGGCGCGATGATCGCCGCCGTCGGCGCCCGACTCGTGGCGGAGGGGCACGCGCCGAGCGACCTCGGCATCGCAGCGGACTCGACCCTGCCGGTGACGATCGTCCAGGTCTGACCAGTTCGGCCCCGGTCCTTCTTCGGGAGCCTGTGGGAGGATTCACACGGGCGTCGGAGAGACCGGACGCCCGAGAGGGGTGGACGGTGTCCGATCAGAACGAGTGGCCGAAGCCGGGCGAGACGCCGAACGGCCCAGCGAACGGACAGCCCGACGGCACGCCCGCCCCGGACGGCCCGCAGGCCCCTGAAGCACCGCAGGCACCGTCGGCCCCGGAAGCGCCCCAGCACCCGTACGGCCAGCAGCAGGACCCGTACGCGGCCCCGCAGCAGCCGAACCCGTACGGCGCTCCGCAGCAGCCGCAGAACCCGTACGGCCAGCCGCAGCAGTCGAGCCCGTACGGCCAGCCGCAGCAGTCGAACCCGTACGGCCAGCAGCAGAACTCCTACGCGGCATCGCAGCCCTCGTCGGACCCGTACGGTCAGCCGCAGCAGCAGAACCCGTACGCGGCTCCGCAGCAGAACGCCTACGGCACCCCGCAGAACTCGTACGGCCAGCAGCAGAACCCGTACGCGCAGCCGCAGCAGCAGCCCTACGCGTCGAACCCCTACACGTACCAGCCCTACGCGCAGCGGCCGAAGACGAACGTGTGGTCGATCCTGTCGATCGTCTTCGCGTTCGGCGGGATCATCATCTGGCCGATCATCATCCTGACGAGCCCGGCCGGCGCGATCATGGGACACATCGCCCTCGGCAAGATCAAGCAGACCGGCGAGGGCGGCCGCGGTCTCGCGCTCGCAGGCATCATCGGCGGCTGGATCCTGACCGGCCTGTTCATCCTGATCGTCGCCCTGGTGTGGATCTCGATCGCGAACGCGTCGGACTACTCGGACTACTCCGACTACAGCTCGAACTCCGGCGCCTTCGTCAACTGACGCTGACGCGCACGCAGCACCGCACGCGGCCCCCGGCCGTCAGCCGACCGCGTCGGTGAGCCGTTCGCACAGGATCGCCGTGTGGCGTCCCTCCAGGCGGGTGAGGACGAGCGTGACGCGACCCGATCCGCGCAACCGCAGCCGCTTGCGGAACTGCGCCGGGTCGACGTCGACGCCGCGCTTCTTGATCTCGACGGTGCCGATGCCGTCGGCAGCGAGCCGTGCGGCCAGTCGCTTGACGTCGAGCGGCATCGTGTCGAGCACCCGGAAGCCCTGCGCGAAGGGGGTCGTGACGGCGCGGTCGGACGTGACGTAGGCGATGCCCTCGGACAGCATGTGCCCGTCGAGGCCCCGTGCCAGATCGCCGATCAGCCGTGCGCGGATCACGGCGCCGTCGGGCTCGTACAGGTAGGCGCCGAGTGTTCCGACCTCGGCGTCGTCGGCGTCGGCCGCTCCGGTCATCTCGGCGATGCCGTGCGCACCGATGACGGTGGCGGCGCGGCGGATCCCGGGGCGGGCGAGGGGGCCGAACCACAGGGCGAGCTCCACGACCTCGCGGTCGACGGAGGTCCACTGCGCCTCGGCCGTGTCCGGGATCAGGTCGCGGTCGATGCCCGGTCCGAGCTTCACGCCGGTCGGCGTCGTCGTCGCCGCGGCGAACACGGTGTCGAGCGAGGGCGACCAGTCGTCCGGGTCGGCGAGCCGGCGGGTGTCCGAGTGGCCGGAGGTGCGGCGTGCGGGGTCCATCCACACGCCGTCCACCGACGACAGGTCGAACGACGCTGCATCACCGAGCTCGACACGCGCGTTCGGCCATACTGCCAGGTTGTGGGTCGCGACGGCCGCGGTCACCTCGTCGCGGTCGACCGCGGTGACGTCGAGGTCGAGCGCCGCCATCGCCATGGCGTCCCCGCCGATGCCGCAGCCGAGGTCGGCGACGCGGGTCAGCCCGGCCGCTGCGAAGCGTCCGGCGTGCTGGGCCGCGACCTGCAGCCGGGTGGCCTGCTCGAGCCCGGCCTCGGTGAAGAGCATGCGGGACGCGAAGTCGCCGAACTTGCCGCGGGCCTTCAGCCGCAGCTTCGCCTGGGTCAGCACCGCGGCGACCAGTCGGGGATCGTGGCCCTCGGCGCGCAGCCGGGACACCACGCGGACGATCTCGCCGCCGTCGGAGACACCCGGGGTACGGTCGAGCAGGGCCATCCCGTCGGGGGTCAGCAGTGCGGTGAGTTCGGCGGCGTCCATGCGTCGATCCTCGCAGGTGCTGCGTGTTCTCCGGATGTGCTGGCACTCGGATTGACCGAGTGCCAGAGGCCCCCTAGAGTTGGCGTTGGCACTCTCCTGTGCGAAGTGCCAACCCGGTTTTCATCTGTACCGAGTCCGTACCGAGAAAGAAGAGGTCACCGTGGCCGTCAGCATCAAGCCGCTCGAGGATCGCATCGTCATCCGCCAGGTCGAGGCGGAGCAGACCACCGCTTCCGGTCTGGTCATCCCCGACACCGCGAAGGAGAAGCCCCAGGAGGGCGAGGTCGTCGCCGTGGGTCCGGGTCGCATCGACGACAACGGCAACCGCGTCCCGCTCGACGTCGCCGTGGGTGACAAGGTCATCTACTCCAAGTACGGCGGAACCGAGGTCAAGTACTCGGGCGAGGACCTGCTGGTCCTGTCCGCCCGCGACGTCCTCGCGGTCATCGTTCACTGAGTCGAGTACTCACCACGGACGCCCCGTCCGGCCCTCGGGCCGACGGGGCGTCCGTGCGTCCGGGGGCGATCACCCGGGTGCTCCGGTCCTGACCAGCCCGCTGTCAGCCCGCCTGGAGGCCCGGTGGGCGTGCCACGGGTCGGCGGTCGTTCCTAGGATGGTTCCGTGAGTGAACCGAGTCCGGCGCGACCCGTCCGCAGCGAGGCATCCGTCGGCGTGGTGCAGGCCGTCGTGGCCTACGGGCTCTGGGGACTGATGCCCCTGCTCTTCGCGGCGATGGCCCCCGCGGCGGCGTTCGAGATCGTGTCGTGGCGGATCGTCTTCGGCCTGGTGTTCTGCGCGGTGGCGATCGCCGTGACCCGGTCGTGGCTCCGCACCCGCACCCTGATGGCCCAGCGCCGCGTGATGCTCGTGATGGGGCTCGCCGCCGTCCTGATCCTGGTCAACTGGACCGTCTACGTCCTCGCGACGACCACCGGCCACACCGTCGAGGCCGCGCTCGGCTACTTCATCAACCCGCTCGTCACGATCGCGCTCGGCGTCGTCGTCCTGCGCGAACGCCTGCGTCCGGCGCAGTGGGCAGCTGTCGGGCTGAGCGTCGTGGCGGTCGTCGTCATCGCCGTCGGCTACGGGCAGATGCCGTGGATCTCGTTGGCCCTGGCGTTCTCGTTCGGGCTGTACGGCCTGGTGAAGAAGCGCGTCGGCGGCACCGTGGACGCCCTGAGCGGCCTGACGATCGAGACCGTGTGGCTGCTGCCGATCGCGGTCGTGGCGCTCGTCGTGCTCGGCGTGACCGGCCTCGGCGGCGGCGTGACGTTCACGAGCGAGGGCTGGGGGCACGCGGTCATCACGGTCCTGACGGGGCCGGCGACGGCGGTGCCGCTCCTGCTCTTCGCGTCGTCGGCACGCCGGGTGAGCCTGTCGACGCTCGGACTGACCCAGTACCTGGCGCCCGTGATGCAACTGCTCGTCGGCGTGCTGGTGCAGCACGAGGAGATGTCGGCCGGGCGCTGGTTCGGCTTCGGCATCGTGTGGCTCGCCCTCGTGGTGCTGACGGCCGACTCGTTCGCCGCTGCACGAGCGTCCCGCCGCCGGGCGCTCGCACCCGGCTCGGCCGATCCGGTCTGACGGGCGCACCCCGGGCCTCCCGTCTGCCCGTCCGCCCGCTCAGCCACCCGCACGCGAAAGCGACAGTCCCCCGCGGATGACCCGCGGGGGACTGTCGCTTTCGTGGGGTGGTGCCGGTGCCCTACTTCTTCACCGCACCCTGGATGGCGCTCTGGTAGACGGGCTTGTTGTCGCCGTCGAACTTGTAGATGCCGATGTAGGCGCTCGACGGGTCGTTGTTCTCGTCGAACGGACCGATGCCGGACGGGCCGGTGTAGTGGATGTCCTTGCCGTCGTCCAGGAGCGTCTTGCACTCCTTGAACGTCGCGCACTCGGTGCCGCCGTCAGCACCCGACACCGCAGCCATGTTGGCCTGGATCGTGCCGGAGTCGGTGCCCTTGCCCTTCACCGCGGCGAGGGCGGCGAGGACGGTGGCGTCGTAGGACTCCGCCGCGTACGAGTAGTCGGCGAGCGTCTTGCCCGACGAGTCCTTGTAGAACGCAGCGAGCTGCTTCTTGAAGTCGTCCTTCGGCGAGGCACCGGGGATGGTGCCCTGGGCGCCCGTCAGGGTGCCCTTGTCGAAGTCCTTCGAGTAGTCCGCCGTGTTGCCGTCGGACATGTAGATCTTCGCTTCGTTCCCCTGCGAGACGAGCTCCGGGATGATCGACTTCGTCTCGTCGAAGGCGAGGACGACGATCGCGTCGGGCTTCGCGGCCAGGGCCGCGGTCACCTCGGACGAGAACGTGGTCTGGCCGGGCGGGAACTCCTGGCCCTCCCCCTTGGCGCCGTAGACGACCTGACCGCCCGAGGCCTCGACCGCAGCCTGCACGGAGTTGCGGAGGCCGGTGCCGTACGTGTCGTTGAAGACCAGGAAGGCGACCTTCGCGTTGCCGTCACCGGTCACGAGCTGGCCGAGCGCGGAACCCTGCACCGAGTCCGGCGGTGCGGTCCGGTAGTAGTACGACGAGTAGCCGGAGAGGTCGGTCGCGGTGTTCGCGGGCGAGATCTCGACGATGCAGTTGCTCGTCAGCTGGTCGATGACGTTCAGCGTGACCGACGAGGACTCGGCGCCGATCGCGACCGGCACCTTCGCGTTGACGAGCTTCGTCGCGGCTGAGCTCGACACGGTCATGTCGTTGCTGTCACCGGAGTCGGTCGCCGGGTCGATCGTGACGTCCTTGTCGAGGACGCCGCCCGCGGCGTTGATGTCCTTGACGGCCAGGCCGACACCGGACTCGGCCGGCGGGTTGAGGTAGGCCAGCGAACCGGTCAGGGGCAGGATCGTGCCGATCTTCAGCGCGTCCGTACCGGGGGTGTCCGGGGCCTTGCAGCTGGCGGCGGGATCCTTCTTCGCATCGCTCGACGCCGAGCTCGAGGGGGAAGCACTGCCGGTGGTGGAACACGCGGCGAGGAGGACGGCTGCTGCGCCCGCCAACGCCAGTGCCGCGGTGGCACGGGTGGTTCTGATCATCCGTGGAGCCCTTTCTCTGCGCGGAGGCTGTGCCGCTTCGGGTGAATGCGACGCCTCCACTGGATGTCGAGAAACGTAGGGTCCATGTGTTTCGCCCGTGTGACGGGGCGGTACGCAAAGGTGTTTCGTTACCGAGCCGTGACGTTCCTGTGCGCAGGGACAGGGATCGGTCCAGGAGCGACGGTGCCGCCGTGACGAGCCGATCTGCGCCAGGCGGATGGTCCGGCAGGGCGCCCGGGAGGCCCGGCGTACGTTCCGCCGCATGAGCGACTTCCAGCCCACCAAAGCCATCGTCACCGGCTCCGAATCCGGGATCGGCCGCGCGACCGCCGTCGCGCTCGCCGAAGCCGGCATGGACGTCGGCATCACCTACCTGTCCGAACCCGACCGAGCCGAGGAGACCGCGGAGGAGGTCCGGAAGACCGGCCGCCAGGCCTTCGTCGAGCAGATCGACGTCTCCGACCTCGCCGGTGCGGCCGCCGTCGTCGACCGCCTCGTGTCGCAGCTGGGCGGCGTCGACGTCTTCGTGGCCGACGCCGGCACCGGCGACAACGCTCCGTTCCTCGAGATGACCCTCGACCAGTGGCGTCACACGGTGTCGACCGACCTCGACGGTGCCTTCGTCACGATGCAGGCCGCCGCGAAGCACATGGTGCAGGCCGGCACCGGCGGCCGGATCATCGGCATCACGAGCGTGCACGAACACCAGCCCCGCTCCGGCTCGAGCGCCTACGACGCCGCGAAGCACGGACTCGGCGGTCTGCTGAAGACCATGGCGATCGAGCTCGCCGAGCACGGCATCACCGTGAACGCCGTCGCCCCCGGCGAGATCGCCACCCGGATGACCGGGGCCGAGGACGAGGACCCGCACACCATCGACCGCCCCGGTGTGCCGCTCGGTCGGCCGGGCAACGCGTGGGAGATCGCGGCAGCCGTGGCCTTCCTGGCCTCGCGTGCGTCGTCGTACATCACCGGGGTGTCCCTGCCGGTGGACGGCGGGATGCTGCAGATGGGCCCGCACGGCGGCTCGCACATCACGTCGAACGACTGGCGTTCGGCGTAGGCACTCGCCCGGTCAGTCCTGCCGGGCGGCGTCTCCGTCGAGTTCGGCCTGGGATCGCAGGACGCAGAACTCGTTGCCCTCCGGGTCGGCGAACACCACCCACCCGCCGTCCGGGTGGCGCAGGTCGGCGAGCTCCACGGCACCGATGCCGCGGAGCCGCTCGACCTCTTCGTCGCGGGTGCGGTCGGTGGGGCGCAGGTCGAAGTGGATCCGGTTCTTCACGGTCTTCGCCTCGGGCACCTGGATGAAGAGCACGGTGTGCGATCGATCGGGTGCCGTGATCTCGCACTCCTCGTGCCCGGGAGCGTTCGGGTCGTCGGGCAGGTCGACGTAGCCGAGCACCTGCTTCCACCACTCGGACTGGGCGTAGGCGTCGCGGGAGTCGATCGTGGTGTGTGAGACGGCGCTGACCATGTCGCGACACTACTGCCGGGGGACGCAGCACGCCCCCGCTCCACGGGGAACGGGGGCGTGCTGTCGAACAGCTGACTAGCTGCGGTAGTTCGGCGCCTCGACGACCATCTGGACGTCGTGCGGGTGGGACTCCTTGAGCCCCGCCGCCGTGATGCGGACGAACTTGCCACGCGCCTTCAGCTCGGGGATCGTGCGACCGCCGACGTAGAACATCGACTGCCGCAGCCCACCGGTGAGCTGGTAGACGACGTTGCCGACCGAGCCGCGGTAGGGCACCTGGCCCTCGATGCCCTCGGGGATGAGCTTGTCGTCGTTCGGCACGTCCGCCTGGAAGTAGCGGTCCTTCGAGTACGAGGTCTTCTTGCCACGGGTCTGCAGGGCACCGAGGGAGCCCATGCCGCGGTAGGCCTTGAACTGCTTGCCGTTCACGAACACCAGGTCACCGGGGGACTCGTCGGTGCCGGCCAGCAGCGAGCCGAGCATGACGGTGTCGGCACCGGCCACCAGGGCCTTCGCGATGTCGCCCGAGTACTGCAGGCCACCGTCGGCGATGATCGGCACACCGGCTTCGCGTGCGGCGAGGGAGGCCTCGTACACGGCGGTCACCTGCGGCACACCGACACCGGCGACGACGCGCGTGGTGCAGATGGAGCCCGGGCCGACACCGACCTTGACGGCGTCCACACCGGCGTCGATGAGCGCCTGGGCTCCGGCACGGGTGGCGACGTTGCCGCCGATGACGTCGATCGCGTCGAACGTCGGGTCGGCCTTGAGGCGGCGGACCATGTCGAGCACGCCTTCGCTCTCGCCGTTGGCGGTGTCGACGACGAGCACGTCGACGCCGGCGTCCCGCAGGGCCTCGGCGCGCTGCCAGGCGTCGCCGAAGAAGCCGATCGCGGCACCGACGCGGAGCCGGCCCTCGTCGTCCTTCGTGGCGTCCGGGTACTGCTCGCTCTTGTCGAAGTCCTTGACGGTGATCAGACCGCGGAGCTTGCCCTCGGCGTCGACCAGCGGCAGCTTCTCGATCTTGTGCTGCGCGAAGATGGCGATCGCCTCTTCGGGGTCGATGCCCTCCATCGCGGTGATCAGCGGGGCCTTCGTCATCACGTCGCGCACGTACGTGGTGGCCTGCTCGAACGTGGCCACGAAGCGCATGTCGCGGTTCGTGATGATGCCGACGAGGGTGCCGTCCTGCTCGACGACCGGCAGACCGGAGACGCGGAACTGGCCGCAGAGCGCGTCGACCTCGGCCACGGTGGCGTCCGGGGTGGTGGTCACCGGGTTGGTGATCATGCCCGACTCGGAGCGCTTGACCTTGTCGACGTACGCAGCCTGGTCCTCGATGGACAGGTTGCGGTGCAGGATCCCGATGCCGCCCTGGCGCGCCATGGCGATGGCCATGCGGGCTTCGGTGACGGTGTCCATCGCGGCGGAGAGCAGCGGGACGTTGACGGAGATCCGCTTGGTGAGCCGGGACGCCGTGGACGCCTCGCTCGGGATGACGTCGGTGTGCCCGGGCAGCAGCATGACGTCGTCGTACGTGAGTCCGATGAATCCGAACGGATCCGGCTGGTCCATGGGTCCCCTTCGTGGGCGAGTGAAGTGTCGAGACACCGGGAACGCGACGACGGGTTCCGGATAGGACATGGTAACGCGAGCGGCTGTCGCCGCATTCCGCCTGGAGGCACGGATCGCGCCCGCCTCGGGGCGTTCCTCCACAACGTCACAGTTCGGGTACGAATCACACAGGGAACGTGTTGGAAACACGGGTGTCACAAAATCCCCATAGGTTCCTCGTCATCCGAACGAGAGGCTCTTCCGTGGGATCCATCACTCCTCCGGGACGGGCGCAGCCGCGCCTGTTCCGCCTCCGCCACGCACGACGACGACCGGTCCTGGCGGCCGTGCTCGTCGCCGCGTTCCTGGCGACCTTCCTGATCGACTGGGCGGTCACCCTGCCGGCCTTCAGTGCCACCTCGGCACCGGCCACCAGCCAGGCGTGCACCGTCAGCCCCGACAACGGGTGCATCCAGGGGACGATCACCGACTCCGAGCGTGAACCGGCCGAGGGCGTCGACGTCGACGTGACCGGCCCGAGCGGCTTCGACGAGACGGCCACGACGAACGCCGACGGCCGCTGGTCCGTCAGCGTCGACACGGCCGGCGAGTACACGGTGAGCGTCGACCAGGGCACCCTGCCGAAGGGCCAGTACCTGACGAACGCCGCCGACGCCGACCGCAAGGTGCAGGCGACGCTGAACGCCAACGTCGGGCAGATCTTCCAGCTGTCCGACCAGAAGGGCGCCACCACCTCGGCCGACTCGTCGAGCGTGAGCATGCAGCGCGCCTGGCAGCAGTTCGCCTCGGGGCTCCGGCTCGGGTTGCTCATCGCCCTGGCGTCGATCGGGCTCTCGCTCATCTACGGCACGACGGGGCTGTCGAGCTTCTCGCACGGCGAGCAGGTGACCCTCGGCGGTCTGCTGGCGTACGTGTTCGCCAACCAGCTCGGCTGGAACATCTGGGTCACCGGGATCGTCGTCACGCTGTTGTGCGCCGCGACCGGGTACCTGCAGGACGCCGCGATCTGGCGACCACTCCGGCGCAAGCGCATCAGCCTGACGCAGCTCATGATCGTCACGATCGGTCTGTCGATCGCCGCCCAGTACGCGTTCCAGTACTTCTTCGGCGCCTCGACGGTCCGCATCCAGCAGGGCAACCCGGAGACCGTGCGGTTCGCCGGTGTCACCCTGACGGTGCAGTCCTACGTCGCCATGGGGATCGCGCTCGTGGTCCTCGTCGCGACCGGACTCTTCCTGGCGAAGACGCGCTTCGGACGGGCAACCCGCGCCGTGTCGGACAACCCGGCGCTGGCCGCGGCCTCCGGCATCGACGTCGACCGGGTGATCCGCTTCGTGTGGACGCTCGCCGCCGGCCTCGCGGGACTCTCCGGCGTGATGCTCGGACTCGTCCTGAACGGCGTGAACTGGCAGACCGGGCTCCAGCTGCTCCTGCTCATGTTCGCCTCGGTCACGCTCGGTGGCCTCGGCACCGCGTACGGCGCCCTGGTCGGCTCGATGATCATCGGCGTCGTCGTGGAGCTCACGAACCTGGTGCTCCCCGGTGACTTCAAGTACGCCACCGCCCTCGTCATCCTCATCCTCATCCTGCTGTTCCGGCCGCAGGGCATCTTCGGCCGCGCCGAGCGGATCGGCTAAGGGAGCACGCGCATGGACTACATCCTCAACCTGCTGTCCTCGCTCACCCAGGAGGCACTCGCCCCGACGACGGCGGCGTTCGCGCTGGCCGCGATCGGCCTGAACGTGCACTTCGGGCTCACCGGCCTCGTGAACATGGGCCAGGCGGCGTTCCTGCTGCTCGGTGCCTACGGATTCGCGATCTCGATCACGAACGGACTGCCGTTCGTGATGGCGGTCCTCATCGCCCTGCTCGTCGCGATCGTGTTCGCGATCATCCTCGGCATCCCGACCCTGCGGTTGCGCGGCGACTACCTGGCGATCGTCACGATCTCCGGCGCCGAGATCATCCGCATGGTGGGCCGCTCGAGCCTGCTCACCTCGACCACGGGCGGCTCGAACGGCATCACCGGGTCGAGCTACCGCGACCCGTTCACCGCCCTCAGCCCGCTGCCCGACGGCACCACCACGATCCTGTGGTTCACGTACGCGAACAACGGCGTCAACGGCTGGTGGATCCGCATCGCGGCGTGGGCGATGGTCGCCCTGTTCACCCTGGTGCTCTTCCTGCTCATGCGCAGCCCGTGGGGCCGCGTGGTGAAGGCCATCCGCGAGGACGAGGACGCCGTCCGCTCGCTCGGCAAGAACGTCTACTCGTACAAGATGCAGGCGCTCGTGTTCGGTGGGGCGCTCGGTGCGATCGCGGGCATCATCTACGTGCTGCCGAGTTCGGTGCAACCGGACGCCATGGGCCGCTCGATGACGTTCTTCATCTGGACGGCGCTCATCCTCGGTGGTGCGGCGACGGTGTTCGGACCGGTGCTCGGAGCCGTGCTCTTCTTCGTCGTCCGGCTCTTCATCCGCACGCTGGCCGGCGACTTCATCCCCGACTCGATCATGAACGCGCAGCAGGCCGAGCAGTTCTCGTACGTGCTCGTCGGCGTCGCGCTCATGCTGCTCATCGTGTTCCGTCCACAGGGGTTGCTCGGCAACAAGAAGGAGCTGACGTTCAGTGTCTGAGACCTACGGCCACCCCAAGGCCGACCCGATCCTCACCGTCGACGACGTCACCCGCCGCTTCGGGGGCATGACCGCCGTGGACGTCGACCACCTCGAGGTCCAGCGCGGCTCCATCACGGCCCTGATCGGCCCGAACGGCGCCGGCAAGACCACGTTCTTCAACCTGCTCACCGGGTTCGACAAGCCGAGCCCCGGAGCGAAGACGCAGTTCGACGGTGCCACGCTGCAGAAGACGAGCGCGACGCACATCGCGAACAAGGGCATGGTCCGCACCTTCCAGCTGACCAAGGCGTTGTCCCGGCTCACCGTGATGCAGAACATGCTCCTCGGCGCTCGCGACCAGCCCGGCGAGAACTTCTTCGCCGCCCTGGTCAAGCCGGTGTGGGCGAAGCGGGAGCGCGAGATCACGGCCAAGGCCGAGGACCTGCTCGCCCGGTTCAAGCTCGACACCAAGGCGGACGACTACGCCGGTTCGCTGTCCGGCGGGCAGCGCAAGCTGCTCGAGATGGCCCGTGCGCTGATGTCCGACCCGACGATGATCATGCTCGACGAGCCGATGGCCGGCGTGAACCCCGCGCTCACCCAGTCGCTCCTCGGGCACATCCAGTCCCTGCGCGACGACGGCATGACCGTGCTGTTCGTCGAGCACGACATGCACATGGTCCGGCACATCTCGGACTGGGTGGTCGTGATGGCCGAGGGCAAGGTCGTCGCCGAGGGCCCGGCGGACACGGTGATGGACGACCAGGCGGTGATCGACGCCTACCTCGGTGCGCACCACGACACCGACCTGGGCGACGACTCGCTCCTCACCGAGGAGACCTTCGAGGAACTGGCGGAGGAAGTCGCCGAAGAGGACGCAGCAGAGGAGACGACCCGATGACGGACGCAACGGACCCCACGAACGCGAGCAGTGCCTCCAGTCCGTCCCCGGCGGCCACGCTGGAACGCGAGCCGGTGCTCAGCGCGAAGAACCTCGTCGCCGGCTACCTGCCGGGCGTGAACATCCTGAACGGCTGCGACCTGGACTGCTACCCGGGCGAGCTCATCGGCATCATCGGGCCGAACGGCGCGGGCAAGTCGACGCTCCTCAAGGCGCTGTTCGGGCTCGTTTCCATCCGCGAGGGATCGGTGACCCTGCAGGGTGACGACATCACGAACCTCAAGGCGAACAAGCTCGTGCAGGCCGGTGTCGGCTTCGTGCCGCAGACGAACAACGTGTTCCCCTCGCTGTCCATCGAGGAGAACCTGCAGATGGGGCTGTACCTGCGGCCGAAGAAGTTCGCCGAGCGGCTCGAGGTCATCTACGACCTGTTCCCCGTCCTCGCGCAGCGGCGCAACCAGCGGGCCGGATCGCTCTCGGGCGGGGAGCGGCAGTCCGTCGCGATGGCCCGTGCGCTGATGATGGACCCGAAGGTGCTGCTGCTCGACGAGCCGAGCGCCGGGCTGTCCCCCGTGCGCCAGGACGAGACGTTCCTGCGGACCCGCCGGATCAACAAGGCCGGTGTGTCGATCATCATGGTGGAGCAGAACGCGCGACGCTGTCTGCAGATCTGCGATCGTGGGTACGTGCTCGACCAGGGGAAGAACGCGTACTCGGGCACCGGGAAGGAACTCGCTGACGACCCCAAGGTCATCGAGCTGTACCTGGGGACGCTCGCCAAGGACGTCGACGCACAGCGCTAGCGCTGTCGTCGGCTGCGGGTACCGCTGTGGGGGTGGTATCCGCGACGGGTGGGGCCGTGCGTGGTCGCTTCGCGCCGCACGGCCCCGCTCCTGTACCCGGCCTGGAGGCACGACCCACCCTGCGCGGGTCGGTATCGTTCCGCGGGTGCGCACCTCCGGACCCCTCGTGCTCGACGCCCTCGTCTGGCTCGTGTTCATCGCGCTCTTCGTCGGGGCGGCGTTGCTCGTCAAGGTCGCGGCCGCGCTGCTCGTCGTCCTCGTGGTGCTCGCGCTCCTGCTCGGCTTCGTGCTGCGGGTTCTCCGGAAGCGCGGACGGGCCCCGCGCCGCCCGCGCTGACGACTCCGCCCGCACCGTCCGGCCCGTGCACGCCGCAGAGCCCGCCCGGTAGGCTGTCGGAGTGAGCGAAGTCGAGATCGGTGCAGGCAAGCGCGGACGTCGGGCGTACGCGTTCGACGACATCGCGGTGGTCCCCTCCAGGCGGACGCGTGACCCGCGCGACGTCAACGTGCAGTGGTCGATCGACGCGTTCACGTTCGCGTCGCCGATCCTGTCGGCGCCGATGGACTCCGTGTCCTCGCCGGCGACGGTCATCCAGATGGGCGAGCTCGGCATCCTCGGTGTGCTCGACCTCGAAGGTCTCTGGACCCGCTACGAGGACCCGACCCCGTACTACGACGAGATCAAGTCGCTCACCGACGGCAACGTCACGAAGCGCATGCAGGAGATCTACTCCGAGCCGATCAAGGCCGAGTTGATCACCGCACGCCTGGCCGAGATCCGCGCAGCCGGGGTGCCGGTCGCCGGTTCGCTCAGCCCGCAGCGCACCCAGGAGTTCTCGAAGACGGTCGTCGACGCCGGCGTCGACCTGTTCGTCATCCGCGGCACCACGGTCTCGGCGGAGCACGTCTCCCAGACCGAGGAACCCCTCAACCTCAAGAAGTTCATCTACGAGCTCGACGTCCCGGTGATCGTGGGCGGTGCCTCGACGTACACGTCGGCGCTGCACCTCATGCGCACCGGCGCCGCCGGCGTGCTCGTCGGCTTCGGCGGCGGCGCAGCGTCGACCACCCGCGCCGCGCTCGGCATCCACGCCCCGATGGCCACCGCCGTCGCCGACGTCGCGGGTGCCCGTCGTGACTACCTCGACGAGTCGGGCGGCCGCTACGTGCACGTCATCGCCGACGGCGGGCTCGACACCGCGGGCGACATCGTCAAGGCCATCGCCGTGGGCGCCGACGCCGTCATGCTCGGCACCGCACTGGCCCGTGCGACCGAGGCCCCGGGTGGTGGCTACCACTGGGGTGCCGAGGCGCACCACCCCGAGCTGCCGCGCGGGCGCCGTGTCCAGGTGGGGACGATCGCGCCGCTCGAGAACGTCCTGAACGGCCCGACGCCGACCCACGACGGCCGCGCCAACCTGGTCGGGGCCCTGCGCCGCTCGATGGCGACGACCGGATACTCCGACGCCAAGGAGTTCCAGCGAGTAGAAGTGGTCGTGGCGCCGTACCACCAGTGACGGTGGCACCCGGGCACGAACCCGGGTGACGCCTCGGCGCCGACCGTGACCCGGAGGCGACGATGGCGAAGTCCAGCACGACGAAGCAGACCAGCACGGCCGGACGTCCGCGTGACGTCGCGCCCGGCGTGGGGTTCGACCCCGCGGCGAAGCTCGGACCGGACGAACGTGCGGCCGCGATCGAGACCCTGAAGACCAAGGAGCTCGACGTCCTGGTCGTCGGTGGCGGCATCGTCGGGGCGGGCAGTGCGCTCGACGCCGTGACCCGCGGCCTGAGCGTCGGCATCGTCGAGGCCCGCGACTGGGGCTCCGGCACGTCGAGCCGCTCGTCCAAGCTCGTGCACGGCGGCATCCGCTACCTCGAGCAGCTCAACTTCGCACTCGTCCGCGAGGCCCTCATCGAACGCGGACTGCTGCTCCAGCGCATCGCGCCGCACCTGGTGAAGCCCGTGCGCTTCCTCTACCCGCTCAACCACCGGGTGTGGGAGCGCTTCTACATCGGGATCGGCATGGCGATGTACGACGTGTTCAGCTGGTCCGGCGGCCGTCCGCCCGGCGTCCCGCACCACCGGCACCTCAGCCGGAAGCAGGTGCTCAAGAACATGCCCGGGCTCAAGAAGGACGCCTTCGTCGGCGGTATGACGTACTACGACGCCCAGGTCGACGACGCGCGCTACGTCGCGTCGCTCGTGCGCACCGCGGCGTCGTACGGCGCCGAGGCGGCGAGTCGCGTCCGCATCGAGGGGTTCATCAAGGTCGGGGAGCGCGTGGTCGGCGCGCAGGCCCACGACATCCAGACCGGTGAACGGTTCGAGATCCGTGCGAAGCAGGTCGTCAACGCCACCGGTGTCTGGACCGACGACACCCAGGCGATGATCGGCACCCGCGGCCAGTTCAAGGTGCGGGCGTCGAAGGGCGTCCACCTCGTGATCCCCCGGGACCGGTTCCAGTCGAACACGGGCATGATCCTGCGCACCGAGAAGAGCGTGCTCTTCGTCATCCCGTGGGGTCGGCACTGGCTCGTCGGCACGACCGACACCGACTGGTACCTCGACAAGGCGCACCCGGCAGCGACCGCGGCGGACATCGACTACATCCTCGAGCACGTCAACAAGGTGCTCGCCGTCCCGCTGACCCGCGAGGACGTCGAGGGCGTCTACGCCGGCCTCCGCCCGCTGCTGGCGGGGGAGTCGGACCAGACCTCCCAGCTCAGCCGCGAGCACGTCGTCGCGCACACCGTGCCCGGGCTCGTCGTCGTCGCCGGCGGCAAGTGGACCACCTACCGGGTGATGGGCAAGGACGCCATCGACGAGGCCGTCGCGGCCATGGACGGCAGGATCCCGGAGTCGACGACCGAGGACATCCCGCTGCTCGGCGCCGAGGGGTACCCCGCCGCGTGGAACCGACGTGCCCGCACCGCGCGGAGCTGCAACGTGCACAAGGTCCGCATCGAGCACCTGCTCAACCGGTACGGCACCCTCGCGACCGAGGTGCTGCAGCTCGTCGAGCAGGACCCCGCGCTCGCCGAGCCGCTGCCGGGGGCCGACGACTACATCGGCGCCGAGGTCGTCTACGCCGCCTCGCACGAAGGTGCCCTGCACCTGGAGGACGTCCTCGCCCGCCGCACCCGCATCTCCATCGAGGCCTGGGACCGCGGCGAGTCAGCAGCGCCCGTCGCCGCGAAGCTCATGGCGGACGTGCTCGGGTGGGACCAGGAGACCACCGAGCACGAGGTGTCGAACTACCTGAAGCGCGTGGCCGCGGAACGGGAGTCGCAGCTGCAGCCCGACGACGAGAGCGCGGACCGCGTGCGGCTCGAGGCCCCGGACATCGCGTTCGGCTTCGACGAGGACGACGTGGTCGTGGGCGGCGGCCGCTCGGACGGCGCCGAGGGCGCGAAGGCGTCCGACGAGCAGGTCGTCGGCGAGAAGACGAGCGAGCCGGAGTAGCGAGCAGCGTCGCGGACGCACCACGGGCCTCCAGGCCAGCAGACCGGACTGGAGGCCCGTGGTGCGTCCGTCAGACGGCGTGTGCCCGCAGGGCGGCGCGGCGCGCGTGCGCCGCCTGGCCGACCACGAGCACCACCGGGATCGCGATCAGCGCGACGAGGCTCGTCACGTACAGCACGCCGGCCCAGATCGTGTGGTCACCACCGTCGGTACCGAAGCCGTCCGCGACGTCCATCCCGAGGGCGAACCCACTCCAGAACGACGCCGGACCACCGAGCACGACCACGGCCAGCAGCACCGCGGCGATGACGTGGGTCGGTGCTCGGGTGACGAGCAGCAGCACCGACAGCCCGGCGGCGAGCACGACCCCGACCGAGGCCAGCGCGATCACGACCACGATGTCGGTCTGCACGTGGAAGCCCTGCTGGATGAGCTCGGCGTGGATCTCGGGCAGGGTCGCACCGGGGACCGCGGCGAGCG
The DNA here is from genome assembly GCF_025677645.1 of Curtobacterium poinsettiae. Classification (NCBI taxonomy): domain Bacteria; kingdom Bacillati; phylum Actinomycetota; class Actinomycetes; order Micrococcales; family Microbacteriaceae; genus Curtobacterium; species Curtobacterium flaccumfaciens. Next base: position 249,319 of record NZ_CP106879.1, on the reverse strand, counting down.
GGTCCAGCACCAGTGCGTTCACCGCCAGCAGTGCCGCGTACAGCGCGACGACCAGCACCCCGACGACGGCGACGACGATCCGTGTTCTCCCCATCCACAGAACAGTAGCGGGCGGAATGCGTGGGACCACCGGGTGGTTAGCATGGGGGTACTCGAAGAGGGAGCCATCATGGTCGACGTCCATCGCGTCAAACTCCCCGGAGTCGGCGTGCTGCACAGCTTCTACACCGACGACGGTGGCAAGTGCGGTGTCATCACGCACCGGTCGGGGCACTCCGACCTCATCTCGTTCGCCGACGTCTCCGACGGCGCGGACAAGTCCGAGAAGGTCTCGCTGCGTCTCAGCGAGGACGAGGCGCACACGCTCGCCGAACTGCTCGGCGGCACCCGGATCACCGAGGGCCTCGACAAGCTCGACGAGATCCCGGGGTTGTCCATCGACTGGTTCTCCGTCGACTACGACGACGCCATCGCGGGCAAGCCCCTCGGCGACCTGCACGACTCGGGCTTCATCGGCCTGACCGTCGTCGCCGTGGTCCGTGGCGACAGCGCCAACCCGGCGCCCTCGTCGGACTTCGTCGTCTTCCCCGGGGACACGATCGTCGTCGCCGGATCCCCCGAGAAGGTCGCCAAGGCGTTCTCCTTCTACCGCAGCGGAGAGCTTGCGGCCGCATCGGCCGAGGCCCCGCGGAAGAGCTAGCGCATGCACCTGGGTGGTGAGCTGCTCACCATCGGTGTGCTCTTCGTCATCGCCTACGTCCTGGGACGGCTCGGCAAGACCATCGGTCTGCCGGCCATCCCGATCTACATGGTGGTCGGACTCGTCGCGAGTCCGAACACGCCGTGGTTCGGGCTGAGCGTCGAGTCCCACACGATCGAGCTCATCGCGACGTTCGGGCTCATCCTGCTGTTGTTCAACCTCGGGCTCGAGTTCGACCAAGAGGAGTTCTACGGCAACGCGGGGAAGCTCCTGGTGTCCGGCGGCACCTACGTCGTCATCAACATGGGCGTGGGGTTCGCCTTCGGGTTCTCGCTCGGCTGGGGCACCCGTGAAGCCCTGATCATCGCGGGCATGACGGCGACGTCCTCGAGCGCCATCGTGACGAAGCTCCTCATCGAGCTCCGGCGCCTGGCGAACGACGAGACCCCGATGATCCTCGGTGTCACCGTGATCGAGGACGTCTTCATCGCCGTCTACCTGGCGATCGTCTCCGTCGTGCTGTCCGGCGACACCAACGTCTGGGCCGTCGTCGGCAAGCTCGCACTCGCGTTCGGGTTCCTCATCGTGATGTTCACGCTCGCGCGCTTCGCGGGCAAGTGGGTCTCGAAGATCTTCGCCACCCGTGACGACGAGCTGTTCACGGTGCTGTTCTTCGGACTCGCGGTCATGTTCGGCGGCATCGGCGACCTGCTCGGCGTGACCGACGCGATCGGTGCCTTCGTCATCGGCCTGCTCTGCGGAGCGACCCGGTACCGCGATCGCATCGAACAGCTCGCCCTGCCGATGCGCGACGTCTTCGCCGCGTTCTTCTTCGTCAACTTCGGGCTCGGCCTCGACCTGTCGACCTTCGGCGAGGTGCTCTGGCCCGTCCTCGGCGCGATCGGCATGACGGTCGTGCTCAACGCCGTCGCCGGGCAGATCGTCGCCCGGATGAACGGCTTCAACGTCCAACAGGGCATCAACACCGCCGTCATCCTGGTGAACCGCGGTGAGTTCGCGCTGATCCTCGCGACGCTGTCGGCTGCCGCCGGGCTGGAGGCGCGGATCACCGCCTTCGCGGGCCTCTACGTCCTCTGCATGGCCGTCCTCGGGCCGCTGCTCGCGGTGAACTCGGACCGGATCGGCCGCCTCGTGGTGCGCCCGGGCCGGCTCATCCGTCTGCGCGGACGGCTGGGCGGCCGACGTGCCGTCGCCGCGGCCGCCGCCGCCGAGAGCGCCGAAGCGGCCGAGGCCGAGGCGGACGCCACCGCCGCGGCGCGGAAGGCCGAGCGGGACCGCCAGTTCGCCGAGGAGTTCGCGCTCGTCGAGGCGGCTGGCAGGGACGAGCGAGACAATGAGGGGTCCGAGCCGACGTCCGCCCCCGTGACGTCGCCGGTCGAGATCCCCGCCGAGCGCCCCGAGCGCCCGGTCCGACAGCGCGATCCGGAGTACTGATACAGATGTGGGCCGTTGCCCGACGACCGAGGTGGATCGCGCTGCTGTTGCTGGCGCTCGTGCTGGCGGCGGTGTTCGCCGGGCTGGGCAAGTGGCAGCTCGAGCGGTCGATCGCCAACGGCAAACCCCTGCCGGCGACCACCGAGACCCGCCGCACGCTCGAGGCGGTCACCACTCCCGAGCGGCCCGTCAGCGAGAGTCTCGCCGGGCAGAAGGTCACCGTCACCGGGACCTTCGTCGCCGACGACACCACCGTCCTGACCGGCCGCACCGGGGGTGGCGAGTACCAGACCGTCGGCCACCTGGTGGACTCGGACGGTGGGGCGAGCCTCCCGGTCGTCATCGGGTGGTCCGACCAGCGGTCGGCCGCCGTCGCCGGGGGCGAGCGCCTGGCGGACGGTCAGACGCTCACGATCCAGGGTCGCTACTACCCGGCGGAGTCGCCCGACCAGGACGCCTACAAGGAGGGCGAGTACTCTGCAGTCGCCCCCGCCCGGTTCGTGAACACCTGGCAGGCCTTCGACGACCGCATGTACCTCGGGTACGTCGTCGCCGACGGCACCACCGCGAAGGCCGCCGACCTCGGCACCATCGCCGACCGTGCACCGTCGCGCGAGGTCCAGTTCGACTGGCTCAACCTGTTCTACGCGATCGAGTGGGTCGTCTTCGCCGGCTTCGCCGTCTTCCTCTGGTACCGCTTCGTGAAGGACGCCTGGGAGCGCGAGCAGGAAGAGGAGCGCGAGGCAGCGCCCGCCACCGAAGCCGACGTGCTGCAACGGTAGGATTGCCGGCATGGCCCTGACCGTCCGAACCCGTGACATCCCCAAGATCCCGGGGGCGGTGAAGTGGTACCGCGTCTCGGCGTACATCACCGGTGTGCTGCTGCTCGCCCTGGTGGTCGAGGTCATCATCAAGTACACGCCGCTGCAGCTCGAGATGCAGCTCGGCAACGGCCCGTTCTTCGTGCCCAACGGCACGGCGGGCGAGACCCCGGGCACGTTCAACCTGTCGATCGCGATCCTCATCGCCCACGGCTGGCTGTACGTGCTCTACCTCTTCACGGACTTCCGTCTGTGGAGCATCATGCGCTGGAGGCCGTCGCGCTTCCTGCTCATCGCCCTCGGGGGCATCATCCCGTTCATGTCCTTCGTGGTCGAACACCGCATGCAGCAGCGGGCCATGGACACCTACCACGAGCTGATCGCTGCCCAGCAGCGTGAGAAGGAGGCCGCTCGGTGAGCGAGACCGAACAGCGTCCCGTCCTCGTCGTCGACTTCGGGGCCCAGTACGCGCAGCTCATCGCGCGTCGGGTCCGTGAAGCGAACGTCTACAGCGAGATCGTGCCGCACTCCATCACCGCGGACGAGATCCGCGCCAAGGACCCGGCGGCCATCGTGCTGTCCGGTGGTCCGTCGTCCGTGTACGAAGCAGGCGCGCCGTCCCTCGACGGTGACATCCTCGACCTCGGCGTCCCCGTGCTCGGCATCTGCTACGGCTTCCAGGCCATGGCGACCGCCCTCGGTGGCGAGGTCGCGAACACCGGTCTGCGCGAGTACGGCGCCACCGACGTGACGCTCGCCCCCGGCACCAGCACCCTGCTCGGCGACCAGCCGGTGGACCAGGTGACGTGGATGTCGCACGGCGACTCCGTGGCCAAGGCACCGGCCGGGTTCGAGGTGCTCGCCTCGAGCGCGTCGACGCCCGTGGCGGCGTTCGCATCCGACGAGCGCAAGCTCTACGGCGTGCAGTGGCACCCCGAGGTCAAGCACTCCGTGTACGGCCAGGCCGTGCTCGAGAACTTCCTGCACCGTGCCGCGGGCCTGCCCGGCGACTGGAACTCCAGCAACGTCATCGAGGAGCAGGTCGCCCGCATCCGCGAGCAGGTCGGCTCCGCACGGGTCATCGCCGGGCTCTCCGGGGGTGTCGACTCCGCCGTCGCCGCAGCCCTGGTGCACAAGGCCGTCGGCGACCAGCTCACCTGCGTCTTCGTCGACCACGGGCTCCTGCGTGCCGACGAGCGCAAGCAGGTGGAAGAGGACTACGTCGCCTCCACCGGTGTCCGGCTCATCACGATCGACGCCGAGCAGCAGTTCCTCGACGCCCTCGCCGGCGTGAGCGACCCCGAGCAGAAGCGCAAGATCATCGGGCGCGAGTTCATCCGCACGTTCGAGGGCGCGGCCGAGGCGCTCGTGCTCGAGGCCAAGGCATCCGACTCCGATGCCGAGGTCAAGTTCCTCGTGCAGGGCACCCTCTACCCCGACGTCGTCGAGTCCGGCGGCGGAGCAGGCACCGCGAACATCAAGTCGCACCACAACGTCGGCGGCCTGCCCGAGGACATGACGTTCGAGCTCGTCGAGCCGCTGCGCACCCTGTTCAAGGACGAGGTCCGTGCGGTCGGTCGCGAGCTCGGGCTGCCCGAGGTCATCGTCGGGCGCCAGCCGTTCCCCGGCCCGGGCCTGGGCATCCGCATCGTCGGCGAGGTCACGAAGGAGCGGCTCGAACTGCTCCGCGCGGCCGACAAGATCGCCCGCGAAGAGCTCACCGCGGCCGGCCTCGACCAGGAGATCTGGCAGTGCCCGGTCGTGCTGCTCGCCGACGTCCGTTCCGTGGGCGTGCAGGGCGACGGCCGGACCTACGGACACCCGATCGTGCTCCGTCCGGTCTCGTCGGAGGACGCCATGACCGCCGACTGGACTCGTCTGCCGTACGACACCCTCGCGAAGATCTCGAACCGCATCACGAACGAGGTGCCCGACGTCAACCGGGTCGTGCTCGACGTCACGTCGAAGCCGCCGGGAACGATCGAGTGGGAGTAGGGCTCCCCTGAGCAACGGAAGGCCCGGTACGCGTCATGCGTGCCGGGCCTTCGTGCGTGCGGGGGTGGCGCTGCCGGGCGCAGTGCGGTCCTGGTGTCCGTCGAGGGGTCACAACACCCCGCGGGTCCGGTGCCGAGTGGTCACGATGTGTCGGCTGGCCCCGGCCTGGGCGACACATCGTGACCACTCGGCGGGCGGTCGACGGGGTGTTGCGACCACTGGGACCGACGCCGGCACCACCCCCGCCACCGCCCCCGCTGTCGCCGACCACCGGCCAGGGAACGACGAAGGGCCCCGGCAGTGCCGGGGCCCTTCGCGTGTGCGGTGGTACTAGTTGCGCGAGCTGCTCGCGAGGATGGCGAGGATGCGCAGGATCTCGAGGTACAGCCAGACGATCGTGACGATCAGGCCGAACGCCGCGGTCCAGGCGTAGATGCGGGGAGCACCACGACGGACGCCGGTCTGGATCTGGTCGAAGTCGAGGATCAGCGAGTACGCCGCCATGACCACGACGAGGATGCCGATGATCACGCCGAGCGGGATGCCGAAGATCGTGATCCCGAGGGCACCGAACGCGGTGTCCGTGACGCCGGTCCACATCAGGACCAGGTTGATGAGCGAGAACACCATGTACCCGACCATCGCGACGAGGAAGAAGCGCGTGGCCTTCGGTGTGGCGCGGACCTTGCCCGATGCGAACAGCGCGAGCGTCACGGCGAAGACACCGAGCGTCCCGAACACCGCCTGAGTGACGATGCCACCCCACATCGAGTTGTACGCGCCGGAGATGCCACCCACGAACAGACCCTGGACGAACGAGTACGTCAGGATCAGGCCCGGTGACGGCTTCTTCTTGAAGGTGTTCACGAGGCCGAGCACGAGGCCGACGACCGCCGCGACGATCCACACGACCGGCGGCAGGTTCCAACCGGCCACCGCGCCGACGACGAGTACGCCGAACGCGAGCAGCGTCTTGACGATGGTGTCTTCGTACGACATGCGGTCGGTGTCCACCGGGGACGCGGTCGGGCGGTCGTACATGTACTGCAGCTGCTCGGGGGTCATGCCGCCCTGGGCCTGCTGCGGGGTCTGTCCCCAGCCGGCCTGCTGCTGACCAGCACCGCGCCCGCCCCAGGTGTTTGCCCCCTGTGCGTTGAAGGCGGGGGACTGGTCGAAACCGGGCTTGAAGGCCATGGTGTCCTCTTCCTAGGAGATTCGAGTCCTCTCAGCCTAGGGGCGCTCGGTCGCGGAAGGCTGAGGATTCGCGGCGAGCGGACGCGGGCCCAGCGGGCCCCGTCGAGGGAAGCCTAGGGTCGCCCGCTGCACGCGCGCCCCGAGGACGTCGAGAGTCCGCCGTCGAGCCAGCCGAGTCCGCCCGTCCGGACGACAGCGCCGGGTAGAGCCAGGTGACGAGCGCGACCGAGATCGTCATGAGCAGGAACCACGCCACGACCTTCGTCGGCGCCACCGGCTGCCACACCGCGAGCTGCGCCGCGTAGCTCCACGCCCCGGCCCAGGTCGCGACGTTCTCGGCCGCCCAGATGAACACCGCGACGAGGGCCATCGCCACGAGGACGGGCATCCGCAGCGTCGCCCGGTGGATCCGCACGTGCATGGTCGTGCGGGCGAAGAGCAGCAGCACGAGCGCGAGCAGCACGTACCGGGCGTCGGCGACGAAGTGGTGGCCGAAGAAGTTCAGGTAGATCCCGCCCGCCACGACCGCCAGCAGCCACTGCCGCGGGTACCGGTCGAACCGCAGGTCGAACAGCCGGTAGACCCGCACCATGTACGACCCGACCGCGCCGTACATGAACCCCGAGAACAGCGGCACCCCGGCGACGACGAACAGCCCGCCCGGCTCGTAGGTCCACGAGCCCATGTGGGTCTTGAACACCTCCATCGCGGTGCCGACGACGTGGAACAGCAGGACGACCCGGAGCTCACGCACGGTCTCGAGCCCGAACACGAGCATGCCGACCTGCAGCAGCACGGCCGCGATGGTCAGCACGTCGTTCCGCATCGCCGCCGGCACGGTCAGGTGCACCACGGCCATGGTCGCGAGCAGCATCGCCCCGAACGCGCACGCCCAGGCCTGCTTCGCGCCGAACACCAGGAACTCGGTGACGAACACCCGGACGGGCCGGTGCGGCTGGTGCCCGGCGTCGAGCAGACGGCGTGCAGCCCGGTCGATCCGGGCCTCGACGGCGGTGGAGAGCGAACGGACGGTCATGCGGTGATGCTCGGCGCAGTCGCTGGGAACGACGGCCGCCGGAGCGACGCGTGTGTCCCGCGACACAGGCGCCCCGCTGGTCACCCGCGGCAAGTAGGGTCGCGCCATGACCCTCGTGATCGCCCACCGCGGTGCGTCCGGCTACCGTCCCGAGCACTCGCGGAGCGCGTACGACCTCGCGATCGAGCTCGGCGCCGACGCGATCGAACCGGATCTGGTGCCCACGAAGGACGGCGTTCTGGTGCTCCGGCACGAGAACGAGGTCTCGGGCACCACGGACGTCGCCGACCACCCCGAGTTCCGGCACCTGCGCACGACGAAGACCGTCGACGGGCAGACCCTGACCGGCTGGTTCACCGAGGACTTCACGTGGTCCGAGCTGCAGACGCTCCGCACCCGCGAGCGCCTGCCGGTGCTGCGGCCGGGATCCGCCGAGCACGACGGTGCGCAGCCGATCCTGCGGCTCGTCGACCTGCTCGCGATCCTCGACGCGGCGCCCCGCCCGGTCGGGCTCGTCGCCGAGGTGAAGCACGCCGCGTACTTCGACCGCGCCGGGTTCCCGATGGGTGCACTCGTCGACGCCGCGCTCGGCGAGGCCGGGTGGCGGCAGGACGAGCGGCTCACGGTGGAGAGCTTCGAGAAGGGCGTGCTGCGGGACCTGCGCGAGCGGGGGACCGGTGGCCGGCTCGTGTACCTCCAGGAGGCCCGTGGCAGCGCCGCGGACGAGGTCGCGTCCCACGGGTCGCTCGCCCCCACCTACGCCGCCGAGCGCTCCGAGGACGCGCTCGCGTCGTTCGCGACCGAGTTCCACGGCATCAGCGTCGACCTCGGCACCCTGATGGCCGGCGTCGACAGCGTCGCGCTCGACGACCCGACGCCGGTGCGCAGCGCGATCGTCGACCGTGCCCACGCCGCCGGACTCGCGGTGTACACGTGGACCCTCCGGCCGGAGAACCGGTTCCTGCCGTCGCCGTTGCGTCGTGGTGGCGACGTCGCGGCCTTCGGCGACTGGGAGCGGTGGTTCACCTCCGTGATCCGCACCGGACTCGACGGGGTGTTCGCCGACCACCCCGACCTGGCGGTGCTCGCCCGGTCTGCTGTCGGGGGTCCCGCCTAGACTGTCCCGGACATGACGATCGTGCTCGACCCCTTCGAATCGACGCCCGAGCCGGGCGCCGGTGCCCGCGCGTACGAAGACCCGTTCACCGCGGGTCTGAACCCCCAGCAGAAGGAAGCCGTCGAGTACCGCGGCGAGTCCCTGCTGATCGTTGCCGGCGCCGGTTCCGGCAAGACGAGCGTGCTCACCCGCCGCATCGCGCTGCTGCTCGCCAACCGCGAAGCCTGGCCGTCGCAGATCCTGGCGATCACGTTCACGAACAAGGCCGCCGCCGAGATGCGCGAGCGCGTCCGGGCCCTGGTCGGTGGCGAGGCCGAGGGGATGTGGATCTCCACGTTCCACTCGGCGTGCGTGCGCATCCTGCGGCGCGAAGCCGAACGGTTCGGGTTCCCGCAGTCCTTCACGATCTACGACTCCGCCGACTCCAAGGCGCTGTTGAAGCGGATCATCAAGGAGCTCGAGGCCGACTCCCTCGGGCTGACCGTCGGCGCCGCGGCGTCGAAGATCTCGAAGCTCAAGAACGAGCTGCAGGACATCGACACCTACGCGCGCAACATCAACGTGAACGACCCGCAAGAGGTCATGTTCACCGAGGTGTTCCGGCGCTACACGAACGAACTCCGCCGGGCGAACGCGTTCGACTTCGACGACCTCATCGGCCAGACGGTGTTCCTGTTCCGCGCCTTCCCGGACGTCGCCGCCCTGTACCAGCGCCGCTTCCGGTACATCCTGGTCGACGAGTACCAGGACACGAACCACGCCCAGTACGCCCTGATCCGCGAGCTCACCCGCCCGGTACCGGTCGAACAGGTGGACAAGCTCGAGGACTCCGGGCAGCACGTCGCCCGGATGCGCGAGACCGACGGCTCGATCGCCCCCGCGTCCCTGACGGTGGTCGGCGACTCCGACCAGTCGATCTACGCGTTCCGCGGGGCGGACATCCGCAACATCGTCGAGTTCGAGCGGGACTTCCCGAACTCCAAGACGATCCTGCTCGAGCAGAACTACCGCTCGACGCAGAACATCCTCGACGCGGCGAACGCCGTCATCGCGAACAACTTCGACCGCCAGGCGAAGAGCCTGTTCACCGACGTCGGCGCCGGCGAGAAGATCGTCGGCTTCACCGGGTACACCGGCCACGACGAGGCGCAGTTCGTCGCCGACGAGATCCAGCGCCTGCGGGAAGACGGCATGGACTACCGCGACATGGCGGTGTTCTACCGGACCAACTCGCAGACCCGTGCGCTGGAGGAGATCTTCATCCGTGCGGCGATCCCGTACCGGGTGCTCGGCGGCACGAAGTTCTACGAGCGCGCCGAGATCAAGGACGCCATGGCGTACCTGATCACCGTCGCGAACCCGGCCGACCCGATGGCCCTGCGCCGCATCCTCAACGTGCCCAAGCGCGGCATCGGCTCGGTCACCGAGACCACGCTGCAGCGCTACGCCGACGAGCACGAGACCACGATGCGCGACGCCCTGCGACACGCGGGCGAGCTCGGGTTCGGACCGAAGGTGCGGAACGCCATCACCGAGTTCGCGGCGCTGCTGGACTCCGTGTCCGAGAAGGCCCCGACGCAGCCGGTGGTCGACACCCTGACACAGCTGCTCGACGGCTCCGGGCTGCTCGACAACCTGCGGAAGTCGCCCGACGCGCAGGACGCGGCCCGTGCCGACAACATCGACGAGCTCGTGGCCGTGACGCGTGAGTTCCAGAAGAACAACCCCGAGGGCACGCTGTCGGACTTCCTGACCGAGGTCTCGCTGGTCGCCGCGGCGGACGAGCTCGACGACTCCTCGGGCACGGTCTCGCTGATGACGCTGCACACCGCGAAGGGTCTGGAGTACGACGCGGTGTTCCTGACCGGCGTCGAGGAAGACCTGCTCCCGCACCGGATGTCCGCCAACGAACCCGGCGGGCCGTCGGAAGAGCGACGGCTGTTCTACGTGGGCATCACCCGCGCCAAGAAGGTCCTGTTCCTGTCCCTCGCGATGACCCGTGCCCAGTTCGGTGACGTCAACGTGGCGATGCCCTCGCGCTTCCTGCAGGAGATCCCCGAGGGGCTCATCGAGTGGAAGCAGTCCCCGGGCATGGCGAACAGCCGCGGTGGCACGCAGCCCCGTGCCCTGAACGCCAAGCGCGACGGCGGCTTCGGCGGCGGCGGTGGCGGCTACCGCGGCGGTGGTGGTTGGGGTGGCGGCTCGTACGACCGCGCAGCGGCGGCCTCGAAGACCCGCCCGAAGACCGAGTGGGCGAACCGGGTGTCCGGGCAGGTGCGCGACAACGGCGACATGGAACTCGTCGCGGGCGACCGCATCAAGCACGTCGACTTCGGTGAAGGCACGGTGTCCGCGGTGACGGGGCAGGGTGCCAAGCGCATCGCGGAGATCGCGTTCGACTCCGCGGGCCGCAAGAAGCTCCTCATCAAGATCGCCCCGATCGAGAAGCTGTAGGAGCCCTCACCGGTCCACACCGAACCGGCAGCCGCAGCCGGTCTGGAGTTCACGGAACGGACCCGGGGCGTTCCCCCGCGATCCGTACGGTGCGGTGCTGTGCAGAACAGCCCTGACGACCGCGACGGCACCGACGACCACGCCGGAGAGCGCAGCAAGCGCATCCCGGTCTCCCGCCGGGGCTTCCTGGTCGGATCTGGGCTCGCCGGTGCCGCCGGTCTCGTGGCGTCGAACGGCCTCGGCAGCGCCCCGGCCGTCGCCGATGCACTGACCGCGGCACCCGCTGTGGCCCCGGGGACGCTCGGCGGACCGGCCGCGGCCGCTCGGGCTGCGGTGGTGCGCGGACACACCGGACGGTGGCGCCCGGACACGACCTCGCCGCGCTTCACCGTCGCGGTGATGCCGGACACGCAGTACATGTTCGACGGCGCCGCGGTCGACCCGGCGCCGATGCGGGCTTCGCTCGAGTACGTCGTCCGCGAGCAGGCCCGGCACAACACCGTGTTCCTCGTCCACCTCGGCGACCTGACCCAGAACGGTGCGGCGTCCGAGATGCGCGCGTCCGGTGCGGTCTTCGACGTGCTCGACCGAGCCGGGGCGCCCTACAGCGTGCTCGCCGGCAACCACGACGTCGATCCCTCGACCGACGACCAGCGCGGCCGGACCCCGTACCTCGACGTGTTCGGTCCGCAGCGGTTCCGGAAGGCCCCCGGCTGGATCGGCTCGAGCCCGGACGGGTACAACACCGCTCACCGGTTCACCGCGGCCGGCCGCGAGTGGGTCGTCCTGGCGCTCGACTGGCGGACGAGTGCGAGCGGGCTCGCCTGGGCCAGCTCCGTGCTCGCGGCCCGACCGCACGCTCCGGTGATCCTCACGACGCACGCCCTCGTCGACTCGGACGCCAGCGGCGGGGCGGCGTTCGACCCCTACGGGCAGCGGCTCTGGGACTCCTTCATCACGAAGCACGACCAGGTCTTCCTGACGCTCAACGGGCACTACTGGGGGCCGGGACGCACGACGGCGAAGAACGCCGTGGGGCACGACGTCGCGCTGCACCTGACCAACTACCAGAACCGCTACTACGGCGGGGCGGCCATGATCCGGCTGTACCACGTCGATGTCGAGCGGAACGTCATCGACGTCGAGACGCTGTCGCCCTTCCTGCTCGCCGGCGGACTCGGCGACGCGAACGAGCTCGCAGCACAGGAGACCGCGCTCAGCGGCGACGTCGACCGCTTCACCATGGCCGTGGACTTCGACGCGCGCTTCGCGGGGTTCGCGCCGGTCGCACCACGGGCCTCCCGGCCGGCGGCACGCATGCTGGTGCCGGGGACGTTGGCGTACTGGCGGTTCGACGGCAACCCGGACGGGGCGGCGCTCGCGCCGACGACGCTGGTGCGCGACCAGAGCGGGCGGGGGAACGACCTGGTGGTCGCCCGCCGGACCGGTGCCGTCGCGGGGGCGCTGCGCTGGACGGCGGCACACCATCCAGACCAGCCGGGTGCCGGCAGCCTCGCGCTGCAGGGCGGCAAGTCCGGCGGCGACCACCTGCAGACCATCGACACGGCTCCGCTCAACCGGACCCGGTTCCCCCACGGCTACACGGTCGAGGCGTTCTTCGCCCTGCCGACCACGTTCGACCCGAGCGCGAACGGGTTCAGTGCCCTGCTGTCGCAGTACTCGAGCGCCGGCCAGGTGGGGAAGGCGACCGGGCCCGATGGTGACCCGGACGAGCCCGCCGTGACGCTGAGCCTGTCGGGGGACCGCGAGCTGCAGTGGTGCGTGTACCCGACGAGCCAGGACGGATCGCTGACGAACTGGGGGCACGAGTTGCCGCTCGGCGCCTGGTGGCACGTTGCCGTGGTGAACGACGGGACGCACACCGTGCTGTACGTCGACGGATGTCCGGTCGTGCGGAACCCGTCCACGCCGAACCGCGGTCTGAGCACGATCGGCAAGCCGTGGTTGCTCGGTGGGTACCGCTACGGCGGACAGCTCGACCAGGTGTTCGTCGGGTCGATCGGCGACGTGCGCATCGTCGGCCGGGCCCTGCAGCTGAGCGAGTTCATGAACGCCTGACGCCCCGGCGGGCGGACGCCGACCCGCGCGGCGAATGGACGCCCGGCGCGTCCGGCAGACGGGCGTCTGACACGCCCGGCCTGCCAGAGCGCCCCTCGTTCGGGTGGCACGATCACGCTTTGTGAGGTTAGCCTTACCTAACGTGACACCTCCCATCGAACTCCTGAACACCGCCACCGCCGAGCGCTACCGCTCCGCCGTGACGTCCACGGTGGGCCGTCTGGCCGACCGCTTCGCCGCCGCCGACCGTCCGACGACCGACACCGCTCCCGAGGTCCTCCGGGCCCGGGTGCAGGACGTCGACCTCGACGCCGAACCCCTCGGGACGGACCGCGCACTCGCCGAACTCGACGAGCTGTTCGTCCGCGAGGCCGTCTGGTTCCACGACCCGGCGTACCTCGCGCACCTGAACTGCCCGGTCGCGCTGCCCGCGGTCGCCGCCGAGTCGGTCCTGGCCGCCGTGAACCCGTCGGTCGACACCTGGGACCAGTCCCGGATCGGCACCGAGATCGAGCGGCACGTCGTCTCCTGGCTCGCCGGTCGGATCGGGTTCGCCGCGGGGGACGGCATCTTCACCTCGGGCGGCTCGCAATCGAACCTGCAGGCCCTGCTGCTGGCGCGCGAGGCCCTCGGCGTCAGTGGCACCGTGTTCACGACCGCGGAGACCCACTTCAGCATCGCGAAGTCGGCGCGGCTGCTCGGGCTCGAGGCCGTGGTCGCCGTCGCCACCGACCACGCCGGCCGGATGGTGCCCGCCGCCCTCGCCGAGGCGATCGCCGCCGCCCGCGCAGCCGGGCAGACGCCGATGGCCGTCGTCGCCACCGCCGGCACCACCGACCGCGGGGTGATCGACCCGCTCGAGCCGATCGCGGACGTCTGTGACCTCGAGGGGGTCTGGCTGCACGTCGACGCCGCGTACGGCTGCGGTCTGCTCGTCTCCCCGACCCGCCGGCACCTGCTCGACGGCGCCGAACGGGCCCGGAGCGTGACCGCCGACCTGCACAAGGCGTTCTTCCAGCCGGTGTCGTCGAGCGCCCTGCTCGTCCAGCGCCCGGAGGACCTGCGCCGCACCGCCTGGTACGCCGACTACCTGAACCCCGAGGACGCCGCCGAGCCCAACCAGGTCGACAAGTCGCTGCAGACGACCCGTCGGTTCGACGCGCTGAAGCTCTGGGCCACCCTGCGGGCGACCGGCGCCGACGCGATCGGCGAAGCGTTCGACGCCGTCATCGACCTCGCCGCGGCCACCCACTGGATCGTCGAGGAGCACCCGGACCTGGTGCTCGTCGCGCCGACGCAGCTCAGCACGGTGCTGTTCCGCTGGCAGCCCGCCGGCATGACGGACGAGGCCGCCGACGCGCTGGTCGCCCCCATCCGCTCGGCCCTGCTCGCCGAGGGCCGGGTGCTGATCGCCAAGACGGTCATCGACGGTCGGCCGTGCAACAAGCTCACGCTGCTCAACCCCGAGACCACCCCGGAGCAGATGCGCGCGTCGCTGGAGCACGTCGTCGCGACGGCCGCCCGGGTGCGCGCCGTCACCGCCGCGACCGAGGGAGCGAACCGATGAACCGCGATGAGCAGCCGGTGCACGACGTCGTCGGCATCGGCATCGGCCCGTTCAACCTCGGCCTCGCCTGCCTGACCGACCCGATCGCCGACCTCGACGCGGTGTTCCTCGACGCGGCTGACGGCTTCGCCTGGCACCACGGCATGATGCTCGACGACGCCACGATCCAGGTGCCGTTCCTCGCCGACCTGGTGACGATGGCCGACCCGACCTCGCCGTTCTCGTTCCTCGCCTGGCTCAAGGAGACCGGGCGCCTGTACCCGTTCTACATCCGCGAGGACTTCCACCCCCTGCGCAGCGAGTACGACGCCTACTGCCGATGGGCCGCCGACCGGCTCGACACCCTGCGGTGGGGCCGCCGGGTGACCGCCGTCGAGCACGACCCGGTCACCGACACGTTCACGGTGCACGCCGAGACCGATCAGGGCCTCGAGACGTACCGCGCACGCCACGTCGTCGTGGGCATCGGCACCGAGCCGTCCGTCCCCGCCCCGCTGCGCGGGATCGGCGGGCCGGCGATCCACTCCGCTGCGTTCCTGCCGAACCGCGACGCCCTGCGCGACGCCGGGTCGATCGCCGTCGTCGGCAGCGGGCAGTCCGCCGCGGAGGTCTACCGGGAACTGCTCGAGGACATCCGGCAGGACGGATACCGCCTCGACTGGATCACGCGCTCGCCCCGGTTCTTCCCGATGGAGGACACCAAGCTCACCCTCGAGATGACGAGCCCCGAGTACACGGACCACTTCCACGGGCTGCCCGAGGCCGTCCGCGATCGCCTGGGGCGGGAACAGCGCGGCCTGTACAAGGGCATCAGCGCCGACCTGGTCGACGACCTGTACGACCAGCTCTACCGGATCAGTGCGCGCGGCCCGGTCCCGACGACGCTCCGGACCGAGACGAGCGTCGTCGACGCCGCCTGGCTCGCCGACCGCGGCACGTACCGGTTGACGCTGCGCCACGGGCAGCTCGACCAGACGTACGAGCACGAGGTCGAGCAGCTGGTGCTCGCCACCGGGTACACCCCACGGGTCCCGCGGTTCCTCGACCCGGTCGAGCACCTCGTCGCCCGCGACTCCCGGGGCCGCCTGGCGGTCGCCCGCGACCACCACGTCGACACCCTGGGCGGACGCATCTGGGTGCAGAACGCCGAGGAGCACACGCACGGCCTGACCGCGCCCGACCTCGGCATGGGGGCGTGGCGGAACGCGTCGATCATCCGGTCCGTCACGGGTCGCCCCGTGTACGGCCTGGAGGCCCGGATCGCCTTCCAGGAGTTCGGCCTGCCCGCCTCGGGGCAGTCGACAGCAGCGCCGTCCACCGCCCAGCCCGGCGCCGCGGAGCGGGCGCCAGCCCGGCTCGCGACCGAGCGTGCGGAGGTGTCCGCATGAGCACGACCGTGACCACCACCGCACCGGACGCGACCGTGCCTGGAGGAGCCGAGCCGGGCCTCCTGACCGTCGAACCCGTGGACCCGGAACGCGACGCCGCCGTCGTGCAGTCCTGGCTCGCCCACCCGGCGTCGTCCTGGTGGGAGATGGGTGACCTGGACGTGGACGGCGTCCGGGACTACCTGGCCGGCGTGCAGGCGGATCCGGCGCAGGCCGCGTGGCTCGGTCGTCGCGACGGCGACCCGTGCTTCCTGGCCGAGACCTACGACCCCGCCGCCGTCCTGCTCACCGACGTGTGGGCGGCCGAACCCGGCGACGTCGGCATGCACCTGCTCGTCGCTCCGGCACCCGCGGACCGTCGTGTGCACGGCCTCACGAGCGCGGTGATGCGCGCCGTCGTCGAGCACTGCCGGGACGCCCTCGGCGCGCGCCGGGTCGTCGTCGAACCGGACGTGCGGAACACCGCCGTGCAGGCGAAGAACGCCGAGGTCGGGTTCCGCGCCCTGCGACAGGTGGACGTCGCCGGCAAGCGGGCCCTGCTGTCGGTGCTCGACACCGACCGGATCGGCGTGCCGGACGACGACGGGCCGGCCGCACACCTGCGGCCCGAGCACCTGGAACCCGCCGAACGGCACCTCGTCGCGAAGGCGATCGCGGAGTTCACCCACGAACGGCTGATCGCACCCGTGCCGGACGAGGACGGGTGGCGGCTCGACGCGGGGGAGTCGACGTACCGGTTCCGGGCGCGGCAGCACCTGCTCGAGCACTGGTCGATGGACGAGGCCTCGTTGACGCGGAACCGTGCGGGGGTGCCGACGCCGCTCAGTGCGCAGGAGCTCGTGCTCGAACTGCGCGGGGTGCTCGGGATCCCCGACGAGTTGCTCGGCACGTACCTGGAGGAGATCGCGTCGACCCTGGCGAGCGCGGCGGCGAAGCACCGGCGGGGAGGCCCGTCCGCTGCACAGCTCGCGCGCGGGCGGTCCGGGGAATCCGTCGACGCCGCTGTCGCATCCTTCCAGGACGTCGAGTCCGCGATGACCGAGGGGCATCCGGCCTTCGTCGCCGCCAACGGTCGGATCGGGTTCGGGCTCGACGAGTACCGGGCGTTCGCGCCGGAGTCCGGCGGGCGGTTCCGGTACCGGTGGCTCGCCGCCCGACGCGAGCACACGCACCTGGCGCTCGCCGCGGACCGCACCGAGCAGGCGCACTGGGAGTCGGAGCTGTCGGCGGACGTCGTGGCCGGCTTCCGGGGCACGCTGGAGCGTCGCGGGCTCGACCCCGACGACTACGTGTGGCTGCCCGTGCACCCGTGGCAGTGGCAGCACCGGATCGCCGTGACCTTCGCGCCCGACCTGGGCCGACACGACCTGGTCGACCTGGGCGAGGGGCCGGACGAGTACCAGCCGCAGCAGTCGATCCGCACCGCGTTCAACCGCACCGACCCATCACGCTCGTACGTCAAGACGGCGCTCGCCGTGCAGAACATGGGGTTCCTGCGGGGGATGTCGCCCGCGTACATGCGGAACACCCCGGCTGTGAACGATTGGGTCGCGTCGATCGTCGCCGCCGACCCCACGCTCGCCGCCGCCGGGTTCTCGGTGCTCCGGGAGCACGCCGCCATCGGGTACACCGGCGACGCGTACCATCGGGTCGACGTGTCCTCGCCACAGCGCAAGATGCTCGCGGCGCTGTGGCGGGAGAGCCCTCTGCCGCGGGTGGCGGACGGCGAGCGACTGCTGACGATGGCGGCGCTGCTGCACCGGGACGCCTCGGGGAACGCCGTGGTCTCGGCGCTGATCGAGGCCTCTGGTCTGTCCGCCGACGTCTGGGTCCGGCGCTGGCTCCACGCGTACCTGCTGCCCGTCGTGCACTGCCTGACCGTGCACGACCTGGTGTTCATGCCGCACGGCGAGAACCTGGTGCTCGTCGTGCGCGACGGCGTCGTGGTCCGTGCCGTGATGAAGGACATCGGGGAAGAGGCGGCGGTCCTCAGTCGCCACGCCGACCACCCCGTCCCGGCCGACATCGACCGGATCGTGCACCCGGTGTCCGACGACGAAGCAGCGCTCGCCGTGTTCACCGACGTGTTCGACGGGGTGCTGCGGTTCGTCGCCGCGATCCTCGACGACGACGGGGGGCTGCCGGAGTCCCGCTTCTGGGAGGTCGTGGGGGAGTGCATCGACGCGCACGCCGCTGCACACCCGGAGCGCCGTCGACCGTTGGACCTGCGGGTACCGACGTTCGAGCACTCGTGCCTGAACCGGTTGCAGTTGCGGAACACCCTGTCGATGGTGGACCTGGCGGACCAGTCGGCGTCGCTCATCCGGGCGGGGGAGATGGTGAACCCGATCGGGCGGTAGGGGCGCGGGCGGCGCTCGGTGCGAGGTTGATCACTCCGTGCAGCGCAACGAGCGCGCGGAGTGGTCGATCTCGCACCAACGGAAGCCGCGCCGACTACGGCTGCAGGCGGGTGGCCGTCCAGACTGTCGGCGAATGCGTACTGCAGTCGTCGGTGCATCCGGTCACGGCTGCCGTGCCAGAACTCCACGATGTCGGGCTCGAGACGCCAGGCAACCCACCGTGCAGGTCGGGGGACGTCGTCGCCCGAGTCGTCGAGCAGGTCGTTCGCGTCGTCGATCAGGTCCTGCAGCGTCCGCGGTTCGAGCACGGCCGACTGATCGGCGATGGCCGTCGCGGCGCGTGACTTCGGGGAGCGGTCCGCGAACAGCGCATCGGACTCGTCGTCCGACAGCCGGACGACGCGCCCCTCGAACCGGAGCTGCTGCATCGTCTCGCGCCAGTACGCCTGCAATGCTGCGTGCGGGTTCTCGGCGAGCTGCCGGCCCTTCGGGCTGTCCTCCGACGTGCCGAAGACCAGCCCGTCCGCCTCGATGCGCTTCACGTCGACGGTGCGAGCGGACACGCGGCCGTCCGCCCCGGCCGTGGCGAGGGTCATCGACAACGGCTCGGAGACCTGTCGGTCCTGGGCCGCGGACAGCCAGTCGCGAGCGAGGTCGAGCGGAGACGCCGGCGGGCTGTCGAACTCGGGCAGGTGCAGGGAGTCGTCACCGGAGAGCGGGGCAGAGGACATGTACCCACCCAACCGTGCGCGGGGGTCCGGCGTTCAGGGAGTCGGCACCTGCACCGACACGAGCTCACCGTTGCCGAGGTGCACGATCGCGGAACCGACCTGGACGCGCTCGACGATGCTGCTCCGCGGCAGGCGCATGCCGAGCAGGTCGCCCTCGGTGATCGCCTGGGGGCTCAGCAGCGCTCCCGAGCGGTTGCGCTTCATGTCGACCTGCCAGCCGGTGAACCCGACGCCGAACTCGGCGGTCAGTCCGGCTGCGACGATCGCCTGACCGTTGTCGGCCGCACGCTTGACGAACCCCTGCAGCCAGCTCTTCGCCGGGGCGTCCTTGACGAGCTCGGCGTCGTCGATCACCAGGACGCGTCGACCGGGCTGCCCGTCGAACAGGGGAGCGAGGTCGTCCTCGGTCAGATCGGCACCTTCGTGCGCCGCCAGGACACCCGGTTCCGCGGCCAGCGCACGGAGCGGGGACTGCCGCGGGGTCACGAGCACGACCTCGCCACCCTCGCGCAGGACCGAACGGGTCATGGAGAGCAGGACGGCGCTGCGTCCGGACTTCGCGGGGCCACCGACGACGAACGAACCGGCAGCGGCCAGGTCGGGTCCGATCGCGGTGAGGTCGTCGCCGCCGATGCCGACCAGACCGAACAGGCCGGCGTCGTCGTCGCGCATCTCCCATGCCCGCTCGAACGGCACCGGGCCGGACAGCTGGTCGACGCGGAAGGGACGCCGGCTGCGTTCGACGGCCCGATCGCGTTCCGTCGCGAAGGTGGCGAGGGCCGTGATGGCGGCGGCCTGCGACTGCCCGGTGCCTGCTGCGGCGAGCAGCGCGATCTGTGTCTCCGTCGCGGACTCGGAGGCGAACGCTCGTCCGTCGGGGACCTGCTCCGGGAGCTTCCGCGGGTTGAGCGACGCCAGCCCGTAGTCGCCCCGGTCCGACAACCGGAGGACGAGCTTGTCCTCCACCAGGGTGGCCATCCGACTCGAGAGCAGCTGCCGGTCTCCGGTGACGACCAGGTGGATGCCGACGCTGGCACCTTCGCGGAGCAACGTCATCACCTGGTCGGTGGGAGCGCCGTGGTCGAGCTCGCCGAGTGAGCCGACGAAGCCCTCCCAGCGGTCGAGCATGAAGACGATGTGCGGCAGGCGTTCCGCTGGCACGACGGCCGCGGCACGCTGCTCGACGATGCTCGCAAAACCGCCGTCAGCCAGCACCTGCTGGCGCCGGGCGAGTTCCTGGGCCAGCTTGGTCAGCAGCCGCTGGGCTCGTTCGGTCTGGACACGCTGGACGACGGCTCCGGCGTGCGGGAGTGCCTGGATCGGCAGCAGCGCGCCGTTGCCGCAGTCGAGCGCGTACACGTGGACGTCCGCCGCCGAGGTGTTCCGGGCGATGGCTGCCGCGAGGGTCCGGAGCACCTGCGATCGGCCGCTGCGAGGTGCACCGACCACGTAGAGGTGTCCGTCGGAGTCGAGGTCGAGGCTGCGCACCCGCTGTGCCTGCTCACCCGGGAAGTCCTGCAGCGCGAACGGCAGCGGGCCGACCCGCGC
This sequence comes from Curtobacterium poinsettiae, assembly GCF_025677645.1. Taxonomy (NCBI): domain Bacteria; kingdom Bacillati; phylum Actinomycetota; class Actinomycetes; order Micrococcales; family Microbacteriaceae; genus Curtobacterium; species Curtobacterium flaccumfaciens. The sequence goes on along the minus strand of NZ_CP106879.1, from coordinate 228,874 downwards.
GTCCGTCGTCGTACTGTCGTCGAGTTCCCACGCGCGGTCGTTGAGGTCGGTGAAGAGCAGCGTCTCCGGCAGGGCATCGAGCCAGGGACGGTACGGAGCCGGACCGCCCAGCTCCGCCGCGGCCTCGGTCACGGCGCCGACGAGCTCCTGCAGGTCGGTTCGTTCGTCGGTGTGCTGCACCTCGGACTTCGGTGGTGCGGGCGGTGCGGTACCGAGCGCCGACCACGAGACGGCACCGGCCCAGACCTGCTTGCGCTGGGTCGACTGTCCGGGGCGACGGCCACCGACGCGACCCGACTGGAACGGCAACAGCGCCCCGGCACCCAGTCGGATGTACCCGCGGCCGGGAGTGCTCTTCTGGATCTGGGCCGCGTCGCCGGCGTCGATCACGTCGGTGCTCTCGCTCGAGTCGGTGACCCGCAGCGCGATCCGCAGGTTCGTGTTCGCGCGGATGTCGTTCGAGACGACACCGGTCGGACGCTGCGTGGCGAGGATCAGGTGGATGCCGAGGGATCGGCCGCGCTGTGCGATGTTCACCAGGCCGGTCACGAAGTCGGGCAGCTCCCGTACCAGACTGGCGAACTCGTCGATGACGATGAGCAGCCGTGGCATCGGCGGCAGCGGTTCACCACGACCGAGGCGGTCGAGGTAGTCCTCGATGTCCTTCGCTGCCGCATCGGCCAACAGGTGCTCGCGACGACGGAGCTCGGCGCCCAGGGACTCGAGCGCTCGCTCCACCAGGTGCGTGTCGAGGTCGGTCACCATCCCGACGGTGTGCGGCAGCGGCGCGAAGTCGCGGAAGGCAGCCCCGCCCTTGTAGTCGATGAGGACGAAGTTCATGCCCTCCGGGGTGTTCGTGGCCGCGAGCGACGCGACGATCGTCTGCAGGAGCTCGGACTTGCCCGAACCCGTCGTGCCGGCGACGAGGCCGTGGGGGCCGTCCTTCCGCAGGTCGAACGCGAACGGTCCGTCGAGGCTCTCGCCCATGACGACCTCGGTGGTGCGTGGGCGCAGCGACCACTTCCCGGTGATCGCCCGGGCCGTCGGCGGTTCGAGCAGCATGACGTCGAGCAACCGCGACGACGTGGGCAGTCCGCCGGCGTCGCTCTCGTCGTCGGCGTCCACCATCGGCGCCACCGCCCGGGCGACCGTCTCGAACCAGCCGTCCGGGATCCGGTCGGGCCGCACGTCGGTGACCGTCGCCTGGCGCTGCGCGGCGACCCGGATGCGTTCCGGCCCGACGGTGACGACGACGGAGCACTCCTCGGGCAGCAGCCGTGCCTCTTCCTCGATGCAGATCGCCCGGACGCCGACCGCCGGCCCTTCCTTGAGGATGCGGATCAGGCCGGGCAGCGCTCGGAGCCGCCGGGCACCGTCGAGCACGACGACGATGTCCGGACCGGGGATCCCGCGCATGTTCGACTCACGCATCGCCCGCTGTCGCGCATCGATCAGCTGACCGACCTCCGCCACCCGGGCGCCGAGCGTCTCGGCGTCGTTGCCGATCGCGATCACGGCGTCCTGCCCGAAGCCCGGTCGAGCCTGCGGGATCCACCGCAACCACGCCCACTCATCGGCCGACCGGGCGTCCGTCAGCACGACGAACTGCGTGTCACGCGGGCTCTGGAGCACCGCGAGCTGCGCCACGAACCACGACGTCAGGTGCCGCGTGTGCTCGTCTCGGCCTGCGACGCCGACGACCCCCTGCACGCCGAGGTCGACGATCACCGGCACGTCCTCCGCCAGCTTGTCGACCGCGCGACGGTGCTCGAGCGCCGACGGGTCCTCGAGCACGACGCCGGACGGCACGTCCGCGGTTCCGACGCGGAGCGTCAGGTAGTCAGGATCGGTCCGGCGGCGCTCCCACAGGCGGGCGCGACGCCGCAACGCGACGTCGAGCACGGTTGCGGGGTCGGGTGCGCTCGTCCGCAGCTCGCGCTGGTACCGGACCACTGCCTCCAGGGCGTCCGCCTCGACCGCCTTCTTGGTCTCTTCGTACTCGGCGACGCGCTGCTTGTGGGTCTTCTTGCCGTTCCGACGGTCCCACCAGGCGTTGCCGAACATGATGATCGGCGACATGAGACCGAACGCGAGGTACGCGACGTTGTGGAAGATCGAGATCATCACGGCAGCCATGCCGAGCGGCGCGAGCGCCGCGATGATCGGGATGGAGCGTCGTGATTGCTGCGCCGGCACGGCCGGCAGCTTGAACACGGACGGGTGGTCCTCGGGCAGGAGCCGCGGCGGCCGCGTGTAGTCGAGGGAGCCGCCGCCGGCGGTCAGGGTGATCGCCGCTCGGTCGGCGTCCGGCACAGCGACCGACAGCAGGGTGTCGCCGATCGTGACGATGCTGCCCGGTTCGACCGGGGTCTCGTCGTCGACCTCGGTGCGGTCCACCAGCACCGTGGAGCCCTCGGTCGGGGTGATCGTGAACCGACGGTTGAGGTCGAGCCGCAGGATCGCGGCGTACTCCGGGGCGGTGCGGTCCGGCAAGGGCACCGTCGCGTCAGGCGCGGAACCGACGTGGGCGATGCCCGCGTCGAGCACCACCACAGTGCCGGCACCCGGTCCGCCGACGATGCGGACGCTCGGCAGATCACCGGGCAGCGGCAGCACCGGAGCCTGTGCCCCGAACGTCAGCCGAGCACCTTCGAGCAGCACACCATCGCCGATGCGCGCGTGCGGGGTGGTCGGGACGGAGTCGACCGCGACGTCGACGATCGACGTGGCCCCTTGCCCGAGCCGCTTGGCGACGACCTCGACGATCTCGCCGAGCAGGGTGTCCTCGTCGCACTCCACCACGAAGTCGGCGGAGGCGCTCGACGGAAGGTGACTCGCGGTGAACGTCAGGCGCACGTGGGGCGCCCCGCACCGGAGATCGTGGTCGTCGTGGTCGCAACGCGGTGGTCGGACGAGGCCCCCCGCAGCGTCGTGCTGCCGCTCATGGGTCGATTCTCGCAGGTTCCTGCGACGCGCAGGCCGGGTTGCGCCTGGCTTGTGGACGAGCAGTTCTCCAAGTGACGGATCATCTTCGGCGGGCTGGGGCCGACAGCGCTCTGCTCGCTGATCGGCGGAGTCGTCGTGCTCTTCCCTGGCGCTCGCGGAGCCGCATTCGCATGGGCATACTCCGCGGCGCTCTCCGCGATCATGGCGTGGCCGACCATCGCGCTCGCCACCTGGCACCGCCGGGTCGCGACGATCCGGATCGCCGATGATTCGGTCGAGTTCCGAGGAATCGTCCGGAGACGGTTCCTCCCGCGGGACGAGGGCCTGCGCTGCCTTCGGTCGGCGTTCGACAACTGGCCCGCCAACGAGGTCCTCTTCATCGTCCACGGCGGAAGCCGGAGGCGTCGGATCAGGATCGACTCCTGGAACTGGACCACGCCGAGGATCCGCGAGATCAGTGGGATACTGCGTGCTCGGACACGATTGCCGAGCAAGGCGAAAAAGATCGAGCAACTGGTGCCGGGTGCTACCCGCTACTGGGAGCGGTCGCCTGTGAAGCTGTTCACCCTCGTCATGGCCTGATGTTCCTTGGCGCTCATCGGGGTCATCGTGGTGTTCGGGGTCATCTTCCCGATGGGGTGACACCAACCCGCGCAGCAAGCGGGAACATCCGTCCCGGACGGCTCGTCAGCGTCTGCTCCGCGTTTGATCGGATGCCCGCACATGCCGGCTGCCGATGCTGACATCGACCACCAGCGCGAACGCCCACACGATGTACCGGACGATCGCGAGCACGATCATCGTGTCGCAGGCGAATGCGACCCAGCGGCGTCCGGACGTGTGGGCGTCCTCGGTGGTGCGATCGTTGTCCTCAACGTCCCTCGGAGTCCGGGGTGAGCACCAGTGCGGATCCGCTCGTCGGGAGGCGGCGGCAGGTCGACGAGCCTGCGAACCTCGACCCGACCGGAGCGGACCTGCCGACGTGTGCGTGTTCTCGAGGACGATCTCAGAGGACGCGGACACGGAGTCTGGAGAGCAGACGACCTATCGGTGCCTCCATGATCTCCGCGTCCCGCGGTTCGACATCCACCTTGATCTGCACGAGCACCTGCTCGAACGGGAAGCTCCCGACCCAACCGTGGGGAGCGTGTTCTCGCAAGATCGTGGCACGCAGACCCAATGAGCCCGTCGGCGACCGCCAGGGCTCTGGTTCAGCGATGGTGACCTGCTTCAAGGACGGCATGGCAAGTTGCCGGAGTGCACCTCGGTGATCGGTCTCCGATTCGCGCCAGTGGAGTCGTACAGGCAAGAACGAGCCGGGAAGGGCGGCGCGCAGGACGAAAGCACTTTCGTCCGGACCCGTCATCACTGCAGCTGCCGCGAGAGAAGCCTGGATGGGGAACTGCTCGGGGTCCTGACGCAGGACCCGCTTGGGGAGCACCGACCGCGCGGCCCGTGCTGACCACTTCTCGATCGCTCGGTCGGACGCCTGCTGCAGATCGTTCGGTACAACGATCCATTCGTCTTCGGCGTCCTGCGAACCGATGCTGATCAACTTGATCCTTCTTCGTTCGTGCCGTTGCGTGGGTTCTTGCCCGACTCTCGGACGGCCTTGACGACGAGGTCGACGGTGAACGCGACCCCGAAGACGACGGCCGCGGCTGACCCGTCCGTGAGGACGCCGAAGCTCGCGGAGACGATGCTGAGTCCGGGCGCGATCAGCAGCGCGTCGACGGCGACGGCCAAGCGACTCGGTGCGGGGACGAGGGTGAAGTCGAGCGCGACCACGATCGCGACGTGGCCGGCGATGATGGTGCAGGCCGCTCGGAGGAACTCCCGACGCGTTGGTCGGCCGCCGAAGAGCAGCATGATGAAGCAACAGAGTCCGGTGGTACCGCAGACGAAGGCGAGGACGATGGAAGCGGGCCACCGTTGAACGTCGTCGCGGAGTGCCATCCACGCCGCCACAACCATCCAACTGACGGCAGCGACGATCCAGAACCACCGCAGTCGTGCTCGGTCTGACATCGGTCGCTCGCTCAGCGCCGAGAAACGGTCGACGGACACCGGCGCTCAGACCGTCTCAAGGGATCGGACGAGCTGCTCGACGTCGGGCTGCAGCGGCACGAGCCACTCCGGGGGGAGGTCGACGCGGACCTGCACCGACAGGCCCCCACGCTCGAACGCCGCGACGTGACCGACGACCTCGTCACTGCGATGGAGTCCGGCTCGCCAACCTTCGATGCCCGGAACGATGACCACCGGCGAAGCACCGCCGACCTCGACGTCGCGGCTGTCCCCGGGCCCGACGAGGCGCTGGAGCTGCGCTGTCAGGTCCGGCTCGGCCGGTTCCCACCGGACGCGGACCACGAGGACCTCCGCCGGGAGCGCTGCCCGATGGATGAAGTACTGCTCGTTCGGTCGGGTCGCCTGTGCCACCGCACCGAAGAGCGTCTGGAGGAACATCTGCTTCGGATGCGGGCTGAAGGCCCTCCGCGGCAGGACCTCCCGCGCCGCGGGTTGCGCCCACTTCACGATCTTCTTGACAGGGGCATCGCCGAGGTCGCTCGGCACCGGCAGCCACACCCCGTCGACTCCCTGGGCCACGATCTTCAATTCAGTCGCCCCTACCTTGTTCGATTCGCTTCCGGAGGTCGCGGGTCAGAGCGACACCGGTGGCCCTGCGCCCGGTCACGACGTTCAGCGCGGTCCTGACCACGATGAGTTGCGTTCATCAGCTCATCAGCTCATCAGGCGAGTGCGCCGGTGGCTGTCACTCTGCGCCCGGGGTCACCACGAGCCCGAGGGCGAACTGATCGACCAGCGGAGCCGCGAACGACTCATCCGCGCGCTTCGGGATGACGGTCGTCATGACCGCGGTGACGGGCTCGGTGAGCTGCGCGATGGGCTGGACCCACCGGATCGTCGTGGAAGGGATCGCGCGGCGGAAACGCGAAGGTGCTGGTGTCTCCGTCCGGTCGAGGATCCGTGTCGCTGTTCCGAGCGCCGTCGTCACCGTCGACACGTCCGGCTGTCCCGTCCGGTTGGGAAGGGGCGCCAGTGCCTCGTCGACGGCACGATCAGCCGCCGCGAGACCGCGCTCGTACTGAACGATCGTGTAGGCGACCACTTCGACCGTCGGCGCATCGGTGGTGAGGACGAAGAAGTCATGGGCGTCGAACGCATCGCGCAGACGCGCCAGTTCGATCATCGTCGTCTCGACCGAGGCAGCCGCCCGCTTCGGGACCGGATGGCGCGCATGCCCGATCGCGTTCACCGCAGCCGCTCGACCGACTGTCTCCGGGCCTCCGTCGACGAACTTCGTCCAAGCGTTCACGTGGTCGAATTCGAGTGCCATCACGTCGCCTTCCTGATCGGCTGATCGGTGGATCGGCATCCGTTCCGGAGCCAGGAGAACATGTCCAGTACGCCGCGCTGAGCGCGGATGGCGCGATGGCGGTAGAGACACCACTGGAACGGGGTACTCGCGATGGCGAGCACCGCCGCGTACCAGGCGGCCCCCGGTTCGTCGAACGAGACGAGGATCGCACAGACGGCTGCGAAGAGGACGAACCATCCGACCACCGACGCGAAGACCCGTGACGGTCGGAATCCGTGCGGGCGTGGTTCGGCCCACGGAAGACGCCGACCGAGCTCGGCGCCGACGACGGTGAGCAACACCGCGATCGACGCGAAGCCGAGCGTCAGCGCGATGGCCTGTGTGGACGCTCCCCCGATCCGGGCGAAGACCGAAACCATCAGCTGGAGCACGGTGGCGAGCGCGAGGGGAAGCAGCGGGACGACGCCGAGGGAGGTCCACGTGACGAGCGACGCTCCCGGAACGCCGGCACCGCGGTTCGTGTCGAAGCGGACGGCACCGGAAGATCGACGCTCTGCCGAACCGTCACGGAGGATCGACAGTTCCGTCAGCAGCGCGTCGAGGTGCTGCTCGGACCAGAACCGCAAGGGAAGCTCGGCTCGCACGACGTCGGCGCCGTCGATCAGGACGATCCGGGGTTCGCGGCCACGTACCACGCGAGCGCGCACGACTGCTGAAGCAGCTCCGGTCGCCAGAGGAGTGGCGAGGAGGATCGTCCTCCACCGCCCGTCGTTGATGGCGATCATCCCGTGGTCGACGTCGATGTGGGCATTCCGTCGGAACCAAGGCGGGCCGTCCGCGGGACGCAGGACTCGCTCCCCGAAGGTCGTCGGATGAGGCCTCCGCCCGAGGACGCCGAGGACGACGTTGACGAGCGCCGTCGCCGACGCTGCCACGCACACCCATCCCATGACGACCAGTCCGTCCGACCATCCCCTGGCGAAGACGGTCAGGATGAGTGGGAGTGGGAGCAGGGCGGCGGCGAGGAAGAGCGCGACCGCGGTCGTGGCCCGTCGGGATCGCACCATCGCGTCGGTCGAGAGCGGCACGTGGGCGGTTGCGTTCGACGCCGTGCTGAGTCCGGCCGTGGAGTCCGGGTCGTAGGAGATCGCCAGGCCGAGTCGTTCAGCCAGGTCCTCGAAACCGCTCGAGGCGACTGCCTGTCGAGGCGTCGCCGGCGGAGCCGGTTCCATCCACCACGCATCGATGGGGAACACGTGGACTGTGTCGCGGGTGGTGAGCACTGCCGCTCCGGACGAGTTCACCACACCGAGCTCCTTGGGGAGCGCTGACCAGGGCGCCCACGCGATGGATCGCACGTCGGCGCACACCACCTGGCTCCGACCATCCGTGGCGACAGCCCGCACGGACCCGTCGACGACGACCAGTCCGACCCGTTGCCCGGTCGCAGCCGCGCGATCACTCACCGTCGCAGCGCGGACGACCAGCTCAGCGGACAAGGTCGATGCCGAGCGCCACCCGATCGACCTGGTCGGCGACCCAGTCGGCGTAGACGAGCTGTGTGGTGTTCGCGTTCACGGACAACATCATGTCCCCGGGCAGGACCCACGACCAGTCGAGACTCTCGCTCACGATCAGGCCCGCGGCGTCCTGCGCCGTCGGCGCTGGTACGGCGATGCGTTGCCGAAGGCGGAGGGCCGGTCCGAGCGCCGTGTTCCGCATGTCCTCGTCGACCTCGATCGGATCGTCGTGGCGCGCTCCGCGACGCAGGACACCAGGCGTCGTGCCGAGGAGTGGAACGACGGTCAGGGCTACCCAGGATGCGATCGATGCATCCGACCCGTCGAGGATCGCCCACGCGGCGTCCGCCCCGCGCGCCGCGAGCAATCGGCCGAGCTCCAGCAGGTCCTCACGGTCGCGCGGTGCCGTGTCCCCTCCGATCTCGATGCGGTCGGATCGGACGTCGAGCCGGGACATCGCATTCGTGACCGGGACGTGCAGTTCGGTCATCCGGTCCAACCGAACCCAGCCATGAGCACGTCGAAGTGGCTGACGCGCGCTTCGACGTCCGACGCTCCCGGCACGACCAGGGAGACCACGACGAACGTGCCGACCTCGTCCGGGATGGGAACGAGGTAGTCCACCGTCGTCTGCGTCACCTCGACGTCGGCGTGGTCGGTCGTGAAACGGTGGAGCGCCCGCACCGCCGCCTGGTTCGCAGCCGACAGTGGGCTGACGTCGTTGGCGACTGCTCCTGCGCGGTGCAGAGCGACGCCCACTGGTTCGAGCGACCGCCGTTCCGTCCGGATCATCTTGCCCGCAGGGAAGTCGACGACCTGTGTGTCGCCGGAGGTGCTGATGCCCGCGGCGAACGTCTCGAGCGGCAGGGTCCCGACGGACGCCCCGAGGTGAGCGACCGACACGGAGAAGCTCATCGGGAGGCGGATGCCTTCCACCTCGCCCTCGAACGAGTACATGTCGACTCCGCCGGCGTCCGCAGCGGCCGCGAACGACTTCCGGAGCTCGTCGCGCAGCCGCCACCGAGCGGCGGCCCCGTCCGAGTCGCTGAACTCCCCCCGCGGAAGCGTGCGTTCGACGACTTCTCCGACCGCGCGGTCGAGGTCTCCGGTGAGGCGCGTCCGCACCCACCCTGTCGGGAGCTGCAGGCGGTACCCGGTCACAACGACCCGACCTGGACCGACGTCGCGTTCTTCCAGTACTCCCCGGTCCAGAGATCGTGGACGTCCCCCGCGAAGTCGTTGACACCGTCCCAGAGACCCTTTGCGCCGAGCACCGATGCGGTGACCGCGGGCACGAGGATCTTGGGCAGCGCCTGCTGTGCGACCGGTCCTCCGTTGGCGAGTTGCCGGATCAAGACCGGTGCGATGGCTCCGTTCGTGACGGAGTTGTCGACGATGGTCACCCATGCCTTGCCGCTGACCTCCGCTGCCCTCGCCTGGATCTCGGCGTACTTCGCCGAGTAGACCGGCCCCTCGGCCACACCGGCAGCACGTGCGGTGTTCGCTGCTGAACGCGCTCCGGACTGTGCCGTCGACCGTGTCAGCGCAGGCAGTGCGGACGACGCAGCCCGTGCTGCCCCGAGTCCGACCGCGGAAGCAGCCACCCCGACCGCCGCCCAGATGACATCGGACGTGGTCGCGTCTCCGGCTGCTGCCTGTGCTGCCGTGATGCCGAAGACCAAGCTCGACACGATCAGTCCCGCCACGGCGAACGCGATGAGATTGACCCCCGGGATCGCCAACGCGACGATCACGGCGGCCACGACGAGGACGAGCGCCACAGCGTTCAGCACACTCTTGATGACCTCGAGGACGCCCTTCGCGTCGTGGATCGCCTGCTTGACGTGGTCGAACCAGCCGTCCTTCATGCCGTCGTCGGCACCGTTCCGGATGCGGTTCGCCACACGGTCGGCGAGGTCGCCGTACTCGCCGCCTTCGCCCAACGCACCCGCGAGTCGACGGATGGTCGCCTTCGCGGCGTCGATGTCGCCCTGGGCCGACTCCACCGCCCGGTCCTGCGCGTCGACCTGGTCCTGGTGTTCGGGCGTGTCTACTTCGGCGGTGATCGTCTGGCTCGCTGCGGCCTGGTGCGCAGCCTGGGCGTCCTGCGCGGCCAGGAGTGCGGCGTCCGCATCTCGCTGGATGCCGTCGAGGCCGGCCGCCCACTCGTCGAGCGCCGCGGCCAGTTCGGTGTAGCGGCCCTTGGCCTTCGCGATCGCACCGGCGAGGTCGCTGGCGGAGTCGCGGAACTTCGTCCCGGACTCGCTCTCCCACCCGTGACCGTCTCCGAGGCGCTGGAGACGGGTCACCTGCTCGTCGATCGCCTGCTCGACGGATCGGGCGTTGGTCGCGGACTGCCGGATCTCAGCGGTGTCCCCGGGGACAGGGTCGGTGGGCAGGTCGAGAGCGCTCCAGTCGACGGGCCGCGCCATCAGCTGTCCTTCCCGAGGATCTTGTTCGCCAGGTCCATCTCGGTCTGGGTGAACCCCTCGTGCGCGGACTCGGCCATCTCGGCCACCGCCTTGATCGACTCCATCAGACGTCCTCGTCGGATGTCCCAGTTGCTGCCGAACTCGGCGATCGCACTCGTGATCGTCGATGAACCGACACCGGTCTCGTAGTCGTCGGCGGTCGCCGCAACGTGGTCGAAGTCGCTGTGCAGTCTCGACAGGTCGGATGCGAGATTCCCGATCAGGTCGAGATCGAGCTTGATGCTGCCGCCCACGGTCCCCCCGTTGGTCCAGTCGTTGTTCGAAGTGTGTGCTGCCGCAGCAGCGAGAGCGGTGGCCGACGCCCGAGGACGCCGGCCACCACCGTTGCGAGCCGGTCTCAGCCGATGCTGGACGCGAGCTGCTCGTCGGTCGACTCGAGGGTGTTCGCCGCGCTCTCGAGGAACCCGGCCATGCCGTCGATGGCCTGGATCGTCTGCGTCGCGCCGGAGTTGAACTCCGAGTACGTCGAGTCGAAGGCCTTCGAGGACTTGTCGGTGACGTACCCCGACGAGACGAGGTTGTCGATCTGGCTCTTGAGCTGGCTCAGCTGGTCTTCGATGGCCTTCTGGCCGTTGCGAAGCTGCGAAGCCTGGTTGCGAAGATCGTCGTAGGTGACGTTGACATTGGCCATGGCGCATGCCCTCCCGATGCGTATGTGAAGTACCGGGCGACCCCCGGCGCGGTTCGACCATACTTGATCGCGTTGCATCTCGCACCACTTCTGAACAATCACCAGAACGAGGGGTACACGGTGGCTCGACGCCGGAAGGACGACGACACTCCGAAGCGCCCGGTGGTCACGCGTGCCGACGTCGAGCGCGACCGGCAGGCCGGGTACCTGTCCCGCGCCTGGGTGCTGCCTGCGGCTCCGGTGTCGGACGACGAGCCGGACGCCGTCGTCCGGACCGAGCAGCCGCTGCCGACGATCGGCGTCGTGCCGCGACTCGTGCTCGAGGTCGCGCCGGGCACCGTCGTTCCGCTCGACCAGCCGGTGGTCGTGGGGCGACGCGTCCCGACCGCGCCGGGCCGACGAGCTGTCCTGCTCGACGACCCGGGGAAGTCGGTGTCGCGCGAGCACGCCGCGATGCGGCCGACCGGGGACGGCGGCCTGCTGGTCGAGGACCTCGGATCCTCGAACGGCACGGTGGTCGTCCGCGCATCCGGTGCGCAGGAACCCAGCGTGGGCGGCGCGCAGGTCATCGCCCGGCCCGGTGACGTCGTGATGGTGGGGGACTACGCCGTGCGGGTCCTCGCAGGCTGACCAGCACCAGCACCAGCACCAGCACCAGCACCAGCGCCGGCCGGCGCGTACCGACCCGCGGTCCGCCGCATCGCCCGCAGCAGCACCGGCCCCGGCAGTCGCAGCAGCGCCCTCGGCACCAACGCCCGCACCCCGGTCACCACCCGGACGGTGCGCCGGAAACGCCGTTCCTCCCGCGGTCCCCAGGCGAAGCCGTACGCCGTGCGCACCTGTTCCGGCAGCATCCCCACGGTCACGATGCGCACGAGGGGCATCGCTGCCCGCACCCACAGCGGCGCGAACCGCGGGTGCAGCAGGTCGCGGACGACCCCGCGGGCGTCGTCGGTGACCTCGAGCCCGTCCAGCGTCCGCTGCCAGTACCGGTCGAACGCGGCCACCGAGGCCGGCCAGCGCTCCGGCGGCACCCGCAGCGCGGTGGCGATCGGCGCGTAGGCGGCAAGGACCTGCTCGGCGCGGGCCGCGGAGACGCGTGTGCCGAACAGGTCGTGCGCCCGCCGGGCGGAGTCGAACAGGGTCGCGGCCACCCAGAGTTGCCGATCGACGTCGTCGGCGCCGGCGACGGGCCGGTGCGCGTGGTTGACGAAGCCCGTCGCGGTCGCCGAGTCGGTCTCCGTGCCGATGACGACGGCGTAGACGAACATCAGGGTGTGGGCGAGCCGCTGCTGGGGTCGCCGGGCGAAGTCCGAGTGCCGTCGGACACCGGCCGCGACGACCGGGTCGGCGATCTGCAGCAGGATGGCGCGGCCGCCCGCGGCCACGGGTGTGCTGTCGGCGAGGAACCGACGCAGGTGGCGGTCGTGCACGCGGCCAGCAGACGGACGGGAGGCTCGGTGCGGGTCGTGCGCCGCGCCTCCAGGCCGTGGGGTGGTCACGCCGCACCCCGTCGGCGTCGCGCCCGCAGGACGGGCCGCAGGTCCACGGCGATCGCCGCCAGGAGCGCGACTGCGCCGACGACCAGGGCGACCCGTGTGTTCGAGGGGTCGACGGGCGCGTCACCGGTCAGGGCGAGGAGCGTCGCGACGAGCCAGATCGCGGGCAGCGGCCAGAGGCGGGTCGGTGATCCGGTGACGACCGCACCGACGACGCCGAGGACCAGGAGCGGGACCCAGCGGCCACCGGGCTCCGAGCGGGCGGCGAGGTGTGCCGAGGCGGCGACCAGCAGCATCGCCGCAAGCGCCAGCAGCCGCGCTGCCGAGGGCATGCTGCGGACGCTGGAGCGGACTCGTCGGAACACGGCCCGATGCTACCGAGCCGTGTCCCGAGGGAGGCTGATCAGCTCAGAGCGGCTTCGTGCCGAGGTCGCCCCCGAGGTCCGGGCGTTCCTCGTCCTGCTCCCACAGGTCGGGCGAGCCCTCGCGCGGGGATCCGCCGGTCGGACCGTCGTCGGAGCCGTCACCGGGCTGCGGCTCCACCGTCTCGCCGGCGACCGCGTCGTTCGTCACCGTCTCGAGGGACTCCTCGGCCTCGTCCACCTCGTACGGGCCGACGTGCTCACGGTCGATGTCGTCGTCGCGACGCTGCTGGGAGTCGAAGTCGTCGACGGGGCTGATGCCGGGGTCGCTCATGGTGGTTCCTTTCCGTTGCGGGCTTCCTGCCTACCCGTCGGCGCTTGACGCCCGTCCGGTTTCGTGTCGTGTTCACCCGGGCGTCACCTGCCGGTCACACCGCCACGGCAGCATCGCGGATGCTCGGGGGAGTGGAGCGCGGTCGCCGACGGGTGGTCGAGCGACCGCGCCTTCCCCGCCGTGCCCGATCGGGCACGTGTCGCACGTCAGACGCGTTCGAGCAGGTCGCGTTCCTCGACGTCGGCGAGTGCGAGGGTGCGGTAGCCGGCGGACTCGAAGAACACCGTGATGCGGTCCGCTTCCGTGCTCATCACCACGCCCGTGCCCCACTCGGCGTGCTCGACGCGGGCATCCGGCGGCCAGGCGGCGTCGTTCGCACCGTCGGCGACGTGGGCAGAGGCGTCGCGCGCCGTACCGGACGAGCAGGTGTCGCAGTTGCCGCACGGCTCCGGCAGCTCGTCGCCGAAGTACCCGAGCAGGAACTGGCGTCGGCACCCCGTCGTCTCGGCGAGCTGGCGCATCATCGCGATGCGGGACTCCTCGACCCGTTCCCGTTCGGCGGCACGGTCGGCTGTGGCACGTGCCGCACGGTCAGCGTCCTGCGGGCCGTCCGGCACCCGGGAGACACCGTCGACGTCGTCGCGCAGGGCGCCGGCGTCGAGCAGGGCGTTGAGCGCTCGACCGGCGGTACGGGCCGACAGGCCGGAGGCCTCCACCAGTGCGGAGCGGGCGATCGAGCCGGTCGCCGGGACGGCGTCGAACACGGCCCGGACCGAGGCGGGCCGCGGCGAGCCGGACGCGAAGAACGTGCGCAGGCCGAAGTCCTCGGCACGGTAGTGCAGGGTGGCGCCGGCCGGTTCGGCGTCCCGTCCGGCCCGTCCGATCTCCTGGTAGTAAGCGTCGATCGACTCGGGGACGTCGGCGTGCACGACGTACCGGACGTCGGGCTTGTCGATGCCCATGCCGAACGCGCTCGTCGCGACGACCACGTCGACGTCGCCGTCGAGGAACCCGGTGTGGACGGCCTCGCGCTCCGCGATCCGCATGCCCGCGTGGTACGGCTGCGCGCGGCGACCGCGGGCCGCCAGGGCGTCGGCGTACTCTGTGGTCGCCGCCCGGGTGGCGACGTAGACGACGGTGGCACCGTCGAGCTCGGCGACCTGGTCGACCACGGCCTGGCGCTTCTCGGCGTCCTCGGCGTGCCGGACGACCTCGAGCCGGATGCCGGGGCGGTCGAAGCCCGACGCGAGCACGAACGGGTCGCGCATGTGGAGCCGTTCGACCACGTCGTCCCGCACGGGGGCGGAGCCGGTGGCGGTCAGCGCCAGGACGGGGGGACGGCCGAGGCGCTCCACGACCTCGCCGAGTGCCAGGTAGTCCGGGCGGAAGTCGTGGCCCCAGGACGAGATGCAGTGCGCCTCGTCGACGGTGACCAGGGCGACGCCGGCGTCGTGCAGCCGCTCGAGCACGTCGTCCTTCGCGAGCTGTTCGGGGGCCAGGAACACGTAGCCGACCTCGCCCGCGGCGACGGCGTCCCAGGCCTCGGCGACGTCACGGGCCTTCCTCGTGGCGTTCATCGCGACGGCCCGGGGAGCGCCCTCGTGGTGCTCGAGTCCGACGACCTGGTCCTCCTGCAGCGCCACGAGGGGGGAGACCACGACGACGATGCCGTCCAGCTCGAGGCCGGCGACCTGGTAGATCGCGGACTTGCCCGACCCGGTCGGCATCACGGCGAGTGCGTCGCGCCCGTCGAGCACCGCGTCGATGACGGATTCCTGGTCGGGGCGGAGGCGCCAGCCGAACACGTCGGTGGCGCGGGTGCGGAGTGCTTCGTTCACCGATCCACACTGCCGGGCGCACGCTGGGGGGTGATCCCAGGGGTGCGCCCAGCGGCTCACGCGTGGCGGGGGCGACCCGTGCCTCCCGGCCGCGCACCGGCCGTCCACCCAGCAGCGCTAGGCTGCGTGACGGCCGTTGTCTCGACATCGAGCGACCCTCGATGGTGAGTGTGGCGACCGGGTAACCGATGCCGATCGCACGGAACGTGCGGGAAGAAGAACAGCGTGGATCTTTTCGAGTACCAGGCCAGGGACCTCTTCGAGTCCTACGGCGTTCCCGTGTTGCAGGGGATCACCGCCGACACCCCCGAGGAGGCGAGAGCAGCGGCCGAGCGCATCGGCGGCGTGGTCGTCGTCAAGGCGCAGGTGAAGGTCGGCGGTCGCGGCAAGGCCGGCGGCGTGAAGGTCGCGAAGACCCCGGACGAGGCGTTCGAGCACGCGCAGGCGATCCTCGGCCTCGACATCAAGGGCCACACCGTCCAGCGCGTCATGGTCGCCCAGGGCGCCGACATCGCCGAGGAGTTCTACTTCTCCGTGCTGCTCGACCGGGCGAACCGCTCCTACCTCTCCCTGACCAGCGTCGAGGGCGGCATGGAGATCGAGCAGCTCGCGGTCGAGAAGCCCGAGGCGCTCGCCCGGGTCGAGGTCGACCCGCTCACCGGCATCGACAAGGCCGCCGCGCTCGAGATCGCTCGGCAGGCGAACTTCCCATCGGAGCTGCAGGACGCCGTCGCCGACGTCTTCGTCAAGCTCTACGACGTCTACGAGGGCGAGGACGCGACCCTCGTCGAGGTGAACCCCCTCGTCCGCACCGGCGACGGCCAGATCCTGGCACTCGACGGCAAGGTCTCGCTCGACGAGAACGCCGACTTCCGGCACGAGGGTCACAAGCAGCTCGAGGACACCGCCAGCGAGGACCCGCTCGAGGCCAAGGCGAAGGCTCACGGCCTGAACTACGTCAAGCTCGACGGCCAGGTCGGCGTCATCGGCAACGGCGCCGGGCTCGTCATGTCGACGCTCGACGTCGTCGCCTACGCCGGTGAGCGCCACGGCGGCGTGAAGCCCGCGAACTTCCTCGACATCGGTGGCGGCGCCTCGGCCGAGGTGATGGCCAACGGTCTCGACGTCATCCTCGGCGACCCGCAGGTCAAGAGCGTGTTCGTCAACGTCTTCGGCGGCATCACCGCCTGCGACGCCGTCGCGAACGGCATCGTCGCCGCGCTCGGCATCCTCGGTGACGCGGCCACCAAGCCGCTCGTCGTGCGCCTGGACGGCAACAACGTGGAAGAGGGCCGTCGGATCCTGGCGGAGGCAGCGCACCCGCTCGTCACCGTCGCCGCGACCATGGACGATGCGGCCGAGCAGGCCGCCGAACTCGCCGCCGCAGCGGCCTGAAGGGACTGACCATGTCGATCTTCCTCAACAAGGACTCCAAGGTCATCGTCCAGGGCATCACCGGTGGCGAGGGCACGAAGCACACCGCCCTGATGCTCAAGGCCGGCACGCAGGTGGTCGGTGGTGTCAACGCCCGCAAGGCCGGCACGACCGTCACCCACGGCGACGTGTCCCTGCCCGTCTTCGGCACCGTCCGCGAGGCGATGGACACCACCGGTGCCGACGTCTCCATCGTCTTCGTCCCGCCGGCCTTCGCGAAGGACGCCGTGCTCGAGGCCATCGACGCCGCCATCCCGCTCGTGGTCGTCATCACCGAGGGCATCCCGGTGCAGGACGCCGCGGAGTTCTGGGCGCACGCCAAGGCAAAGGGCGGCACGACCCGGATCATCGGGCCGAACTGCCCCGGCATCATCACGCCGGGGGAGTCGCTCGTCGGCATCACCCCGGCGACGATCACCGGCAAGGGGCCGATCGGCCTCGTGTCGAAGTCGGGCACGCTGACCTACCAGATGATGTACGAGCTGCGCGACCTGGGCTTCTCGACCGCCATCGGCATCGGCGGCGACCCGGTCATCGGCACGACGCACATCGACGCGCTCGCCGCGTTCGAGGCGGACCCCGAGACCGAGGCCATCGTGATGATCGGTGAGATCGGCGGCGACGCCGAGGAGCGCGCGGCCGAGTACATCAAGGCGCACGTCACCAAGCCGGTCGTCGGCTACGTCGCGGGCTTCACCGCGCCCGAGGGCAAGACGATGGGTCACGCCGGCGCGATCGTGTCCGGCTCGGCCGGCACCGCCGAGGCGAAGAAGCAGGCGCTCGAGGCCGCCGGGGTCAAGGTCGGCAAGACGCCGTCCGAGACCGCCGCGCTGCTGCGCGAGGTCGTCGCCGCTCGGTAGCGACCGCCCGTTCCGCACGACACCGGTGTTCGTCGGTTGAACCGCGTCCTGCGCGTGTTCGTCCTGCGAACACCGGTGTTTTGCGTCGGCAGCCGCGCGGCTCCGGGGCGGCCGCGCGAGGGGCACGTATCCTCGCTGCGATGAACCGCCTGGGAACCGCTCTGCTCGCCGCGATCGAGGCGGTCGTGACGGTCGGCGTCGGCATCGGGATCGCCCTCGTGCCCCTGACGCTGCTCTGGGGGTTCGAGTACGGCCTGCAGGTCGACTGGGACGTGTTCTGGAAGGCCACCGGCAGCGTCTGGCTGGTCGGACACGGCGTCGACGTCTCGTTCCTGCTCGGGTCCGCACTCGCCAGGAGCACCGGGGTCAGCGGCGCCGCCGACCCCATCCACGTGACCCTCGCGGCCCTCGGGTTCGCGGTCGTGACGGCATGGCTCGGCGCCCGTGCCGGACGTCGATTCGCGGAGACCGAGCACCGCACAACCGGCCTGCTGGTCGGGACCGCCGCCGTCGCGCTCCTCGGTCTGGCCGTCGCGCTGTCGTCGACCTCCGCCGCCACCCGCCCCACGCTCTGGCAGGCCGTGGTGCTGCCGGCGCTCTGGTTCGGGATCCCCGCACTCGCGGCCTCCGAGGTCTGCCGTCGTCGCCGCGACGTGCCCGCCGACGCCGTCACCCAGCGGGTCATCGATCTGGTCGACCGCATCCCCGCCGTCTGGCGGTCCGTCGCCGGGTTCGGCCTGCGCGCCGGGACCGCCGCGACCGCCGTGGTCGTCGGCGTGGCCGCGGTGCTCGTCGGCCTGCTCCTCTTCACGTCCTTCGCCGAGGTCATCACCCTGTACGAGCAGTCGCACGCCGGGGTCATCGGCGGCGTCGCACTCACCGTCGGACAGCTCGCGTTCCTGCCGGACTTCGTCGGGTGGGCGACCTCGTGGCTGATCGGCCCCGGGTTCGCCATCGGCACCGGGTCGAGCGTGTCCCCGATCGCCACGACCCTGGGCCCGATCCCGGGTCTGCCGGTCTTCGGCGCACTGCCGACCGCCGGTCACACCTTCGGACTCGTCTGGATCCTCGTGCCGGTCATCGCCGGCTTCGCGATCGGCGGCTCGATGCGACCGCGGTTGGTGCGGGCCCTGGGTTCCGCCGACTCCGCGCTGCACCGTGCGCTCGGCGGCGTCGTCGCAGGACTCGTGGCCGGTGTGCTCACGGGGCTGATCGCCTGGGTGTCGTCCGGCTCGTTCGGCCCCGGGCGCCTGGCCGACGTCGGCCCGGACGCCCTGGCGGTCGGTGGGTTCGCCGCACTCGAGGTCGGCCTGCCGGCGATCATCGCCCTCGCCGCGGGCAGCGACCTGGTCCGGCTGCCGGACCGTGGGTGGACGCGAGAGCGCTGGACCGAGGCCGACGAATCCGACGACGACAACGAGACGGCGCGCGCCGACGTCGACGGCGAGGGCTCGCTGCTCGCCGCCCTCGACCAGGCCGGGGCCGGGCGCACCACCGACGTGCACCGCTTCGTGGTCGAGGAGTCGCACGACGGGTCGACGGCCGCACGGCCCCGCGCGACGACCGAGCGCGCGACCGAGCCGAACAGCAGCGCGCAGGTCAGCGGCGCGCCGATCGGCAGCGAGCCCGCCGACGCGGCACCCGCACGGCCCGCCTCGGCCCCCGCGCCCGTCGCACCGCGCGCCGGCGACACCGACCACGACGTCGAGCTCCCCGACTGGGCGAAGACCGACGCCGTGCCCGCCGACCGCCTGGCCGCCGAGCCCGAACCGGAGCGCCGCAGTGCCGGACGAGCAGCCCTGGGTGGCCTCCGCGACCGCCTGGCCGGCGCGGCCGAGGGTGTCCGGGGACGGGCCGGTGCACTCCGCGACCGTGTGACCGGCTCCGACGCCGAGCCGGAGCGGCCCGGCCCGCAGCGACCCGGCCCCGAGCGGCCCGCAGCCCCCACGCCCGCGTCCCACCCCGCACCGACCCCGGTGCCGACCGACGCCCAGCCCGCGTTCCCCTGGAGCACCGAGGAGTTCGTCGCCGGCCGGGACGACGTCGACGAGACCGCCGAGGCGGACCGCGTGGACGTCGCGCCCGACACCAGGGCGTCCGCCCCGCGGTCGGCGGAGCAGTCCCGCCCGGCGAAGTGGGACGTCACCGACCAGATCCCCGAGGACGAGCTGCCCTGGTGGCGACAGCCGAAGGACGACCGGTAACAGCGCCCGTCGGGTGCGTGCCTGCCGGTAGGGTTGGTGCCGTGCTCGAACTGGTCGTCCTGATCTCCGGTACCGGGTCGAACCTCCGAGCCCTGCTCGAAGCGACCTTCGACGCCGAGTACCCCGCCCGTGTCGTCGCCATCGGTGCGGACCGTGACGCCGAGGGTCTCGGCCTGGGCGAGGAGTTCTCGATCCCGACCTTCACGGTGCCGTTCACCCGCTACGACTCCCGCGCCGAGTGGGGCCAGGCCCTGGCGGAGCAGATCCGCCCGTGGTCGCCCGACCTGCTCGTGCTCTCCGGCCTGATGCGCCTGCTGCCCCCGGCCGTGGTGTCCGAGTTCGCCCCGGGGATCATCAACACCCACCCGGCGTACCTGCCCGAGTTCCCCGGCGCCCACGGTGTGCGAGACGCCCTGGCCGCCGGGGTCACCGAGACCGGTGCGAGCGTCATCGCGGTCGACGACGGCGTCGACACGGGGCCGATCCTCGCGCAGGAGCGCATCCCGGTGCTGCCGGGGGACACCGAGTCGACGCTGCACGACCGCATCAAGCCGGTCGAGCGCCGCCTGCTCATCCAGACCATCCTCGACATCGCCAACGGCACCACCGACCTGAAGGGCACCCCGAGCGCATGAGCGTGCACGCAGCCGACCCCAGCCTCTACCGCGACCGTGACGTGGTCCCGGTCCGCCGTGCACTGATCTCGGTGAGCGACAAGTCCGGCCTGCTCGAGCTCGCCGGTGCCCTGGCCGACTCCGGGGTCGAGATCGTGTCGACCGGCTCCACCGCGCAGACCATCCGTGACGCGGGCTACGCCGTCACCGACGTCGCGAGCGTCACCGGGTTCCCCGAGTCCCTCGACGGTCGCGTGAAGACGCTGCACCCGTCGGTGCACGCCGGCCTGCTCGCCGACCTACGGCTCGAGTCGCACGAGCAGCAGCTCGCCGACCTCGACATCGCGCCGTTCGAGCTCGTCGTCGTGAACCTCTACCCGTTCGTCGAGACCGTGGCGTCGGGTGCCGACACCGCGACCGTGGTCGAGAACGTCGACATCGGCGGCCCCGCGATGGTCCGCGCCTCGGCGAAGAACCACCCGAACGTGGCGATCGTCGTGTCCCCGGCGTCCTACCCCGAGGTCGTCGAGGCCGTCCGAGCCGGCGGCACCACGCTCGAGCTCCGGAAGCGCCTCGCCGCCCAGGCCTTCGCGCACACCGCCGCGTACGACACCGCGGTGGCGTCCTACTTCGCGAGCGACGTCGTCACCGCCGCTGCAGCCCCGACGACCGCCGGCGACATCCGGACTCCGGGTGCGTTCGACGAGCACCTGACGGTCGAGGCCGAGCTGTCCGCGACCCTGCGCTACGGCGAGAACGCCCACCAGGCCGCGGCCCTCTACACGACGTCCGACGGCACCGGCATCGCGCAGGCCACGCAGCTGCACGGCAAGGAGATGTCGTACAACAACTACGTCGACGCCGACGCAGCGGTCCGTGCGGCCTTCGACTTCGACGGGCCCGCCGTCGCGATCATCAAGCACGCCAACCCGTGCGGCATCGCGATCGCCCCGGCCGACGCCGCCGACCCGATCGCCTCGGCCCACGCCGCCGCGCACGCCTGCGACCCGCTCTCGGCGTTCGGCGGGGTCATCGCCGCGAACCGCCCGGTCACCGTGGCCATGGCCGAGACCGTGAAGGACATCTTCACCGAGGTCGTCGTCGCCCCCGGGTTCGACCCCGAGGCGCTCGAGATCCTGTCCCGCAAGAAGAACATCCGCCTGCTCACGCTGCCGGCCGACTTCGCGCTCGCAGACCGCGAGGTCAAGCAGATCTCCGGCGGGTTCCTGGTGCAGGACGCCGATCGCTTCACGGGCTTCGACCAGGCCACCTGGACCCTCGTCGCAGGCGAGCCCGCTGACGAGCAGACCCTCGCCGACCTGGCCTTCGCGTGGCGTGCGAGCCGTTCGGTGAAGTCGAACGCCATCCTGCTGGCGAACCAGGGCGCGAGCGTCGGCGTCGGCATGGGCCAGGTCAACCGGGTCGACTCCTGCCACCTCGCGGTCAACCGTGCCGGTGACCGCGCGACCGGCAGCGTGGCGGCGTCGGACGCGTTCTTCCCGTTCGCGGACGGCCTGCAGGTGCTGCTCGACGCCGGTGTCCGTGCGGTGGCGCAGCCCGGTGGCAGTGTCCGCGACGACGAGGTCATCGCCGCGGCGAAGGCCGCCGGCGTCACGATGTACTTCACGAGCGAGCGCCACTTCTTCCACTGATGTGAACAATCGGTGGCGAACCATTGCGCGCCGTGAGTCACTGTGAATAGTCTGTAAGGCTCCGCGGCAGGCAGCCGACGATCCCTCGGGACCGGCGGCACCGCGGACACAACGGTGACGAAGACGACGACTGGAGTGACGATGGACAACATGACCGGAACCGTGGCGACGGCCGCCCGTGCAGGTCTCGTGTCCGTCGTGGGGACCACTCCCGCACGGCGATCCCTGATCGCACCGCGGCCCCGTGCCGCGGCCGCCGTCTAGTCGGGCCGTTCCCACGGCCCCGCGACGCAGCACCACCGGCGTCCGCGAACCACCCGCCTGAACCCGGGGGACGACTGTCCCTCGGTGCCTCCGGCCCGACCGACGTCACGCGAGTGACGGCGGAGACGCGACCACGCGCCCGGCCGATGATCACCACGCAACGCCACACCGAGCCTCCAGGCCGAAGCCGCGCGACGCGAGCAAGCAGCAAGCAGCAAGCAGCACGCAAGCAGCAGCAGCGAGCACGCACCGCGCAGCGCGACCCGGGGACCCGGCAGACGCATGAGGACGCAACGAATGTCCAAGTCGCCCACCACGGCGCGCCCGTCCACCTTCCGCGCGATCGCGCGGATCCACCCCTACGTGAAGCCCTACCAGTGGCGCCTCATCGGCGGCATGGCCGCAGCGATGGGAGCCTCCCTGGTGGCGCTCGCAATCCCCTACGTGCTGCAGTGGCTCGTCGACGGTCCGCTGTCGTCGCGCGACTCGGCACAGATCTGGCCCGCCGGGCTCGGGGTGCTCGCCCTCGGTGCGCTCGAGGCGTTCTTCATCGCCTCACGCCGCAGGCTGGTGATGCGCCCCTCGACCCGTATCGAGACGAGCATGCGCAACGCGCTCTACGCGAAGCTGCAGGACCTGCCGGTCGCGTTCCACGACCGCTGGGAGTCCGGGCAGCTGCTCTCCCGTTCCGTGTCGGACCTGTCGCTGATCCGGCGCTGGTTGGCCTTCGGCGTCGTCCTGCTCGTCGTGAACATCGTGACGATCGTCGTCGGCTTCGTCGTGCTGTTCACCTTCGGGTGGATCCTCGGGCTGATCTTCCTGATCGCGTCGATCCCGCTGTGGATCAACGGCCTGCTGTTCGAGCGCCGGTACTCCGCCGTCGCGCGCCGCAGCCAGGACCAGGTCGGTGACCTCGCCACGAGCGTCGAGCAGTCGGTGCACGGCATCCGCGTGCTCAAGGCGTTCGGTCGCGGCGGCGCGAAGCTCGAGGAGTTCAGCGAGCAGGCCGAGGCCCTGCGCGGCACCGAGATCAAGAAGGCGAAGGCCATCGCGGGCATCTGGCTGTGGCTGCTGCTCGTGCCGGACGTCGCGTTCGCGCTGTGCCTGCTCGCCGGCATCTGGCTGGCGTCGCAGGGGCAGCTCAGCGTCGGCCAGCTGTTCGCGTTCTTCGCGACGGCGACGGTGCTGCGGTTCCCGATCGAGTCGATCGGCTTCCTGCTCTCGATGACGTTCGACACCCGCACGGCGGTCGACCGGTTCTTCGAGGTCATGGACTCCGAGAACACCATCACGGACCCGGAGCACGCGAAGACGATCGCGGAGCCGCACGGTGCGCTGTCGTTCAACGGCGTGCACTTCCGGTAC
This sequence comes from Curtobacterium poinsettiae, assembly GCF_025677645.1. Taxonomy (NCBI): domain Bacteria; kingdom Bacillati; phylum Actinomycetota; class Actinomycetes; order Micrococcales; family Microbacteriaceae; genus Curtobacterium; species Curtobacterium flaccumfaciens. Next base: position 205,519 of record NZ_CP106879.1, on the reverse strand, counting down.
CAGGACTCCGCACCGCAGTACCCGGACCTGATCAACGGCGTCGAACTGCAGCTGCAGCCGGGCGAGACCATGGCGCTCGTCGGGCTCACCGGCTGCGGCAAGACGACGCTGCTCTCGCTCGTGCCGCGTCTGTACGACGTGACCGGCGGGTCGGTGACGATCGACGGGGTCGACATCCGCGACCTCACCCGCGAAGAGCTGCGCCGGCACGTCGGCGTCGCCTTCGAGGACGCCACCCTGTTCTCGTCGACGGTGCGTGAGAACGTGCTGCTCGGTCGACCGGACGTGCAGGGTGCCGAGGCCGAGGCGCTCATGCGCGAGGCGCTCGACATCGCGCAGGCGTCCTTCGTGGACGACCTGCCCGACGGCGTCGACACCCGGGTCGGTGAAGAGGGGCTGTCGCTGTCCGGCGGCCAGCGCCAGCGCCTGGCACTCGCCCGCGCGATCGCCGCGCGGCCGTCGGTGCTCGTGCTCGACGACCCGCTGTCGGCGCTCGACGTCGACACCGAGGCACGGGTCGAGGCGGGCCTGCGGCGCGTGCTCGCCGACACCACGTCGCTCATCGTGGCGCACCGTCCGTCGACGGTGACGCTGGCCGATCGGGTCGCCCTGATGGAGAACGGCGTCATCACGGCCGTCGGGACCCACCACGACCTGATGGCCACCAACGAGCACTACCGCTACGTCATCTCGTCGCTCGACGACGACGACGACGCGACCGCACGACAGGAGGCGATGGCATGAGCCAGCAGACCGACCAGAACCTGCCGGGAGGAACGGCGTCCGTCCCGCAGGAAGCTCCGGACGAGCAGTCTGCCGCGCCCGTCACCGCCTCGATCACCACCATGGGCGTGCGCGGCGAGGAGCGTGAGGACTTCACGAAGGCCGAGAGCAAGCGCCTGCGGCGCCGGTCCCTCGCCCTGCTCGGGTCCCTCGCCGCACCGCTCAAGCTCCGGCTCGTGCTGCTCGGCATCGTGGTCGTGGTCTCGACCGCCGGCACCGTCGCGGGTCCGGCGCTCATCGCGTGGGGCATCGACAACGCCCTGCCCGCGGTGATGGACCAGAACGACTGGGTGCCGGCGTTCGGCGTCGTCGCGACGTACATCGTCGTGGCCGTCCTCGGCGCGGTGCTCACGGCGTGGTACACGGTGCTCGCGGCACGGATCAGCCAGGCGATCCTGTTCGACCTGCGCAAGCGGGTGTTCCTGCACACGCAGCGGCTCTCGCTCGAGTTCCACGAGACCTACACGTCGGGCCGGATCATCTCGCGCCAGACGAGTGACCTCGACTCGATCCGCGAGCTGCTCGACTCCGGGCTGAACCAGCTCATCCAGGGTGTGCTGTACATGGCGTTCACCGCCGTGGCCCTGGTGCTGCTCGACCCGACGTCCGGGCTCGTGCTCGCGGTGTCGCTCGTGCCGCTCTGGTTCCTGATCCGCTGGTTCCAGACGAACTCGCAGACGCTGTTCCGCGCCACCCGTGTCACCTCGGCGCGCGTGATCGTGCACTTCGTCGAGACGATGACGGGCATCCGCGCGGTGCAGGCGTTCCGCAAGGAGTCCCGCAACCGTGACGAGTACGGCGGCTTCGTCGAGGACTACCGGGTGGCGAACACGAAGGTGTTCAACCTGTTCGGCACCTTCGACCCGGTGCTCGTGCTCATCGGCAACGCCACGCTCGCCGCGGTCGTCATCGTCGGAGGGTTCCGGATCGTCGGTGGGACGCTCGAGGTCGGTGCGCTGCTCGCGGTCGCGCTGTACGCCAAGCGCTTCTTCGACCCGGCGCAGGAACTCGCGATGTTCTACAACGGGTACCAGTCGGCCTCGGCGGCGATGGAGAAGATCTCGGGTGTCCTCGAGGAACGGCCGAGCGTGCCGGACCCCGTGAAGCCCACCCGCCTGGCGGACGCCACCGGGAAGATGGACTTCGACGACGTCGTCTTCGCCTACAACGAGGGCAAGGTCGTGCTGCCGGAGTTCGACCTGCACATCCCGGCGGGGCAGACCATCGCGCTCGTCGGGTCCACCGGAGCCGGCAAGTCGACGCTCGCCAAGCTCATGGCGCGCTTCTACGACCCGACCCAGGGCTCGGTGAAGCTCGACGGTGTGGACCTGCGCGACCTCGACACGAAGGACATGCGCCGCGCGATCGTCATGGTCACGCAGGAGGCGTACCTGTTCTCCGGCACCGTCGCGGACAACATCGCGCTCGGCAAGCCCGGTGCGTCCCGTGAGGAGATCGAGGCGTCGGCCAAGGCCGTGGGCGCGCACGAGTTCATCATGGCGCTGCCCGACGGGTACGACACCGACGTGAACAAGCGCGGCGGTCGGGTGTCGGCTGGGCAGCGGCAGCTGCTCTCGTTCGCGCGTGCGTTCATCGCCGACCCGAAGGTGCTCATCCTCGACGAGGCGACGGCGTCGCTCGACATCCCCTCGGAGCGGCTCGTGCAGGAGGGCCTGGAGACCCTGCTCGCCGACCGCACCGCGGTGATCATCGCGCACCGGCTGTCCACCGTCGCGATCGCCCACCGGGTGCTCGTGATGGAACACGGCCGGATCGTCGAGGACGGCACCCCCGCCGACCTCATCGCCGGTACCGGACGGTTCGCCCAGCTGCACGCGGCCTGGCGCGACTCGCTCGTCTAGGCCCGGGTCGGGCTGCACCACGTGGTTGGCTTGCTCCATGAGCAACGACAGCGTGGTGCAGCCCGGCGGCGTCGCCCTGCACGACCCCTTCTACGGTGCCCCCTTCACCGAGGCCGTCCGACGGTTCTGGCGGAAGTACACCGTGTTCACCGGACGGGCGTCGCGCGCCGAGTTCTGGTGGTGGTGGCTGACGTCGTTCGCGATCGGGCTCGTGCTGCAGCTCGTGCCGCAGGTGTTCACGCCGGACGCCCCGGTGCTCGAGAACCCCGTCGGCTCGTACCTGTTCATGCTGTGGGTGCTCGCGACGCTCATCGGCTCGCTCGCCCTCGGCGCCCGACGGCTGCACGACGCGAACCTGTCCGGCTTCTGGCAGTTCCTGCACGTGCTGCCGGGCCTCGGCTCGCTCATCGTGTCCGTGCTGTGCCTGCTGCCCGCGAACCCGAAGGGTGCGCGCTTCGACCGCTGAGGCCGAGCCGCGCGCACCGGGATCAGAACGGGTCGTCCGCGTCGGTTGCCGGTGACCAGCGCGCACGACGCATGTCGAGCCTCCAGGCCGTCGGCCCGTGCACGAGCGGCGTCCCCTCGGCGCGGTAGTGCTCGAGTGCCCGGGCCTCGTGGTGGAGCGGCGGGTGCCCACCCGCGCGCACCACGCGCCACCACGGCAGCTCGGCGCCCTCGTGCGCCATCACCTTGCCGACGGCGCGTGACGCCCGCGACCCGAGGGTGGCGGCGACGTCGCCGTACGTCATGACGTGACCCGGCGGGATCATCCGCACGACCTCGGCGACGGCGGCGCCGAAGTCGACGACGGCGGCATCGTCGGAAGGCACGTCGTCGGACGCCACGTCGTCGGAGCGCGCTAGAGCGTCAGGACCGCGAAGTGGTCGCCGTACTGGGTCTCACGCACGACCTCGAAGCCCACGGCACGGAAGAACGCCTCGGGGCTGTCGTCTCCGCCCGGCTCGTACACGACCGTCAGCCGCTCGAACCCACGGCTGCGTGCCTCGTCCGCCAGGCCGTGCACGGCGAAGCGACCGACGCCCCGGCCCTGTGCGCTCGCCGCCACGTTGACGCGCCAGATGCAGCTGCGCAGCTCTTCCTGCGCGTTGTCGGCGTCGAAGGAACCGATGATCAGGCCGAGGACCTCGTCGTCGTCGAGGACGACACGGGTCCACGCGGAGCTCGGCTTGACGTCGGACTCGGCGACCCCGTAGGTGGTCGGCTGCACGAACTGTTCCTGGCCCGGCTTGAGCGTCAGGGAGTTCGCCGCGGCGGCGGTCTTCGCGGAGAGTTCTTCCAGGCGCAGGTCGGACATGCGGCCAGGGTAACGGTGCTGACCCTGCGGAAGCCAGTGACGACGGCAGACCGAGACCGCACCGTTGCCGCGGTATGGTCGCGGCATGGCAGAGCATCGACGCGGAGCGAACCTCCCGTCGATCGGCGGCTTCAACCGCACCGTGGTCCTGGACGCCGTCCGCCGCTCACCCGACGGTCTGAGTCGCGTCGAACTCGCAGCACGCACCGGACTGAGCGCGCAGACCGTGTCGAACGTCACCCGGTTCCTGATCGAGGCCGGCATGATCGTCGAGTCCGGCACCGTCGTGTCCGGCCGCGGCAAGCCCCGCACCATCCTGCGGCTCGAACCGGGCAGCCGGTACGCGGTCGGCGTGCACGTCGACCCGGCCGTCGTCACCTACGTGCTGCTCGACCTCGCCGGCACCGTCGTCGCCGCGTCCACGACCTCGACCCCCACGGCCGACGACCCGTCCGAGGTGGTGCGCACCATCGCCTCGGCCGTCGACGGGCTCGTCGCCGACGCCGGGGTGGCCGTCGACAGCGTGCTCGGCGTCGGGATCGCGAGCCCCGGACCCATCGACGTCGAGGCCGGCATCGTGGTCGACCCGCCGTTCCTACCCCGGTGGCGGGACGTGCCGCTGCGCGACGCGCTCGCCGAGGCCACCGGCTACCCGGTCCTGCTCGAGAAGGACGTCACGGCCGCCGCGGTGGGCGAGATGTTCCTGGCGGGGGAGTCCTCGGCCCGGAACTTCGCGTTCGTGTACTTCGGCACCGGCTTCGGCGTCGGGCTCGTCGTCGACCACGAACCCCTGCGCGGGGTGGGGTCGAACGCGGGTGACGCCGGGCACATCATGGTCGACCAGGGGTCACTCGCGGGCACGCCGGACGGCTCGGGCACCCGCGGCGAGGTCGGTGCGGCCGTCGCGCCGGACCGGCTGGTGCGGATCGCCCGGTCACGGGGGCTCGCTCTGTCGGGCGGCGCCGCGGTCGCCGAGGCTGACGCAGACGCCGATGCCGCCGATGTCGACGCTGTGAACGCCGCGTGGGACGAGCTCGCCGCAGCGATCGCGGACGGGGACGACACCGCCGTCACGCTCGCGGCCGATGCCGGCACCGTCATGGGCAACGCCGTCGTCCTCATCGTGAACCTGCTCGACATCGACCGCGTGGTGTTCGGCGGCCCGTTCTGGTCGCGCATCGCGAGTGCTGCCCTGCCGGCTGCGCGGACCGCCATCGTCGGGTCGCCGTTGCTCGTGCCGAAGCACGCCGTGCAGGTGGTGGAGAGCGACCGCGGGGCCGACGTCGCCGCCGTGGGTGCCGCCTGCCTGGTGCTCGACGCCGCGCTCTCGCCGCGGGCCAGCACCCTGCTGATCCGGCGCTGAGGGCCCGGGCTCACCTCCTGCGCACCATGCGCGGTGGGCGCGACCGCACGGCGGACGGGAGGCGCGGTGCGGGCCCGCCCCGCGCCTCCCGTCCGCACGCCGCGGGTCCAGGGCGCCGGTCCCGACCCGGGACACCGCGCGTTCACCCCGCGGCCACCGGCCGGTCGCGTGGATGCTGAACAGTCGTGCAGGTCTCCGCCCGCTCCCTCCCCCGAGAAGGACCCCGCATGCGTGTTCCTGCCCTGCGCCCACCCACGATGCGGATCGGCGCGTTCGTCGCGACCGCCCTGGTCGTCGCCGCCGGTGTCGTCACCGCCAGCCCGGCCCTCGCAGCCGTCGGGGACGACGACCCGGCCGTCGGCGCCGTCGCGGCGAACGGCCTCGTCGTCAACGAGGTCGAGTCGAACGGCGACGACACCGACTGGGTGGAGCTCAAGAACACCTCGGGCACCGCGATCGATCTGACCGGGTACGCGTTCCTCGACTCCGACGGCTCGCACGACGCCTCCGTGCTGCCCAGCGGCTCGACGATCGCCGCCGGCGGGTACTTCGTCGTCGACCAGCTGTCCGCGACCGCGCCCGGCTTCGACTTCGGGCTCGGCGGTGCGGACACCGCGCGCCTCTACGATCCCGCCGGCGACCTGGTGCTCCGGTACGCCTGGACGACCCACGCGGGCGTCACCTACGGCCGCTGCGCCGACGGCGTCGGGCCGCTCGTGGACACCACGGCCTCGACCAAGGGCGCCGCGAACGACTGCTCCTCGCCCGTGCGGATCAACGAGGTCGAGTCGCAGGACGGCACTCCCGGCGACTGGGTGGAGTTGACCAACACCGGCAGCACTGCAGTCGACCTGGGCGGGTACGTGCTGCGCGACAGCGAGGACGACCACGCGTACACGATCCCCGCGGGCACGACCGTCGCGGCCGGGGGCTTCACCGTCCTCGACGAGGCGGCGTTCGGTTTCGGACTCGGCAAGGCGGACTCCGCGCGGCTCTTCGACGCGCGCGGTGCGCTCGTCGACTCGACCTCGTGGACGGCGCACGCCGCCACCACCTCCGGCCGCAACCCCGACGGCACCGGCGACTTCGCCGAGACGGCAGCGCCCACGAAGGGCGCGGCGAACCGGTTCGCCGGCGTCGTCACCGCCGAGGCCTGGCCCGGCGGCCCGGACGAGACCGTGCTCGACGACGAGGACACCTTCACCGGTGACCTGAGCGGCCTCGACTGGACGACCTCGACGGCCTCGCGGGACGGGCAGCTCTGGGCCGTGCAGAACGGCGACGGCCTGCTCTACCACCTGACCTCGGACGGTGCGGGCGGCTGGACGCCGTCGAACGCCGCGGGTACCGACCTGCGCTACGCCGACGGCACGGGCACCCCGGACGCCGAGGGCGTGACGGTCACGAGCGACGACCCCGGTGCCGTCTACGTCTCGACCGAGCGGAACAACGACGTGTCGAGCACGAGCCGCCCGTCGGTCCTGCGCTACGCCACGACCGACGGCTCCGAGGGCACCCTGCGGGCCGCCGACGAGTGGAACCTCGCCGCGGACTTCCCCGGGCTCGGCGCGAACGCCGGGCTCGAGGGCATCACCTGGATCCCGGACACCTGGCTCACCGCGCACGGCTTCGTCGACGAGCGCACCGGCGCCGCCTACGCACCGTCGACCTACGCCGGACACGGCGAGGGGCTGTTCTTCGTCGGGGTCGAGGGCACCGCGAGCGTGTACGCCTACGCCCTGATGGACGACGGGTCCTCGGCGCGGGTCGCCACGATCGCGACCTCGCTCGCCGTCGTCGCCGACGTGCAGTTCGACCCGACGCTCGACGCGCTCTGGGTGGTCTGCGACGAGGTCTGCTCGGGTCGAACCGCGCTGTACGAGGTGACCGACGGGGCCTTCGCCCCCTCGACGCTGTACGAGGCACCCTCGGCCGCCGACCGCACGCTCGCCAACGAGGGCTTCGCGATCTCGGGCGTCTGCACCGACGGGGAGCGCGCGACCTTCTACGCGGACGACAACGACACGGACGGGTTCTCGCTCCGCACGGGGACGTACCCGTGCGAGGGCGGCGACACCGACCCGGGCACGGAGCCCACGCCGACGCCGACCCCGACCCCGACCCCGACCCCGGGCGACGGTGGCACGACGCCGACGCCGACCCCGGGTGGGACGCCCACCGCGGGCCCGACCGCGGGTCCCTCGGCTGCCCCGGTCGTTCCGGTGGCGCCGTCGGGGTCGCTGTTGACGGAGGCGAGTCGTGGTGGGGTGTCGGCTCCGGCGACGGCGCGTGCGGGGGAGACGATCACGGTGACGGTGGGGACGGCGTCTGCCGGTGACACGGTCAACGTGTGGTTGTTCTCGGAGCCGACGCTGATCGGCACCGCGGTGGTGGCTGCTGATGGGACGGTTCGGGTGACGATCCCGGCGGACACGGCGGCTGGTGTGCACCGGTTGGCGGTGACGGCTGCGGACGGGAGTCTGATCGGGTGGACCCCGATCGCGATCACCGTGGATGGGCAGCTCGCGTTCACGGGTGCTGCGGGGATGGGTGCTGGTGTGTTGGTGGCGTTCCTGTTGCTCGGGGCGGGTGCGGGTGTGCTGGTCGTGCGTCGCCGACGGAAGGCTGCGGCTGTGGAGTAGTCCCCACGTCGCGCGTCGGGGCGACGAGTGTGCAGAAAACGTCGGGTTCGCGGTGCGGACCCGACGTCTTCTGCTCACCGGGTGCAGTGGGCTGGGCCCAGGGGCGGACGGGAGGCGCGGTGCGGGGCCGCCCCGCGCCTCCAGGCCGGTGCGCTTGTGCGTCCAGTGCTCGGTGACCGTTCAGTGCTCGGTGCCGTGCATGGTCTGGGTGTCGTCCTGACCGGGGATGGCGTCCTTCGTGGTCCAGCCGTACCAGCGGCCGTCGATCTCGGTGACCGCGCGACCGTCGCCGCAGGTGACCAGGCCCTTCGTCGGGAGCTCCTCGGGCAGGAAGTCGGCGGTCATCGCCGTGCCGCCGTACGACTCGTCGACCGGGGTGCAGTCGTCCACGTCGACGCCGTCCTTCGACGCGAACCCGATGACGTACCCGGGCTGCGAGACGTGGAGGCGCACGTCGATGTCCTCCGCGTCCTCCGGCACCCACTTCGGCATGAAGAACGCCAGGTCCTCGGACTCCCCGGAGCGCGGAGCGTCGGAGTACGCGTCGAAGTGCTTCTGCGGGGTCTTGTTCGGCACGATGTCCTGCATCGCGCTGCAGCCGGCGGTCAGCAGCAGGGCGGACACCGCGGCGGTGGAGGCGAGGGCGATCCGGAGGGTGCGGCGGGCGGTGGTGGGGCGCGTGTCGGTGCTCATGGATCCAGTCTCGCGACGGACGCGGCGCTCAAACATCACGTGCGCACCCGGAAGTGGTCGGGGGTTACCCCCACCCGCCACGTCGGGCCCGCCGAGGTGTGCTCAGGAGTGCCAAGGTCGCCCCGGTAAACAGGTTCGGTGCACCAGACGCAGCAGCCACCCGTCGGGGTCCCCTGGCACCAGGCCACCTTCGCCGCCTCGTTCTCGCGGTTCTGGCGCGGGTACCTGGTCTTCCGGGGCCGTGCCGCTCGTGCCGAGTTCTGGTGGTGGGCGCTGTGGTGGGCGATCATCTCCGCTGCGATCAACATCGTGTACGGCGTCGGGCTCTTCATGACGCCGCCGACCATGCCGAGCCCGGACGAGGCTCGTGTCCTCGACCAGGCGATGCAGTCCTTCAACCCGTTCCCGGTGTGGTGGTTCCTGCTCACGTCGATGCCGGTCTTCGCCAAGGTCGCACTGGGGGTCTTCGTGGTCGTCGGGCTCGCGGCGTTGCTGCCCTGGATCGCCATCGCGGTGCGGCGGCTCCACGACACGAACCGATCCGGTTGGTGGGTCCTGCTGTACCTCGTGCCCGCCGGCGGCATCGCGCTCGCCGTGTTCCTCGCGCTGCCCTCGGAGCCACCCGCGGGACGGCAGCAGTCCGGGCCACCCGTCGGTGATCGGCCCGCGCACCCCGGCGTGACGCCGCAGTAGCGTCGGGGCATGCAGCACGAGATCCTCCGGTACACCGCCTTCGCCGCCGAGCCGGGCGGAGGCAACCCCGCCGGGCTCGTGCTCGACGCGGCCGGGCTGTCCGACGACCAGATGCTCGCGATCGCCCGACAGGTCGGGTACCCCGAGACCGCCTTCGTCGTGGGCGCCACGTCGACCGGGCCGCGGGTCCGCTACTTCTCGCCGAGCGCCGAGGTCCCGTTCTGCGGGCACGCCACCGTCGCACTGGCCGTCGCGTTGGCCGAGCGGGAAGGAGCGGGCCGCCGGGTGTTCACGACCCTGGCCGGCGAAGTCGCCCACGACGCGACCGTCGGTGCGGACGGCGCGGTGCAGGTCGCGATGACGAGCGTCGAGCCGGCGACGCGGGACCTCGACCCGGCCCTGCTGGCGCGGCTGTTCGACCTGCTCGGACTCGAGGCAGCCGACATCGCTCCGGGGTTCCCCGTGCTGGAGTCCTTCGCCGGCAACTGGCACCCGGTCCTCGTGCTGCACGACCGCGAGCTGTTCCACCAGTTCCGGTTCGCGCCGGACCCCCTCGCCGAGCTGAAGCGCGAGGCGGGCTGGGCGGGGACCGTCACGGTGCTGCACCGCACCGGCGACCGGGAGTACGAGGCGCGCAACCTGTTCCCCGCCGGGCGCATCACCGAGGACCCGGCGACCGGGTCGGCTGCGGCGTCCACCGGGGCGTACCTGCGGCGGATCGGGGCAGCGCAGCCGGGTGACCGCATCACGATCCGGCAGGGGCGGCACGTCGGGCGTCCGAGTCTGCTGCTCGTGGACGTGCCCGAGGCCGGCGGGATCACGGTGACGGGGAGCGCGACCCCGATCTCCTGACGGACGTTCCTTCCCAGAACGCGCGCGATGGGAAGCGGGATCGGGCGTACCTGGTCGAAACTTCCGACCCGGTACGCCCGATTCCACTCGGTACGCCCGAATCCGCCCGGCGGCCTCCTCCAGAAACTCCTTGACACGGTTAAGTCAATACGGTGGACTAATCCTGCGCGCGGGCGATGGTGCCCGCGGACATCACCCGTGCAAAGGAGCACCGATGAAACGCACCCGCATCATCGCCGGACTCGCAGCTGTGGCCGTTGCCGCGGTCGGTCTGGCTGGCTGCTCGAGCTCGGGGTCCGCCTCGAGCGACACGATCAAGATCGCGTACCAGAAGTTCGGCGCCTTCCAGCAGCTCGACGCCCAGATGAAGGTCGTCAAGAAGCAGTACGAGAAGGACAACCCCGGCAAGAAGGTCACCCTCGTGCCCATCCAGGCGCAGGGCAACGACTACTACACGAAGCTCGCGCTCATGAACAAGGCGCCGGCCACCGCCCCGGACGTCATGTACGAGGACACGTTCCTCGTCAAGGCCGATGCCGAGGCGGGCTACCTGCTGCCACTCGACGAGTACACGGACAAGTGGGACGAGTGGGACCAGTTCTTCGACAACGCCAAGCAGGCCGGGCAGGGTGACGACGGCAAGATCTACGGCGTCCCGATGGGCACCGACACCCGAGCCCTCTGGTACAACAAGGACATCTTCAAGAAGGCCGGGCTCGACGTCCCGTGGAAGCCGAAGACGTGGGACGACGTGCTCGCGGCGGCGAAGACCATCAAGGACGAGCAGCCCGACGTCATCCCGTTCAACATCTACTCGGGCAAGGCGCAGGGCGAGGCCTCGACCATGCAGGGCTTCGAGATGCTCCTGTACGGTGCCGACGGCCCCGGCAACACCCTGTACAAGGACAAGAAGTGGGTCACCGGCTCGAAGCAGTTCGAGGACTCGCTCAAGTTCGTGAAGGACGTCTACCAGGGCGGCCTCGGCCCGACACCGCAGCAGGCGCTCGACACGAACGTCGGCACGACCATCGCCCAGACGTGGCTGCCGAAGGGCAAGCTCGCGATCGACCTCGATGGATCGTGGCAGTCCGGCACGTGGCTGAAGTCCGGCACCGCGCCGTGGCCCGAGTGGAACGACGTGATGGGGCAGGCACCGATGCCGACCCAGAACGGGCAGGCTCCCGGCTACAACTCGATGTCCGGTGGTTGGACCCTGGCGGTCGGCGCGAAGTCGAAGAACCCGCAGGCGGCGTTCGACTTCATCACGAGCTTCCTCGACAAGGACGGCTCACTGAAGTACGACACCGAGAACAGCCAGATCGCGGTCCGGAAGGACGTCGCGGACGACCCGGCCTACACGGCGGCGAACCCGACGTTCAAGTTCTTCTCGGGGCTGGTGGAGAACACCAACTTCCGCCCGACGACGAGTGACTACTCGCAGGTGTCCAACGCGATCCAGGTCGCGATGGAAGCGGTCATGACCGGTCAGCAGTCGCCGAAGGACGCGGCCGCCGCCTACGACGAGGCCGTCACCCAGGTGGTCGGCAAGGAGAACACCGTCGCCGCTGGTTGACGGACGTCACCCACTGACGGCCGGGAGGCGCGGGGCGGTCCCGCACCGCGCCTCCCGGCTGCCTCTCCCCACCTTCGGAACCCCTCCGCACCCGGAAGGCACCCATCGTGTCCAGCACCCCCCTCGCGCCGACGCTGTCGGCGCCCGGTGCGCCGAAGCGCACCGATCCACCCGTGCCGCGCAAGCGGCGACCACTGCGGAACGTCGGACGAGCGGTCCCGCTCCTGCCCGCCCTGGTCCTCCTCGTCATCTTCCTGCTCGGCCCCGTCATCTCGTCGTTCTACGGGTCGTTCACCAACTCGGCACTGACCGGTGCCAGCGCGGCCGACCAGCAGTTCGTCGGGTTCCAGAACTACGTCGAGCTGTTCCAGGACCCGGACTTCCCGAAGTCCGTCATCCTGACCGTCGTCTTCCTGCTGGCCTCGGCCGTGGTGGGACAGAACGTGCTCGGCCTCGGGCTGGCCCTGCTGATGCGTTCGGCGAACAAGGCGGTCCGGGCGATCGTCGGCACCTTCGTGGTGGCCGCGTGGGTCCTGCCGGAGATCGTGGCGTCGTTCGCGGCGTACGCGTTCTTCAACGACGAGGGGACGCTCAACACGTTCCTCGCGTCGATCGGGATCACCGGCGCGAACTGGCTCTACACGTACCCGATGCTCGCCGTGATCCTGGCCAACATCTGGCGCGGCACCGCGTTCTCGATGCTCGTCTACTCGGCCGCCGTGCAGGAGGTCCCCGAGGAGATCACCGAGTCCGCCGAGGTCGACGGAGCCACCGGCTGGCAGCGGCTCGTCTACATCACGCTCCCGGTGATCCGCCGGAGCATCTCGACGAACCTCATGCTCACGACGCTGCAGACCCTGTCGGTCTTCACGCTGATCTTCGTGATGACCGGCGGCGGCCCGGGCACGAACTCGTCGACCTTGCCGATCCTGGCGTACCAGGAGGCGTTCAAGTTCTCGCAGCTCGGCTTCGGGACGGCGATCGCGACCATCCTGCTCGTGGTGGGGGCGATCTTCTCGATCATCTACATCCGAGCCCTCAAGCCGGAGGTGGACTGATGGCCATGACAGCCCCGTCCCTCGACCAGACCACCACCCGCTCGGTGACCGCACCGGGGTCGATGCACATGACGTCACCGCGCGGCCGCATCATGCGGTGGGTGTCGAACGTCGTGCTGCTCGTCATCGCGGTGTGCTTCGCGGTGCCGCTGCTCTGGCTCGTGCTCGCCTCGTTCGACACCCAGGCGTCGCTGTCGGTGAAGCTGCCCTCGCAGTTCACCCTCGACAACTTCGCGAAGGTGCTCACCCCCGAGCTGTCGTTCATCCCGCTCGCGAACAGCCTGCTGCTCTCCGGCGGCACCGCGGTCGTCACCGTGGTGTTCGCACTGCTCGCCGCGTACCCGCTGTCCCGGTACAAGATGCGCGTCAACAAGCCGTTCCTGTACAGCATCCTGTTCGGCACCGGTCTGCCGATCACCGCGATGATGGTGCCCGTCTACGCGCTGTTCGTGTCGCTCAACCTGATCGACAACGTGTGGGGCTGCATCTTCTTCCTCGCCGCCACGTCGCTGCCGATGGCGATCTGGATGGCGAAGAACTTCATGGACTCGGTGCCGATCTCGCTCGAAGAGGCGGCGTGGACCGACGGCGCCTCGATGCTCACCACCCTGACCCGCATCGTGATCCCGCTCATGCGTCCGGGCATCGCGGTCGTCTTCATCTTCGTGTTCATCCAGGCGTGGGGGAACTTCTTCGTCCCGTTCGTCCTGCTGCTCTCGCCCGAGAAGGTGCCCGCCGCGGTGAGCATCTTCAACTTCTTCGGGCAGAACGGGGCGGTGGCGTACGGCCAGCTCGCCGCGTTCTCGATCGTCTACTCCGTGCCCGTCATCGCCCTCTACGTGATCGTGTCCCGAGGCCTCGGCGGCGGCAACGCCCTCGCCGGCGGCATCAAGGGCTGACGCCGGCCCCCACCCCCGCAAGACACCGGTGTTCGCGCGTCGAACACCCGCGAACCGCGGTTCGACCCGCGAACACCGGTGTTCCGCGAACCAGAAAGGAAGCACATGCACCAGGACGAACCGCTCGTCGAGGCCCGGATCGCCCGCCTCGTGCGCGACCGCGTCGACCCCGCCGTCCTCCGTCGCTCGGCGCCGGTGACGATCGAGGCGTGGGAGGTGCCGGGCGAACCGGTGCCGTTCGACGCCGCCGTGGGCGAGACGTACACACCGTTCACGGTGGGGTCGCACTGGGGCGGACGCCCGTGGGGCACGACGTGGTTCCGGGTGACCGGTACCGTGCCGGCGGACTTCGGCACCGCGCCGGGGACCACCGCCGAGCTCCTCGTCGACCTGGGGTTCACCAAGCGGCAGCCCGGGTTCCAGGCCGAGGGACTCGCGTTCCGCGCCGACGGCTCCACGATCAAGGCGATCGAGCCGCGGAACGACACCGTGCCGCTCGAGGTCGGCCCGGGGGAGTCCTTCGAGCTCTGGATCGAGGCCGGGGCGAACCCGGACATCGGCGGCGACTCGTTCCAGGGTGCGACGCCGCTCGGCTCGCGCTCCACCGCCGGCGACGACCCGATCTACCGGCTGAAGGCCGTGGAGGTCGTCGAGCGCGACGACACCGTGTGGGAACTGCAGCAGGATCTCTGGGTGCTGCGCGGGCTCATGGCCGAGCTCCCGACCGACGGCACCCGCGGCGCCGACATCCTGCGGGCGCTCGAACGGGCCGCCGACGCCCTGGACCCGGACGACGTCGCCGGCACCGCCGCGGATGCCCGGCAGGTCCTGGCGCCCGTGCTCGCCGTCCCCGCCAGCCCCGCCGCCCACCGTGCGATCGCCGTCGGGCACGCCCACATCGACTCCGCCTGGCTGTGGCCCGTGCGCGAGACGAAGCGCAAGTGCGCGCGGACGTTCTCGAACGTGCTCGACCTGATGGACCGCGACCCCGACTTCACCTTCGCCTGCTCGTCCGCGCAGCAGTACGCCTGGATCCGCGACGAGTACCCCGAGGTCTTCGCCCGCATCAAGCAGCGGGTCGCCGAGGGCCGGTGGATCCCGGTCGGCGGGATGTGGGTCGAGTCGGACACCAATCTGCCCGGCGGTGAGGCCCTGGCCCGCCAGTTCGTCGCCGGCAAGCGCTTCTTCCTCGAGGAGTTCGGCATCGACACCCCCGAGGCCTGGCTCCCCGACTCGTTCGGCTACTCGGGCGCCCTGCCGCAGATCGTCCGCGCCGCCGGGTCGAAGTGGTTCGTCACCCAGAAGCCGTCGTGGAACGAGACGAACGTCATCCCGCACACCTCGTTCCACTGGGAGGGCATCGACGGCTCGCGCGTCCTGACGCACCTGCCCCCGGCCGACACCTACAACTCCGACGTCTCACCAGCCGACCTGCGCCGCGGCGAACGGAACAACAAGGAACGCGGCACCGCGAACACCTCGATGCTGCTCTACGGCTTCGGCGACGGCGGTGGCGGTCCCACCCGCGAGATGGTCGGCGCGGCACACCGCCAGCACGACCTCGACGGGTCGCCCCACGTCACGCTCGGCACGCCGGCGCAGGTGTTCGAGCAGCTCGAAGCCGAGCTGCCGACACCGGGGGTCTGGTCGGGGGAGATGTACCTCGAGTTCCACCGCGGCACCTACACGTCGCAGATCCGTACGAAGCAGGGCAACCGCCGTTCCGAGCACCTGCTCCGCGAAGCCGAGCTCTGGGCGGCGACGGCGGCCGTCCGGCTCGGGAGCGAGTACCCGTACGCCGAGCTCGAGGACGCCTGGCACACCGTCCTGCTCCAGCAGTTCCACGACATCCTGCCGGGGTCCTCGATCGCGTGGGTGTACGAGAACGCCGAGGAGCAGTACGCCCGGGTCGCCGAGGTGCTCGAGGGGCTGATCGGCAGTGCGACGACGGCGCTCGCCGCAGGCGGGAGCGGAACCGGAACCGGTGCCGTCGCCGGCACCGCCGGCGACGCCGCGTCGGTCGTGCGCTTCAACGCCTCGCCGGTCGCGGCAGGGGACGTGACCGCCCTGGCAGGTTCGGTCGTCCACGCGCCGCGACCCGTGCCTCCCGTCCGGAGCGGCGACCGCTTCGTCTTCGACACCGGCGTCGTCACCGCGACCATCGACGCCGCCGGCCACGTCGTCTCGTTCGTCGACCACGCCACCGGACGCGACGCGATCGCGCCCGGCGCCGCTGCGGCGGAGTACACGGTGTTCCGGGACACCCCGAACCAGTGGGAGGCGTGGGACATCGACCGCGCCTACCAGCGCAACGGCACGGTGCTGTCGGCGTCGTCGGTCGCGATCGCAGGCGACGAGCTCGTGGTGGAACGGTCCTTCGGATCGTCGACGCTCACCACGCGCTACTCCGCCGTGCAGGGCGAACCGGAGCTGAGCGTCGAGACCGAGGTCGACTGGCACGAGCACCAGAAGCTGCTGAAGCTCGCGTTCCCGATCGACGTGCTCGCGTCGTCGGCCTCGAGCGAGATCCAGTTCGGGCACATCGACCGGCCGACGCACCAGAACACCTCGTGGGACCACGCCCGCTTCGAGACCGCGGCACACCGATGGGTGCACGTCGCGGAGCCCGGGTTCGGCGTCGCCGTGGCGAACGACTCGACCTACGGCCACGACATCACGCGCGAGACCCGGCCGGACGGTGGGATCACCACGCTCGTGCGGGAGTCGCTGCTGCGCGGGCCGACGTTCCCGGACCC
This sequence comes from Curtobacterium poinsettiae, assembly GCF_025677645.1. Lineage (NCBI taxonomy): Bacteria > Bacillati > Actinomycetota > Actinomycetes > Micrococcales > Microbacteriaceae > Curtobacterium > Curtobacterium flaccumfaciens. The sequence continues at coordinate 189,030 of NZ_CP106879.1, read as the reverse complement.
GAACGCCGACCAGGGGCACCACGTGTTCCGGACGGTGCTGCGGATCGGGGCCTCGGTGCTCGACGCCGCCGACTCCGGGTACCGGCTGAACCTGCCGGTGCGGAGCGTCCCCGGGTCAGCCGAGGTCGCACCACTCGTCACGGTGTCGTCGCCGCAGGTGTTCGTCGAGGCCGTCAAGCTCGCCGAGGACCGCTCCGGAGACGTCGTCGTGCGACTGTACGAGGGGCTCGGCGGCCGGGCGACGGACGTCGGGGTCTCCTTCGGGTTCGACGCTGCATCGGTGTCGCAGGTCGACCTGCTCGAGCGGCCGCTGGAGCGCTCGTGGTCGGCCGGGGAGCCGGTCGTGCTGACCCTGCGTCCGTTCGAGATCGTGACGCTGCGCGTGCGTCGGGCCTGAGGCAGCGGGCCCGGCGTCCGGTCGGGGAGAGACCGCGGCGCCGGACGGGACACGGGTGCGTTCCGTCCGGCGCCGTGTTGCGTGGGTGGGGCGTGCGCGTGCGGGCGGGTGGGTGCGGGTGGGGCGGGCGCGGTGGGCGCGGGTCGGGTCGGGCGTACCTGGTCGGGTCGGGCGTACCTGGTCGGAACTTCCGGCCAGGTACGCCCGATCCCGCTTGGCATCGCGGCCGTTCTGGGAAGGAACGGCTCCCCTCCACAACCGCCCAGCCCTGGAGGCCCGTCCACAGTTCCCGACATCGGCCCCAGGAGCGGGTGGCTGAGCGGGCATCGTCACGTGCATGAACGAGTCGCTGCCCATCCTCCGAGCCTCTGCCATGCACGAGACCGGCCTCGACGCCTCCACCCTGCGCCGCCGAACCCGGACGCAGGGGGCAGGCCGCCTGGTCCGGGTCGGACCGAACGCCTTCGTCGACGGCGCTGCGTGGGACGCCGCCGGGCCTCGTCAGCGCTACGTCACCCGGGTCTTCGCGCGGCTCGGTCGGCTCGGCACGCGGGCGACGGCCTCGCACCTGTCCGCGGCGGCCCTGCACGGGCTCCCGGCGCTCGGCGGGTGGGACGTCCCGGTGCACGCGACGGTGCCGGAGTCGATGTACCGGGGCAGGAGCGCCGAGCTGGTCCTGCACACGAGACCCGTGGGCCGAGTCGAACGGGTCACGGTCGGTGCGATCGCGGTCACCTCCGTCCCCCGGACCGTCGTCGACATCGCGATGTCCGGCGACCTGCGGGCGGGCGTCGTGATCGCGGACGCCGCGCTGCGCCGTGGCGTCGACGCAGCCGACCTCCGACGTGCGGTTCCTCCGAAGGCCCGCGCCCGAGTCCTGGCGCAGCTGGTGCTCGACCTCGCCGATGCTCGCTCGGGGTCACCGGCCGAGTCGCTCGCTCGGGTCGTGTTCCGGGAGCTCGGACTACCCGCGCCGGTGCTGCAGCAGGAGTTCGTCGTGGACGGTCGACGGTCCGCAGTCGACTTCTGGTTCCCGGACCACGGGGTCGTCGTCGAGATCGACGGACGGGCCAAGTACTCCCAGGAGCGCTCCCTGGGCGGCCGGAGTCCGACCGAGGTGTTCCTCGACGAGAAGCGGCGGCACGGTCGGTTGCTCACCGTGCCGGGTGTCCGGACGATCATCCGGCTCGAGTGGCGAGACCTCTTCGACCTCGATGCGCTGGCACTTCGACTCCGGGCGGCGGGGCTGCCGTGCGCGGTCCGTCCGGTCCAGAGTGCTCGACGCCGCACGGGGTGACCGCTCGGCGCCGCGCGGGGTGACCGTCCGGCACCGGTGAACCGGCACAGCACGCTCTGGCTAGCGTGGCGGCATGGCAGTGCAGGAGATCTGGCTCGTCCGTCACGGCGAATCGGTCGCGAACGTCGCAGCGGCCCGGGCCGAAGCCGCGGGCGACGACGTGATCGACGTCGAGTTCCGGGACGCCGACGTCCCCCTCAGCCCGCTCGGCACCGATCAGTCTCGAGCCCTCGGCCAGGAGCTCGCCGACCGCGGGATCGACGACGTCCCCGTCGCGTTGTGGGTGTCGCCGTACCTCCGTGCGCAGCAGACCATCGCGATCGCGCTCGAGGCAGCCGGCCTCGCCGAACCCGAGAAACGGGTGGACGAGCGCCTGCGCGACCGCGAACTCGGCGTCCTCGACCTGCTGACCCTGCAGGGCGTCCGCAACCGGTACCCGGACGAGGAACGCCGCCGGCAGTGGCTCGGCAAGTACTACCACCGGCCGGCGGGTGGGGAGTCGTGGGCCGACGTGATGCTCCGGCTCCGGTCGCTCCTCGGCGACGTCGATCGGCTCGACGGCGCCGAGCGCCTGGTGATCGCCGCGCACGATGCCGTGGTGATGCTCGCCGTCGCGGTGTGCCTCGACCTCGACGAGCCGGCGCTCATGGAGTTCGCCCGGACCCACGCGGTCGCGAACGCCTCCCTCACCCGCCTGCGTCGCGACGACGCCGGATCGCCGTGGGTGCTCGAGGAGTTCTCGTCGGTCGGGCACCTGGACGACGACGAGGTCACCCAGCACACCGGCCGGAAGGACGACGAACATGTCCGCTGAACCCGTCACCCCGAACTTCCTGCGGGACTGGCCACTGCCCGAGCCCGGTGCCGGCAAGTACGGCCGCGGGCAGGTGCTCATCGTCGGCGGCGCCGCTCGGACCCCTGGCGCGGCGATGCTCTCCGCGCTCGCCGCACTCCGGGTCGGCGCCGGTCGTCTCACGCTGGCGGTCGGCCGGAGCGTCGCGAACGAGGTCGCGGTCGCCGTACCCGAGTCCGGGGTCGAACCCCTCGACGAGGACCAGGACGGACACATCGCCGTCGGTGCGATCGAGGGCATCGCGGACAGCGCCTCGAGTGCCGACGCCGTGCTGGTGGGCCCGGGACTCGACGACCCGGACGGTTCGCGCGACCTCGTGGCCGGGCTCGCCGACGTCGTCGGTCCGCAGACCACCGTCGTGCTCGATGCCTTCGCCCTCGGGGTGGCCGCCGACGTGCGGGACCGCCTGGAACCGCTGCGCGGACGGCTCGTGATGACCCCGAACTCCGGCGAAGCCGAACGCCTGCTCGGGCGGGAGTGCAGCGACGACGACGTGGCCGACGCCGTGGCGATCGCGAACCGCTTCGGAGCGGTCGTGGCCCTCGGTGACGCCATCGCCACACCGCAGGGTCGGGCGTGGCTCAAGGGCACCGGTTCCGGTGGTCTCGGCACGAGCGGCAGTGGCGACGTGCTGTCCGGTGCGGTCACGGGCCTGCTCGCCCGCGGCGCTGATCCGGCACAAGCCGTGGCGTGGGCGTCCTACGTGCACGCTGCCGCAGGCGACCGACTCGCGGTGCAGGTCGGGCCGCTCGGGTACCTGGCGAGCGAACTCGTGACCGAGATCCCGCGGGTCCTGGTCGAGCTCGGGGCCTGAGCGCGCCCGTTCCTACCCAGAACGCCCGCGATACCTGGTGCTTCCGGGCATACCTTGCGAGAACTTCCGACCAGGTACGCCCGAAACGACCAGGTACGCCTGAAACGACCAGGCGGCCCGACCCCGACCGCTACCCCCGCAGGGACTCCACGGCCTTCTCGATCCGGCGGGCGCGGGTCTCCGGGGCCTTCGCCTGCGTGACGGGGTCGGCGAGCGCCCGCTGCCGCGAGTTCGACAGCGTGTCGAACGCCGCACGCACGCCGGCCTCCTGCAGTGCGGCGGCCAGGTCCTCCGGCAGGTCGACGGTCCGGGGCAGGGTGTCGACCTCGAGTGCGACCTCGACGGTGTCGCCGGCGGCGATCCCGGCGGCCTCACGGTGCGCGGCCGACAGCGGCACCAGGAACTGCTCGTTCATGACCCCGACGGTGGACCGGTAGGTGTAGCCCCGGTTGATCGTGACGACCACCGCGGGGCGCTTGCCGGATCCGAGCGCCTCGATGACGGACTCCGGGACGGGGAGTCCGGTCGCCGTCTTCCGTGCTTGCAGGACCGTCGTCGTGAACCGCATCCGTGCCTCCAGGCCTGGTGTGGGCGCGACCGTGCGCCCAGAACGAGCAAATCGTACAGCCGCACCCGCTGTTCCGCCGCCGTTCACCACCGGAGCACGGGCCGGAAACCGGCCGCGTCCACGATCGACCAGAACCCGGACCCCCGGTCACCGCAGCACCTTCCCCCACCCGAAAGGCCCTCCCGTGCAGCACAAGCGCACCCTGGCCGGCATCGCCCTGGCCGCCGCAGCGATCGTCACCCTCGCCGGATGCTCGGCGACGAGCTCCGCGACCGCCGGCTCCGACGGCGACGCCGACTGGAAGACCGCCACCAGCGCCGAGTCCGCCGGCGGCATGGACGCCCTCGTCACGGCCGCCAAGGCCGAGGGCCAGTTGAACGTCATCGCGCTGCCGCCGTCGTGGGCCAACTACGGCAAGATCATCGACGGCTTCACCGAGAAGTACGGCATCAAGATCAACTCCGCGAACCCGAACGGCTCGAGCGCCGACGAGGTCGCCGCCGTGAAGTCGCAGAAGGGCCAGTCCACCGCGCCCGACGTGCTCGACCTCGGCAACGCGGTGCTGCAGGAGAACCTCGACCTGCTCACCGACTACAAGGTCGCGAACTGGGACGACATCCCCGCCGACCTGAAGGAGCAGGACGGCGCGTGGACGCGCGACTACACCGGCCTGATGTCGATCGGGTACGACTCGTCGAAGATCTCCGACGCCCCGAAGGACCTGCAGGACCTGCTCGGCAGCGAGTACAAGGGCAAGGTCTCGATCGCGGGTGACCCGACGCAGGCCAACCAGGCAGCATCGGCCGTGTACCTGGCGGCGCTCGAGAACGGCGGCTCGGCGGACGACATCACGAAGGGCGTCGACTACTTCGGCGACCTCAAGAAGGCCGGCAACTTCCAGAACGTGCTGCCGACGCAGGCCACGGTCGCCTCGGGCGAGACCCCGGTCGTCATCCAGTGGTCGTACAACAACCTGGCGTGGGGACCGGCAGCGGGCGCGAGTGGCAACAAGGACTGGAAGACCGTCGTCCCGAAGGGCCAGGCGCTCGGTTCGTACTACTCGCAGGCCATCTCCAAGGACGCGCCGCACCCCGCGGCGGCCCGCCTGTGGCAGGAGTACATCGCCAGCCCGGAGGCCCAGAACCTGTACCTGCAGGCCGGCGCCTTCCCCGCGACCCTGTCGGCGATGGAGAAGTCCGGCAAGGTCGACCAGGACGCCCTCGACGCCGCCGGCGGTGCGCCGAAGGACTACGTCGAGCTGACCGACGCGCAGGTCGCCGACGCCGCGAAGGTGCTCAAGGCCAAGTGGTCCTCGACGATGGGGTCCTGAGCAGCATGACCACCGCATCGGCAGACGCACCCGCGCCCGCGCCGGCGACGAGCGGCACAGCCGCGACCGATGCCGCACCGGCGACGAGCGCGACGAGCCCCGTGCGCCCGACGTCCGCGCGAGCGTCCGCCGATGCCGTCCGACGCAGCGCCGGACCCCGTGTCCGACGCCGCGTCGGCCTCGCCTGGCTGGGGCTGACGCCCTTCGCCGCCTACGTCCTGCTGTTCCTCGCCGTCCCCGCCGTGATCGCGATCGGCAGTGGTTTCTTCGACGGCTCCGGCGCGTTCACGTTCGCGAACCTCGCGGCCTTCGCCGACCCGTCCGTGCTGCGGGCGTTCGGCGGGTCGTTCGGCCTGTCGGCCGCGTCCGCGGTCATCGGTGCCGTGCTCGGCGCGGTCGTCTGCTGGGCGCTCTCGGCACTGCGGCCGGACGGGCTGGTCCGGTCGATGATCGACTCGGCGGCCAGCGTCCTCGCCCAGTTCGGCGGCGTCATGCTCGCGTTCGCGTTCATCGCGACGATCGGCGTGCAGGGCCTCGTCACGACGTGGTTGGTCACGGTCTTCCACGTCGACCTCAACGCGGACGGCGCCTTCCTGTACACGGTGCCCGGGCTCGTGATCCCCTACGTCTACTTCCAGGTGCCGCTCATGGTCCTCACGTTCATGCCCGCACTCGAGGGCGTCCGGCCCGCGTGGGGCGAGGCCGCCGCGACCCTCGGCGCCTCGCGCCTGACGTACTGGCGCCGGATCGCGTTGCCGGTGCTGGCGCCGGCGTTCTGGGGGTCGCTCCTGCTGCTCTTCGCGAACGGCTTCTCGTCGTTCGCCACCGCCGCGGCCCTCATCTCGCAGGGCGGCATCGTGCCGCTCACGATCCGCACACAGCTCACCAGCGAGACGCTCGTCGGCTTGCAGAACGTCGCCGGGGTGCTCGCGTTCGGCATGGTGGTCGTGATGGCGGTCGTGATGGGCGCCTACTCGCTGCTGCAGCGCCGTGCCGCCAGGTGGCAGCGATGAGCGCGGCGGCCCCGGTGCGGCCGGTGCGACCGGCGCGGCCGGTTCGGCTCGGAGGCCCGTCCCGCGTCCGTCGCTTCGGCACGGCGCCGTCCCGTGGCGCGGCAGCGATCGTGCTCACCGTGATCGGGCTGCTGTTCGCCGTCCCGCTGGTCGCCCTCGTGCAGTTCACGTTCCGGCAGGGCACCGACGGCGGCCTGACCTTCGCGCACTGGGCAGCGATCGGCGCCCCGGCCAACGCGTTCACCTACCAGCCCGTGTTCGACGGGCTCGGGGCGTCGCTGTTCATCGCCGTGATCACCGTCGGGATCGTGCTGCTCGTGCTGCTGCCCGCCCAGATCATCACCGCGCTCCGCTACCCGAGGCTCCGACGCATCCTGGAGTTCGTCTGCATCGTGCCGATCACCGTGCCGGTCGTGGTGCTCGTCGTCGGGTTCATCCCCGTGTACCAGGTCGTCTCGCAGGTCTTCGGTTCCGGCGCCTGGACGCTGGCGTTCGCGATCGGCATCGTCACACTGCCCTTCGCGTTCCGTCCGATCGCCGCTGCCATCACCGCGACGGACCTGATCGTCCTGTCCGAGGCGGCCCGCTCGCTCGGTGCCTCGTGGTGGACCGTCACCTGGCGCGTGCTCCTGCCGAACCTGCGCCGGGGCATCACCGCCGCGTGTTTCCTCACGATCACCGTGGTCCTCGGCGAGTACACCCTCGCCGCGTTCCTCTCCCGCAGCACGTTCCAGACCGGGCTCGTGCTCGTGCAGGGGACCGACCCGTACGTCGCCGCGATCTTCTCGGTCGCCGCGCTCGTGTTCGGCTTCGTGCTGCTCGTCCTCATCGGCCGCATCGGGACCCGTCGTACGGGCCGGGCCCGCCGCACCCGCACCATCCGTCGTCCCCGCACCCAGGAGTCCGCATGACCGTCACCGCTCCGGCAGCCCCGGCCTCCCTCGCCACCACCGGTGCCGTCGTCGAACTCCACGCCGTCGAGAAGCACTACGGCGCACACCGGGCGCTCGCGGGACTGTCCCTCCGCGTCGAGCCGGGGGAGTTCGTCTCGCTGCTCGGCCCGTCCGGCTGCGGCAAGACCACGGCGCTCCGCGCGCTCGCGGGGCTCGAGGAGATCGACGCCGGCTCCATCCGCATCGACGGACAGGACGTCGCCGACACCCCGGTCAACAAGCGCGACATCGGCATGGTGTTCCAGCAGTACTCGCTGTTCCCGCACATGACGGTCCGGCAGAACGTCGCCTTCGGCCTCGAGATGCGCCGGGTCCCCGCAGTCGAGCGCAGGAGCCGCGTGGTCGAGGCCCTCGACATGGTCCACCTCGGCGAGTTCGCCGAGCGCTACCCGCACCAGCTCTCCGGCGGGCAGCAGCAGCGCGTCGCCCTGGCTCGTGCCCTGGTCACCCGCCCCCGGGTGCTCCTGCTCGACGAGCCGCTGTCGGCCCTGGACGCGAAGGTCCGGGTCTCGCTGCGCGACGAGATCCGCCGCATCCAGAGCGACCTCGGCATCACCACGGTGTTCGTGACGCACGACCAAGAGGAGGCGCTCGCCGTCTCCGACCGGATCGCCGTGATGCAGGCGGGCGACATCGAGCAGATCGGCACGCCCGAGGAGCTCTACCGCACGCCGTCGTCGGCCTTCACGGCGGACTTCGTCGGTCAGTCGAACCGGCTGCAGGGCGATCTGCGCGGGGGCGACGTCTTCGTGTACGGGTTCCGGGTGCCTGCCCTCGACTCCTCGGCCGCTGACGGGCCGGTGCTCGCCTACGTCCGGCCGGAGGACATCGCCTTCGCCCCCGAGGGCGTCACCGGCACCGTCGTCACCTCGAGCTTCCTCGGGTCGATCCGCCGGACGACCGTCCGCCTGGACGACGACACCGTCGTGACCGTCCAGCACGAGGTCGGCGACCGCCGGGTGCCCGGCGACCCCGTCGCCGTGCGCCTGCTCGGCGCACCGGTGGCGGTCGCACCGCTCGGCTAGCACCCGGCCCCGCCCCCGCGCGGAAGCGACAGTTCTCGCCGGCCTCGGCCCGTCCTCGCCGTGAAGGCGACAGGTCCCCGCTGAAGGTTCGCGGCCTGCTGTCGCTTCCGCGGGGTGGTCGCGACCGACTGCGGACGGGAGGCCCGTGGCGGTCCGGCACCGCGCCTCCAGGCCGGTGGGGTCAGCGCTGGAAGCGCGCCTCGCGCTCGTCCGCCAGCCCGGCCTCGACGCGTGCCCGCATGTTCTCGGACATGTCGGGCAGGGCGTCGACCCGAGCCCAGAACGCCTCGGTGTTCTCGCCGTCGGCGGGGTTCGGCGTCCCGGAGACGTACCGGCAGGCGAAGACCAGATCGAGGTACTGCGACCGGTCGCCGTTCGGGTAGGTCATCTCGGGCAGCACCTGCACCCACGCCAGGCGTTCGGCGACGGCGACGACGTCCGCTTCCTCGAGGACCTCGCGTTCGGCGGCGACGGCGGGTTCCTCGCCCGGGTCGACGATCCCGGTGACCGGGGTGTACGCGCCCGTGTCGGCTCGTCGCACCACGAGCAGTTCGCGGTCGGCGCCGGAGCCGCGCGTCACGATCGCGCTCACGCCGGACAGCCAGAGCGGCGCCGTGCCGATCTTCTCGCGCAGGGACAGGACGAAGTCGGGGGTCGGCATGCCCCCACGCTACCCACACGACCCCTGTCGGAGACTGGTCATGACCAGTAGGCTGGCCGTGTGGAGATCATCATCCTGCCCACGCCGGACGAGGTCGGTCGCGTCGCCGCGGCCAAGATCGTGTCCGTCGTCGCCAAGAAGCCGTCCGCCGTCATCGGTCTCGCCACCGGATCCAGCCCGCAGGGCATCTACACCGACCTGCAGCGCCGGGTGCAGGCGGGCGAGATCTCGTTCGCCGAGGCCCGTGGGTTCGCCCTCGACGAGTACGTCGGCATCCCGCTCGCGCACCCCGAGTCGTACGCGGCCGTGATCGCCCGCGACGTCGTGGCACCGCTCGGCTTCGACGCCTCGCGCGTGCGGGTGCCGGACGGCCGTGCCGCCGACCTGGAGTTCGCGGCCAAGGAGTACGACGCAGCGATCCGTGCCGCGGGCGGGATCGACGTGCAGATCCTCGGCATCGGGGCCAACGGCCACATCGGGTTCAACGAGCCGACCTCGTCGTTCGCCTCGCGCACCCGCATCAAGACCCTCGCGCCGTCGACCCGTGACGCCAACGCGCGCTTCTTCGACTCGCCCGAGCAGGTCCCGACGCACTGCATGACGCAGGGGCTCGGCACCATCCTCGAGGCCCGCGAGCTCGTCCTCGTCGCCCAGGGCGCGTCGAAGGCGGCGGCCGTCGCCGCTGCGATCGAGGGCCCGCTCAGCTCCTTCGTGCCCGGTTCGGCCCTGCAGCTGCACGAGCACGCGACCGTCGTCGTCGACGAGGAAGCCGCCGCCGGGCTGCAGCTCGCCGACTACTACCGCTACACGTACGCGAACAAGCCGGCCTGGCAGCGGTTCGAGTAGGCCCCGGGTCCGAGTTCAGGCGCGTGCGGCTGCGGCGAGGCGGCTGAGTCCCTCGTCGAGGGTCTCCGCCGAGCACCCGAAGTTCAGCCGCGCGAACCCCCGGCCCTGTCGTCCGAACGCCGGGCCGGAGCCGAGCGCCACCTTTGCGCGGTCGACGAGCTCCGCCGCGGGGTCGTCGCCCCACGGCAGCGACCGCAGGTCGAGCCACGCCAGGTACGACGCCTGCGGCTGCCGGTACTCGGCGCCGGGCAGCACGTCACCGATCCGCTCGGCCAGGGTGCGCCGGTTCGCCGCGAGCTCGGTGAGCAGTGATGCCAGCCACGGCCCGCCCTCGCCGAAGGCCGCGACGCTCGCGGTGTAGCCGAGGATGCCGGTGCGCTCGACGACCTCGGTGGGCAGTCCGTCGAACCAGGCGCGGGCCCGCTCCGAGGCGCCGATCATCAGCGCGCACTTGGTGCCGGCGAGGTTCCAGGCCTTGCTCGCACTCGTCAGGGCGACGCCGAGCGACGCGGCCTCGGGGCAGGACTCCAGGAACGGGGTGAACACCGCGTCGGCGTGCACGAGCGGCGCGTGGATCTCGTCGGACACCACGACGGCGTCCCACTCGGCGGCCAGCTTCGCGAGTGCGACGAGCGACGCGCGGTCGTGCACCAGCCCGAGGGGGTTGTGCGGGTTGCAGAGCAGCACCGTGCGGGCTCCGTCGGAGAACGCCCGCGCGAGGCCGTCCAGGTCCATCCGCCAGCCGGCCGTGGTGTCGAAGGGGTCGGCTGGGCCTGCGGGGGCGAGCAGCGGGACCTCGGTGACGGTGCCGCCGGCCTCGGACACGTACTCCCAGAACGGCGGGTACACGGGCGGCATGATGACGACCTGGTCACCCGGCTCGATGACCCGGCGCAGCACCTCGACCGCCGCGACCGACACGTCCGTGGTGGTGCGGACCAGGTCCGGGTCGACCCGCCATGCCCACCGGCTCTCCGCGAAGTCGGCGAACGCCTCGGGCAGGGCCCGCCCGTGCCCGACGTACCCGGTGTCGCCGTTCGTCACCGCCGTGACCAGGGCGTCGCGGATCGGTTCCGCGAGCATGCTGTCCATCTCGGCGACGAACATGGGGAGCACGTCCGGCGGGTAGGCCGTGTACTTCTCGCTCGTGCGGGACCGGTACGCATCGAAGACGGACACCATGACGCTCATGCGCCCATCCTGACAGCGAGGCACGCGGGGCGCGAGGGTGGTGGTCAGGCCGGGCGGAGGCCCGCCAGCAGCACCTCGACGTAGCGCTCGGGGTCGTGCACCCGGGAGCCACCCGCCACGGCGGCCGCCCGCATCCCGCACAGCAGCCGTCGCAGGTCGTCCGCGTCGACGTCCGCACGCACGAGCCCCTCGGCCCGCGCCCGCGCGAGCAGCGCGTCGACGGACTCGACCAGGTCGCCAGCGAGCGCCGCGGTGTCGGCGCACGAGAACCCGCCGTTCGTCAGCAGGTCGCCGAGGGCGGCATCGTCGACCATGCTCCGGAACGCAGCCGTCACGACCCCCCGGAGCGCGTCCGCCGCGTGGGGCAGTGCGACGGCGACACGGACGAGGTCGAGCATGTCCTCGAGCGCGTCGATCGCGAGCGCCTCGAGCAGGTGCTGCTGCGACGGGAAGTGCCGGTAGGCGGTCCCGACACCCACACCGGCCTCGTGCGCGACGGCGTTGAGGAGCGGCTGCTCGCCCCGCTCAAGGTACGACCGGGCGACGTCGAGCAGCGCGGTCCGGTTGCGCTGCGCATCGGAGCGCAGCGCTTCGGGTCGGGCCATCGCGATCGTCATACGGACACTCTATCCGCTTGTGCTAGCGTTCCGGATGGATCATCCGAGTCCAGACGACGAGTGAGCAGGAGACGAGCATGGACACCTTCGAGTGGGAACCGTCAGCGATGCCCGACCAGCACGGCCGGACCGTGGTGGTCACCGGCGCGACCGGCGGGCTCGGGCTGGTGGTCGCGACCCGGCTCGCTGCTGTCGGAGCGCGCGTCATCGCGGCGGTCCGCAACCCCGACAAGGCGGCTCGCGTCCTGCCCGTCGGCCTGGAGGCGCGGGTCGTCGACACCGCGTCGGTCGCTTCGGTCACGGCATTCGCCCGGCAGCTCGTGGCGGACGGCATCGTCGTGGACGCCCTCGTCAACAACGCCGGCGCGACGCTGGGCGCGTTCGGGCTGACCGACGAGGGCATCGAGCGCACCTGGGCCACCAACGTCGTCGGCCCGGCCGTGCTCGCCGACGCGATGCTCCCGGTGCTCGGCGGACCGTCGCCCCGGGTCGTCCTCGTCGGGTCGAACCTGTCGCAGCGCACCCGCCGCGTGCCCGCACCGGGCGGGGTGGACGATCCGAGCGACTACTCCCAGCTCGCCGCGTACACCGACTCGAAGACGGCGGCGACGGCGCTCGCGGTCGACCTCGGTGAGCGGCTCCGCGCGGCCGGCTCGGACGTCCGCTCGGTCATCGCACACCCCGGCATCGCGGCGACGGGGATGAACGACCAGGCCGAGACCCTCACGCAGCGCCTCGGCGGCGTGATCGCCCGCAGCATGGCGCGGACCGCGGAGGACGGCGCTCGCTCGACGCTCTGGTCGGCCACCGCGCCGGACGTCGCCGAGGGGGTGTTCGTGGGGCCGGCGCTGCGCCGGGGGGACCGGCGGCTGCACGTCGTGCCCGTCCGCGGGGCCGCCGCCGACCCGGTGTTCCGGCAGCGGGTCCGCACCTTCGTCGACGAGGTCGCCGCGCGTACCGTCGTCTGACCGGGCGGGGCCGGGCCCGTCGCCGAACCCGACGTGAACAGCGGGAGAGCGCTCGGTGACGCGGGCGGCGTCCCCCGTCCGAGGGGGCTAGCGTCACGGACGTGAACCGATCTCGCGTGCACCGTCGCCCGCTCGTCCGTCCGCTCCCGCTCGCCGCGGTGGCCACGATCGCCGCGCTGCTGGGGACGGGGATGGTCGCCGCTCCGGCGGTCGCCTCGCCCTCGGCGGATGCAGCGCCCGCGGGGAGGACCGTCGCCGACCCGGCGCGGTACGTCGACCCGTTCATCGGCACGAGCGGTGACGGCAACACCTGGCCCGGCGCCACCGCCCCGTTCGGGATGATGCAGTGGAGCCCCACGGGCACCGCGGGCGACCAGACCTCGACCCCGGTCGCGAACGGCTACTCGTACGACGTGGACCGGCTGCGCGGCTTCAGCCTGACGCACCTGAACGGTGCCGGGTGTGCTCCCGGGGCTGCCGGCGACGTGCCGATCATGCCCGTCACGACCCCCGTCACGACCTCGCCGTCGGCCGACTCGAAGGACGCCGTCTACGCCGCCGGGTACTCCCACGGTCAGGAGTCCGCGAGCCCCGGCCGCTACGGCGTCACGCTCGACAACGGTGTCCGCACCGACCTGGCCGTGACGACCCGTGCCGGCATCGGCGCGTTCACGTTCCCGGCCGGCGAGGACGCGAACCTGCTCTTCCGCACCTCGAACTCGATCAACGGCAGCGAGGCCGCGACCACCCGGGTCGACCCGCGCACCCGCACGGTCAGCGGCAGCGTCCTGACCGGCGGCTTCTGCAGCCGTCGCGCGAACGGCGGCGGCGCCACCAACCCGGACCGCCGCAGCTACTACCGCCTCTACTTCACCGCGACCTTCGACACGGCGTTCGCGAGCACCGGCACCTGGAAGGACGGCACGGTCCAGCCTGGAGGCACGTCCTCCTCTGGCGGGGAGGGCTACCTGACCGGCGCCGACCGCGCCGGACGCGGCTCCGGTGCGTGGGTCGGGTTCGACGCGCGTCGCGGCGCGACCGTCACCGCGCGTATCGGGATCTCGTACGTGAGCGCGGCCGGAGCGGTCGCCAACCGTGACGGCGAGGTGACGAAGCGCTCGACCGTCGCCACCGTGGCGGCCGGCACACGGGCCTCCTGGAACCGTGAACTGTCGCGCCTGCGCGTCGGTGGCGGCACGGCGGACCGGACCACCCAGCTGTACACGTCCGTGTACCACGCACTCATGCAGCCGAACACGCTGAACGACCGCGACGGGCGCTACCTCGGGCCCGACCTGCGGGTGCACCGGATGGACCGCGGACACCGGGCCGTCTACGGCACGTACTCCGGGTGGGACCAGTACCGGGCGCAGATCCAGCTGCTGGCCCTGCTGCGGCCGGACGTCGCCGGGGACATGGCGCAGTCGATGCTGCGGTTCGCCGAGCAGAACGGCGGGGTGTGGGACCGGTGGCTGCACCTCGGAGCGCCGACGCACGTGATGACCGGCGATCCCTCGGCCGCGACGCTCGCCACCTGGTACGCCATGGGCGTCCGGAACTTCGACGTCCGGGCCGCCTACGCCTCCCTGAAGCGCCAGGCGACGGTCGAGAACACCGACGCCGAGAGCGACATCGGGTGCCCGGGGCAGTGCCTGGCGCAGCGGCCCGCACTCGACGAGTACCTGGAGCGGCAGTACGCGGCGAACGACGACTGCTCCTGCTGGGGTGGGGCCGCCGAGACCCTCGAGGACTCGATCTCCGACAGTGCCCTCGGGTACTGGGCGGGTTCCCTCGGACTCCGCTCCGACGCCCGGATGTTCGCGGAGCGGGGGACGTACTGGAAGAACACCTTCAATGCCGCGGTCGGACACCAGGCCGCTCGGCAGGCCGACGGTTCGTGGACGCCGGGCTGGTCGCCGTCGACGGGGACCGGGTTCGCGCAGGGCACCAGCGCGCAGTACACCTGGCTCGTGCCGCAGGACGTGCAGGGGCTGTCGACCGCGCTCGGCGGTGACGACGCAGCGACCGCTCGGCTCGACGACTTCTTCCACGACAGCACTGGTGCGTTCGCGGTGACCGGTGGCGACGCCACGAAGTTCGACCCGACGAACGAGCCCGACATCCACACGCCGTGGATGTACAACGCGCTCGGCAAGCCCTGGAAGACGCAGGAGACCGTGCGGCAGGTCGTGGACGACGCCTACTCGACCGGCCCCGGCGGGCTGCCGGGCAACGACGACCTCGGCACGATGAGCGCCTGGTACGTCTTCGCCTCGATCGGCCTGTTCCCGCAGACGCCCGGTCGTGCCGACATGCTCATCGGCAGCCCGACGTTCAGCACGGTCGACATCCGGCGCTCCAGTGGCCAGCGCATCGTCATCCGGTCCTCGGGGACCGAGCCGTACGTGCAGGGCGCCCGATTGAACGGGTGGACACACGAGCGGTCGTGGGTGCCGGCGTCGTTCGTGACGCGCGGCGGCACGCTGTCGCTCCGGGTTGGGGACACGGCGGACACGTCGTGGGCGAGCGGCGAGCGGGGGCGCCCGGTCGACCGGTGAGTCTGGGTCAACCCGAGCGCGTGGCGCCGTTCCTCAGCGCAACTCGCGCCCGCCGCCCCACACGCGCTGCACCTCGAGCGACGGCGACAGCGCCACCAGGTCGGCGGCGAACCCCGGCGCGAGCCGACCCAGGCGGTCGCCGAGTCCGAGCGTTCCGGCCGGCACGCTCGTCAGCGCGGCGACGGCCTCGGGCAGGGTCCGCCCGGCCAGCGAGACCGCGTTGCGGAGCGCCACGTCCTGCGTCAGCGTCGACCCCGCGATGGTCTCCGTCCCCGCGACGTGCGCGACCCCGTCGGTCACCGTGACGTCCAGCGACCCGAGCCGGTAGGAGCCGTCCGCAGCGCCAGCGGCCCCCATCGCATCGGTGATCAGCGCCACACGACCCGGCGTCGCCCGGAAGAGCGTGTCCGCCACACCGGGTGCACGTGCACGGCGTCCAGGATGAGCTCGAGCGTCACGCGGTCGTCCGCCACGGCAGCGCCGATCGGCCCCGGTGCCCGGTGGTGCAGCCCGGGCATCGCGTTGCAGGCGTGGGTCAGGATCGTCGCGCCGGCGTCGAACGCGGCACGGGCCTGGTCGTACGTGCCGACGGTGTGGCCGACGGCGACCGTGACGCCGGCGTCGACGAAGCGGCGGACGGCGTCGAGGGCTCCGGGCAGCTCGGGCGCGATCGTGACCTGGCGGATGACACCCTCGCCCGCTCCGAGCAGGGCGTCGACCGCGGCGGGCGTCGGGTCGATCAGGAACGACTCGTTGTGCGCACCCTTGTTGTGCGGGGACAGGAACGGTCCCTCCAGGTGCACGCCGAGCACGAGCGGGTCGGTCGCCATCACGGCGCGGACGCGGTCCAGCGACGCCGCGAGTGCCGGGACCGGGTTCGCGACGAGCGACAGGACGGAGCGGGTCGTGCCGTGCGAACGGTGCATGGCGAGCGAACGGTCGAACGAGTCGTCCTCGTACGCCTCGGTGGCCCCACCGTGCCCGTGCAGGTCCACGAATCCGGGCGTCAGGACCGCGTCGCCCAGGTCGACGACCCGGTCGGCCGCGGGGGCCTCGGGGCCGGAGCCGGTCGCGTGGATCGTGTCGCCGACGACCAGGACCCAGCCGTCGGCCGTGGTGCCGGTCGCGTCGACGACGCGGGCTGCGCGGACCAGCGTGCGCTGGGCCTCCTGGCCGGTCTGGAGGCCCGTGGTGCTCATGCCGTCTCCTTGCGGAACGCGATCACGCCGCTCAGGGCGGCGATCACGATGAAGACGATCCCGACGACCGGGTGGCCGATGGAGATCCAGGTCGCGCCTGCGGCGACGACCAGCGCGACCTCGACGATGGTCTTGCCGACGATGTCGGTCTCGATCGGGGAGCGCGGCGACCGGAAGAAGTACCAGACGACCGCGGCGAACAGGGGAGCCCCGACCATGAACAGGTAGCCGGGGAGCGGGAGCTGCCACGACCAGTAGCCCCAGAAGGCCAGGGACAGCAGGCCGAACACCATCACGGCGATCCGCAGGACCATCCAGGCCTCGAACCGCCGTCGCGGCTGCCGGGCGGCGGCCGGGTCGGGGACCGATTCCCAGTCGACGGGGGACTGCGGGGCGTTGGTCATGGTGCTGCCTACTTGAAGATGATGGTGCGGGCGCCGTCGAGCAGGACGCGGTCCTCCGCGATCCAGCGCACCGCCTGGGTGAGCGTGCGGGACTCCTCGTCCTGCCCGATGGACACCAGTTCGGCCGGTTCCTTGGTGTGGTCGACGCGGACGACGTTCTGCTCGATGATCGGGCCCTCGTCGAGGTCGCTCGTCACGAAGTGCGCGGTCGCGCCGATGAGCTTCACCCCGCGGGCGTGCGCCTGCCGGTAGGGGTTCGCGCCCTTGAAGCCGGGCAGGAACGAGTGGTGGATGTTCACGGCACGGCCCTCGAGTGCCGCGCAGAGCTCGGGTGACAGGATCTGCATGTAGCGGGCGAGGACCACGAGCTCGATGTCGTGCTCCTCCACCGCCTGCAGCACGCGCCGCTCCATCTGCTCCTTCGACTCGGCGTCGCTGACCGGACGGTGCTCGAACGGCACGGAGTAGAACGCGGCGAGCTCGGACAGGTCCGCGTGGTTGGACAGCACGAGGGGGACCTCGATCGGCAGCTGTCCGCCGCGCTGCCGGTAGAGCAGGTCGTTCAGGCAGTGGCCCGCCTTCGACACGAGCACGAGGGTGCGCAGCGGACGACCGACGACGTCGAGCTGGACGCGGGCGTCGTAGCGGGCGGCGACGGGGGCGAGCGCTGCCTCGAAGGCGGCACGGTCCACCGGCGCCATCACCTGCAGGCGCATGAAGAACGTGTTCGTGTCGGCGCTGGAGAACTGCTGCGACTCGGTGATGTTGCCCTGGGCGGCGACGATCGCTCCGGAGACGGCGTGCACGATCCCGGGCTGGTCGTCGCAGACGAGCGTCAGGGTCCAGTGCGTGGGGGTCGGGTCGGTCACCGGATCAGGGTACCGGCCGCGGGGGACGTGCTTCGTGAGCAGGGATGGTCGAGTGGGCAGCGGCGACTCGACCGTTCCTGCTCACGAAGCGTCAGGCGGCGGTGACGGTGGCGCTCCCGGCGTCGGCGTCCCGCAGGCGACGGTCGGCCAGGGTCAGCACGGTCAGGAGCACCGCGACGCCGAGGATCACCCACGCCAACACGTGCAGGTCCGGCGTCGTCGGGGCCTGGCCGAACACACCGCCGATGAGCGAGGACGCCGCGATCGCCCCGATGTACACCGCGGTGCGGGACAGCCCGGCCGCGGTGCCGATGTACTCCGCGGGGACGAGCCGGTACAGCGCCGCCTGGTTCGACACCGACGCGAGGGCCTGCGGCACCCCGAACAGTGCCGGGGTCAGCGCGAGCAGGACGACGGGTGACCCGGTGTGCAGGAAGAGCAGCCGAGCACACCGCCGACGATCGGCACCAGCGCGGCGACGACGAGCGGCCCGCGGACCGCGGTCTTGCGTGCGACCACGAACGAGGCCACCCCGGCGACGATCGCGGCCGGCAGCTGGATGTACCCGGCGACGTCGCTCGGGTAGCCCGCGACGTCCTGCACCCACTGCGAGAACCCGTAGGTCATCGTGTAGGCGAGCAGGTACGTCAGGAACAGGCGGCCGTACGTGCGGGACAACGCGCCGTTCCGGGCGAGCAGCCGCACGTCGACGAACGGTCGCACGGCCCGCAGCTCCCACGCCACCAGGGCGACGAGCAGCACGACGGCCACCGCGAGCAGCCACCACAGCCCGGCGGACAGGTCGAGCAGGAAGACGAGCAGCGCCGAGACGGTCCCGGTCATCAGCACCATGCCGAGCGGGTCGAGCGCCTGCAGCACCGGCAGGGCGGCGTCGTCGCGCGGGCGCAGCCGGTCGGACGGCAGCCAGAGCGTCGCCACGACGATGCCGAACACCGCGAGCGGCACGTTCACCAGGAAGATCGCGTGCCAGCCGAACGCGGCGATGAGCGCCCCGCCGAGCGGTGGGCCGGCGGCGGCGGACACGAGCGACGTGATCGACAGCGCCCCGAGCACGAGCGGTGGCGTCGGCTTCCTGATCCGGGCGGAGTGCTGCCGGAGCGTGGTGAGCGCCGCCGGGTACGCCGACGACGTCCCGATGCCGATGAGCACCCGGGCGAACACCGCACCGCCGAACCCGGTCAGGACCTCGGGCACCACCCCGGCGACGCCGACGATGACGAGCCCGGTCAGGAACACCTTCTTCGGGCCGAACCGGTCGGCGAGCTTGCCCATCGTGGGCTGCGCGATCGCACTCGCCAGGTACAGCGCCGCGACGAGCCAGATCGCCTGCGCCGCACCGATGCCCAGGTCGCGGGAGATCGGGGTGAGGGCGACCGACACCATCGTGGTGTTGATCGGGTTGAGCAGGGGCCCGACGAGCACCGGGATGAGGAGCTTCGGGCCGAAGCCGCTGCCCGTGGTCGTGTCGGGGATCGTGGTGGTGGTGGACGTGAGAACGCTTCTTCCGGTTGCAGGACTGGGAGCGGGGTGCGCGGGTCAGGGGTCGACGATCGGCCCGAGCAGGTCCATAGCCCGCGCGACGACGCGACGGTCCGCCTCGGGCAGGGTCGCGAGTCGCTCGGTGAGCTCGCGGTTCCGCGCGGCCCAGGCGGCCTGGCGGGCGTCCCGACCGGCCGCCGTCGCGCTGACGATCGACCGCCGGCCGTCGGTCGGGTCGGGCTGCCGCTCGGCCAGGCCGAGGTCGACCAGGGCCTGGACGGTCGCGCCCATCGACTGCGGTCGGACCCCCTCGGCTCGGGCCAGGTCGGCGATGGTGGCCGGCCCGTACCGCAGCAGGCGCCCGAGAGCGGCGGTCTGCGACGCCGTGACGTCGTCCGACTTCGAGGCCAGCAACGACCGCCGCAGTCGTCCGTGCATCGTCAGCACGGCGTCGGCCAGGCCGGTCGGGTCGGTCTCCGGTGCGTCGGTCACGTCCCGGAGGCTAGTCCGTCACCAGCTCACCTTGCAAGTTTGCCTTCTGATATCGGTCACGGAACGGCGGAACCGTCATCGCCCGTGTCCGGCTCGAGCAACGGGAGCAGGATCGCCGAGATCGGTTCCGCACCGTCGCCGAACCACGCGTTGCTCGCCCGGACGATCGGGTGCGCGCGTGCCAGCAGCGCCTCGCCCTGGTCGGTCAGCCGCATCCGGGAGGCCCGTCCCCGGCCTGGTGCGGCGCCCCGCTCCACGAGTCCCCGCGTCGCGAGCCCCCCGATGAGCGTCGTCATGCTCTGCGGTCGGACGCCGACCGCCCGCGCCAGGTCGGCCTGGCTGCGCTCCCCGGCCACCGCGAGCTGGATGAGCGCCCCGAACTCGACGGGCGTCAACCCGAGTGGTGCCAGCTCGGCCGCGAGTCGGCGGGAGAGCGTCCGTGCGGCCCGGATCACCGTCCACGCCACGATGCCGTCGACGTCGACGTCGTCGCGCGGGGCTGGGAGTTCCTGGGGCACGGGGTGATCGTACCGGCGTACGTTCTGGTATCAGGAAACTGATACCGGAATGGGTCACTGGGACGGGAGCAGAGATGGGCGAGATCGTGGCGGTCACCGGCGTGACCGGGGACGTCGGGGGCAAGACGGCGGAGCTGCTGCGGGCGGCCGGGGTGACGGTGCGTGCCGTGGTCCGTCGGCCCGAACAGGTCGACGCGCTCCGGGCCCGGGGCATCGACGGCCGCCTGGCCGACCTGGACGACGAGGACGCGCTCGCCGCGGCGCTCGACGGGGTCGACCGGTTCTTCCTCGTGACCCCGGTCAGTCAGCGGCAGCGCGAGCAGGGCGCCACCGGGGTCCGTGCGGCGCAGCGGGCCGGGGTCGGTCGGATCGTGCAGCTGTCCGGCGGGGACGCCGCCGAGCACTCCCCGATGTCGTGGGCGAGCGCCGCCTGGCACATCGACCGGCAGGTGCGCGCGAGCGGACTGGCGTGGACGATCCTGCACCCCTCGTCGTTCATGACGAACGTGCAGCCCTCGGCGCCGGCGATCCGACGGGGGTGGTTCCCGCACACCACGGGCCGCGGGGTGATCGGCTGGATCGACACCGAGGACATCGCCCGGACCGCCGCCCGGGTGCTGACGGAGGACGGCCACGACGGCACCGAGCCGGTGCTCACCGGGCCGGACCTGCTCGACGCGCGAGGTGTCGCCGCCGCGCTCGCCGCAGGGCTCGGCCGACCCGTGCGCCCCCTGCACCTGCCGAGCCGGGTCTACGCCGGCGCGCTGCGCCTGAGCGGCGTGCCCGCGTGGCAGGCCGAGGGGCTCCGGCAGCAGTTCGGCCGGGTCGTGCGCCGCGGCCTCGACGGCGTCGACGTCATGAGCGACGACGTCCTGCGCATCACCGGCACCGCACCCCGGAGCCTGGCCGACTGGGCGCGAGCCCACCGCGACGACCTGCTGGGGTGACCCACCGCGCCGGAGGTGATCCGGGCCTCCAGGCCGCGGACCGTCAGCGCGACGTGAGCGTGAGGACCAGGTGCTCCTGCACGGAGCCGAGCCAGTCGTAGACGTCGCGCAGGCCGACGCCCGCGTCGGCCTCGACGGAGCGCTCCTCGTCGTCGGCGTCCTCGATCCCGAGCCGGTCGGCGATCGTCAGCCGCAGGTCGGTGAGGGTGCGGAGCCACGCCTGCTCGTCCTCGACGTCGAGCGAACCGTCGCGGGTACCCGTCAGCCAGTCGTGCACGATCGAGACGTTCGTCGTCTTCTGCATGAGCAGGTCGGACTGCGTGTACTTCCGGAACTCCACGCTCGCCTCGTCGTCACCCGGGTAGGCGTCCGGGAACATCCGCTCGGCGACCGGGTCCGCCGACAGGTCGCCGTCGAGCACCTGCCGGAGCTGCTCGGTGAGCGAGGCAAGCAGCTCGCGCTCGCCGGAGGACAGGCCGAGGTGCACGCCGTCGGCGCGGCGGACGAACGGGATCACGCTTCGGGGGCCTTGTCGACGGTCGCCTGCAGCCCGTAGCCGTGCATGGACTGCACGTGGGCCTCCATCGACTCACGCGGGCCCGACGCCACGATCGCCCGACCGTCGTCGTTCACCCGGTGCATGAGGCGCTCGGCCTGCTCGCGCGAGAACCCGAAGTGCCGCTGGAACACGTAGGTGACGTACGACATCAGGTTCACCGGGTCGTCCCACACCACCGTGACCCACGGGGTGTCCGCCCGCGCACTGGTCCGTTCCTCCGTGGTGGTCCGTTCGTCCACGTCGGGCGAGAGCAGCGTCATGCATCCAGGGTGACACAGGGTGCGGTGGCTCGGTACGATCGTCAGGTCGCGACTGGCGTTGGATGGGTCACCATCGGGGAGCGACAAAGACACGGTGCGCGGCCGTACGCCTGGGCTGCACCGACCGACCGTCCGAGTGCGACCAGCTGGTCGTCCGCACACCGTAGGAGTCCCGTGTCCATTGCCGATCTGCCCCCGTTCGTCTCCGACTCGGCCGAGGTGGCCGAGCAGGCCGCCGCCCGTGCCGCCTTCAACGCCCCGCTCACCGAGGTCGACCCCGAGATCGCCGCCGTCCTGCAGCAGGAGCTCGGCCGGCAGCGCGACACCCTCGAGATGATCGCGTCCGAGAACTTCGTGCCGCGCGCCGTGCTCGAGTCGCAGGGCTCCGTGCTCACCAACAAGTACGCCGAGGGCTACCCGGGCAAGCGCTACTACGGCGGCTGCGAGTACGTCGACATCGCCGAGCAGCTCGCCATCGACCGCGCGAAGGCGCTCTTCGGTGCCGAGTACGCCAACGTCCAGCCGCACTCCGGCGCCAGCGCGAACGCCGCGGTCCTGCACGCCATCGCCTCCGCCGGCGACACCATCCTCGGCCTCGAGCTCGCCCACGGCGGTCACCTGACCCACGGCATGAAGCTCAACTTCTCCGGCCGCATCTACAAAGCCGTGTCGTACGGCGTCGACCCGGAGACGTTCGAGGTCGACTACGACGACATCCGCGCGAAGGCGATCGAGCACCAGCCGAAGGTCCTGATCGCCGGCTGGTCGGCCTACCCGCGCCAGCTCGACTTCGCGAAGTTCCGCGAGATCGCGGACGAGGTCGGCGCGACGCTCTGGGTGGACATGGCGCACTTCGCCGGCCTCGTCGCCGCGGGCCTGCACCCGTCGCCCCTGCCGCACGCTCACGTCGTCTCCTCGACGGTGCACAAGACGCTCGCCGGTCCCCGCTCGGGCATCATCCTGTCCAACGACGAGTCGCTCTTCAAGAAGCTGAACTCCGCGGTCTTCCCGGGCCAGCAGGGCGGTCCGCTCATGCACGTGATCGCCGCGAAGGCCACCGCGTTCCTGCTCGCCGCGACGCCGGAGTTCAAGGACCGCCAGGAGCGCACGCTCCGCGGTGCGAAGGCGCTGGCCGACCGGCTCACCCAGGCCGACGCGAAGGGCGCCGGCATCGACGTCCTGACCGGCGGCACCGACGTGCACCTGGTGCTCGTCGACCTGCGCGAGTCCGAGGTCGACGGCAAGCAGGCCGAAGACCTGCTGCACGAGGTCGGCATCACCGTGAACCGCAACTCCGTGCCGTTCGACCCGCGCCCGCCGATGGTCACCTCGGGTGTCCGCATCGGCACCTCGGCGCTGGCGACCCGCGGTTTCGGCGACGCCGAGTTCACCGAGGTGGCGGACATCATCGCGCTGACCCTCATGCCGAACCCGGACATCGAAGCGCTCTCGGCCCGGGTGAAGGCCCTGACCGACGCGTTCCCGCTCTACGCGTGAGCGGTTCGGTCAGCGCGGCGCTCCCGCGCGAGCTCTGGGCCGGTGAAGGCAGTGCCGTCCGCATCGACGGCACCGCCCTCGCCGCCCGGACGCTCGACGAACTCCGGGGCCGGATCGACCGCCTGCACGAGCACGGCATCCGTCCGGGCCTCGGCACGATCATGGTCGGCTCGAACCCCGGCTCGATGTCCTACGTCGCGGGCAAGCACCGCGACTCGGCGTCGATCGGGCTCGACTCGCACCGCATCGACCTTCCCGAGACGGCGTCCGCTGCCGACATCCGGGCCGCGATCCTGCAGATGAACGACGACCCCCGGGTCACCGCGTTCATCGTGCAGCTCCCGCTGCCGCAGGGCATCGACCCGACGCCGATGCTCGAGCTGATGGACCCGGCGAAGGACGCCGACGGCCTGCACCCGACGAACCTCGGTGAGCTGGTGCTCGCCGTGCCCGGTGGTGCCGGCACGATCGACGCACCGCTGCCGTGCACCCCGCGGGGCATCGTCGCGATGCTCGATGCGTACGAGATCCCGATCCGTGGTGCGCACGTCACGATCATCGGGCAGGGGCTGACCGTCGGACGGCCGCTCGGCCTGCTGCTCACGCGGCTCGAGGCCACCGCGACCCTGACGCACTCGCTGACCGCCGACGTCGCCGCGGAGTGCCGTCGCGCCGACATCATCGTCGCCGCGGCCGGGGTCGCCGGGCTCGTCAAGCCCGACTGGGTCCAGCGCGGTGCCGCCGTCATCGACGTGGGCATCACCCGCGTGGTCAACGAGGAGACCGGCAAGGCGAAGTTGCACGGCGACGTCGACCCCGCGGTCGCGTCGGTCGCGGGCTTCCTGTCGCCGACCCCCGGTGGCGTCGGGCCGATGACCCGCGCGATGCTCATGAAGAACGTCGTCGAGGCCGCCGAGCGCCAGCTGTCGTAGCGCGGGCGATCGTGCGCGGCGGTGCGCCCACGTTGAGCGGTCGTGCCGGTCGCGTGTCGATGGTGAGCAGCAATGGTCGGGTGGCGTCATCGCACCCGACCCTTGCTGCTCACGAAGTGCGCCCCGCCGGTGCTACGGTCGCGGCATGGGGGACGAACGACTGCAGACGACGCCGGTGATGCGAGCCAGGCCCGAGCCGTCGCAACTGACCAAGGACGCCCGGTGGCTGATCGTCATCGTGGTGCTCTGCGTGCTGTTCCAGGCTCCGGGGTCGACCTGGGCGACGACCTTCGTGCACGCCGGCCAGGAGTACACGTTCACGTCGGAGCCCTGGTCCGGATGGACGCTCGCGACGGCGGGGTTCGCGGTCGCCGGGTTCGTCGTGGCGATCGCCCGCCGCGGTGCAGCCCGGTTCGACGAGCACACCGTGATGGGCCTGACCCTGGCCGCCGTGCTCGGGACCACCGCCCTGGTGTGGTTGCTCATGCCGGCACAGACCGCGTGGGTGGAGTGGGCCGTGGAGCACGGGCGGACGCACCCGTTCGTGCTCGGGAACGTCGTGGAGCACGTCCGGTACGCGGACTACCTCGGCTGAGCAGGCGGGGGCGCGGCGGGCCGTCGGGGTGCTGCCGTTCTCTCGCGCTGAGCGACAGTCCACGGGCTGATTGCGGCGTGAACTGTCGCTGCGCGCGAAACGACGAGCGGGCGAGCGGACGAGCGGGCGAGCGGCCGACCGAGCGCCGCGCCCGTTAGTCGCGCCGGGCGCCCTGCGCGGCGTGCACCGTGAAGACGGTCGGTTCGCGGTACCCGGCATCGGCGAAGGCGGCGGTGACGGCCGCGGCGATGCCGGTACGGGCCTCCCGGTCGACCAACGCGATCGCCGCGCCGCCGAAGCCGCCGCCGGTCATGCGTGCACCGACCGCGCCGTGCGCGACGGCCGTCGCGACGGCGAGGTCGAGCTCCGGCACGGAGATCTCGAAGTCGTCGCGCATCGACTCGTGCGACGCGACGAGCAGCGAACCGATCGCCCGCGGGCCCTCTTCGCGCAGCGTGCGGACGGTGTCGAGGACGCGCTGGTCCTCGGTCACGATGTGCCGCACACGGCGGAAGGTCTCGTCGTCCAGGAGCTCCTGCGCACGCGGCAGGTCCTCGACGCTGACGTCACGCAGGGCCTCGACACCGAGCACCTGCGCACCCTTCTCGCACGACGCCCGACGAGCCGCGTAGCCACCGGTCGCGTGGGCGTGCTCGACGCGGGTGTCGATGACCAGGACCTCGAGCCCGTTCGCCTCGAGCGCCAGGTCGACGACAGCGGTGTCGAGCGTGCGGCAATCGAGGAACACGACGGCGTCCTGCTCGCCGAGCAGCGAGGCGGACTGGTCCATGATCCCGGTGGGGGCACCGACGGCGTGGTTCTCCGAGTACTGCCCGACGCGCGCCAGGGTCTTCCGGTCGAGGCCGAGTTCCCACAGGTCGTTGAACGCCAGCGCGACACCGCACTCGATCGCGGCACTGGACGACAGACCCGCACCGACCGGCACGTCGGACTCGATGAAGACGTCGAAGCCGGTCTTGTCGCCCAGATCGGCTCCGGCCTGCTCGCGCAGGGCCCAGGCGATGCCGAAGACGTAGGCCGACCAGCCGTCCATGGCCTCCGGCGACAGGTCGTCGAGGGACAGCGCCACCGGCTCGCTCGCGGGGTCGAAGGCGGAGGCGACGCGGATGGTCCGGTCGTCGCGCTGCGCGATGGACGCGGTGGTGCGACGGTCGATCGCGAAGGGCAGCACGTAGCCGTCGTTGTAGTCGGTGTGCTCACCGATCAGGTTGACGCGACCCGGGGCGGAGTACCGCACCGTCGGCTCGTACCCGTAGACCTGCTGGAACGTCATGCGCGCTCGACTCCCTGTCGGATGAACTCGGCCGCCTTCTCGGGAACGAGGTCCCCGATCCAGGCACCCATGGCGGCTTCGCTGCCGGCCAGGAACTTCAACTTGTCCGCCGCACGTCGCGGCGAGGTGATCTGCAGCATCAGCCGCACGGTGTCCCGGGCGGTGTGCACCGGGGCCTGGTGCCACGCGGCGATGTACGGGGTCGGGTCGCCGTAGAGCGCGTCGAGCCCACGCGTGAGCCGGAGGTGCATGTGGGCCAGCTCGTCCTTCTCGGCGTCGGTCAGGCCGGCGAAGTCGGGGACGTGGCGGTGCGGCAGCATGTGGATCTCGATGGGCCAGCGCGCGGCGAACGGGACGAAGGCGGTGAAGTGCTCGCCAGCGAGGACGACCCGCTCGGAACCCCGCTCGTTCGCGAGGTGCTGCTCGAACAGGTCCGGGCCGAACCGCTCGATGCTCGCGAGCAGGCGCTGGGTCCGCGGCGTGATGTACGGGTACGAGTAGATCTGCCCGTGCGGGTGGTGCAGCGTGACGCCGATCGCCTCACCCCGGTTCTCGAAGGGGAACACCTGCTGGATGCCCGGCATCGCCGAGAGCGCGGCGGTGCGATCCGCCCAGGCCTCGACGACGGTGCGGGCGCGCGACTCGGAGATGGAGGCGAAGGACCCGGAGGTCTCGGGCGAGAAGCACACGACCTCGCACCGGCCGACCGAGCGGAGCTGCCGGTTCAGGCCGACGTCGCTCAGGGACTCGAGCGACTCGGGAGCGTCGTCGGCTTCGAGCAGCGGGCCGAACGACGGCGAGCGGTTCTCGAACACGGCGACGTCGTAGCGGCTCGGGATCTCGGACGGGTTGGCCGGGCTCTGGGGTGCGAGCGGATCCTGGTCGGCCGGCGGCAGGAACACCCGGTTCTGGCGGGACGCTGCGATCGACACCCACTCGCCCGTCAGGACGTCCTGCCGCATCCGCGCCGTCTCGGGCCGCGGGTCGAGCACGCGCTCGTCGATGCTGCGTTCTGCGGGCAGCGTCGAGTCGGCGTCGTCGAAGTAGAAGAGGTCGCGGCCGTCCGCGAGCTTCGTCACGCGCTTGGTGATCACCGGAACAGCCTAGCGCCCGTACGAAGCGTTGCGAAAGGCATCGGAAGCAAGTGAAACTGTCCCCATGACGGACGCCGACCTCTCGTTCCTCGCCGGCGCGCTGCCCGCGCCCCTGCGGCAGGACCGCATCGTCGCGATCGTCGACGGCGCCCCCGGGATGGTCCGGACGGCCGCGTTGGCCGCGTCCCTCGGCACCAGCGAGGTGACGGTCCGCCAGGACCTCGCCGTCCTCGACCAGGAGGCCCGGATCCGCCGGGTGCACGGGGGTGCGGTCCGCCTCGGGGCCGGGTCCACCGAGCGCCCCTTCGAGGAGACCGCCGTCGAGCACCAGGTGGCCAAGGCCGCCATCGGCCGTGCGGCCGCTGCGCTGGTGCGCCCGGGGGAGTGCGTCGTCCTCGACGTCGGCACCACGCCGGCCGCCGTCGCCGAGGCCCTCGTGGCGCGCACCGAGCTCACCGGCGTCACCGTCGTCACGAACTCCCTCACCACGGCGCTCGCGCTCGAGCGAGCCGTCCCGCGCTTCACCGTGATCGTCACCGGCGGCACCCTCCGGCCCCTGCAGCACTCGCTCGTCGCGCCCTTCAACGGCGCGGTCCTGCCGATGATCGCCGCCGACCTCGTGTTCCTCGGTGGCACCGGCCTCGACGTCGACCACGGCCTGACGAACGTGAACCTGCCCGAGACCGAGGCCAAGCGGATGCTCGCGGGGACGGCCCGGCGTACCGTCGTGGTCGCGGACGGGTCGAAGTTCGGCCGGGCCCACATCGGGGTCGTCCGCGCGCTCGAGGACATCGACGTCGTCGTCACCGCCGAGGCCGACGCCGCCGCGGTCGCCACGATCCGGGCGGCCGGGGCCCAGGTGATCGTCGCCGACGGCGAGCAGCACACCGAACCAACCGGAAGGAAGAACACCCCATGACCGCAGCACCCACGGGTGGGCAGTACCGCCTCCACCACGCCGGGCCCGACGGGGTCGTCGAAGCCGTGGTCACCGAGGTCGCCGCGGGCATCCGCGAACTCCGCGTCGCCGGCTTCGACATCACCGAGCCGTTCCCCGTGACCGAGCAGCCGCCGGGGGCGAACGGGATCGTCCTCGCGCCCTGGCCGAACCGCGTCGCCGGCGGTGTGTGGGAGCTCGACGGCAAGCGGCAGCAGCTCGACGTCTCGGAGCCGAAGTACGGCAACGCCTCGCACGGACTGCTGCGGTTCGCCCCGTACCGGGTCGTCTCCCAGACCGAGACGTCGATCCAGCAAGAAGCGACGATCCACCCGCAGCACGGATGGCCCTTCACCCTCGAGACGCGCGTGCTGCACGAACTCGTCGACGACGGCATCCGCGTCACGCACGAGGTCACGAACCGCTCGGGCGTCCGCGCACCCTTCGCCGTCGGCGCACACCCGTACCTGCGTGCCGGTGACACCCCCGCCGACGACCTGGTCGTCACGCTCGACGCCGCGACCGCCTTCACCGTCGACGAGCAGAAGGTCCCGAACGGTTCGGTGCCGGTCGAGGGGACGCCGTACGACCTGCGCCAGGGGCGACGTGCCGGGGACTCGGACCTCGACACCGCCTACACGGACGTCACCCCCGACGCAGACGGGATCCGCCGCACGACGATGCACGGGCCCGAGGGCGACGGTGTGGAGCTCTGGCAGGACGCCTCGTTCCCCTACGTGCAGGTCTTCACGTCGCGCGAGTACCCGCGCGGCGACGGGAAGGGCCTGGCCATCGCGGTCGAACCGATGACGGCACCCGCCAACGCCCTGAACTCGGGCGAGGGCCTGCGCTGGCTCGAGCCGGACGAGACCTGGACCGGTTCGTGGGGGATCCGCCGCGTCTGGTCCTGAGGACTCCGGTCGGCGCCACCGCTGACACGAGGAAGGCCCCGCCGGGTGTCCGGCGGGGCCTTCTGCGTTCGTGTCGGACGCCGGGCGTCAGCCGCGGCGCATCCGGAGTGCCTCGACCGCGAGGGACTCGGTCGCGTACCGGCCGACCTCGTGCGCCCACGCCGGGTCGTCGCCACGGAGCGCGATGAAGTCCTTGCGCTGCCGGCAGACGTAGCCGAGCACGGCGGTGGCCGTCGCGACCTCGATGAAGTCCTTGCGGATGTGGCGGGTCGTGACCTGGGCGTTGCGGCGGAGCGTGTCGAGCAGGAGCTCGTTGCTCATCGTCGTGTTGGTCGCTGCTGCGAGCTCGACGATGCGGCGCGCGTCACCGGTGGTGCTGGTCTGCGTGGCCTCGATGGGCTCGATCACGGTGTACCCCGTTCGTTCGTGGTGGTGCTGTGCTGCAGGATCCGGTGATCGGATCCGGGAACGACACTATCGGCGGCAGGCCAACAATCCGCTGAGGGCGGGCTGTGGTGGGCAGGGGATCTGCCATGAGCCCGCTGGGGACGGGTTGTACCCCGTTCAGGACTGGGTGATCTCGCTCAGACGCAACGGGCGCTGCCGACGGGTGCGGCGAGGGCATCGAGGGATTCGCTGACGCGGTCCGCCAGGTACTGGTAACCGGCGTCGTTCGGGTGGCCGCCGTCGACGGCGGAGTACCCCGGACTGTTGCTCGACGTGAACCACCTGCCGGCGAGGGCGTCGATGTAGGGCACGCCGGCGGCGGCGGCCCCCGCGGAGACCGACGCGGCGACGCCGACGGTCGAGTTCGCCCACGGGAGCGGTGCTGACGGGCCGAGCGCGACCACGACGGCGTCCGGCCAGGTCTGCTGCGCCGTGCGGAGGGTCCGCTCCACCGTGGCGCGGAGGGTGTCCGCGTCGACGAGCCAGTCGTTCTGGCTGCCCTGCACGATCACGAGTTGGGGGTCGAACGAAGCGTGCCGCTCGATGCGGGGCCCGTACGTGTAGTGCGACGAACCGGTCCGACCGGTGTCGACGTAGCCCGTGCCCGGGTACCCGTCGATCTTGGCCGTCCACCCACGGTCCTCGCTGAGGTCCTGCGCCCAACCGCGGAGTCCGCTGGCCGAGCCCCGACCCGAGGTGTACGAGTCACCCACGATCAGGACGCGTGACCCGGGCTCGATCGCCGCGGCGACGCGGTCGGCCGAGACGCCGGGGGCAGCGACGGCCGAGGCCGAGGTCGACGAGGACACCGGCTGGCAGGCACTCGAGACGCTCGGCAGGATCAGCAGGAGTCCGGAGACCCCGAGTGCCATCGCCCCGAGGGCGAGTGCCGGCACCAGCTTCCGGCGGCGTCGGCGCATCGTCGCCGGGCCGGTGGGGGTGCCCGGCCGCTCGCGCTGCGATCGTCGGCCCATCCGTCGCATTCTAGACAAGAGTGCGAAGCGAGACTGGGAGGCAGGCGGTCCTGACCACGGTGTGGGCCCCGTGGGGCTCGAACCCACGACCCTCGGATGAAAAGCCGGCGTTCAGGAAGGTGTGGGCCCCGTGGGGCTCGAACCCACGACCCTCGGATTAAAAGTCCGGTGCTCTACCAACTGAGCTAGAGGCCCTCACCCGCAAGGCTAGCGGGTGAGGGCCTCGGGAGCGGAACCGTCGGTTCGGGTCAGCCCCGGCGTCCGGTGAGCGTCCGCAGCAGCCACGCGATGACCGCGATGATCAGCAGCACGATGCCGACGTAGAGCAGGAACTTCAGGCTCGCGGCGAACCCACCGACGAACAGCAGGATGACTGCGATCACAGCCAGGATGATGAGCAGGGCGTTCATGGGGGATCCTCTCCTTCACGTGCAGGGAGGAGCGCCTCCCTGCCGCAACACGGTACGCGTGGCACAGCCGTTGCGTTCTGGGCGAACGGGACGCGGGCGTGTCACCGGCCGCGCCTACACTGCTGCGGTGCCTCGCGATCACCACCGTCCCGTCCACTTCACCGACGCCGAGTTCGCCGCCATCCAGGGCGGTGAGGACCCGGCGCTGGTGAACCGTGTCGCGCACGAGACCGCGAACGCCCTGCTGCACCGGGTGCGCGAGGACCCGGACCCGGCCGTGGTCGAGCGGCTCGTCACCTACACCGACGTGCACGGCATCGACGCCATCGCGGAACTGTGGGCGCGGGTCGGGGCGCACACCCTGCCGGGGGCGCTCTGGCGGGTGTACCTGGTGCGCATCGTGATCCGGCAGAACCCGGAGGAGATTGCGTACCTGTTCGAGCGGGGCACGGCGCAGATCGGCACGATCGACCAGGCGGTCGCGGGTGTCGAGGAGCCGACGGGCCCGGCCGAGATCCTGACGCTCGCCGACCGCATCCTGCACGGTCTGTACACGGGCGACCTCGCGGTGGCGCTCGACCGCGGGGCGTCGTTCTGCCGTCTGACCGCCGCCGGCGCGACCGCCGTGGCGGACGAGTCCGACCTGGTGGCGTCCGAACGCGCGAGCGAACTCACGACGCGGGCGCTCCGCCTGACGGAGCTGGCGGCCGACCTGACCGAGGCGGCGGCGCTCTGGCGCCGCGACAGCCTGGACTGAGCGAGCGGCGGGACGGACCCGCACCGGGCCTCCAGGCAGGGCCGCGCAGCAGCGCGATGGCGCGCCAGGCCGAGGGCCGCGCAGCAGAAGACCGGAACGGATCCGGGCATGGAAAGACCGGGCCGCAGAAGCGCCTCTCGGCGCGAGGCCGCTCGAAGCGGCGAATTTTGGAGCCCGGGGCTTGCTGCGGCCCGGCGAGACCAAGTCTACGAGACGTCGGCTGAGCACTCGACCCTGTTCACTCATGGTGGACAGAACCGGACCCGGGCGTGCCCGCGCGCGCACCTTCGTCGGCGCGCCGCGCCCATCCCGCCGAGGAATCTCGACCCCCATCCAATCCACAGCGGGGACCGCGCCGAATCATCTGCGTGACGGACGGAATGCCCGTCACGAAGCGAGAGGCCCGGTGTGACCCGGACCGGCACCGCCGGTCAATTCCCTGTGGGTCACGCCGGCCCCTCGTCTCGATCGCCCATGCGGGGGCTTCGTGCTCACCGCCTGGTCAACGAAAGCAACCGAGAGGAGGGAAACCTGCAATGCTTGCCCTTGTGGATAGCGACACCGAACGCTGGAGCTCGTCAGAGCCAGCTCAGGCATCGCCGGACGACCTCCTCGCCCGGGTCGCCGCCGGTGACCAAGCCGCCTTCGCGGACCTCTACGACGCACTCTCCGGTCGGGTCCTCGGTCTGATCACGCGACTCCTCCGGGACCGCGCGCAGTCGGAAGAGGTCACGCAGGAGGTCTTCCTGGAGGTCTGGCAGCAGGCCACCCGCTTCGACCGGAAGCGCGGCACGGCCGCCAGCTGGGTCCTCACCATGGCCCACCGCCGAGCGGTCGACCGGGTCCGTGCCTCGCAGTCGTCGCACGACCGCGACACCAAGATCGGCATCCGCGACCTCGAGGCCGGGTTCGACCAGGTCTCCGAGTCCGTCGAGATCCGCATCGAGCACGAGCGCGTCGGCCGGGCGCTGGCGAAGCTCACCGAGTTCCAGCGGCAGGCCGTACAGCTCGCGTACTACGGCGGCTACTCGCACAGCGAGATGGCCGAACACCTCGGTGTCCCCATCGGCACCGTCAAGACCCGTCTCCGTGACGGGATGATCCGACTCCGAGACGAGATGGGGGTGACCTCATGACCGAACGCCACGACGACCCCGCACTGATGACGGGTTCCCACGCACTCGACGCGCTGTCCGACGACGAGCGCGCACTCCTCGAGGACGCCCTCCGGACGTCCCCCGAGCTGCAGGCCGAGAACGACTCGCTGCGCGAGACCGCGCTGCAGCTCGCCTACGCCGTCGCACCGATCGAGCCCCCCGCGTCGCTCAAGGCGTCGCTGCTGGCCCAGATCGCCACGACCCCGCAGGCCGCGCCCCTCGCCGACACGACGGTCGACCAGACCCCGGTCGCCGGGACCACCTCCGTCCAGGAGGCGCGCCCCGAGCCCGCCGGGCACGTCGCCTCGATCACTGACGGTCCCACCGCCGGTGGCCGGGCATCGTCCGAGGCCCGCCGCCGCTGGTTCCAGCGTCCGGCCGTCATGCTGACGGCCGCAGCCGCCGTCGCCGCGGTCTTCTTCGGCGGACTCGGCGTCGGGTCGATCTTCGATCCGAACGGGTCCGGCACCGGCACCACGCAGGCCTCGAGCGGCCTCGACCGCATCTACGCAGCCTCGGACTTCCAGCGCACCACGACCAAGGTCGCGGGCGGCGGATCCGCGACGGTCGTGTGGTCGAACGACCTCGGCAAGTCCGCGGTGATCCTCGACGGTGTCGAACAGGCACCGAAGGGCAAGACGTACGAGCTCTGGTACATCGGCTCCGAGGAGCAGGGCGGCACCATCAAGTCGGCCGGCCTGGTCGACGGTGCGGCCGATGGTGTGCACTCCGCTGTGCTCAAGGGTGCGATGTCCGAGGGCGCGACGATCGGCATGACGGTCGAGCCCGAGGGCGGTTCCGAGCAGCCGACCACCTCGCCGATCATGGCGGTCCCCACCACCACGGCGTGACGCCTCGGCGCTCCCGCTGGACCGCCACCGACGCAGAACGACGAAGCCGCTGTCCCACGACAGCGGCTTCGTCGTTCCGCGTCCGCCTCGGCACGCTGCCGGCGCTCCGGCGTGACCACGGAGGCCCGGTGCGCGTCCGTGGCGGACGTGCACCGGGCCTCCAGGCAGTCCGTCAGCGCGACGGACGGATGCCGATCAACCGAAGCGACCCGAGACGTAGTCCTCGGTGGCCTGCACGGACGGGTTCGAGAACATCGTCGCGGTGTCGTCGAACTCGATGAGCTTGCCCGGAGCGCCGGTACCGGCGATGTTGAAGAACGCCGTCTTGTCGCTGACGCGCGACGCCTGCTGCATGTTGTGGGTCACGATCACGATCGTGAACTCCTTCTTGAGGTCCTCGATCAGGTCCTCGATGGCCAGGGTCGAGATCGGGTCGAGTGCCGAGCAGGGCTCGTCCATCAGGAGCACGTCCGGCTCGACCGCGATCGCGCGGGCGATGCAGAGACGCTGCTGCTGCCCACCGGACAGGCCCATACCGGGCTTGTCGAGGCGGTCCTTGACCTCGTTCCACAGGTTCGCACCCTGCAGCGAGCGCTCGACGATGTCGTCGGCCTCGGACTTCGAGACGCGCTTGTTGTTCAGCTTCACACCCGCCAGCACGTTGTCGCGGATCGACATCGTGGGGAACGGGTTCGGACGCTGGAAGACCATGCCGACCTGACGACGGACGAGCACGGGGTCGACGCCGGCGCCGTACAGGTCGTCGCCGTCGATCTTGACCGAGCCCTCGACCCATGCGCCGGGGATGACCTCGTGCATGCGGTTCAGGGTGCGGAGGAAGGTGGACTTGCCGCAGCCCGACGGGCCGATGAAGGCCGTGACGGTGCGGGGCTCGATGGTGATGTCGACACCCTCGACCGCCTTGAACTTCGAGTAGTAGACGTTGAGGCCGTCGACCTCGATGCGCTTGGACACGTTGATCCTTCTGGGTGGGTGGTGTCGCTGGTTCCGCGGGGGCGGAGGGTCAGCGGCTGAGCTTGGGGGCGAAGAGACGGGTGATGAACCGGGCGAGCAGGTTGAGCAGCATCACGATCAGGATGAGCACCAGGGCCGCGGTCCAGGCCCGGTCGACGAACGGCACCGGGTTGGCGCCCTGCTGCGAGTACTGCGTGTACGCGTACACCGGCAGGGTCATCATCGGGTCACGGAACAGGTTGTAGTTCATGCTCGCGGTGAAGCCGGCCGTGACGAGCAGCGGGGCGGTCTCACCGATGACGCGGGCGATCGAGAGCATGACGCCGGTGGTGATGCCGGCGAGGCTGGTGGGGAGCACGACCTTGAGGATCGTGAGGTACTTCGGCACCCCGAGGGCGTACGAGGCCTCGCGGAGTTCCATCGGGACGATCTTCAGCACCTCTTCGGTGGAGCGCACGACGATCGGGATCATCAGCACCGACAGCGCGACGGAGCCGACCAGGCCGAAGCGGGCACCCGGGCCGAGGAACAGCGCGAAGAGCGCGTAGGCGAACAGACCGGCGACGATCGACGGGATGCCCGTCATGACGTCGACGAAGAACGTGATGCCCTTCGCCAGTGCGCCGCGACCGTACTCGACCAGGTAGATCGAGGTGAGCAGGCCGATCGGCACCGAGATGAGCGCCGCGAACAGCGTGATCTCGAGCGTGCCGATCAGGGCGTGGACCGCGCCGCCGCCCTCGGAGATGACCCCGCGCATCGAGTACGAGAAGAAGTTCGCGTCGAAGCGGGCGACGCCCTTGGCGATGACCGTCCAGAGCAGCGACACGAGCGGCAGGACCGCGATGACGAACGCCGTGACGACGAGCGAGGTGACCAGGCGGTCGACCGCCTTGCGGCCGCCCTCGACGATGCGCGAGATGACGACGATGAGGACGTCGAACAGGACCGTGCCGAGGAAGATCGCGGCCACGATGTTGAAGTCCTTGACGGCGCCACCGGCGTTGAGCAGGGCGAAGACCAGGACGAGGGCGACCCAGCTGCCGACGAGCAGCAGCCACGGGACGGAGGCGTGCAGCTTGCCGTTGGCGTAGACGTTGCCGGCGGTGCCGGTCTGACGGAG
The DNA here is from genome assembly GCF_025677645.1 of Curtobacterium poinsettiae. Classification (NCBI taxonomy): domain Bacteria; kingdom Bacillati; phylum Actinomycetota; class Actinomycetes; order Micrococcales; family Microbacteriaceae; genus Curtobacterium; species Curtobacterium flaccumfaciens. The sequence continues at coordinate 153,237 of NZ_CP106879.1, read as the reverse complement.
CGCGAGGGACATCGGGTGCGACCTCTCAGCTGACTCGGCTGCGGACGATGTACCGCGCGAGCATGTTGATGACCAGGGTGATGACGAAGAGGATCAGACCCGAGGCGATGAGCGCGTTCAGTGCCGTACCGGATGCCTCGGCGAACTGCAGGGCGATGTTCGCGGCGATCGTCGAGGGGTTCTGCGACGTCAGCATCTGGAACGTGACGTTCGTCGAGACCGACAGCACCAGCGCGATCGCCATCGTCTCGCCGAGCGCACGACCGAGGCCGAGCATGATCGCCGACACGATGCCGGACTTCGCGAACGGCAGGACCGACAGGCGGATCATCTCCCAGCGGGTCGCGCCGAGTGCCAGGGCCGCTTCCTCGTTGAGCGTCGGGGCCTGCAGGAAGATCTCACGCATGACCGCGGTCATGATCGGGATCGCCATGACGGCGAGGACGATCGACGCGGTCAGGATCGTGCGGCCGGTGCCGGACACCTGGCCGGAGAACAGCGGGAACCAGCCGAGGTACTCGTTCAGGAACACGTAGAACGGCTTCACCAGGGGCGCCAGCACGGCGATGCCCCAGAGGCCGTAGACGACCGACGGCACCGCGGCCAGCAGGTCGATCACGTAGCCGAGGACGGGCGCGAGTCGACGCGGCGCGAAGTGCGAGATGAACAGGGCGATCCCGAGGGACAGCGGCACGGCGATCACGAGCGCGATGAGCGCGGACCAGACGGTACCGAAGACCAGGGGGCCGACGAAGTCCCAGAAGTTCGTGGCCTTGCCCGGCAGCTCGCCGACCTTGGCGGAGAAGGCCGGGATGCTCTGCCAGACGAGGAACGCGGCGACGAGCACGAGCACGAAGAGGATGAGGCCGCCGGCGATGACCGAGGCTGCGGAGAAGACGCGGTCGCCGACACGGACGACGGCCTTCGGCTTGATCGGGGTGACGGTGGCCCCTGGCTGGGCCGGTGCGGTCGTCATGGGGTACTCCTGTCGGAGGGACGCCGGGGGAGGCGACGGGTTCTGGGGTGGTGGTGCGCGTCCGGGCGGGGTGGTCCTGGACGGCTGAGTGCCCGGACGCCGGTCAGGTGGGTGGGACCGGCGTCCGGGCGCTCAGGGGGCCTTACTTGATGGACGCGACCGCGTCCTTGGACTTCGACGCGAGGTCGGAGGAGAGGGCGGCCGACTTGGCCTCCTTGGCAGCGGCGTCCTGAGCGGCGCTCGAGACGACGTAGTCGAGGTAGCCCTTCACGAGCTCGGCCTTGTCGGCGTCCTTGTACTCCTGGCACGCGATGGCGTAGGAGACGAGGACCAGCGGCCAGGCACCGTCAGCGGTGTCCTTGCGGTCGATGTCGATCGCGAGGTCGTTGTCCTCACGGCCGGTCGCGATCTTCGAGTCGGCGACGACCTGCGCGGCACCGTCGGCCGAGAGCTCGGTCGCCTTGTCGCCGACCATCAGCTTCGCGCGGTCGAGGTCACCCGCACCGGAGTCGTCGATGTAGGTGATGGCGTTGGTGGCGTTGCCCATCGCGGAGGCGACACCGGAGGTGCCCTTCGCGCTGTCACCGACCGAGTACGGGAAGGTCTGGCTGGGCTCTTCGGTCCAGACGTCCGAGGCGTTCGCGGAAACGTACTCCGAGAAGTTCTGCGTGGTGCCCGAGTCGTCGGAGCGGTGGACGACCGTGATGTCGGCGTCCGGCAGCTTCGCGTCCTTGTTCAGGTCGGCGATCTGCGAGTCGTCCCACTTGGTGATCTTGCCCGAGAAGATGCCCGCGATGGTCTTCGCGTCGAGGGTCAGGTCGCTGACGCCGTCCACCTTGTACGCGATCGCGATCGGGGAGATGTAGACGGGGATGTCGATGCCCTTGGTGTCCGCCTTGCAGGACTCGAAGGTGCCCGAGAGCTCTTCGTCCTTCAGCGCGGCGTCGGAACCGGCGAAGTCCGCGGCACCCGACATGAAGTTCTCGCGGCCGGCGCCAGAGCCGTCCGGGGTGTAGTTCACCGTGACGCCCGAGGCCTCGTTCTGGAAACCGGCGGCCCAGGTGGCCTGCGCGGTCTGCTGTGCCGACGAGCCGGAGCCGGTCAGGGTGCCGGAGAGGCTCGAGTAGTCGTTACCGCTGGTGGAGGAGGACTCGGTGCTGCCCGCGTCCTCGTTCGCCGCGCACGAGGAGAGCACGACTGCGCCGGCGATCGCGATTGCTGCGATCGAACCGATTCGCTTGATGTTCACAGGGGTCCCTTCGGGAATGGAATGCAGTGGGACCACTGCGGTCCCTGGGCCGGTGCCGACCCGGGAGCGACTGTAGGGACGCGAGGTGACCGCAATCACCCCCGCTGGTGAACGGAAGGTGAACGAGGGGTTGTCGACGTCGGGGCAGCGTGCGCCGCCTCCGCGCGGGGAGCAGGATCGGGGGCACTGTGCGCTCGTTCGGAAGATGCGCACGCATGGTCGCGGACGAGCGGTCGGGAGGCCCGGATCGCGTTCCCGGGCGCGGCGCGCCCCCGTCGTGTGGCCGGGTTTCGAGCGCGTCCGCTGCGGTCCGGCGTTGTGGTGCGTGGCGCTGCGGTGTGGTGGCGCTGCGGCCCGGCGGTGGCTGGCTACGCCGGGATCGTGTTGCGGTGCGTCTCGACCGCGACGAGGGCGTCCCCGGCGATGTGCATGACGGAGAAGTCCCCGACGGACAGCATCGCGGCGCGGCGCAGGTCGAAGCGGCCGGAGTCGTCGGCGGTCGCGGTGGCGATCCGGGCGATGATGTCGGGCAGCACCGGGCCGTGCGAGCACAACACAGCGGTCTTGCCCTTGTCGAGCCGGCGCCGGACGACGCCCTTGACGTCTGCGGCTCCGCGGTCGTGGGCGTCCTGGCTGATGTCGGGGGTGCTCGAGACCCCGAGCTTCGTCGCGGCGGACAGCGGTTCGACGGTCGCGAGGCACCGCGCTGCCGTGCTGCTCACGATCTTCTTCGGGCCGAACGCCGCGACCGGTGCGGCGGCGGCCTTGGCCTGCGAGCGGCCGACCGGTAGCAGCGGACGGGTGGCGTCGGGGCCGTCCCAGTCCGAGCCGGGCACCGTCTTGGCGTGGCGCAGGGTGATCAGGGCGAACGTGCGGTGCTGCCCGGCGGCGGCGCGTTCGGCGAACCGGTCGAGGATCGCGACGTCCCGCTCGTACGTCAGGCGGTTGCGGGCGTCGTCGATCGTGACCCACTCGACTGCGGCGACCTCGTGGTTCGGGACGAATGCACCGGCGCGGGCGTACTCCTTGGCCGAGACCCGGGCCGCCCAGTAGTGCACGACCTTGTCGCGGCCGTTCGGCAGCACGTACTCGGCGGTGCCGAGCGGTGCACCGAGGTGGACGCGGTAGCCGGTCTCCTCGTCGATCTCGCGCACGGCGGTCGTCGGGACGGCCTCGCCCGGGTCCACCTTGCCCTTGGGCAGGGAGACGTCCTTGTGGTGGTCGCGGTGGATGAGCAGCACGAGGGGTGTGCCGTCCTGTTCGCGCCAGACGACCGCACCCGCAGCGACGACGGGGCCCGAGGGACCGCCGCTCACCGAGTCGAGCGCTTCCGGGCCGAGATCTTCCGCATGGTCACATTCTGCACGTCCTCGAGCGGACGGCCCGCATCGTCGGTGGAGTGCCGCGTCCACTCGCCGTCGGACTCCAGGTGCCACGAGCTGGCGGTGTCGGCCATCGCCAGGTCGAACATCTCCTGGATCTCGTTGATGTGGTCCGGGGCCACCAGCCGCACGAGCGCCTCGACGCGACGGTCGAGGTTGCGGTGCATCATGTCGGCGCTGCCGATGAAGACCGCCGGGTCCCCGTCGTTGTGGAACGCGAAGGCACGGGAGTGCTCGAGGTACCGCCCGACGATGCTCCGCACGCGGATGGTGTCGCTGACGCCTTCCATCCCCGGCTTGAGCGAACAGATGCCGCGCACCCAGATGTCGATCGGCACCCCGGCCTGGCTCGCCAGGTACAGCGCGTCGATGATCTGCTCGTCGACCATCGAGTTGACCTTGATCCGGATCCCCGAGGGCTTGCCGGCACGGGCGTTCGCCGCCTCGGTCTGGATGCGCTTGAGCAGGCCCTTCCGCAGGTGCAGCGGTGCCACGAGCAGGCGCTTGAACTTCTTCTCGATGGCGTAGCCGGACAACTCGTTGAACAGGCGGGTCAGGTCCTTGCCCACGGTGTCGTCCGAGGTGAAGAGGCCCATGTCCTCGTAGATGCGCGAGGTCTTCGGGTTGTAGTTGCCCGTGCCGATGTGGCTGTAGTGCTTGAGCGTCCCGCCCTCTTGCCGGATGACGAGCACCAGCTTCGAGTGCGTCTTCAGCCCCACCAGGCCGTAGACCACGTGGACACCGGCCTTCTCGAGTTTCCGGGCCCAGGTGATGTTGTTCTGCTCGTCGAAGCGCGCCTTGATCTCGACCAGCGCGAGGACCTGCTTGCCGGCTGCCGCGGCGTCGATGAGCGCCTCGACGATGGGGCTGTCACCGGAGGTGCGGTAGAGCGTCTGCTTGATCGCCAGGACGTTCGGGTCGGCGGCCGCCTGCTCGAGGAACGCCTGCACGCTCGTGGCGAAGGACTCGTAGGGGTGGTGGACCAGGACGTCGTTCGCCTTGATCGCACGGAACAGGTCGGGCTTCGTGTTCGGCTCGCCCGGCTGGAACTGCACCGGGGTCGTCGGCACGTGCTTCGGGTAGTGCAGGTCAGGACGGCTGATCTTCGCGATCTCGAACAGGCCGCCCAGGTCGAGCGGCGACGGCAGCCGGAAGACCTCTTCCTCGGTGATGTCGAGTTCGCGGACGAGCAGGTCGAGGGTCACCGGGTCCATGTCCTCGGTGATCTCGAGGCGGATCGGCGGACCGAACCGGCGGCGCAGCAGCTCACGTTCGAGGGCCTGGATGAGGTTCTCGGCCTCGTCCTCCTCGATCTCGACGTCCTCGTTGCGGGTCACACGGAACACGTGGTGCTCGAGGACCTCCATGCCGGGGAACAGGTCGTCGAGGTGGTTCGCGATGAGGTCTTCGAGCGGGATGAACCGCATCCGGCCGGAGTTGTCGTCGGGGAGCTTGATGAAGCGGGAGAAGTTCTGCGGCACCTTGAGGCGCGCGAACTCCTGCCGCTGCGACTTCGGGTTGCGGACCCGCACGGCCAGGTTCAGCGAGAGCCCGGAGATGTAGGGGAACGGGTGCGCCGGGTCGACGGCCAGGGGCATGAGCACCGGGAAGATCTGCTCGTTGAAGTACTCCCGCATCCGCTGCCGGTCGGCCTCGTCGAGGTCGGACCAGTGCTCGATGTGGATGCCCGCGGCATCGAGGTCCGGCTTGAGCGACCCGATGAACGCCTGGGCGTGCCGGTCCTGCAGCTCGTGGGCCTTCTTCGCGATGTCCCGCAGCACGTCACTGGGAGCACGGCCGACGTTGGTGGGGACGGCGATGCCGGTGTCGATGCGGCGCTTCAGGCCGGCGACGCGGACCATGAAGAACTCGTCGAGGTTGGACGCGAAGATCGCCAGGAAGTTCGCACGCTCCAGCAGGGGCTGCGTGCGGTCTTCACCGAGCTCGAGCACGCGCTGGTTGAACCGCAGCCAGCTGAGCTCACGATCGAAGTAGCGGTCCGTCGGCAGCGACTCGTGCTCGATCTCGACGACCTCGTCGAAGTCGTCGAGGTCGGGTGCGACGGATTCGCCGTCGAGCTGCGGTTCGGTGTCCATCCCCACATCCTGCCACCCGGCCCCCACGGTCGGAGGGGCCTCGGTGGCTGCTGTGGAAACCCGTGGTGAACCGTCGGTGTGTGGAGGAAACGTCACGGTATGCGGACGGTGACATCTCCCCGGCTTCGTGGGTATGGTGGGCCGTGTCAGAGCCTCCGGGGGGATTCCACTGCGCGGGGGTGCAGCTACGAATGAAAGAGGTTCATCATGTCGCGTGTCCTTTCGACCGAGCAGGCCAAGACCGCCATCCGTCAGGTCCAGTCGATCATCAACGGTGGTTTCACCGACCAGATCTCGCAGCTCGACGCCCAGGGCCGGATCCTGTCCGACTCGAACGTCTGGGACGGCCCGCTCGCGGCGACGTTCCGCGGGTCCACCTGGCCGGAGACCAAGGCTGCTCTCGACAAGGCGAAGACCGAGCTCGAGCAGCTCCGCACCCAGCTCGACAAGATCTCGCAGGACATCTTCACCGCAGGTGGCGGCGCGTAAGCACCAGCCTGTTCCCGCCCGGACCGTCGCACTCGCGGCGGCCCGGGCGTTCGCGGTCGGTGGGGCCGCTTCACCAGCACGATCAGCACGACCAGCACCGACCCTGGGGGGACGACCATGGCGAAGATCCACGCCAACACGGATCCGATCGAGTTCGACGATGCCACCGCGGATGCGCTGAAGAGCTCGCTGACCGCGTCGGCTGACGCGATCAGCGGGCAGAAGGCATCAAGGCAGTCGTACGTGACGACCGCCTCCCAGGAGTTCCGCGGGCACTTCTCGCAGCTCTTCACGCAGAACGCGGGGACGGCATCGAGCGACGCCACCAACATCGTCGACGCCCTCGAGACCGTCGCAGGGTGGATCGACACCATGAAGGTGGCCGCCGCCGACGAGCGTGCGCGGCGCAAGACCGCCCGCGAGTGGCAGGAGCGCGAGGACGGCCGCAACGGCTTCCAGGACTTCCTCAACGACACGGTCCACTACGACCCGATGCCGACCGTCGAGAACGAACCGGCGCCGAAGTTCGACCCGCCAGCGGTCACGACGAAGCCGCGTGACACCCCGAACCCCGGGGCCGGCGGTGGTGGCGGCGGCGGCACGTCCTCCGCCCGGCCCGCTGACCTCCGCTCGTTCGCGACCGGTTCCTCGACGCTGAACCGCGCCCTCGACGGCAAGCCCGGGGCGCTCCGTGGCAAGCTCGCCGACTTCGCCGCGAAGTGCTCGTGGGCCCACATCGACGCCGGCAGCGTCGTGACGGCGTTCGAGCAGTGGATCGCGGCGAACGACCAGGACGTCACGTGGGCCAACACCGTCGCCGACGCCTTCGCGGCTGCGGGAGGCGAAGGCGAGGTCTCGACCGTCGCGGACTCCGGGCTCGCAGCCGCGCTCGCCGCGGCCGGCGTCTCGCAGACCCGCACCGATCTGCAGTTCGAGCCGCCGACCGCCTACGGCGCTCAGCCCACCACCGGCTTCTCGATGGACCCGGTGAACACCACGACGGGCAACTTCCTCGAGCCGGAGCTCGACCTGGCGTTCACCGGTGCATCTGCGGCGTTGCAGGTGACCCGCATGTACAACTCCCTCGACCAGCACGTCGGGCTCTTCGGACCGGGGTGGGCGTCGATCCTCGAGACCCGCCTGCTCCTCGACGACGAAGGTGCGTCGTTCGTCGGTGCTGACGGCCGCCAGGTCCGCTTCCCGCGCGACGGAGACGGCTGGGCCCGTGGCGTCGGCGAGAACCGCTGGCTCGCGGACGAGGGCGACCGGCTCGTCGTCCGCGACAACCAGGGCGAACGCATCGACTTCTCACCGTCCGGGCTGTGGCTCGGACAGCGCGGCGGCGCGGGTACCGCGGTCCGCGTCGAGCGGGACGCCGACGACGTCGTCGTCCGTCTGGTGCACGAGCGCGGTCGCTCGATCGACGTCGACCACGTCGACGGCCGGGTAGCGGTGCTCCGCACCTCCGACGGCCGCCGGGTCGAGTACGGGTACGACGATCGCGGCCGACTCGTCTCGGCGACCGACGCCGTCGGCACCCGGACCTACGGCTGGAACGACGACGACCTGATCACGACGGTCACGAGTGCGGCCGGCGTCGTCGAGGTCGACAACACCTACGACGACCAGCGTCGCGTGGTCGAACAGATCAGCCCGCACGGCCGTTCCGTGCGCTTCGCGTACCTGCCCGGCCGCGTCACGGTGGTGTCGGACCACGACGGCTCGCGGTCGAACTCCTACATCGCCGACGCCAAGGGGCGTCTGGTCGGGGTCATCGACTCCGACGACCGACGCCAGTCGATGAGCTACGACCGGCACGGCAACCTGGTGTCGGCGACCGAGCGCGACGGGTCGGTGACCGTCCACGCGTACGACGACCGCGGCCGGAAGACCCGGACCGTCACGCCGTCCGGCGGCGACCTGACCTACGGGTACGACGACCAGGACCGCGTGACGACGGTCGTCACCGAGGCCGGTGCCGTCGTCACCTACGAGTACGTGGGCGACGATCGCGACCCGTCGGTCATCATCGACCCGGTCGGCGGCCGGACGGAGCTGACCTGGGACGTGGGGCTCCTGCGCCGGGTGGACGACCCCACCGGCGTGCGGATCGAACTCGAGTACGACGCCTTCGGCGAGCTGATCGCGACGACGAACGCGCTCGGTGACACCGCGCGCGTCGAGCGTGATGCCGCCGGACGGCCGACTGCGGCGATCAGCCCCACCGGCGCTCGGACCGAGTACCGTTACGACGCCACGGGTCTGCTGGAGTCCCGGCAGGATGCCGACGGAGCGGTCTGGCGCTTCGAGTATGCAACCGGCGGCCGGATCAGCGCGGTCATCGGCCCACTCGGGGCGCGCACCGAGTACACATACTCACCGGACGGCGAACTGCACACCGTCACCGACCCCCTGGGTCGCACCACGACCGGGACGTACGACGACCAGGCGAACCTCGCGCGGCTCGAGATGCCGGGCGGCGCGGACTGGACGTTCGCGCACGACGCTTTGTCGCGCCTCCAGGCCGTCACCGACCCGGCGGGCGCGACTTGGAGCCGCGAATACGACGTGAACGGCCGCCTGTCGAGCGTGGTCGACCCGACCGGGGTCCGTCAGGACTTCGCGGAGGATGTCAAGACCGGGGTCGCGTCGCTGCGCGACGCCTTCGACGCGGTCACGGTGCGGTTCGACGCCTACGGACGACCGGTCGAGAGCGCCAGCGACGAGTTCGGCTCCGAGCTCGTCACCTACGACGCTGCGGGACGCCCCATCGAACTCGTCGACGGGGAGGGCGGACTGACCAGGATCGAACGCGACCTCGCGGGCCGGGTGATCGCGCTCACCACCCCGTCCGGCGCACGCACAACTTACGAGTACGACCTCTGCGGCCGTCCGTCGGCCGCAACCGATCCGACCGGTGCACGCACCGTGCTCGAGTACGACGCGCACTCGCGTGTCGTCCGGTGGACGCTGCCCACTGGGGACACAGAGCAGATCATCTACGACGCAGTCGGGCGCGTGGTCGCGCGTACGACGCCGGGGTCCGGCACCAGTCGGTTCCGCTACGACGCTGCCGGGAGGGTCGTCTCGGTCCGTGACGCACGGTACGGCCGTCGCCGGTTCCGCTACGATGCCGCGGGTCAGCTCGCCGCGGTCGTCAATGGTCTCGGCGGTGTCACCACCTTCGCCCACGACGAGCGAGGTCGGCTCACCACCGTCACCGACCCAACGGGTGGGGTCACAACCCGCACGTACGACGACGCTGACCGCATCACAGGCGTGACCGACCCGCTCGGGCGCACCACGACCGCGGCCTACGACGCGGCGGGCCGTCAGATCGCCCAGACCGATCCCGACGGCCACACCGTCACCTGGTCCTACGACGCGGCCGGCCGGCAGCGGGACGTCGGCGTCGACGGTGTCGTCCAGTTCGAGCTCCGGCGGGACGCCCTCGGCCGGACTCTGGTCGTCACCGACCACACCCGCGGTGCCGGACGGAGTGTGGAGCACGAGCTGCACCACGACCGACGGGGGCTCCTGGTCCGTCGAAGCCGTGGCTCGGCGGCGATTGGCTGGGAGTACGACGCCGACGGGAACCGCACGGCGCGCATCGACCCTGCCGGAACCCACACCGCGTTCCGCCGGAACGCCGCCGGACACGTGACCGCGGTGGAGCGGGGCGGTCTCGGAGCCGGCACCTTCGCGTACGACGCCGCCGGGCGCATCGTCCAGTCGGCGACCGGAGACCTCGTGCAGGCGTGGTCGTACGAGGGTGGTGTCCTCGTGGCACACACCACGACCACGCCCGACGGTGCCCAGGTCACCCGGATCGCACGCGACGACGACGGCCGGGTCGCCGCGATCGATGGCCCCGACGGACGCGTCGATTACACGTTCGACCTTGCCGGGCAGCTCGTCCGCGCAGGCGACTCCACCTGGGAGTATGACTCCGCCGGTCGGCTGGTGTCCGAGACCGTCGACGGCGTCACGACCACGCACGAGTACGACCGCGCCGGACAGCTGACCGCCACGCTGCGCGACGGTGAGCGGACGGAATACTTGCACGACGGGCTCGGCCGCCGGGTGCGTCGCACCGAGCCGGACGGTTCCACGACCGAGTACACCTGGTCGCCGCTGGGGTACCTCGCGGGGCTCGTGACCCGCGACCCCTCCTACGCCGAGACCGCGCGCAACGACGTGTGGACGGACGCGCTCGGCGAACTCGCCGCCGTCGATGACGTCGAGGCATGGTGGGACACCGCGGCCGCCGTGCCTTCCCTGATTTCGATCGGTGGGACGAGCGTCCTCGACCTCCCGGGTGGCGTCACCGCCGTCGGAACGAAGTGGACCACGCCGGGATGGCGCGACGCCCGGGCCACCGATGCATCCGACCCATGGGCGGTGCTCGCCGGGGTGTCCGTCGCCGCGCTGCCCGCAACCGTCAAACTCACCGCGACCGGTGGAATCAGCATCGGCGGCCTCGAGTGGCTCGGTGCTCGCGTCTATGACCCTGCCGCCCGTGGCTTCCTGTCTGTTGACCCACTCGCGCCCGTGCTCGGGTCGGGATGGTCAGGGAACCCGTACTCCTACGCCGGGAACGATCCGTTGCACTCGGTGGACCCCTTAGGTCTCCGGCCGGCGACCGACGCTGACCTCCAGACGTACCGGGATGCGCATCAAGGGGTGTTCGATGGCGGCTGGTGGAAGGACAACTGGGAGTACGTCGTTGGCGGAGCTGCGATTGTGGGCGGCGGCATCCTGATGTTCACGGGAGTTGGCGGACCAGCCGGGATGATGCTGATCAGTGGCGGTATCGATGTCATCACACAGAAGGCAACCACTGGCAACGTCAACTGGGCTCAGGTGGCCGGCGCAACCGCGCTTGGCGCGATCCCGGGAGGGGCGGGGTCGCTCTTCAAGGCCGCGAAGTACGGCGGGCAAGGGCTTCGCGTCGCCGAAAACGTCGCTGCCCCTACGACCAGGGTCGTCAAGTCCCTAGCAACGAACATGGCAGTCAACGGCGCGGCTGGCTCTGGCTTCGGTGTTGCTGCGAACGTCGTCACGAGCGTGACGTCGAACAAGCCGATCACTGCGAGAGGGCTGCTTGGTTCCGCTGGAGGTGGGTTCGTGGCCGGCTCCGTCAGTGGCCTTGCCGGTCCAGCCGGAGGGAGCATCGCAGAGCACTTGCAACGTCCGGTGGAGTCAGTGGTCTCAAAGTTGGGCACATCGGCCGTGGGATCGGTGGGGGCTACGGCTGGCACGACTGTCGACCACTGGATATCGGGCGAGGACATGTCCTGGAACGACGTGATCTGGAGCACGGCGTCGGGTGCCGCCGCCCCCCACCTCTCGTTCGGCGAGAAGTACACCCAGACCAACTTCGATGCCCTTCGCAAGGTTCCCTATACTCAGACCCAGACGTGGCAGGGATTGACCGGAAGCGGGCGAAACGCTGTTGCCCTTCGGGGAGGAGCGGCGATCGGTTCCGCTGTCGGCGCTGGAGGAGACGTCGTCCACGATGCCGTGAGTGGCCTGATGGGATGGTGAATTGAGTACTCGAGAGCGCCGGTATCGCCCGCTGAGTCGAGCGGGCGTCGTCGGTAACGTCACGCTGATCGCCCTCACGGCCGCGGTCGCGTTCTTCTTCGGATTGCAGCAGCTGACGTTCCCGGTCGTCTTGACGAATGTGCTGCTCGCCGTCGCCGTCGCCGGCCTGCTGGGGTTCCTCGGCTCGGGGTGGGCAATGGTCGGCCTTGCGGTCGCGTTCTTCGGAGGGCCCCTTGCAACCAAGTTCTTGCTCGTCGGCGCGCAGCTGTCGATCCAGACCTGGTTCATGAGCCTCATCGCCGGTTGGACCCTCGGGGCACTGGCCCGGCGGTACGCCGACAGGGGCCTCCCTGGTCGTGACCGAGCCTCGGGACCTGCGCTGCAGTGGTGGGTGCGCGGCCGGCGATACGTGCAGAACTCCCCGACTGCGGCTCAAGTGGAAGCGAAGGTTCGTGGCCTCGACGGCCGTGAACGAACATTGGTCATCGTCATCGACCGAGATCGTCAGATCAACATCTGTGGTGATGCGGCAGGGGAGATCATCGTGTTCAGGACCGAGGACGCAACCGATGAAGAGCGGTGGGAGCTTCCGCTCGGTGGCCCGGTTGATGCGTCGGATGTTGTCGAGATCGCCATGGGAAACGTTTCTGCTCCCGTGGCTCGAGGCCTCACGCTGGACGTAGAAGCAGCGTTGAAGATCGTCGAAGCGTTCCTTGCGAAGAAGAGGGTTGATGACGCCGCAGGAACCTGGCGCGGTGGTGACGTGTTGACTGTTCGGCCTTCGCTGCCGTGATTGATGGTGGCGCTCTTCACGAGGATGGCACTGCGAGCAAAGGGGTAGCGCGTCCACGGAAACAGAGGCAGGATTACGATCTGACTATGCGACGCCGCTTTCCGTGAGTGACCGTCGTGTCCTGGCCAAATAATGCCAGCTGACTGGATTCCGTAGTTGACTTCCCCGGCCGGCCTGGAGGTGTGCCTTTGCACCGAAGTCATATCTGCTGGGGTCACACGAAGGCGACCATGTGGCAGCTGCTTGATGCCAACAAGCGAATTCGGTTGCTCGGTCGGCGGGGCAGCGGGCTAGAGGTGCTGAACGGTGTCGAGGGCCGACAGCGGCGCATGTGCCGCAGCACGTCGCTCCGTGACGAGAGGTGTACTGATTGAGTGAGCCAGCCGCCGCGCCGGAGCCCCCGAAGAAGGGCAATCGAGGGTCCTGGATCATCCTGGGCGTCTGGGCTTTCGGCGTCATGGTCTCGCTAGTAGTGCTGCTGATGTGGTCATATTGGATGAGCGCGTACGATGAAACGCACCGGAAAACTATGCCGTGCAGCGTCTCTGGCGCAGAGGTCTACGCAGGGTCTACGGCGACCCGCACTGGATTGGGGGCACCGTTCTCCTACGTGAAGGTGGAGACAGAAGACTGCGGCGTTCTCATCTTGCAGGGGGTGAGAAAGTCTTCACAGGAGCACGTTGCGCGGGATTTGTCTGGAGGCGGGACGTTCCAGTTTTCGTTAGGCGCATCCTCCTGGTGGTTCCGAGGTGCGCTCCAGGTGATCAATCGGTATCCGACAGCTTTTCGAGTATGAGCGACGAGTTGCAACATCCAAGGCTGCTCTGTAGGAGTGCTGCCGAGCAGATTCACTCTGATTGCGAGAGAACGCGCGTGACAAGATCTCGAACGGGGCCGAAGGGCCCGGTGTCCAGCGACGTCGTCGAGTTGTGCGAGGTCGGGTCACGGCGATTGTTGTGTTGGCGTTGATTGTCGGTGGCCCCGCGATGCTTTTCGGGGTCGGGCCGTTGATCCTCAAATCCTACGACGTTCATCACATGATCGAAGTGCACTGTGTCGCCAACGCCGCACGGGCCGATGTTGCGTCGAGCCGGGGGACCAACGGAGTCGGAAGTTCCGATCCGCAGGTGGTGATCGGCGCTAGCTGCGGTGAACTCATTCTCAAACGTGGAGTGTCTCGCGATATATGCGCAAGATAGCCGACGCTGTTGAGGTGGATAGGTCTTACGTGTTCAGTGTCGGGGAGGGGTCTTTCGACCTTCGTTCAACACTTCGTCTTCTGCATGTGTCGCCGGAGACGTACGGGATGGAGCTGATCAAGAGTGTAGGGTGATTGCATCTTGGCTTCCGTTTCCGAGGCGTTGTGAGCGAAATAGCTCTGTCCGGCGGTGACGTTGTGGCTTGAGGAGCAGGGAGTGGCAAGAGCGCTCGGCACGCGGCGGCGGAAACTCGCCGCCTGTGCGAGAAGGTCGGTGATGGTGAGTTGAGCAGTCGAGTGTGCCGTTATCGCCCGCTGACTCGAGTGGGCGTCGTCGGCACGTATCGTCCTGCTCAAAAGGGCCCTGCGCGTGTCTTCCTTGAGCGGTTGCAGGCCATCGGACTGTTGTTCTTGATCATCGGGATCCCGGTGGGCACGTTCGGTTTCGGCCCGTCGATTCTCGCGTCGTACGACGATGGGCACCGCATGAAGGTTGTGTGTCGGGTCGATTCGGCAGAGGCGAACATGTCGTCTTCCCGGTCCGCGAAGGGAGCCGGCGGTGCACAGCCCCAGGTCACCTTCCACACGAATTGCGGGAATCTTCTCTACCTGGAAGGCGTCGATCGGTCCAGCATGCAGCGGATAGCGTCTGCGGTGGAACTAGGCGAGCGCTACCGATTCACGGTCGGTGCGGGCTCTTTCAAGCTGCGTTCCGGCCTCAAGATCCTGAAGGTGGCGCCGGAGATCTACAGCTACGCCGCAGTGGCCGCCTCGGAGGTTCCTCGGCGTGGATCGCGTGACAGCCCAAAGGACGAGTGAGCCGGAGCGGTGATGCTGAGACGAAGGAGAACACGGGACGAGGTCATCGCGCTGTGCAACGAGGTGGCCGGATTCCTCTGCCGGATGGGGGCTCGTGAGGCGGAGGGCTTTTACCTCCGCCAGGCCGAGGCGCTCCGCGTCGAGGAGGCGTGGCTTGCTCGGCGGCGGATCTACCGAAGGATCTACTCCGCGTCGAACACGGGGGCAGGGGGCATGGGCGACATGTTCGTGGTCACGCCTGACGGCACGGGCGATGTCCCTGCGACCGAAGCGTTCCAGCGGTCACTCTCAGCGCTGCTTCGGGCGACGCGCACATTCCCGTGATGGACTCGCTGTTCCAGCGCTGAAGGGGCACGGCAGAACATGACCTTGTCGGAATTGCTCAAGCAACTCGACGATCACGCCGTCGAGGACGCCGCGTCGGCTGTGAAGATAGCCGCCGTACGATCTGCCCTCATTGCCGCATTCGAGCAGGCGCCCGACCATCCGGCGTACCGCAGCGGGATACAGGGCGCCGCCCGCCTTGTTGCCGACACCTGGCCCTACAAGAGCGAGCTGGGGGCGCTGGTGCTGGCCTTTTCCGAAGCGGTGCGACGCGACATTGCCCCGCACCGCACGACGGACACTGGGGCTGCGGTCGAGTGATCCAGGACTGAACGACTCGCACCGTCAGCTCCGCGCACAGCACTGCGGGCTCGCTTCGCTCCCTGACGGCCATCGGCTCGTCGACGTCGCAGGTCGTGTTCGAGACGTCCGACCGCGGGGCGCTCGTGCTGTCTGGGCTGCGGATCGCGACAAGAGGAGGACCTGGCCGAGGGGGAGCGCTACCGGTTCGACGTCGGCGAGGGTTCCTTCACCATGCGGGCGTTCCTGAACACGATCCGCCAGGCCGTGTACGTGATGAGCTTAGAGCCCGCGCGAACACGGTAGGTCCGTCTGCCCAGTGCCGCAGCAGTACGCCGCTCAGCGTCCGAAGGCCCGCACGAACTCGCCCCACTGCGCAGGCGCACGCTGCTCGAGCCATGCGCAGAGCTCGGGGTAGGCGGCGTCGATCGACAGGACGCTGATCACGCCGCGTTGGCCGTGCACCTTGATGTCGAGCCCGCCGAACCGGTTGGTGGTGGGCCGGATGCGCTTGATCGCCGCCGGGTCGACGGTCCGCGCGGCACGGAACATCGGCGTCACGACCAGCTGCGAGTCGTACGCCTCGACGCGACGGCGCTTCTGCCCGACGCCGAGGTAGACGAACAGGAGCCCGAACAGCACCATGCCGACGCCGGCGATGAGCATGCCGATCGCGTCGGGGTCGTCGAGCAGGGTGAGCGTGGCCAGGAAGAAGAACCCGCCGACGACGATGAAGACGATCCCGATGATCCGGAGCAGCAGGTAGCTGAACCGGCGAGCACGGACGGTGAAGAGCACGCCGTACGCCTCGTCGCCCACGACGGTGGACGGTGGCCGCTTCCGGTCGTTTTGACGGACGAGCGCGCTGACGGCGGC
This sequence comes from Curtobacterium poinsettiae, assembly GCF_025677645.1. Lineage (NCBI taxonomy): Bacteria > Bacillati > Actinomycetota > Actinomycetes > Micrococcales > Microbacteriaceae > Curtobacterium > Curtobacterium flaccumfaciens. The sequence goes on along the minus strand of NZ_CP106879.1, from coordinate 137,188 downwards.
CGGGATTGCGACCATCGCCGCCAGGGCTATCACCACCGGCGACAGGTTGATGTTCACTGGTCCGCCCCCGTTCGTGCGTTCGTGCGCCGTCGTTCAAAGGGCGTGACGCCCTGGTCCCCCTGGATCATGCGTGCAGAGTATCAGCGGGCTGTGGACAGGGCAGGGCCCGCCCCGGATGCTCTATGTTGGATTTCAGTAGCGAGCTGTGGCCCGAACGGGGGTGGCTCCCGGGGAAGACCAGCCCGGACCCGACGCCGTTCAGCAACTAGCATCGATGTGCTCGACGATTCTCTTGGGGGGAAGACCGTGATCAACCAGCGTGCCGGGAACACCGGAGCACGAAGCACCACTCGCAGGCTCGTAGGGGCGGTCGCCGTCACCGGCGTCGCCGCGCTGGTGCTCGCCGGGTGCACGTCCGACGACAAGCCGGTGGCTGACCCGTCACGGATCCTGCAAACCGTCGACACGCGCCTCGCCGCGGACGGTTCGATCACGTCGATCTCGGACACCGCGATCTCGGTCGCGGGTACGGAGTCCTCGTCGGCGACGACCGAGCACGACCCCGCGAAGGCGGCGGGCGACCTGCCACTGCGCATCACGACGCAGTACTCGACCGAGAAGAAGACCGGCACGGACCTCGCCGACCTCGACGGGTACTCGGGCCGGGTGTCGATCGACCTGACGATCGAGAACCTGACGGTCACGTCGAAGAACCTGACCTACGACGTTGCCGGCACGTCGCGTTCGACCCCAGCACTCGTGGGCGCGCCCTTCAGCATCGCGGCGTCGACCGTGCTGGCGGGGACCGCCGCCGACCGCGTCGTCACGGACTCCGCCGAATCCGGCTCGTCGACCGACGGTGTCGTGAGCACCAACGGGGACGGCGACGCGGTCGTCCAGTGGGGCCGGTTGCTCGCTCCGCCGACCTCCGGCGCGAGCAGCACGCTGCACCTCGTCGCCGACGTCGAGGACTTCACCGCGCCGACCATCGACGTCGCCGCGCAGCCCGGGCTATCCACGGACCTGTCCTCCACGGGCGTCGTCAACGCGGCCTTCGGGTCCGACAGCGACTCCGAACTCGCGCTCCAGCGCCGCACGATCGACCTCATCTCGCAGGTGAACGAGGTGCTGGCGCGTGCCGGTGGCACCATCACCGAGGTCCGGTCGAACCTCGAGACGACGTCGGAGACCCTCGGTGTCAGGACGGCGGAACGCCTGAAGGAGAGCAGCTCCTCACTGGCCAGCACGATGCAGTCCCTCTCCGGACAGCTCGGCTCCCTGAACAGCGACCTCGGCACCACGGTCAAGGCCACGCAGTCGACGGTGTTGCAGCAGCTCCAGCAGACGACGACGAGCCTCGATGGCCTGCTCGGCGACACGTCTGCGACCGCGCCGGCAACGGTGCTCGACGGCAACGGGTGCGCGGCGACGCCGAAGACCCCGTCCGCCGGAGGCAGTGTCTACGGCAACCTCCTCCGCGTCTCGGCGCAGCTCACCGGCTACGCCGACGCCAGCGAGGCGTGCAAGCAGCAGGTGAGCGCGCAGCTGGCGGGATCCGTCGGCCCGGCGTCGCCGGATGCGGCGACGTGCGCCCCTCAGGAGGCCCGTGGTTCGTTGACCTGCGCGCTCTGGGAGTCGTCGCGTGCGGTGAGCACCTCGTTGATCGGCCTGGTCAGCACCGGACAGCAGCTCGCCGACCAGCTCGACCCCAAGCTCGCCGACACGGCGATCGAGCAGTCCGACGCCCTCCGCGCCAAGCTCGGCGAGATCGACACCGCGGTGCAGGCCCTCGGCGCCGACGGTACCGGTGAGGTCGCCCGCACCCTGCAGGCGCTGCAGGACCTCCGCGACCAGACCGCCGACGACCTCGGCCCCGTCCGCGACGCCGTCACGACGGTGAACCGGCAGGCACTCGCAGCGCGCGGGCTGGTGGGCAACGCCGGGGACGGTCTCTTCAGTACCTCGATGCAGGCGCAGAACCGCGAGGTCGCGGACCAGCTCTGTGCCCTGGCGGCGACCGACCAGCTCGACGCGGAGCAGGCGGATGCGCTTCGTGGGTACCTGACCGCCACGCCGTGCCCCGGCGCTGAAGAGGGCACGACGCTGCAGCCCGGTGGCCGCTTCGACACCCCGATGGACGAACGCCTGACTGACCAGGCGGAGCAGTGGGACGCGGTGGTCGCGGCGACCGACCTCCGCTCCGAGACCGGGATCGGTGCCGCGGTCACGACGCTGTCCGACGACATCGACGCGCTCGACGACGGCATCGCCGAGGTCCGCCGGGCGGTGCGCAACGACGATGGTTCGGTCGAGGGAGCGGCGCAGGAGCTCCGGGAACTCGTCGAGCAGGCGACGAAGTCGAGCGCCGTGGTCGGGACGCAGCTGACGGCGATCAGCACGCAGCAGACCGAGCTGCAAGACGCCGTCCGCAAGGCCTTCGCCGACGCATCGACGCAGTCCGAGAAGGACGTCCAGAAGATCATCGACCAGCAGGTACGGCAGGTCAGCGAGACCGCGAAGGGCAGCCGTGACGCGGTCATCTCGGCCTTCGACAATTCGATTGCCGGGCTCCGGTCCACCTCGGGCGAGGTCACGAAGGACTCGAAGGGCACGATCGACGAGCAGCGCGGGACGCTCGAGCAGGAAGGCTCGGAGCTCTCGTCCGCCGTCGACCGTCAGACGGCCTCGAGCCTCGAGCAGATCGCCGCGAGCACGAGCGCCTCGACGCGCGACGTGCAGGGCGCCTCGACGCTGCTGACTGGCGACCTCAACCGTGTGATGCTCGACCTGGGCGACCGCAAGGTCAACGGCTCCGGCATCCTCGGGGCGATGGCGACGAGCGCGGCGAAGTCCGACTCCGCGGACTACCAGCTCGCCCTGGCATCGCAGAACGCCGCGGGGTACGCGAACGTCCGCGCCGAGGACGTCGCCGGGATCCTGCTCCAGCAGGAACAGTTCCGAGCCTCCCTCGACGCCGCCACGACGTTGCCCGCCTTCCAGCTCAAGGTGCCGGCCAGCGCGACCTCGACCACGCTGTACACCTTCCGGATCGGGGCGGACCGATGAGCGACCAGGCGATCGACGAGACCGATGGCACCGAGGCGGGACGTCCGCGCAACCGACGTCCGCTGGTCATCGCCGCCATCGCGGTGCTCCTGATCGCCGCGGTGGTCGCCGCCGTCCTGACCTTCCGGGCGATCGGCGGCAGCACGCCGGCCGAGGCGGTCCCGGCCACGGTGCCGGTGGAGATCACCGTCAAGCACGTCCCCGACACCACGAAGATCGGCGTCGTCGTCACCCTGGGTGACGGTGAAGGATCCGAGTGGAACGAGGCGGCACAGGGTGCCCTGGTCGCCGAGCGACGACTGGCACTCGGCGGGACCGACATCACCCTCGTCACGAAGAACGACGGCGGGACGTCCGCGGGGGCGAAGACCGCGGTGGCGTCCCTGGCGAAGAGCGGCGTCGCGGGCATCGTCGTCGCGTCCTCCGGCAAGCACGTCTCCGGAGCGCTGACGGCGGCGGCCGAGCAGCACATCCCGGTGGTGGTGCCCTACGCCTCTGCCGAGAAGGACTCGTGGTCGACCGCCCCGACCGCCGAGTCGATCGGCGCCGCGATGACGACGGCGCTCGGCAACGCGAAGTCGCCGCTCCTGGTGGACCTCGGCGGTGGTGCGCCCGCAGGCCTCCGCGTGGCGCACGTCCTCGACGGCGACGACACCGCTGACACCGCTGAGCTCGCCGCGACCATCGCCTCGCGGACCGGTGCGACCGCCGCAGACGACGGCAGCGACGAGGCCTCGGACGAGGCCGCGGACACCGATCCGAAGGCCGCGCCGGACTCGGACGCTGTCGTCGTCAGCGGGTCCGCGCAACGTCAGGGTGCCCTGGTGGCGGCGCTGCAGGCAGCAGACGTCACCGTGCCGGTCGTCCTCACCGCGGACGCGACGAGTCCCGCCTTCGGCGCCGCACTCGTCGATGCCGGCGGCAGCCTGAGCGGCTCCTTCCGCACCGTCGGGGTGGCCGCCGACGACGCACGCGCGCTCTCCTCGGACGCCGAAGGTCGGGCGATGTCCGCGTTCCTCGGTGGGGTCCGGGTGCTCGCCGACGATCCCGACGCCCAGAACCTGACGGGCGACCGGCCGTTCTCGGCCGTGGCCGGCGCAGCGGACTCCCGCAGCCACGATGCCGTCGTCGCCCTGGTCCGCGCGGTCGGCAAGGCCGGCAGCACGGAGCCGTCCGACGTGACCGATGCCCTCGCCGCGCTCGACCTCGACTCCGCGGCGGGCATCGCCGGTCCGGCGCTCGACTTCACGCGGCAGCAGGCGCTCGATGCGTCGGCGACGGTGTTGGCGGCCTCGGCACAGCCACTCGGGCTCCGACCGGACACCGCGTCGAGCGGCGACGGCGGCGACGACTTCGGATCCGATGCCGCACAGTCCACCGCACTGGTGTGGTTCGAGGACTCCACCGCACGCTGACCCACCCACGCACAACCCCGAGAAGGACACCGCGAGCATGCGCCTGCTGATCGAGCTCGACGACCGACGTGAAGCGGTCGAGGTCGACGGGTGGTCTGGCGCGTCCTCGCTGGGGGAGCTCATCGCGGCGGCGATCGGTGTCGAGCTCGCGGCCGAGACGACCCTCGCGGTCGACGGCCACCGCACCAGCGCGGGCACCCCGCTGCGTGACCTCGTCCTGCTCGAGGGGTCCCGCATCGGCCGCGCACCGCAGGAGCGGCCGCAGACGATCGACGGGTGGAGCGTCACCCTCGCCGGCGGACTCGACGCGGGTCTCGTCGTACCGGTCCCGCGCAGCCGGGAGCTCGTCGTGGGTCGGGCACCGCAAGCCGATGTCGTGCTGCCCACCGAGAGCGCTTCGTGGGAACACTGCACGATCGAGCACGAGGACGACGGGGTCCGGGTGCGCGACGCAGGTTCGACGAACGGGACCGTGATCGCGGGTGAGCGCATCGACGCTGACGGCGTGCTGCTCACCGGCACCACGAGCGTCATCGTGGGCGGAGCCGTGCTGCTGGTCCGGCCAGCGCTGGACGAGGTACCGGTGCCGGCCGCGGGCTCGATGGCCAACCTGACGCCCGCGGCGACCGCGCCGTTCAACCGCCCGCCCCGAGCCGGGCGGAACACCGAGACCGAGACCGTCGACCCACCGGCCAAGCGCGAGGTCCCGCAGGCCTCGAAGTTCAGCTGGATCACCGTCGCAGCGCCACTGGTCCTCGCCGGCGCGATGGTGCTCCTGCTCGGCGACGCCCGGTTCGCCCTGTTCGCGCTGCTGTCGCCGGTCACCGCGATCGGCATGTGGTTCGAGCAGAAGCACCGTCGGTCGAAGAACCTGAAGGAGGAGGACACTCGCTTCGCCGAGGCGGTGGAGTCCTTCCGCGGTGAGATCGCCGAGGCCGCAGCGGTCGAGGCCGCCCGTCGGCAGGAACTCGTCCCCGACCCGGCCACCGTCGTCCGCCGGGCCGAGCTCCCCACCACCCTGCTGTGGCAGCGGCGCTCCGAGGACGCCGACTTCCTGAGCCTGCACGCCGGCACCGGTGACGCACCGTGGCGCCCCGGACTCGATCAGCGGGCGGCGTCGTCCAAGCTCGAGGACGAGGCGAAGGCCGCCATCGCCGACAGCCGCCTCACCGCTGCGCCCGTCGTGGCGGACCTGTCCGACGCCGGCGTCGTCGGGATCGTCGGCGACCGCGAGGGCGCGCTCGCACTGGCGCGGAGTCTGCTCACGCAGGCCACCGTGCACTGCGGGCCCGCGGACCTGACGGTGGGTGTCTTCTGCGACGCCGGCCGCGCGGACGACTGGGGCTGGGCCTCCTGGCTGCCGCACGCGCGCGTGGCGGGGAGCAGTACCGGTGCCCGGTGGATGTCGGCGCAGCGCGACCAGAGCGCGGCGATGCTCCGGGGACTGCGGGAGTCGCTCGACGAACTCCCGACCCCGAACCTGCTCGTCGTGGTCGACTCCGAAGTGCTCACCGAAGGCCGCGACGCACCTGCCCGGAACCTGCTCGGCGAAGGCCGCACCGTGCCCGGACAGCCGCTCCGTCCCGGCGAGCAGCCCCGACGGGTGAGCGGCATCGTCGTCGCGACCAACGAGCAGCAGCTCCCCGCAGCCTGCACGACGATCATCACGGTCGGTGCCGACGCCGCAGCGACGGTCTACCGGCCGGAGGACCGGACCCGCGTCGAGGACGTCGTGCTCGCCGGCCTCAGCGTCGAGACGGCCGAACGGAGCGCCCGCAGCGTGGCGCACTTCGACGATCCCGAACTGCTGGTGCCGGGTGCGTCGCTGCCGTCGCTCGTCCGCCTGCCGGAGCTGCTCGCGGGGGACGACACGGTCGAGCGAACCCCGACGGGCACGAACCCCGCCGATGCGATCCGCGCGGCCTGGGACGCCCGCACCGGCTTCTCGACCCCGATCGGGTCGTCGGAGAGCGGCGTCCTCGAGATCGACCTCGTCCGCGACGGACCACACGGCCTGGTCGGTGGCACGACGGGTTCGGGCAAGAGCGAGTTCCTGCGGTCACTGGTTGCCGGGCTCGCTGCGCGGAACGACCCCACGCGCCTGAACTTCCTGCTCGTGGACTTCAAGGGCGGGGCCGCGTTCGCCGCCTGCGAGCGGCTGCCGCACACCATCGGCACGATCAGCAACCTCGACGAGCAGCTCGCCGACCGGGCGATCCGGGCGCTCGAGGCCGAGCTCGAGCGACGGCAGCGGGTGTTCGCCGCGGCCGGAGCGGACATCGACAACCTCGACGCCTACCTCGCGACGAAGCCGGACGAGCCGATGCCGCGCCTGCTCCTCGTCGTGGACGAGTTCGCGATGCTGGCGAAGGACTTCCCCGACGTCCTGACCTCGCTCGTCGCCGTCGCCGCGGTCGGGCGCACACTCGGCGTCCACATGATCCTGGCCACCCAGCGACCGGCCGGCGTGGTGAGCGAGGACATCCTGGCGAACACCAACATGCGCGTCGCGCTGCGGGTGCAGAGCCGCGAGGACTCCACCAACGTGATCGGGGTCCCCGCCGCCGCCGGCATCGGTCGCCAGCAGACCGGTCGCGCCTACGTGAAGCTGGGGCAGGACGACATCACCCCGGTGCAGACAGCCCTCGTCACCGGCCGCGCCCGTGACGAACGCGCCGAACAGCCGGTGTCCGTCCGCCCGACGGACGTCTTCGGCGTTCCCGCGCCGATGCCCGCCCCGGCTCCGACGGCGTCCGACGTGACCGACCTCGACCTGCTCATCGAGTCGATCGGGCAGGCGAACGCCGCCGCCGGCCACGCTCCGCCGCGCCCGATCTGGCCCGAGGCACTCGGCGACCGCGTCGAGCTGGGTGCGCTGGCGGCAGCCGACGCCGCTGACACGTCGCGGACGGTGCCCGTCGCCCTGGCGGACGACCCCGACCACCAGCGTCAGGTCACCACCGGATGGGACCTCGACGAGGGCAACCTCATGCTCATGGGCATCCCCGGCAGCGGGACGAGCACGGCGCTCGCCACCCTCGCCCTGCAGCTCGCCGCCGCGACGAGCCCGGACGACCTCGACCTGCTGGTGCTCGACATGGGTCCAGGCGACCTGGCTCCGCTCGCCCGGCTGCCGCACACCACGGCCTACGTCGGCTCCGGTGCCGGCGCGGGGGAGTTGCAGGCGCGGTTCCTCCGCCACCTGCGCGTCGAGCTCGAGCGCCGTCGTGCCACTCCGGGAGGCCGGCGCGCCATCGTGCTGATCGACGGTCTCGCGGCACTGCGCGACGAGTACCAGGACTTCGAGGGCCAGCTGCTGCTCGACGCCCTGTACCGCGTCTACGCCGAGGGGCCTGCGCTGGGCATCTCGTTCGCCGTCTCGACGACGCGGGCCAAGGCCGTGCCGTCCGCGATGGACGAAGTGACCACCCAGAAGTGGATGTTCCGCCTGGCGGACCCCTACGACTACGCCTCGATCGGTGTCCGCCCCAAGGACGTCCCACCGCCGGTGCCGGGCCGCTTCATCGACTCCGTCCTGCGCCTGCAGTCGCACGTGGCGACGCCCGACGTCCCGCTCGCGCAGGCGGTCGAGCGCCTCGCGGAACGCTGGTCCGGCACCGCCCCGAAGGCGAGTGCGGTCGGCCGGCTGCCCGACGCTGTCTTGGTCGACGAACTCGGCGCAGGTGCGGTGTTCGCGGGCGAACCGTGGCGGCTGCCCATCGGGATCGCGGAGGACGACCTCCGACCAGCAGCACTCGAGGTCTACGACGGCGAACACGTGCTCGTCGCGGGCCCGGCCCGGTCCGGCAAGTCGACGGCGTTGCTGGCGCTCGCTGCACTCGCGCGTGCGGCCGAGGGGGTGCGGCCCGCGGTCTGGGCGATCTGCGATCGCCGCTCGCCCCTCGCCTCCGGTTCGTTCGACCGCATCGCCGTCGGGGCCGACGAGGTCCCCGCACTGCTGGCCGGGCTGCGGCTCGAGCGCGGTCCGGTCCTGCTGCTCATCGACGACGCCGAACGCTTCGACGACGGCGACCAGGCGATCGCCACCCTGCTCGCGACGGAGCGTCCCGGTCTGTGCGTGGTCGCCGCCGGGCGGTCCGCCGACCTCCGGTCGCTCTACAGCCACTGGACCCGCGCCGTCCGCAAGTCGCGGTGCGGTGTGCTCCTGCAGCCGGACGTCGACTACGACGGCGAGCTGCTCGGCGTCACCCTCCCGCGCCGTGCACCGGTCGCGATGACCGTGGGTCGCGGCTACGCGTCGTCCGGCGGGGCCGTCCGCCTGGTCCAGACCGCGTCCGCAGGCAGCTGACCCAACCGGCTGACGGACTGGAGGCCCGTGGCGACGCCGCCACGGGCCTCCAGTCCGTCTGCTGGTCACGCTCAGTCGCGCGATGGACGCGCGCTATGGACGCGCGCGATGGACGCGCGCGACGGACGCGCTCAGTCGCGCGTCGTGATCCCGAAGGGCGAGCTCTCGAGGTTCGTGAAGTTCCCCACCGTCGCCCGGACGGTGCACGATGGGGCGACGGAGAGTGCGGTCACCACGAGGCCGTCCGACGACACCGCCAGCGCGCCCGAGCAGCCGTCGGCGAACCGCACGCCGGACTCCCCTCCGGCAACGTCGACGAGCATCTGCGACGGGCGTCCGCTGCTCGGACTGCGGTAGAGCGGGTTGAGCTCGTCGGCACCGTTCGGCCAGACCGGCACCAGGGTCACCGGCAGTGCGGTCTGGCTGACCGTCCGGTCGGGTGTCCGGACCTCGACGCCCTGCAGCCGCTGGACGGGGTAGGCGGTCCCGCGCACGGCGTCGTCGGTCACGGCTGCGGTGGTCGCCTCGCCGACGCCGTCGAGCCAGGTCTGCAGCGCTGCGCCGTCCTTGACGGAGGAGAGCGGCACCGAGGCCTCGACCGTGACGTCTCCGCCGGCGGGGACCTCGACGCCGGACAGGCTCCACGCGCACGCGGTGTCCACGCCGGTCAGTGACGGCTGGTTGCGCTTCGCGGTGATGCCCTCGCCGGACCAGGTGACGGCGGGGCAGGAGGCTCCCGAGCGAGCACCCGGCAGCACCTCGAGGAACGGTCCGCTGAGGGTGGCCGCCTGCGCCGCGTACGTGACGCGCAGGTCCACGGTGCCCTTCGCCGGGTCGATGGTGGCGCGCCGTGTGGTCGCCAGCCCGGTGGGCAGTGGCCGGTCCTGCTGGTAGGCGTTGGCTGCCTCTGCGGTCGCGGTACCGGTGCCCGGCGTCTTCCGGAGGGCCCCGGGCAGCCACACGACGCCACCGACGACCAGCGCGGCGACGAGCACGACGCCGATGCCGCCGAACAGGAGCGCACGGTCGGTCAGCCACTCGGGGCGGGCGAACCGACGCGTCGGTTCGGGCGCAGCGGCCGGTGCGGCGGGCAGCGGCTGCCGCGCCATCGGCCGGATGACGGTCTGCGACCCGGCGGGGCCGAGCTCCGGGGCCGGCCCGACGACCGCTGCGTCGTCCCCGGTGGCGGTGGTCCGGGATCCCGTCGCGTTCTCGGGACGGACCCCACGGACGACGGTCGCCGGACGCTCGACCTCGTCGAACGAGTCCGGGTCGCTGGAAGCGGCCAGCGCGGGTGCCGACGCGAGGGAACGGGCGAGCCGACGCAGGGTCGCCGCAGCGTCTGCAGCGGACGGACGGGCGTTCGGGTCCTTCGCGAGCAGCGCGGACACCGCCGACCACAGGGCATCGGGCACGTCGAGCGGCGGCGGGTTCGAGGTGACGTGCCGGTAGGCCACGGCGAAGTCCGTGCCGGGGCCGGCGAAGGGTGTGCGGCCGGACAGCAGCTCGTAGAGCATGACCCCGGCGCCGTAGACGTCGGCGGCCGGGCCGGAGCGGCCGTGGCTGATCGACTCGGGGGCCATGTACTGCGGTGTGCCGAGGAGTCCGGTGGTCGTGCGTTCGCGTTCGGCGACGACCGACGCGATGCCGAAGTCGGTGACCCGGACGTCGCCGGTGGCGCCGGGAGCCCAGGTGGTCTGGAGCAGGACGTTGTCGGGCTTCACGTCACGGTGGGTGACGTCCTGCTCGTGCGCCGCGGTGAGTGCGTCGAGGGTCTCGGCGGTGATCGTCAGGGCGTCCCGCGGCAGGAGCGGACCGTTCGACGCGAGCAGATCGCGGGCGGACCCACCCGGCACCAGGTCCATGACGATCGCGAGCCGGTCGCCCTCGACGACCAGGTCGCGGACGCGCACGATGGACGGGTGCTGCAGGGCGAGGAGCACCGAGCGTTCGCGGACGAAGCGCTCGACGATCTGCGGGTCGGCGGCGAGCTCGGCACGCAGGAGCTTGGCCGCGAAGGCCTCGCCGGTCGCGGAGTGCTCGACCCGCCAGACCTCTCCGGTGGCGCCGGTGCCGAGGAGCTCGACCAGTCGGTAGGACGCACCGAGCGGTTCGCCCTGGCCGTACTGCCCTTGCCGGTCCTGCGCCACGCGTTCCCCGATCCCCCCGTTGGCCGACCCCTTGCCGACCATGCAATGTTACCGGCCGGCGGCCTGCTCCGGCGCCGCGTACTGCACGTCGATCGCGTACTGCGTGAACCCCGACCGCCGGTACAGCGCCAGCGCCGGCTCGTTGTCCCCCTCGACGTACAGGGCGGCGGCGGTCAGGCCGCGGCCGCGCAGCCGAGCGGTGCCCGCGCGCATGAGCACACCACCGAGGCGCTGCCCCTGCAGGTCGGGCCGCACGGCGACGGCGTAGAACTCGCCGATGCCGTCGTCGACCTTGAGCCAGCACGAGCCGGCGAGCTGCCCGGAGGCGTCTCGGAGCAGCAGCAGGTCGTCGCCGGAGAACCAGGCGTCGGCCTCGCGTGCGTGCAGGTCGTCGAGCGTCATCCGCCCCTGCTCGGGGTGGTGCGCGAAGGCGGCGGCGTTGAGCGCGAGCCAGTCGGTCTCGTCGTCGGTGCCGGGGCGGAACGCGGACAGGCTGTACCCGGCCGGCACGTCGACAGCCGGGGCGCCGGCCTCGTCGATCGGCGCTCGGAGCTGCAGCAGCGTGCGGACCGCACGCCAGCTGAACCGGTCGGCCAGCGCCCGTGCTGCCGGGTGGTCCCCGTGCGCCCAGGCGAGCCGAGGAGCGGCCCCGCCGCCCAGCGCGAGTGCCTGGGACACCAGGGCCGTGCCGATGCCCTGGCCACGGGCCTCCTGGGCGACAACCATCTCGAGCTCACCGTCACGGACCACCGCGACCCCGTGATCGACGGTCAGGACGGTCGCGCGCCCCGCGCGGACGTCCACCAGGGTCTGGTCGGAGAACGGGGGAGCCTCGCCGGGGGCGACGAAGCTGCCGAGGTCGGGCAGCACTACTGCCCCATCAGGCGCTCGGCCTCGTCGTCGTAGACGTTGAAGCGGTACCCGACGTTGCGCACGGTGCCGATGAGCGACTCGAGGTCGCCGAGCTTGGCGCGCAGCCGTCGGACGTGCACGTCGACCGTGCGGGTGCCACCGAAGTAGTCGTAGCCCCAGACCTCGCTGAGCAGCTGCTCGCGGGTGAAGACGCGTGACGGGTGGGTGGCGAAGAAGCGCAGGAGCTCGAATTCCTTGAACGTCAGGTCGAGGGGCCGGCCGCGCACCTTGGCCGAGTAGCTGGCCTCGTCGATGACGACACCGGATGCCTGGATCTTCGAGCTCGTCTGGCCCTTCGCCGCACGACCGGCCGACAGCCGGATGCGGGCGTCGATCTCGGCCGGGCCGGCGCTCTCGAGCACGACGTCGTCGACGTTCCAGTCGCTGTTCACCGCGGTCAGCCCGCCCTCGGTGACGACGAGCACGATCGGCGTGGTCGACCCCGACGAGGCGAGGATCTTGCACAGGGCCTTCGCGCTGACCAGGTCGGTGCGGGCGTCCACGAACATCAGGTCGCTCTGCGGGGCGTTCACCAGCTGTGCGGCCTCGGCCGGCACGTGGCGGATCCGGTGGCTCAGGAGGCCCAGGCTCGGCAGGACGTCTCCGGGCGCGGTCGAGGTGAGTACCAGGAGCTGTGCCACAGGACCTCCGGAGGTGGATGACGTCGTGGACACATCCTAGTGATGCTCGGGAAGTCCTCATCCGGCCGGACGGTTTGCGCGGCAAGCCGCAAGCGCGCGCCGGGCGTCACCCCTGCCATGATGGAGCGCGTGACCGAGCCCGTGCCCCCCACCGACCAGCGTCGCCTGCGGCTGACGTCCGTCCTGCCGGTCTGGGTGCTGGCGGTCGTCGGGGCCGTGCTCGTGCTGACCCTGGCCGAGCGCGACGCGTTCGCCTGGCTGCTGCTCGTCTTCGTCGCCTGCGTGATGGTCAGCTTCGTGCTGCAGCTCATCACCGCCACCAAGGACGGCCTGGTCGAGCGCATCAGCATCGCGTCGTCCGGCGCGTTCGTCGTGGTCCTCGTCACCGCGGTGGTGCTCCTGGCGCGTTGAGCCGAGCCGCGTAGACTCCGAGCATGGATTCGCTGCTTGCGCTCGAGCTCTTCTACGTCGGCCTCCTCGGCCTGGCGTCGCTCGCGATCGCGTTCATCTCGGTGGTCGTCGTCGTGAAGCTGTTCAAGGGTCAGCGTTGATCGAGCTGCCCGAGGGCCTCGCCCCCGAACTGGTCCCGCTGTCGTGGCTGGTCGGCGTGTGGGAGGGCACCGGCGTGGTCGAGTACCCGGTCGGTGACGACGACGCGGTCCGGAACTACGAGTTCGGCCAGCGCGTCAGCTTCAGCCACGACGGCCTGCCGTACCTGAACTACTCGTCGACCACCTGGCTGCTCGACGACGACCACACCCCGCTCGCGGCCGAGATGGGCTACTGGCGGATCGACCGTCCGACGGAGCCCGGTGACCGGGGTCCAGCGATGCTCCTGGGTGAGGGCCCGACGCCGTTCAGCACGGTCGAGAGCGTCGAGGCGCTCCGCAACACCACCGACGGCTTCGACGTCGAAGCCGCGATCATCCACCCGACGGGCGTCAACGAGCTCTACGTCGGCCGCGTGCTGAAGGGCCGGATCGACCTGTCGACCGACGCCGTGATGCGCTCGCCGAACGCGAAGGACTACTCCGCCGCGACCCGCCTGTACGGACTGGTCGAGGGCAAGCTCTTCTGGGCGTGGGACATCGCCGCGCTCGGTCGCGAACTCACCTCGCACGCCTCGGGGCAGCTCGCGAAGGTCGACTGATGTCGGTGTTCGCCGCGCGTGACGGCTTCGTCGCGGCCGACTCCGTCGCCGCACACTTCGGCAACCCGATCGGGGAGCAGCGCCTGCTGACCCGTGGGCGCGCCGTCGTCGAGCTCGGACTCGGTGTCGTCACCGTCTCCGGACCGGACCGACTGTCGTGGCTCAACTCGATCACCTCGCAGCAGCTCAGCGGGTTGCCGACCGGTGTGAGCACCGAGACGCTCGTGCTCGACCAGGCCGGACGCGTCGAGCATGCAGCGCGCGTCGTCGACGACGGTGCGACGGTCTGGCTGCTCACCGAGCGCGCTGACGCTGCGCCGCTCGCCGGCTGGCTGGACTCGATGCGCTTCATGCTCCGGGTCGAGGTCGCCGACCGCTCCGCCGACTTCGTCACCCTCGGCTGGTTCGGCGCGGACGCCCCGTTCGCGTCCGTGGAACTGCCGGAACCGCCCGTCGCCGAGTGGGTCGACCCGTGGGGTGCCGTCACGCCGGGCGGATGGGGCTACGCCGATCTGGAGGCCCACCCCGGCTCCGACTGGACCCTCCGCATCGCCGTGGTCACCCCCGGTACCGCGGCCGCGATCGCCGCGTCGGACGTCCCCGTCGCGGGGCTGCTCGCGTACGAGGCCCTGCGGATCGCCGCTTGGCGCCCGACCCTGTCCGACGTCGACGAACGGACGATCCCGCACGAGCTCGACTGGCTCCGTTCCGCGGTGCACCTGTCGAAGGGCTGCTACCGGGGGCAGGAGACCGTCGCGAAGGTCCACAACCTCGGGCACCCGCCGCGACGGGCCGTGCTGCTGCACCTCGACGGGTCCGACGGCGTGCTGCCGGCGCCGGGCACGCCCGTGCTGCTCGACGACAAGCAGGTCGGTCGACTGTCGGCGTCGGCGATCCACCACGAGCTCGGTCCGATCGGGCTCGCCGTGGTGAAGCGCTCCCTCGACCCCACCGCGACCCTGCGGCTCGAGGCCGACGACGTCGTGGTGACCGCGGCGCAGGAGACCATCGTCCCGCCCGAGGCCGGTGCGACGGCGAACGTCCCGCGCCTGCCCCGCCTCGGAGCCGTCAGACGCTCCTAGCTCCCCGTCGACGATTGCAGAACACCGGTGTTCGCCGGTCGCACCGCGGTTTGCGCGTGTTCGGAGCGCGAACACCGGTGTCTTGCGTCGGAGGGTCAGGCGGGCTCGACGGCCGACCACGGGACGCTGAGCTCGCCGAGCCGCCAGCGCGTCACCCCGTGCAGCACCGGCCAGCCGCGGTCACGCATCCCGCGCACCGTGGCGATCCACCGCTGCCGGGGCCCGTACGTGCCGAGCGGTGCGGCGACCGCCCACGACAGGTCGAGGTCCCGCAGGAAGGCGTGCACCCGTTCGCCGGGGACGTTGCGGTGGATCAGGGCCTTCGGCAGCCGCTCGGCGACGATCGAGGGCACGTCGAGCCCGGCGAGCCGGAGCGACACCGTGAAGGTCCGCGGCGCGACGTCGTCGAGCGTCACCCACGAGGCCACCCGGCCGACCTCGTTGCAGGTCCCCTCGACGAGCGCACCACCGGGCTGCAGCCGGTCCTGCATGATCCGCCACGACCCGATCACCGCGGACTCGTCGTACTGCCGCAGCACGTTGAACGCGCGGATGACGGCTGGTCGGCGCTGCCCGGGCGTCGGCGTCTCGAAGCCCCCCAGACGGAACGTCACGCCGTCGCGGGTCCCGGCGTTCGCGAGTGCGACCCGCGAGGGCTCGATCTCGATTCCCGTCACCTCGACGTCGGGTCGGACGGCGGCCAGCCGGTCGCGCAGTTCGAGGGTGGTGGTCGGCGACGCCCCGTAGCCGACGTCGGCGACGAGCGGGTCGTCCGTCCGGCGCAGCACCGGCAGGGTCGCGATCCACCGGTCGACGCGGCGGAGCCGGTTGTACCCGGTCGTCCCGCGCGTCACGTTCCCGATGGGCATGCGTCAAGGGTACGGGGCCGGTACCGCTCGGTAGACTCGGAGGCATGACCTCCACGCTCGTCCTGCTCCGTCACGGCAACAGTGACTGGAACCAGAAGAACCTGTTCACCGGTTGGGTCGACGTCCGGCTCAGCGAGCTGGGCGAGAAGGAGGCGAAGCGCGCCGGCGGCCTCATCGCCGAGTCCGGCATCGTCCCCGACGTCCTGTACACCTCGCTCCTGACCCGGGCGATCCAGACGGCGGACATCGCGCTGCTGCAGGCCGACCTGGCCTGGCTGCCGGTGAAGCGCGACTGGCGCCTCAACGAGCGCCACTACGGCGACCTGCAGGGCAAGGACAAGGCCCAGACCCTCGCCGAGTACGGCGAGCAGCAGTTCATGGAGTGGCGCCGCTCGTTCGACGTCCCGCCGCCCCCCATCGCCGACGACGCCGAGTGGTCGCAGTTCGGTGACCGCCGCTACGCCGAACTCGGCGACCAGCTGCCCCGCACCGAGTCACTCAAGCTCGTGATCGACCGTCTGCTGCCGTACTGGGAGTCGGACATCACGAAGGACCTCGCCGCCGGCAAGACCGTGCTGGTGACGGCCCACGGCAACTCGCTGCGTGCGCTCGTGAAGCACCTCGACGGCATCTCCGACGACGACATCGCCGGCCTGAACATCCCGACGGGCATCCCGCTGGTGTACGAGCTCGACGACGACTTCCGTCCGACGAAGCCGGCGTACTACCTGGACCCCGAAGCCGCCGCTGCCGGCGCCGCCGCCGTGGCCGCCCAGGGCGCCAAGAAGTAGCACCCACGCGAACGACGAAGGCCGCAGTCCCGACGGGGCTGCGGCCTTCGCTGTGTCCGGGCGGGCGAGACCCGACCACGCGGAGTGTGACGGTCAGACGAAGTGCGACGCGATCTCCTGCACCAGACCCCCGACGTCGTAGGGCTTCGTCGTGTCGACCCGGATCACCGGGACGCCGGGCAGCCCGACGGGGCGGGCGTCCTCGCCGTGTTCGTCCCAGAAGGCCAGCACGTCGGCCAGGTCCCCGTGCACCTCGTGCCGCACCGGCACGGTGCCCGGTTCGTACCGGTCGCGCAGCCGCTGCTCGGCGGTGGCGCGGTCCGTGTCGCACCACACCTCGACGGCGCGAGGCGACCCGGCGGACGCGAGTCCGGCCTCCAGGCGGTCCCGGTCACGGGACGGCAGCCACACCGCGTCGAGGACGACCCCGTTCTCCACGGCCCGCGCCATGGACCACATCGTGTCCATCGCGATGCCACCGAGCGGACGCGAGGCGATCATCGGGCCGACGACGTCGGCGAGGGGCTCCTTGATGCGGTCCTTCGACAGGAACGGGCAGCCGAGCACCTCGGCGAGTGCCGCGCCGATGCTGCTCTTGCCGGAACCGGGCATGCCGTTGACGATGATCGCGACCTGGGCCATGCCACGATCCTCGCAGACCGATCGGGCCGGGTCAGACCGCCGCGGTCGAGGTGGACGCGCCGGTCCAGTCGCCGGTCGCCAGGTACTCGACCTTCTTCGCGATCGAGACCGCGTGGTCGGCGAAGCGCTCGTGGTAGCGAGAGGCCAGCGTGGCGTCGACGGTGTCGATCGGACCGCCCTTCCAGGCCTCGCCGAGCACGAAGTCGAAGACGCTGGCGTGCAGCTCGTCGACGGCGTCGTCTTCGTCGCGGATCTCGGCCGACAGCGCGATGTCCTCGGTGGCGAGCAGCCGCGTGAGCTTCTGCGCCATCGCGACGTCGTGCCGGCCCATCTCCTTGAAGGTGCTGCGCAGGCCCTTCGGCACGACCTTCTCGGGGAAGCGCTGGCGGGCGAGCTGCGCGATGTGCTCGGCCATGTCGCCCATGCGCTCGAGCGAGGAGCTGACGCGCAGGGCGGTGACGACGACGCGCAGGTCACGGGCAACCGGTGCCTGGCGGGCGAGGATGTCGATCGCGATCTCGTCGAGGCTGTTCGCAGCGAGGTCGATCTTCTCGTCGTCGGCGATCACCTCTTCGGCGAGGGCGACGTCGGAGTCGCTGAAGGCCTGGGTGGCTCGGGTGATGGCGGACTCGACGAGCCCGGCGATCTCGGTCAGTCGCTCCTGGACGTCCTGGAGTTCCTGCTGGAAGACTTCGCGCATGGGGGAGTACCTCTCTCTGCGTACCGGACGAGTGTCGTCAGCCCAGGTGAACGAACGGTGACGCGGGGCTGAACGCTTCGCGTTCTGGCCTTCCGCAGACGGTGAACGGTACCGGAACCCCGCATGACCATCCCTACACTGGCGGCATGGACAACGCGTGGCTCGTGCCACTGTCGATGCTCCTCGGCGGGGTCTTCGGCGCGGGCGTCGTGGTGCTGATCATCACCGCCGAGCGCACGGCACGTGCTGCCGACGTGGCGGAGCGGACCCTGCCGGACGGCGTCGCAGCGGTCATCGCGACGATGCACAACCCGGCGGTCGTCATCGACCCGTCGAACACCGTCGTCGCGGCATCCCCCCAGGCCCTCACCGCCGGGCTCGTCGTGCGCCGACGCCTGGTGCACCACGAGCTGCTCGAGCTCATCGACCGGGTGCGCAAGAGCGGGGAGATGGGGTCGGAGGACCTCGAGCTGCCGCGCGGCCGCCACGGGGAGCTCATCGGCTACCTCAGCTTCCGTGCCGCCCAGCTCGGCAACCGGTACGTCCTGCTCACGGCGGACGACCTGACCGAGAGCCGGCGCATCGACGAGGTCCGCCGCGACTTCGTCGCCAACATCTCGCACGAGCTGAAGACGCCGATCGGCGCCATCGGCCTGCTGTCCGAGACCCTCGTCCTGGCCGCCGACGACCCCGTGCACGTGAAGAAGTTCGCCGCGCAGCTCATCACCGAGTCCGAGCGGCTCGGGGCGCTGACGAAGGACATCATCGAGCTGTCCCGGCTGCAGTCGGTCGACGCCCTCGAGAACAGCGAGGAGACCGGCATCGACAAGATCGTGCAGGCTGCGATCGATGCGAACGAGGTCGTCGCCCGAGCCCGCTCGATCGAGATCATCCGCGCCAAGAAGTCGAAGCTGCGGGTGATGGGCGACCGGGGGCTGCTGCAGGTCGCGGTGTCGAACCTCATCGCCAACGCGGTGAAGTACTCGCCGGACAACACCCGCGTCGGCGTGGGCGTCCGGTCGTCGAAGGGATTCGTCGAGATCGCCGTCACCGACCAGGGCGTCGGCATCCCCGAGGCCGACCTCGACCGCGTCTTCGAACGGTTCTACCGTGTCGATCCCGCGCGGTCGCGCGCCACCGGGGGCACCGGCCTCGGGCTCGCGATCGTCAAGCACGTCGTCAGCAACCACGGTGGTGACGTGCGCGTCTGGTCGCAGCCCGGCAAGGGCTCGACCTTCACCATCCGTCTGCCCGAGGCAGATCCCGAACTGACCACAGCACTCGAAGAGCAACTGGAAGAGCAGCCATCGTGACCAAGATCCTCATCGTCGACGACGAGCCGGCCCTGAGCGAGCCCCTGGAGTTCCTGCTGCAGCGTGAGGGGTACGAGACCTCCGTCGCTGCCGACGGTGTGACCGCGCTGTCGAAGTTCGACGCGGAGAACCCCGACCTGGTGCTCCTCGACCTCATGCTGCCGGGCCTGAGCGGCACCGAGGTGTGCCGGCAGATCCGGACCCGCTCGAACGCACCGATCATCATGCTGACCGCGAAGGACTCGGAGGTGGACATCGTCGTCGGGCTCGAGCTCGGCGCCGACGACTACGTGACGAAGCCGTACTCGACCCGGGAGCTCCTCGCCCGGATCCGTGCCGTGCTCCGTCGCCGCACCGAGGACGACCCGGCGGACAGCGGCATCCTGCAGGTCGGTGGCATCCGCATGGACGTCGAGCGGCACACGGTGTCGGTCGACGGGTCCGAGACCCCGATGCCGCTCAAGGAGTTCGAGCTCCTCGAGCTGCTGCTCCGGAACGCCGGCCGAGTGCTGACCCGCGGGCAGCTCATCGACCGGGTGTGGGGTTCCGACTACTTCGGCGACACCAAGACCCTCGACGTGCACATCAAGCGCATCCGCTCGAAGATCGAGCGGGTCCCGTCGACCCCCGAGATCCTGGTGACGGTGCGCGGTCTCGGGTACCGCATCGAGGCCTGATGCAGACGGCCTGATGCAGACGGCCTGAGACGCACGGACAGGAGGCCCGGTGCGAGTCCGTGGGACTCGCACCGGGCCTCCTGTGCGAACGGTCCGGGCGCGGTGTCAGCCGCGCCCGTCGGGGTCAGTCGGTGCCGTTGTCGCCCTCGGACGAATCCGTCTGCGAGTCGGTCGGCTGCGTGCCGGGCACGGCCTCGCCGGTCGACTGTGCGCCGCTCTCGGACGGGGACGTCGAGGTGGGCGTCGGGGTCGGGCTCGGCGCGAGGGTCTGGTACTCCTCCTGCGAGCTCGTCAGCACCGGCACGTTGGCCGAGGTGCCCTCGGCGTCGGGGTAGCTGAAGTAGACCTTCACGAGCGAACCGGGCTCCGCATCCGCGTTGTCGAACACGATCGGCTCGGCGTCACCGGCGGTGGTGCCCTGCGTGGTGTCGCCCTCCTGCACGCTCGACTCGTCGTCGCTGCCCGCACCCGCGGCCATGGCGAGGTCGACGTGGGTGTTCGCCGGCACGTCGACGGTCTGGGTGTCGCCGCCGATCTCGATCGAGACGGTGTAGTCGTCCTGGTCGTCGTTGTTCACGAGCGTGCCGATGAAGCGGGCGCTCGCACCGTCGTCCGAGATCAGCAGGGCGTTCCGCACGTCGACCTTGCCGGTCGAGACGTCCACGCCGTCGGTGATCTGCTTGATGTCGACGGTGTGGGCCGGCGACATGAACTCGCACCCGGTGGCGCCGAGCGCGATGGTTGCCGCAACGGCGACGGACACGAGTACCCGAGGTCGCAAGAGATTCCTCCGTAAGTCACGATGGAGACCGGGCGGTCCCCGCGCCCATCCTAGCGATCACCGGGAGGGGTGAGCGTTGAGGGTCCCCTTACCGGAACGGCCCTTGTGGTAAACTGGACGTCTGGGAACGGAGCCTGATACATGCAATTCGAGGTCGGCGAGACCGTCGTCTACCCCCATCACGGGGCGGCAACCATCTCTGAAGTCAAGACTCGCGTCATCAAGGGCGAGGAAAAGGTCTACCTGAAACTGCGGGTGACGCAGGGTGACCTGACGATCGAGGTCCCGGCGGACAACGTCGACCTGGTCGGCGTCCGCGACGTGATCGGCAAGGAAGGACTCGACAAGGTCTTCGAGGTCCTCCGGGCGCCGTTCACGGAAGAGCCCACCAACTGGTCACGCCGCTACAAGGCGAACCTCGAGAAGCTCGCTTCCGGTGACGTCATCAAGGTGTCCGAGGTCGTCCGCGACCTCTGGCGGCGCGATCAGGACCGCGGGCTCTCCGCGGGTGAGAAGCGGATGCTGGCCAAGGCCCGGCAGATCCTGATCTCCGAGCTCGCGCTGGCCGAGAAGACCGACGAGGACAAGGCATCGACCGTCCTCGACGAGGTCCTGGCTTCCTGAGCCTGACGACAGCGCACTGAACGCGACAGCACGAACGACGACCGCACGGTTCCCCGAAGGGGTGGACCGGGCGGTCGTCGTCGTTGCGGCGGGCTCCGGCACCCGGCTCGGCATCGGGACCGCGAAGGCGTTCGTGCCCGTGGCCGGTTCGCTGATGCTCGCACGGGCGCTCGAACCCCTGTTCGCGTTGCCGTCGCCGACGCTCGTCGTCGTGGTCGCACCGGCGTCGCACCTGGACGAGTGTCGGCAGGTGGTCGGTTCCGTCGCGGGTGCGGCTGCCGCGTACACGGCCGTCGTCCCAGGAGGCACGGATCGCCACGGTTCCGTCGAGGCCGGCCTGGCCGTCCTGCCGGACTCCGTCACCACGGTGCTCGTGCACGACGCGGCGCGGTGCCTCACGCCCGCCGCACAGTTCTCGCGGGTGTTCGAGGCCGTCGCCGCCGGTGACGGTGCGGGTGTCGTGCCGGCGCTCCCCGTCACGGACACGGTGAAGCGGGTCGACGGTGACGTCGTCGTCGAGACCGTCGACCGTGCGGCGCTCGTCGGGGTGCAGACGCCGCAGGGCTTCCCGCTCGCGGCACTGCGGCAGGCCTACGCGGTGTCGTCGCAGTCCGAGACGGACGACGCCGGGGTGTTCCAAGCCGTCGGGGGCACCGTCCGGTTCGTGCCGGGTGACGCCGACGCCTTCAAGATCACGACGCCGTGGGACCTGGGCCGGGCCGAGTCGATCCTGCGGGCGCGGACCGAGGCTGGTGCTGGTGCTGGTGCTGGTGCGGCTGCCGGAGCGGCGGCCGGTGCCAACCCGGCGGACGCTGTCGCCGCGGTCCGCCTCGGGCTCGGCGTCGACGTGCACGCCTTCGACGACGCCTCGCCCTGCCGTGTCGGGCTGCTCGACTTCCCCGGCGAACCCGGCCTCTCCGGGCACAGCGACGGTGACGCGGTGGCGCACGCGGTGTGCGACGCCCTGCTCTCCGCCGGGGGCCTCGGCGACATCGGCGGACGCTTCGGCACCGCTGATCCGCAGTACGCCGGCGCCACGGGCGACGTGTTCGTCCGCGGCGCGGTCGCGCTGCTCGCGGACGCCGGGCTCGTGCCGGTGTCCGTCACCGTGCAGGTCATCGGCAACCGGCCGCGCATCGGTCGTCGCCGCGACGAGATGCAGGACGCCCTGTCCGCGGTCGTCGGCGCGCCCGTCGCCGTGTCCGGCACGACGACCGACGGGCTCGGGTTCACCGGCCGTGGCGACGGGCTCGCGGCGATCGCCACGGCACTCGTGCGTCCCTCCTGAAACCGCAGCCCCGCGCCGATTAGGGTTGAGGCGTGACCGTTCGCCTCTACGACTCCCGCGCCGCAGCCGTCGTCGACCTCGTGCCCCTGGTCGACGGACACGTGAGCGTCTACGTCTGTGGTCCGACGGTGCAGTCGTCGCCGCACATCGGGCACCTGCGGTCCGCGCTCGTCTACGACATCTGGCGCCGGTGGCTCACCCACCGCGGGTACCGGGTGACCCTGGTGCGCAACGTCACCGACATCGACGACAAGGTCCTCGACCTGGCCGCCGGCACGGACGAGGAGTGGTTCGCCCGCGCCTACCGGGTCGAGCTCGAGTTCACGGCCGCGTACAACGCCCTCGGCATCCTGCCCCCCACGTACGAACCGCGGGCCACGGCGAGCGTGCCGCAGATGCACGAGATCATCCAGCGCCTCATCGACCGCGGGCACGCCTACGCCGCCGACGACGGCTCGGGTGACGTCTACTTCGACACCGGCAGCTGGGCCGACTACGGAGCGCTCACCCGGCAGCGGCGCGAGGACATGGTCGAGGCCGCCGACGCCGATCCGCGTGGCAAGCGCGACGCCCGTGACTTCGCGCTCTGGAAAGGTGCGAAGCCCGGCGAGCCGTCGACGGCCAACTGGGACTCCCCGTGGGGCGCCGGCCGCCCGGGCTGGCACATCGAGTGCTCGGCGATGTCGCGCCGGTACCTCGGCCCCGCGTTCGACATCCACGGCGGCGGGCTCGACCTGCGCTTCCCGCACCACGAGAACGAGCTGGCGCAGTCCACGGCCGCCGGGGACCCGTTCGCGTCGTACTGGCTGCACAACGGGCTGGTGACGGTCGAGGGGCAGAAGATGTCGAAGTCGCTCGGCAACTCGATCTTCGCCGCGGACTTCCTCGGATCCGCCCGTCCCGCCGTCGTCCGCTACTTCCTCGGTGCCGCCCACTACCGCTCGTCGATCGACCACCACGAGGGGTCCCTGGCCGAGGCCGAGGCGGCGTACGACCGCATCGCCGGGTTCCTCGAGCGCGCCGAGACCCGGCTCGAGGGCGTCCACCTCGCCGACGCCCCGGCCGTGCCCGAGGCCTTCGCCGCAGCCATGGACGACGACCTCTCCGTGCCCCAGGCCTTGGCCGTGCTGCACGAGACCGTGCGCACCGGCAACGCCGCCCTGGACGCCGACGATGCGGAAACGCTCGGGACCGCGTACCATCAGGTGGCTGCGATGGTGGAGGTGCTCGGCATCGACCCGCGAGCCGCCCACTGGTCGGGCGGTGGCCACGACACCTCGGCAGGCCCGCTCGCCGCCCTCGTCGAACGCCTCGTGCAGGAGCGCGCGGACGCCAGGGCAGCACGGGACTTCACCGCGGCCGACCGCGTGCGCGACGACCTCGCCGCCGCGGGCATCACGATCGAGGACACGCCGTCCGGAACACGCTGGAGCATCGCCTGAACACGGCAGTGCCGAACAGGAGCTACGCATGAAGAACGTCTCGGGAAGCAAGAAGGGTCGGCCCGGCGCCGTCCGTTCCGGTCGGAAGGGCAACAAGCAGGTCGGCTCCGGCGGCCAGGGCGCACAGGCCCTCGAGGGTCGCAAGCCGACCCCGAAGGCCGAGGACCGTCCGTACCACCCCGCCGGCAAGCGCAAGGCCGCGAAGGACCGCTTCGAAGCGGCCAAGGGCCGTCACGGTTCCTCGAGCACCCCGCAGGGCCGCACGGGCCGTCCGCCGGCACGCAAGACCGACGACTCCGAGCTGGTGACCGGGCGCAACTCGGTGCTCGAGGCGCTCCGCACGAAGACCCCCTCGTCGACGCTCTACATCGCGTCCCGCATCGAGGTCGACGACCGCGTCAAGGAGATCCTGGCGCTCGCGAACCACCGCGGCGTGCCGATCATCGAGCTCATGCGTCCCGAGCTCGACCGCATCACCGGCCACGACAGCGTGCACCAGGGTGTCGCGCTCAAGGTGCCCGCGTACCAGTACGCCGTCGCCGAGGACATCGTCGAGCAGGCGTTCTCGCGTGACCAGGTGCCGCTGCTCGTCGCGCTCGACGGCATCACCGATCCGCGCAACCTCGGTGCGATCATCCGCTCGACCGCGGCCTTCGGCGGACACGGCGTCATCGTGCCGCAGCGACGTTCGGTCGGCGTGACGGCGTCGGCGTGGAAGACTTCGGCAGGTGCCGCGGCACGCACGCCCGTCGCGATGGCCCCGAACCTCACGCAGACCCTGAAGTCGCTCAAGTCGATGGGCCTGTTCGTCCTCGGCCTGGACGGCGACGGCGACGTCGAGCTCGACGGCCTCGAGCTCGCCGACCGGCCGATCGTGATCGTCGTCGGTTCCGAGGGCAAGGGCCTGTCGCGCCTGGTCACCGAGACCTGTGACGCCATCGTGTCGATCCCGATCTCGAGCGCCACCGAGTCCTTGAACGCCGGCATCGCCGCGAGCGTCACCCTGTGGGAGGTCGCGCGGCGCCGTCGCACCGCGTAGCCGCAGCACTTCGTGCGCAGGAATGGTCGCCTCCCCGAGCGGGAGGCGACCATTCCTGCTCACGGTGGCGCGCGGGGCTGGGCGTGACGGTCTGGAGGGCCGGTGCCGGTCTCCGGGACGCGGGCCGGGCCTCCAGGCGGTCGCGTTCTCGACCCCCGAACGGTCAGGACACGTCGGATGGTGTCCGCCGTGTGGTCACGAGTCGTCGCTGCGCGACGCCCCAAGCGACGGTCTGCGACCAGTCGGCGTCCACCCGGCGGGGTGTCGTGACCGAACGGGGACCGCGTCAGACCGTGGCGCGCCAGTCGTCGACGTCGTCGGACTCGTCGGACACGTCGTCGTCCAGCACCGGGATCGGCACGGTGATCGACGAGGTCGGCGGGTTGATGAGCAGGCGCTCGTCACGACGGTGTCGGAGCACGTCGTTGATGTAGGCGGTCGTGGCCTCGGGCAGTGAGACGGAGCGCTCCTCTTGCTGGGACATGAACCAGCGGTGCTCGAGCAGCTCGTGGAACACCTCGGCGGGTTCGAGCCGGCCGCGCAGGTCACGGGGGATCGAGCGGACGACGGGCTCGAAGACCCGTGAGACCCACTCGTGCGCCACCATCTCCTCGTCGAGTTCGTCACGGCCGTTCCGGGCGCGGTACGAGTCGAGGTCGTTGAGCAGGCGCCGGGCCTGGTTCTCGCCGGCGTCGAGCCCGGTGAGCCGCAGCAGTCGGCGCTGGTGGTGCCCGGCGTCGACGACCTTCGGCTGGATCCGGACCTGCGAGCCGCCCTCGGTCGTGTGGATCGAGAGCTCCTCGATGTCGAAGCCGAGCCCGTTCAGGCGCTCGACGCGGTCGTTGATGCGCCAGCGTTCCTTGATGTCGAACTGCTCGGTGCCGGTGAGCTCGGTCCAGAGCGTCCGGTACTGGGCCACGATGCGGTTCGAGACGTCGACGGGGTCGGCGTTCTCGTCGAGCCGGCCGCCGGCCTCGAGGTCGAGCAGCTCGCCGGCGATGTTCACGCGGGCGACCTCGAGGTCGTTCTCGCGCTGGCCGTTCGACAGCCCGCCGGGGTAGAGCTTGCCGGTCTCGGCGTCGACCAGGTACGCGGCGAAGGCTCCGGCATCGCGACGGAACAGCGTGTTCGACAGCGACACGTCGCCCCAGTAGAACCCGATGACGTGCAGGCGGACGAGCAGCAGCGCGAGGGCGTCGACCAGACGGGTGGCGGTCTCGGGGCGCAACGTCTGCGAGTAGAGCGCGCGGTAGGGCAGGGAGAACCGCAGGTGGCGGGTCACGAGCACGGGGTGCAGTGGTTCACCGTCGGCGTCGACGCGGTTCGTGATGACCGCGACCGGGTCCACGCACGGCACGTCCATGCGCTGCAGGGTCCGGAGCATCTCGTACTCGGACCGGGCGACCTCTTCGCCGGTCTCCTTCACCGCGGCGACGTACCCGCTCAGGTGCACGAACCGCACGAGGTGCCGCGAGATGCCCTTCGGCAGCGCGACGATCGTGTCGTCGGGCCAGTCGGCGAGCGGCAGGTCCCACGGCAGGTCGAGCAGGCCGGGGTCGACGGTGGCGGCGGTGATGGACATCGAGTCGGGCACGGTGGTTCCTCTGGTGTCGGGGACAGCCGAGAGCCCGCGTCCGCCCTTGTGAGGCGGGCGCGGGCTCTCGGGGGAGTGCGCTGGTTACGCGCTGACGACGGCCTTGTCGTCGAGGCGGTCGCCCGACTCGGTGTCGAAGGCGTGGACGTGGCCCTGCTTCGGCGTGACGACGATCGTGTCACCGATCGACGGGTGCGCACGGCCGTCGACACGGGCGACGATGTCGGCGCGCTGGCCGTTCACGTCGGCGTGACCGTAGAGGTAGCCGTCGGCGCCGAGCTCCTCGACGACGTCGACCGTGACGGGCAGGCCCTCGCCGGACTGCGACACGATGACGTCCTCGGGGCGGATGCCGACCGTGATCTGTGCGGCACGGGCGTTCGACAGGGTGTCGCGGTCGATCGCGTGGTTGAGCGTGCCGAACTTGATGCCGCCCTCGATGACGTCGGCGGGCAGCAGGTTCATGGCCGGCGAACCGATGAAGCCGGCGACGAACACGTTGTTCGGCTTCTCGTACAGGTCGCGCGGCGTGCCGACCTGCTGCAGGATGCCGTCCTTGAGCACCGCGATGCGGTCACCCATGGTGAGGGCCTCGGTCTGGTCGTGCGTGACGTAGACCGTGGTGACGCCGAGGCGACGCTGCAGCGACGCGATCTGCGTACGGGTCTGGACGCGGAGCTTGGCGTCGAGGTTCGACAGCGGCTCGTCCATGAGGAACACCTGCGGCTGACGGACGATCGCACGGCCCATCGCGACGCGCTGACGCTGACCACCGGAGAGCGCCTTCGGCTTGCGGCCGAGGTAGTCCTCGAGGTCCAGGAGCTTGGCGGCCTCCTGCACGCGGGTGGCGCGCTCTTCCTTGCCGACACCGGCGATCTTGAGCGCGAAGCCCATGTTCTCGGCGACGGTCATGTGCGGGTACAGCGCGTAGTTCTGGAACACCATCGCGATGTCGCGGTCCTTCGGCGGGACGTCCGTGACGTCGCGGTCGCCGATGCGGATCTGACCGGAGTTGACCTCTTCGAGGCCGGCCAGCATGCGGAGCGAGGTGGACTTGCCGCAGCCCGAGGGGCCGACGAGGACGAGGAACTCGCCGTCGGCGACGTCCAGGTCGAGGGAGTCGACCGCGGGACGGCTGCCTCCGGGGTAGAGACGGGTTGCCTTGTCATAGGTGACGGACGCCATGAGCGTTCGGTCCTTCCTTCACCGGCAGGTACGTGCCGGACGATCCGAGTGAAGCGGTGTGCCCGGAGGGGCCCCGGACAGTCGCCGTCGACTGTCGGTGTTCATACAACACGAGTTCACCCGGGCGCGCCAGTGTTTTCCCCGTGGTCGGCGGCTTCCCAGAGCGCCCCACTACAATCGCCGGGTCCGTCCGCCGAGCAGGGGAACGCCGAGCGGACACCGATCAGGAGGACGACGCACCGATGAACAACCGCCCCGAGGGTGCCGCCCGCGCCGCGCGGAACGAGCGCCGTGAAGCCGCCCGCCAGCGAGCCCAGCGTGCCCGGACCCAGCAGAAGCGACGCCAGCGTGGTGTCCGGCTCGGCCTGCAGATCGGGCTCGGGGTCGTGCTCCTCGCCGCCGCGACGATCGTCACGCTCGTGCTGGTCGACTCCGTGAAGCCCGCCGGCCCCGGCCCGTCGACCATGTCGCAGGGCGGCATCACCATCGGGCAGGGCCTGGAGCCGGTGACGGCAGCCGCGTCCGGATCGGCCTCCGCGTCGCCGAGCAGCGCCGCGACCGACGGCGCCGGCACCGTCCGGATCACCCTGTACGTCGACTACCTCTGCCCGGGCTGCGGTCAGTTCGAGCAGGCGAACGGCGACTACATCGAGGACCTGGTCGACTCCGGTGCAGCCACGGTCGACATCCACCCGGTCGCGATCCTGTCGAACCGCTCGCAGGGTACGAAGTACTCCCTCCGCGCCGCGAACGCCGCCGCCTGCGTGGCCGAGCACTCCCCGAACCAGTTCTACGCGGTGAACCAGGCGCTCTTCGCGAAGCAGCCGGAGGAGGGCACCCCGGGCCTGACGGACGCCGAGCTCACCGACGTCGTCACGGGCGTGCAGGGGCTGCAGGAACGCAGCGCCGTCCGGAGCTGCATCGCCGACCAGGACTACGCCAAGTGGGTGGACGAGCAGACGACGGCGGTGTCCGACGGCACGATCCCCGGGTCGACGCTCAAGGAGTTCCCCGGCACGCCGCTCGTGCTCGTGAACGGGCAGCGCTACGAGCTGACCTCCCCGGTCACGAACGACGACTTCCGCACCTTCGTGGTGACGGCCGCCGGGGCCACCGACGCCACCCCGACGCCCACGCCGAGCGCGTCCCCGTCGCCCACACCGACCAAGCGCTGACGTCCGGACGAGCGCTGACGTCCGGACGAGCGCTGACGTCCGGACGAGCGCTGACGCCTCGACGAGCGCTGACGCCTCGACGAGCGCCGATGTCCCGACGAGCGCCGACGCGCTGACCACGGACGGAAGGCCCGGTGCCAGCTGGCACCCCTCCCTCGCAGGCTCGGTCGGCGCGCCCCGCGCGACGCTCCGCGTCGCCGCTGAGCGGGTCGCGCCCGTCCGTCACCGGTGCGGCTAGAGGGCAGAACCCGGGATGCTCAGGGTGTCGCAGCTCGTCGCGCCCTGCTGGTAGCCCCGCAGGAACCAGCGCTGTCGCTGCTCGCTCGACCCGTGCGTGAACGAGTCCGGGTCGACGCGGCCGGTCGCACGCTCCTGGATGCTGTCGTCGCCCACGGCGCTCGCCGCGGACAGGGCGTCGGTGATCTGCGAGCGGGTGATCGGTTCGAAGAAGGTCTCGCCGTTCGCGTCCTCGGTGGTCGCGGCGTCGCCGACCCAGGCCCCGGCGTAGCAGTCCGCCTGCAGCTCGACGCGGACACTGCCCGACGAGGCACCCGCGCCGGAGCGGTCGGTGTTCGCGAACGACCCCTGCAACTGCTGCACGTGGTGGCCCCACTCGTGTGCGACGACGTACATCTGCGCGAGCGGACCGCCGGACGAGCCGTACTGCGACTGCAGGTCGTCGTAGAACGCGGTGTCCAGGAAGATCGCACGGTCCGGCGGGCAGTAGAACGGGCCGGTCGCGGCCGAGGCCTGCCCACACGAGGTGTCGGTGGAGTCCTGGAACAGGAAGAACTCCGGTGACGTGTACGAGATGCCGAGCGACCGCGCCTCGGAGGTCCAGTAGGCGTCGAGGGACTCGGCCGCGCCCTCCATCCGGCACTCGACGCGCAGGTTGGCGTCGCGGCCGGTCCGGCACTCGGGGGCGGCGTCGACCGACTCTCCGCCCTGCTGGATCGTCGTCAGGCCGTTGCCGCTACCGACGATCCCGCTCAGGTCGAAGCCGGTGAACTGCGCGATCAGGAACACCACGATGGCGCCGACGCCCACGGCACCTCCGCCGATCGCGGTGGTGCGACCCCGCCGCTTGACCTTGCCGCCCCGGAGTTGCGAGTCGTCGTTGAACGTCATGGTCCCGAACCTACCGATCGGCACCTCCCGATCAGCAGCCCCGCGTACCGTCGGCGGCGTCGGGCACCCCGACACCTGTCGTACACCTGTCGTACAACCGGAAGGAACCGCACGATGGCCACTCCCATCAGCACCGTGATGAGCCCCGCCCGCTACGTCCAGGGCAAGGACGCGATCACCCGCGTCGGCGAGTTCATCGCCCCGATCGGCAAGCGGCCCCTGATCGTCGCCGACGACGTGGTCTGGGGCATCGTCGAGACCGCCGTCTCCGAGAGCTTCCGGTCCGCCGACCTGGCCGTGGAGCGTGTCGGGTTCGGCCGCTTCGCCACCCCCGAAGCCGTCGACGAACTCGTCGAACAGATCCGCGCGAAGGACGCCGACGTCATCGTGGGGCTCGGCGGTGGCTCCGCGATCGACGCCGCGAAGGCCGCGGGACACCTGGCCGGCATCCGGTGGGCCAGCGTGCCGACTGCCGCGTCCACGGACGCCCCGACCTCGGCGCTCGCCGTGATCTACACCGCCGAGGGTGAGTTCATCGAGTACCGCTTCTTCCCGCACAACCCGGACCTCGTGCTCATCGACACCAGGCTCGTCGCCAACGCGCCGGTGCGGTTCCTGGTCGCGGGCATCGGCGACGCGCTGGCGACCTGGGTCGAGGCCCGTGCCGCGAAGCGCGCCAACGCCGACACCATGGCCGGCGGCCTGCAGACCCAGACCGGTGTCGCGCTCGCCGAGCTGTCGTGGAAGCTCCTGCACGAGAACGCCCTGCAGGCCATCGAGGCAGTCAAGGCCCGGGTCGTCACCCCGGCGCTCGAGAAGGTCGTCGAGGCGAACACGCTGCTGTCGGGCCTGGGCTTCGAGTCCGGTGGGCTCGCCGCCGCCCACGCGATCCACAACGGGCTGACCGCGGCTCCGCAGGCGCACGGCCTGGCGCACGGGCAGAAGGTGAACATCGGGACGATCGCGCAGCTGGTGCTCGAGGGTGCCCCGGCCGAGGAGATCGAGGACTTCGTCGTCTTCACCACGAAGGTCGGCCTGCCGAACACCCTCACCGAGATCGGCCTGACGGTGGACGACCGGGACGTGCTGCGCGCCGTGGCCGAGGCCGCGACGGTGGCGGGCGAGACCATCCACAACATGCCGTTCCCGGTGACGCCCGAGCTCGTGGTCGATGCCCTGGTCGCGATCGAGGGCATCGCACGCAGCGTCCGCGCCGAGCACGGTCTGCCGGAGCCCGTGCTGTACGAGCACCACTGACGCACGGACGTTCGAGGGGTCAGGTGCGGATCAGCGGCTCCATCGTCGCCAGGTCCGCACCGATCCCGACGTCGACGAGTTCGATCCGCCCGGCGAGGGTGGCGGCGGGTCCGGTCAGCAGGCCGGCCTTCACCCCGCCGAAGGTGACGGTGACGTCGGCGTGCAGGACGTGGTCGTCGGCGACCCCGCCCGTGTCCACGTCGACGCCGCTCGGCACGTCCACCGCGACGACGAACGGCGCACGCTGGTCGCGGGCGAGCTCGCGGATGGCGTCCACGACCTCTCGCGCGGGGGACCGCAGTGCGGTCGCGCCGTGCACCCCGATGCCGAGGATGCCGTCGAGCACGAGGTCGGCCTCGAGTGCCGCCTCGGTCGCGACGTCCGCCAGCCGCTCGCCGTCGCTCCGGCCGGCGGCCCGCAGGATGTCCGCCGCCCCGCCCGCGTTCGGTCCCGAGGCGCCGGACGGGCCGTCCAGCAGACGCGCGCCGGCGTCCAACGCCGCTGCCAGGCCGGCCTCGTGGACACGGGAACCGACGCGCAGGACCGTCACGTGCCTCCCGGCCGCTGCGAGGCGAGCACCGGCGAACAGCGCGTCACCGCCGTTGTCGCCGCTGCCGGCGAGCACGAGGACGGAACCCGGCCCGTCGACCGGCCGCACGGCCGGGTCGTCCAGCAGGTCGCCGACGATGCGAGCGAGCCCCTCGGCGGCCCGCTGCATCAGGGGTTCCCCCGCGTCGAGGTGGGGGCGTTCCGCCGCCCGGATCTGATCGCCGCCGTAGCCGTCCATGGCCACCACACTGCCCCGGTACGCTGGAGAGGACATGTCACTCGTCCCCGAAGCGCCCCGCCCCCGGTTCGTGATGTCGCCCGACGGGCTGCGACTCGCGACCTACGACTTCGGTGACCCGGACGCCCCGGCCGTCATCGCGGTGCACGGTTTCGCCTCCGGTGCGGTGCTCAACTGGCACGCTTCGGGCTGGACACGACACCTGGTCCGTGCCGGGTACCGGGTCCTGGCGCTCGACCAGCGCGGACACGGCGCGAGCGCGAAGCCGCACGACCCGGGTGCGTACTCGATGGACCTGCTCGTCGCCGACGTCACCACGGTCATCGACACGTACCTGCTCGACGACGTCGCGTTCCTGGGCTACTCGCTCGGCGCACGGGTCGGCTGGCACACCGCCGAGCGGCTGCCCGGCCGGATCTCGCGCGCGGTGTTCGGCGGGATCCCGGACGCCGACCCGATGCGTCGTGTCCGCGTCGACCAGGCGAAGGCGTACATCGCCGACGGCACCCCCATCGAGGACCGTGTCACCAACGGGTACCTGACGATGGCGGGCAACGTCGAGGGCAACGACCTCGGCGCGCTCGTGGCCATGGTTGAGGGGATGCGGAACAGCATCGAGCCGACCCCGGAGAACGCCCCGGCGCAGCCGCTCCTGATCGCCGCGGGCAGCGAGGACGGCATCCGGGACAGCGCGGTCCGGCTCGCCGAGGCCGCACCGGACGCCACGTTCTTCGAGATCCCGGGGCGCAACCACTTCAACGCCCCGACCTCGCGACCGTTCCGCGAGGCGGCGCTGCGGTTCCTGTCCGCCCCGCGCTGAGGGGTACTCGTGGGTCCCCTCGGTCGGACGGCACCGGGCGTACCGTCCCCGCCATGGACTACAGACTCCTCGGCAACAGCGGGACATCGGTGTCGACGCTGACCCTCGGCACCATGACGTTCGGCAGCGAAGCCGACGAACCCACCTCACACGCCATCCTCGACGCTTTCGTGGCCGCCGGTGGCACGCTCGTCGACACGGCGGACGTCTACTCCGGCAACGAGTCCGAGCGGATCATCGGCCGCTGGCTCGCAGCACACCCCACCGAGGCCGCGCAGGTCGTCCTCGCCACCAAGGGCCGGTTCCCGCAGGGCGACGGCCCGAACGACCTCGGCCTGTCCCGACGACACCTGCGCGTGGCCCTCGACGCCTCGCTCGAGCGGCTCGGCGTCGACCACATCGACCTGTACCAGATGCACGCGTGGGACGCCCTGACCCCCATCGACGAGACCCTGCGGTTCCTCGACGACGCCGTGTCCGCCGGCAAGATCGGCTCGTACGGGTTCTCGAACTACCTCGGCTACCAGGTCACCAAGGCCGTCTACGAGGCGAAGGCGCACGGCTGGGCACCGCCGGTCACCCTGCAGCCGCAGTACAACCTGCTCGTCCGCGACATCGAGCACGAGGTCGTCCCCGCCTGCCTCGACGCCGGCATCGGCCTGCTGCCCTGGTCCCCCCTGGCCGGCGGCTGGCTCTCCGGCAAGTACCAGCGCGACGAGGCCCCGTCCGGCGCCACCCGCCTGGGCGAGAACCCGCAGCGCGGCATGGAGGCCTGGGAAGCCCGCAACGGCGACGAGCGCACGTGGGAGGTGCTCGACGCCGTCTCCGAGGTCGCCGACGCCCACGACGCGTCGAAGTCGCAGGTCGCACTGGCCTGGCTGCTGTCCCGGCCCGCGGTCACGAGCGTGATCCTCGGCGTCCGCACCCTGTCGCAACTCGAGGACAACCTCGGCGCCGCGGACCTGGTGCTCACCGACGACGAACTCACCCGACTGACCGACGCCAGCGCTCCCCGCATCGACGACTACCCCTACGGCACCGCCGGCGTCGCGCAGCGAGAGCGGAAGATCACGGGCGGACGCTGAGCTGGCGGACGCTGAGCCGGCGGACGCTGAGCGGACAGGGCCGCTGCGCGTTCGTGCACATCGTGCGGATTCCCGCGGATGTGGGGTCAGGGTGTGGACGCCAAGGTCGGTGAGGTGTCATCCTCGTCGCACGACCGGCTGGTTACCGCGTCCAGCGCCCGGAACGCCCCCTGATCCGCGTTCCGTGTGCCGATGCCCCGGGCGAGACTTCGCCCGGGGCATCGCTTCGTGTGGGGCCGGCAGCGGGACTTGAACCCGCAACCCCCGTATTACCTGACGGAGCATTCCAGCTTCTTCCCCTAGATGGCGTCTTGCGCGCTCAACGGGGCTTTTCCTGCTCGTGGGGTTCCGGCAACTTCCGCCCTGTGGCAGCGAATCTGCGGGGTAAGTGCGGGTACGTCACTCCGTCGGGTGCGGCGGCTTCGGCGCGGGCCACTGGCTTCGGTACCCCGCCGCTTGCGGCCGTCCGACTCGCTTCCGACCCCTCGACTGCGGTGACTGCTTCCACGGATCGCGCGGCTCCGACAGGTATGCCCGCACCTCCGACGGCCAGAAGCGGTGCGCCCTGCCGACTCGGAACGAGGGAAACAGCAGGTCGTTGCCGAGTTCGCGGGCCTTCCACTCGGAGATGTTGAGCCACTTCGCGAGCTCCGGTACGTCGAGGGCGTGGCGGTCGTCCGGTGCGTCCTTCACGGGTGCAACGTACGCGCGCAGCTGCCGGCACGCGGGACGTCCAAGAGTTCGCGCATGTCTTCGACGCGCCTCCTCAGATCTGTCGATTGCCTGTCGGCGTTGAGGGGGCGACGATCGACGTGTGGAAGACCAGGGGCAACTCGCGTACTCGATCCAGGCGATCCGGCGAGGTGAGCTGGTGGCGAAGTACCCGGGGAGGAAGAAGGCGCTCATCCTGCGCGAGGAGGGGGAGCGATGGCTGCAGTCGCTCCCCGATGAGCCACGGCGGCTGTAGCCCTCCCTGTCTGAGGCTTCCGCTACCGTCGCCGGGTGGCAAAGCGACGTCGTGACAGGTGGGCGCTCGGCCCAGCGCTCAGCTTGCCCGAAGCAGCCTACGGTGGGCCCGTCTACGACCTCGCAGAGCCGGACCCGGTCCTCGCCTGGGTGACGTTCCCCGACCGCTCTCTCGAGGTCGAGGGGCGAGTCATCGCGTATACGGAGCGGGCTGCGCTCGTCGAGTGGGGGTTCGGTCAGGCGGCCGAGTGCGTTTGGGTGTGGCGTGATGCAGTCAGCCCAATACTGAGGCCTGCGGACGGGTTCAGACGCGGCATGCGCCTCGTAGAGTGATGCTCATCATGATGAGGATCGTCGCGCCAACAGCCACTGCTCTCGCGCTCATCGTCGCGCTCTCCGGTTGTTCGAGCAGCGGGCAGAAGGAAACGACCGCCTCGAGCACGCTGACTTCCACGGCATCGACGGCAACCCCGACGCCTACTCCGACCCCCACACCGGCGGCGATGAGTGTCGACGAGGCCGGGAAGTACTTCCTCGAGACCGTCTGTCCTGTCAATGCGGCATCCAAGACGCTCAACGACGCGCTGGTGGCGCAGAACCTCGACGCCATCCACTCGTCGTCGGGACCGCTCATCACGTCGGCGCAGGACGCGGCGAGACGCCTCGACGATCAGAAGGTGGTCTGGCCCGAGGTCATCGAACAGAAGGACGTCGACTCCCTCCGCGACTACTACTTCCAAGCCCTACCCGCGATCAACACCATCAAGGAGTCTGCGTCGCTCGAGCAGGCGAACGCGGTGGCGTTCCCCTCGGACGAAGTGTCGGGCGCTGCGTCGCAGCGCATCCGGCTCCGCCTCAACCTCAGCGCTGACACCACGCAGGGCTGCTGATTGTGGCGAGCCCTGTCTGCCAGGACGTCAGCCTGAGGAGAGCTGCAGTGGTCCGTGGTTGACCGATCATCGGCTCGCTCGCGTGCCCCCCGAATTGGCGCATCCCCGCAGGTGCTGGTGAGGTACGGTTCATCCATGCTCTCTCTGACCGGACGGCGCGCGCCATGAGCTCCCTTCGTCCTACGCTGAGAATTGGTGGCTTCCAGGCCTCGCTCAAGCAGGCTCTCGAGCCCAGTAACCGTGCGTCCGCGGCGGACTCGCTCAGGCGAGACGCTCCTCGCCCAGAGCAGTTGAGCGATGAGGACTGGGTGGGCGTTCGCGCCGCAGTTCGGTTCGCCTACCAAGCCGCCTCACAGGACGGTGTCGACGCCGTCATCGACGACGTCAAGACGGTAATGAAGGACGAACTCTCCGACGAGCATGTCGACGCCCTCCGAGCCATAATCACGCCGACGGAACAGATTGATCGTCGCCAGCAAGGCGTTCGCGTGCGCGAGGGGTTCCTTCCCAACCTCGTCGGCGCGGCACTGACCCTCGATCTCCGTGTGGTGGAGCCGACAGGTGACCAAGCCGACGGCGTCGAGGTGGTCCCTGTGGTCCTGGTTCGGCTTGAACTCGATGAACAGGTCGGCGGTCAAGAGGCCATCATCTTCCAGCTGACCGGATCGGGACTTGACGATTTCACTGAGGACTTGGTGAAGATCCGAGCAGGGCTGAGGGCAGTCTCTGCGAGCGTCACCCCGTCGATCACGGTGCCAGATTGGGCGCGTGAGGTAGACCTGTGACGATCGCCATCCTTCAGGCAGTGACGGCAAGCGTCGCCGGCATCACCGCAGTCATCAACTTCGTGATGCTCTTCAAACGTCAGAAGGACTCGAGCATGCAGCTGATCCGAGACCAGTCGAAGGCTATGGAGCGAAGTAGCAAACGCCTGAGCAAGAGCCTCGACCAGGTGAACACCCAGGTGGTTGAGCGGCTGGCGAACATCGATTCCAAACTCAGCCACGTTCAAGCAGTGGTAGACAGACTGTAGGCAAGGAGGTAGGGGATGGCCAATATCATCGTGCTGATCGCCGCGATCGTGAGCGTTCTGGCTCTCGTCGGGTCGATCGCCGTCGTTCTGTTTAGCCCTTCGAGCAAGAAGGTCGTGCGCTCACAGGAGCGTGCCCTCCGCAGTACGGAGGAGGCCGAGGAGGCAGCCAACCGAGTGTTGAAGTCCCTCGAAGCGATAGGACAGCCTGCAGCGTCCGCTCGTGTGGTGGAAGTTCCGCGTCCCGTCTTTTCGCTGTTCTCGGACTCGGTCGTAGTTGAGGACCGGGATCCTGAGCGGATCCTGGCGACCATCCGATCTGAGCGGATTCTCGCGCTCATCAGAGCGGCCGAGAACGAGCGTCGCCTTACTTACTCGAGCACTTGGGCACGGGTCGCGGAGCGTCATACGGCTCCAGAACCGACTCCTTGGTGGCTCTTCCCGGAACGCCCCATCACTCGCTCGACCGGCGATGATGATGCGTGGAACGCCACCGGCGCAGTACCTCAACTCGTCTAGTCAGTCGGACCGGACCCCCTCAGATCATCGCGGATCTGAGGGGTTTTCGTTTCTGGGAATGAGCAAAGCCGCCGAGGCCCTTCCTCCGCCTCGGAAGCCCGATCTGCGCCTCCGACAGTTCCTACTATCGGATCAAGCGAGCCAGACTGAATCCCGGCCGTTCGATCGCAGTACGGTCAACGAGTGATGCTCCTAACGACTGACTGGCACCCGTGGTTCTCATACGAGTGGTGGAACGACATCGGCGTACCGGCCCTCGGAGCCCTCGGGAGTATCGCCGTCGGAGCTGGCGCGATCGCCGTCGCCCTCCACAGCAACCGGATTGCGCAGAGCGCAGCTGAGCGCGAGGCGGCCGTCCGGAGGGCTTCCGAAGAGGCCGGTGATCGCGCTGCTCGCGGCGATTTCGCCGATCTCGTGACGCAGTGGTCGCGAGCCGAAGTCCGAGAGCGGCTGCAGGACAGAGCCCAGGAGTCGAAGGGGAAGACCGCAGGAGTACTTCGCGAGGAAATCGACCTCAAGGCAGCCCTTGTCGGGCAGCACAGTGAGGAACTCGTCCGCACGCTCAGTGACCGCTTGAAGAGGGTCCCGCACAGTTCGGACGACACGAGTGAGGGACAGGCGATGGCCTTGCTCTGGCACCGCTACTCACGTCCCGCGGTCAGGTCGTGGGTTGCGGATGCCGATCGATGGTTGGCAGGCGAGCAGGAAGACCGAGTGTCGATGTCAGAGTTGCACGATCTCGTGGAGGGCGTCTCGGATGTGTGACTGCGTGCCTCAGTAGGTGTCGTGGTCGGCGCGGATCTGGCGGAGGTAGTGCTCGCCCCATCGTCCGTGACCGCCCCACAGCCCCTGCAGTCTCGTGACGAGGCTCGCAAGCGAGCGTTCCCACTTCTGAGTGATCCAGGTCCCGTCGATTTTCTCCGGGAACGGTAGGTACGCCCGTCCGCCGTCGACCAGAAGCAGCCTCACTCGCTCGACGAGTTCGCCTTGCAGTCGCACGTCCACCCATACCTCGGCAACGGCCGGGTCCCTGAAACGTGCGATCTCGGCCCAGTCGTATTTGTCTACCGTGGCCTGGTTGCCGTCGTTGGCGCTAAGGCCCCATTCGAGCGCGACCTCGAGGTCGTCCGTCATCACGGCACGAAGCGGGTGCTCACGGCCTGCGGCGTCGGGGTGGAATGGTGGACCGTCCCTGATGACGGTCCAAGCTTCGTGGGCGCTGTCGATGATCAGCGCTCGGAGTTCGTGTAGTTGCATCGGCGTCTCAGCTCTTGGCGAGGTGCTTCAACAGGGTTGGGTAGTAGTCCAGCAGGTGTTCCGCGCTGGTGGTGTAGGTCTGCTCGTTGTCGATGGTGACGGGGTCGCCATGGGCGAAGGTCAGCTCGAGCCGAGCCCGCTTGGGCACCATCCCTCGGCCATCGCTGAACACAGACGGAGCTCGCACGATCCGAATGGCTTCTAGCGTGTCGAGCGCGACCACCTCAGGAACCGGGTCGGGGTGTTCGTGGCTGATGCTCACCCGCACCAAAGTCGTGCTGGTGAACAGATGGATCTCGATGAGACCGCTGTCGCCGAGCACTTCCACCCGGGAGTGCACGTACGCGAGGTCCTTCCCGCCAAGGGCCCAAACGAGTGCGCTGATGAGCTGCTGCCACCGTTTCGGGGATCCGCCGGCTTCGATCGCTTCAAGGCGTAACCAGGAGTGTTCCCAGTTCGAGCTGCTGTCCGCGAGTCGATCGTCGAGTATCGTCGCGTCATCTCGGTCGGCCATGAGGCTTCCCCTCGTTCAAGGCTGTTGTGGCAGGGGCAGCGTACGGGCACTGATGAGTCTGCGCCACTGTATGGGGCAGCCGGCTTCCGTTCCAGCTCTTGGCCCACCGGGGGCCGCGCCAGCTGGCTAGGACGCCGCCGGCCGCGATGAGGCAGCCGACGGCGTCGTCGCCTCGGACTACAGCACCGCCTGTGCGGTGAGGTCGTAGGCAGTCAGCTGTCCGACGGCGAACGTCGTGGTTCCGGGCTGGACGAACATCTTGAGGTCGATGCTGTTCGTATTCTCGGGCACGACGAGCTCGGTCGAGAACTTGCCGCGGGTGACTGCCTCGGTGATGTCGAGGAGTTGGTTGTACGTGTCGGTCTGGTTGGACGTGTTGAAGTAGGCCCGCAGGCCGGCCGCGCCGGCGGTCTTCGTCACCGTGCCCGAGATCACGATGCGCCGTCCGGGGGTCGGCGTGATCCGCTTGTACAGCGTCACCCCGCTTGTCGTGGCGGAGAGTGACAGCTGCTGCATCTTCCCGGGCACGAGCGAGTCGGTGACCACGGATGGGGTCGCGCCGGTCGGGAGTGAGCCGAAGACTCCCCACGGGGCTGCCAGCCCGTTGGTCACGGATCCGTAGTTGAGGCCGTCCGGCACGAGGTTCAGTGCGTCGGTGTTGTCCGACGCGACGGGGATGGTCGCAGCTCCCACGAGCGGTGCGAGCGTGTCGGCGGCGTACTTCCCGAGCAGCGCGTTGCCGATGTTGCCCGGGTGCGTGCCGTCGGTGTTGCCCATCGTGGACTGCAGCAAGTTACCTGTCGCGGGATCGACGGTGAGGGCGTAGAAGTCGAGCATCCGGATGCCCTGCACGGCGCAGTACCGGCGGAGCCACGTGTTGTAGTTCACGATCACCGGCCGCTGCGCCGTCGAGTTGATGGTCGGGATGGTGCAGAGCACCGGGACGATGCCCGCTGCTCGGAGCTGGGTGACGATCCCCGTGATGTTCGCGGCGAAGTCGTCGACGGGCACCGGTGTCGCCGAGTCGTTGGTGCCACCGAGGACAACGCACACCGCGGGGTTGTAGTCGATGACGTCCTTCTTGACGCGCGCGAGCATCTTCGCGGTGGTGTCGCCGCTGACGCCGGCGTTGACCGTCTTCGCCAGCTTCCCGCCTGAGTGGAGCATGGCGTACGTCGGGATGCTGTCGCCAGCCACGGCCACGCTGGTGCCAGCGATGACACCGGGCCAGGAGTCGCCCTTGTTGGTCGCGCCGAGACCACGGGTGATCGAGTCGCCGAGCCAGGCGATACCGGATCCGAATGCGCCGGCGGCAAGCGGCGCGAGCCGCCGCCGGAAGTAGAGTCCCTCACCGCCCGAAGGACGGACTTCGGCCTCGTCGGGCCTGGGCAGTTCCATCCAGGGGACCTTTGTGTACGGCTGCATGTTGTCTCTTTCTGTCGTGAGTGGGGGTTGCGGTTCAGCGGCCGCCGGTGATCCGGGTTCTGAACTGGAACCAGGCATCGTCGAAGTCCTGCCGCTGGTTGCCGGAGGAGACGAACTGCGGGGCGAATGTGGTCGAGTTGCCACCTCCCGAGCTGCCGGGTGCCTGGGCGTAGACGATCTGCGGCGGCGTTGGCACGTACGTCGGGGTCCCGCCGCGCACGTCGCCGTCCGCGAACGCCTGCAGCCGGCGACCGGTCTCCTCCCAGATTGCGAGGGACCGGGTCCGCTTCGACGCGGCGAGCGGGATGTACGCTTCCCCGCCGGTCTCGGGCTCAGCCCAGACGCGCATCGTGCCGGCGGCAGCGAACTGTGCCACGTGGTTCTCGGTGACACCACCGTCGCCGTAGAAGTCCATGACCGCGCCGTGGGCGTTGTAGGCCGCCTTCGCGGCACCGGGTGCAGCACCGGACTTGATCGCCTCTGTGATGAGCTGCTGTCGGACGGTGATGACGCGGCCGTCGTTGTTGCGGATGAACGCGATCAGGTCCGTCTGCGCCTTGTCCGTGTCGGCGAGGATCTTGATCTCCTTCTCCGAAGGCAGCTGGAACACACGGTCGGCGAGCTTCTTCACCTCGCCGGCGTTGAACCCGGCAGCGGTCGCGGACTCGATGAACTTCTGCCGCTGCGCCGCAAGGGTGCTCGCGTACTTCTCCGATGCCGCCTTCGCGCCCATCGTCGACTGATCGACATCGAACTGCGCCTTCGCCGACGTCTGCGCCTTGTCCGCCAGATCGGAAAGCATCGAAGCATTGTTCGCGCCGATCGACGTGTTCTCGTCGAGGGACGTCGTGTAGCCCTCGGTGCTCTCCCGCTGCCGCTTGACCTCGTCGGACAGGCCAGCGAGAGCCTCTTGGTACGAAGCGTTCGCGCTGATGGCGTCCTGATTGACGTCGTTCGCCGCGCTGATCTTCTCGACGAGGTCGTTGAGCTCCGACGTCAGGTCGGAGACGTTTGAGGCCTCTTCCTTGTACTGCTCAGCGACATTCATCGCCGTGTTCCCGGCCTCGGCGTTCGCCTTCTTCTGGTCGTTGAACTTCTGCTTGGCGTCCTGGACCGAGTTGGCGACGTTGGCGATGTTCTGCTGGGCCCAGCCGGCCTCGTAGGCCGCGCCAGTGAACATGCCACCGAAGGTGTTCCGGTCCCCGAGCTTGCCCTGCACCTTCTCGAGGGCAGCCCCGCCCTGCAGTACCGCGTCGGTGAGCTCCCGCTGCGTGACGCCCGCCTTCCGGGCGGCTTCGAACTCGCCGCCATCAGCGAGACGCTTTGCGACGGCTGCCCGCGAGTACTTGGTGAGTGCTCCGGTCTGCTTGTCGAGGGTGTCGGTCAGCTCGTCCGTTGCCGCTTCGGCCTGAGCCTGCATGCTGACCAGCAGGCCGATCCCAACCGCAGCGGCACCGATCCCGGCGCTGAGGCCAACAGTGCGAAGCGCTGCTGTCTTCATGCTGATACCCATGGTGTCGAGCTGTGCCTTGAAGGCCGCGAACTTGGGTACGGCTCCGAGTGCCGCGCCACCGACGAGGAGGGTGCCGCCGGCGAGGGCCGTGAGGCCAGCACCAGCGGCGAGGATCGGTGCAGGGGTGTCGCCGATGACGTCGACGAGGAAGGTGGCGGACTGGGTGAGGTTGCGGAGGACGCCGTTCGCGGCCGACCCGGACTGGATGAGGGCAGTATCGAACGAGCCGCCGAGCTTCTCGACGTCGCCCTTGAGGTTGTCGAGCTTCAGGCGGGCGGTCTCCGCGGCGTAGCCCTGGTCGTTGACCTTGCCGGTCCACTCGGCGATGCCGTCAGCACCCTCGCTGTAGAGAACGTTCGCGGCGCGCACAGCGTCGTTGCCGAAGATCTGCGCGAGAGCTGCGTTGCGCTGCTCGTCCGACAGGGTGCCGAGCTTGTCCTTCAGCTGCGCGGCGATGCCGCCGAACGAGAGCATCTGACCGGTCGAGTCGTAGACGTCGATGCCGTACTGCTTCATCGTGGCCGCGGCGGTCGTCGACGGGTTCTGCAGCGCCAGGATCGCGGTCTTCAACGACGTACCCGCGTCTGAACCAAGGAGACCCGCGGACGCGAACGCAGCGAGGGTGCCCGTGGTCTCGTTGATGTTGAAGCCAGCCTGCGATGCGACGAGGCCGCCCTGATTCAGCGCTGCGGACAGGTCCTGCACGGAACCCTGTGCCTTGCCGGCACCGGCCGAGAGGAGGTCGGCGACGTGCGGGACTTCGCTGCCGCGGAATCCGAACTGCGTCATAGCGGTGGCTGCGATCTGCGCGGCGTCGGCGACCTTGAGTTCGCCCGCCGAGGCGAGGTCCAGTGCGCCTGCTAGACCGCCGTTGAGGATCTCGTTGGTCTGGACGCCGGCCTTTGAGAGCTCCTCGATGGCCCCGGCGGCTTCGGTGGCGGAGTAGACCGTTTTCGCCCCGGCGTCGATCGCGGCGTCGCGGAGCTGCGACATCTCGGCAGCGGACGCGTGTGTGGCGGCCTGCACCTTCGACATGGCGGCGTCGAACTCCGCGTACCGAGCGACCACAAGACCGACGGTCGCGACGGCGACCGCGCCGAACGCGCTCATTGCCGTGCCGACGCCGGCGATGGCCTCGCGCTTCTGGCCCAGCTTTTCGGTCTCTGAGCCGAGTTCGCGGGTCTTCTTCGCAGCTTGGTCGAAGCCGGAGAGGTAGCCGGAAACCTCGGCTACTAGGGACGTCTTGACGGTGCGGTTGGGCAACGGAGGACACGCTTCCTAGCGCTTCCCCCGGGAGTTGCTAGGGGTTGTCCTCCGGCCAGACAGCGATGCTGTCTGACCCACCCGCGACGTGTTCGGCAGTGGTGTCCGTCACCTCGATTCTAGCCGTGACCAGGGACAAACCGAAGGAACCGCGGCCGCCTGTTAGTGCGGGCCGCGGTTCCGAATCGAGGTGTCAGATCGTGCCGGGATCGAACACTCCGTCCTCCACGTCTTCCTCGTCGTTGACGTCGTCCACGATCGGGGTTCGCAGCTCGGCATCGATCCGGGACAGCTCAGCGATGAGACGAGCGAGAGCATGCGACGCGACAGCGCCGGAGTCGATCTCCTCGGCGATGCGGCGGCGGAGAGCCTCGAGCACCTCCCGTCTGCTGCCTGCGACGGCGGGGGCAATCTTCA
This sequence comes from Curtobacterium poinsettiae, assembly GCF_025677645.1. Lineage (NCBI taxonomy): Bacteria > Bacillati > Actinomycetota > Actinomycetes > Micrococcales > Microbacteriaceae > Curtobacterium > Curtobacterium flaccumfaciens. Next base: position 93,472 of record NZ_CP106879.1, on the reverse strand, counting down.
CTTTCTGCGCCCTGGGCACGGCGTCCTCGTTTCGTTTTTTCGAGCCGGGGAGAGACGACGCCTATCCCCTGTGGTACTTCCAGGTGCAGGGGTGGGGGCCCTCCCCCTGGGGTCAGTAGCGGGCGATCATGTAGGACAGCGTCCGCTGGAAGCTGCCCGAGCTGAGGAGCTTCTCGAGGCTCTCGATCTCCTTCGCGGCTGCAGCGGAGTCAGGGTTCTCAGCCGCGAACTGTTGGGCAGCCTCACTCCAGCCGCTCTCGGATGCCTTGCGGAACAGCGCGTGAGCCATGGTGCGGTCGTTGTTGCGGAGCGCCTGGCCCATGAGGCGGGCTGCTGTCTCCTTGTCCGCGACGCGATCGGCGCGGTCCTGCGCGTCTCGGAACGCGATGATGTCGGTCGCACCGTAGCCGATCTTCGCGTCGAGCTGCGTCTGCAAGCTGCGGATGCGGTTCTTGACCAGGGCGATCTCCTTCTCGCGGAGCGCCTTCGCCGACGATCGGGCTTCGGCTTCAGCCTCGTCCCAGGCGGCCTGCTTGCCGGCTTCGGACAGGCTGACGTCCGAGTCGATGTCTTTCCGCTCTCGGCTGTAGCTGTCCTGGATGTCCGCGGCGCGTGCGCGCAGCCCTTGCACTTCTGCTTCGAGTTCTGCAGAGATCATGTCTTGTCCGTTCGTTCGATGTAGTGGGCCAGTTGTTCGCGGTCGACGCGCCAGACGCGTCCCACGCGAACGGCGTGCAGCCGGTGTTCCTGGATTGCTTTCCGGATGCCGCGGTCCGAGAGCCCGAGGGCTTCGGCCGCTTGTCGGGTGCTCATCCAGTCCGCAGTGTGATCGAGTTCCGGGGGCGCGGCCTCTCGCGTTCCGGTAGCGGAACCGCGCCAGGTGAGGGCGACCACGGTGAGGGCGACGAGGGTGTTGTCGACTTCGGGGTCTTCGCCGCGGTGCTGTCGCCGGTAAGCGTCGAGGCCGGCGTACCGGAGTAAGTAGGCGGCGACTCTGCCGGTGACCGTGACCTCAGGCCCGTGCGCGCCGACGACGAGGTTCTGGGGCTGTCGCGGCATGCGCTGCTCAGGCGACACCAGGGCGGCCGTCGTCGGGGTCGCTAGGCCTGATCGAGTCCCAGAACTGCCGCTCGAGGGCCCGGAGCGGGGTGCGGGTCTTGTCGAGGAGTGCGAGGGCGGGCTCGAGGTGGTGGTAGTTCAGGTACAGCGCGGTGCTGACGAGAACCTCGGTCCACGCCTCGGGGCCGATGCGCTGCTCGACGTACATCTGGTGCCGGGCGATGGTGTCTGCGAACAGGTCGGGGCGGTCTGTCTTCGCGGCGAGCTCGGATGACAGGTACCAAGCGGCAACGGAAACAGTGCCTGCGCCGGCGACCGCGGTCGGGACGCCGTCGCTGTCGGTGTAGACGCGGGGGTTCATCGAGTTGTTCGCGATGTCCTCGAGGCGCTTCAGGAACTCGATCTGCCAGGTGCTGCGGGGCTGGTCACTTGATGCGGACTGCTGCTGTGCCATGGGGTTCTTCCTGCGGCGAGCGCCGCGGTAATCGATAGGGGGTCTAGAGGGGGTACGCGTCTGGTGCCTACCCCCTCAGATGGCGTGGGCCGCTTCGTGCGCCCAGTGGGCCTCGTCCTGCACGGAGCAGAGCAAGTCCCCAGAGGATGGGGACAGACGGCGCTCGCAGACGGCGCAGCGGCGCAGATCAGCGAGCGGTGGCGAAGACATCCCCGGGGCGACTGCGTCCGGATTCGGGTCGGTCTCTGGAATCGAAGCGGTGTTCCAGTCGGTAACTGCGTTCTGTTCTGGCCTGTCCTGGCCTGTCCTTGCCTTGCCTGTCCTGTCCTGTGTCGTCCCGGGGACATGTCCCGGGGACAGTCCCAGGGATTCCTTCTTCTGGGACCGCTGGCGCTGCTTCTTCTCGCGGTCCGCCTTGCGTGCTCGTTCGAGCACTTCGAGGTCGCTGCGACTGGTCTGGTCGCGGTGGAAGTCGGCGAGCAGCCATCCACCTGGTGCCTTCGCCCACAGACCGGCCGTCTCGAGCTTCTCGGCGATAGCACTCGTCATGAATGGCACCAGAGGAAGGTCCTCGACGAGGATCAGACCGTCCGTGCGGTTTGAGACCGACCAGATCGTCGCGATCGACCACCCGCGGTATTCGTCGGCGCTGAGACGCAGCACGCGGCGGTCGCTGAGGAGGCGCTCGGGGAAACGCGCGTCGGTCATCTGGCCTCCCTCTGGCTGTCGGTGGTCTGTGTCATGCTTCGGTTCTCTCCCTCGGGCGGGGTCGGGTGGTGCCGGCCCCGCCCGTTCTCGCGTCAGACGGCGTTGAACTTCTCGGCGCCGCGCAACGCATAGAGCACTGCCGCCCTGAGCTCCATGTGGTCCGCATGGATGACGTCCGGTGTCGGATCGGGCGGCGCTGTCACCTGCACGGGGTTGTCGTCACCTCGAGCGAGCCAGACGGTCCAGGGCCCGTCCTCATCGCGCTTCTCAATCGACACTGCGGCGAGCGCTGTGCGGACGGTGCGGAAGCGGTGTCCGCTGTCTCGTGTGGTGTGCCAAAGGCCGAACCGGATGCAGCCTCGCTGTGTGCACCGTTCGTAGCTGCTGGTGTCCATCAGCTGGCCCGCCGGACACGGTTCGCCATCGCGGTGAGCTCCGCGGCGAGCCGATCGGCTTCGGCCGGCGTCATGTGCTTCGCGTGCTCACGTGTCCCGTCCTCGCTGAGTGTGAGGAGGACGACGTCGAGTTGTCGGGTTCGGGGCTTGCCCTCGTCCTGCGTCCACCCGTTCGTGACCTCTACGGCGGATGCCTGCTCGAGTGCGGTCGGGTTCGGCACCGACGGGCGGATTGCTGCCACCTCGGCCATCAGGCAGCCGCCTGCAGCGTCGGAGCGAGCAGGGGGGCTGCGAGGGGGGGAGGTTCGGATGTCGGACACCCGGGCGATGATCGCGTGCGCCAGTCGGAGCGCTTCTGACGGCGTGAGCACGAGTGAGTACCCGTCGCTGAACTGGCTGGGCTGAGCGTCGATGAGGATCTCCGATCGACCGGCGGCGGTGCGTTCGAGCTCGACGAGCTTGGTGACGTCGTCCATCAGCGGGACTCCCCGTTCAGCTCGGCCGCGAGCGCCACGGCGCTGTTGAAGTGGGCGGTGAAGAACGCGAGACGTTCGGGGGTGAGGCGGATGTCGTCGTCGCAGAGGAAGCCGGCGGCGTACCAGTACGACTCGGCTTCGGCGACTTCGTGGGACGCGGCGTACTTGATGACCTCGACGCGGGTGTCCTGGGCAGTCACTTCCGACGCCCGGTGCTGCAGCAGGTCACCCCAGGTGAGGAGGTGCGGGGTGCCGTAGCTCTGGCAGCCGGGTTCAGTGCACGGAACGAGGACGACGGCATCGCTGTCGATCTCATGCCACCGGATGTCGTGGGCGTCTGCTACGGTCAGGACTGTCTTGTTCATGGTGTCTCCTGCGGGGATGTTGTGAATGGTGGACGTAGCCCCGGTTGCCGCCGGGGCTTTTCTCTTGCGCTGGCTCGCGGTCGGGCTTGCGTTCCCGCTCAAGCGCTTGCCTTGCGCTGGGCGTCGATCCACTCGAGGACGTCTGTCCGTGCGTATCGAACGGCGCGGCCGCCGAATCTCGTGACCCGCGGACCGCGCTTCTCGGTGACCCACCGAGCGAGCGTCTGCGGTGCGACGCCGGTGTACTGGGCGACCTCGTCTCGAGTTGCCCAGTCGGGGAGGTCCTCGCTGCGACGGATGGTGTTCGTGCCCGCTGGCCTCGGTGGCGCTCATGCGGTCTCCTTTCGCTCAGGGTTGCAAGCGCCTAAGTGATTTCCGCTTGCTTGGTTGAACTTACCTCGGAGACATCGTGTGTGCAAGTGGATTCCGCTTAGGCGTGTCGTGTATCGTCAAATTCCGTGAGCGAGATGAAGACGAGCGCGGAACCCCTGCCCGGTGACTCCTGGGAGGTGCGGTACACGAAGACGGTCGTTCGGGCGATCGCGCACTACAAAGCGGCGGCGGGCATGACCACTGGTGAGCTCGCTGCCGCAGTTTCGCTTCGGGCGGGGGATCCCGGTTACTTGAAGCCCACCACTCTGAACAACCTGCTTGCGGGCAAGCGTCGCTCGATCGGCGTTGCGGAACTCCTGCTGTTCGCGTTCGCTCTGGAGGTTCCGCCGCTCGCACTGCTGGTGCCGGTGGGGGTCGAGGACTCGGTCGAGATGGGCCCTGAGTGGCGAATCGCGACCGTGGATGCTGTCGACTTGGTCACGCGAAGCCTGTTCGTCGGAGACGAGCCTGACCTGAGCGACACCCCGGTCGGACACGTGGCTGTCCTGCTGCGAGCGCTGGAAGAGCATCACCTGGCTGCTGAGGCTATTCGCCACCAACTGCTCCGACTTGGCTTGCATCTGCAGAGCGCGGATCAGCCGGAGGGCCTGATCGATGCCGAACTGCGAGGCGTGCAAGGGGCTTGGGGCAAGCTGCGAGCCATTCGCTTAGATCTCATCGCGCGCGGGACGACTCCGCCTTCGCTCGATCCCATCAGCGCCTGGGTCGACTCCCTTGAGGCCGAGTCTGTCGACCGGGCGGCGGCGCTTGCAATAACGGAGCCGATCATCAAGAAGTACGGAGCGCTCGGTGGCGAGGCCTAGAACACCCATCGGCGCTCACGGAGCCATCTCCCTGGCCCAGCTGGACGACGGGTCCTGGCGAGCGCGGACTCGCTTCCGCTTCGAAGACGGCCGGCTACGCCAGGTCGAGCGATTCGACACCAGCGGCCCCAAGGCTCGCCGGAAGCTGCTCGCAGCCCTCACCACGATCAAGGCGACGACGAGCGGGACCATCAACCAGCACACCCCGCTCAACCGGCTGGCCGACCGCTACATCGAGAACAAGCGGACCGGAGGCGTCGCGCCGACGACGTTGGCTGCCTACGAACGGACCCTGGGCAAGATCGTTCTGCCGGCGCTGGGCGAGCTGGCGGTGCTCGAGGCGACCCCCGAGCGACTGCAGCGCTTCATGGACCAGGTGATCGCGAATCACGGCCCTGCGTCCGCGAAGATGTGCCGGGCTGTCCTCAGCGGGATGCTCGGCCTGGCCGTCCGCAACGACGCTGCACGCACGAATGCGGTACGCGAGCTCGAGCGCGTCTCGCAGCGCCGTGATGGTGCAACAGCGCTCAATGCGGAACAGCTGCAGGATCTGCTGACGCGGGCGGACCTCGACGAGCGGGTGCAGGCCCTAGACCTCGCCGACCTCCTCCGGTTCATGGCCGGCACCGGCTGTCGCATCGGCGAGGCCTGCGCGATGATCTGGGAAGACGTCTACCCCGGTGCGGTCCACATCCGCTCGACCGTGGTTCGGCTCCGGGGACAGGGGCTACTCCGCCAGGAGCACGGCAAGACGCAAGGATCCGATCGCCGAATCGCCGTCCCTGAGCACGTCGACGAGATGCTCAAGCGCCGGGCCTCCGACCGCGGGGTCGGGTCGCTCGTCTTTCCGTCCGTCCTCGGCAACCTCCGCGACCCGAACAACACCCAGGCCGATTGGCGTCGTGTTCGCGAGTCCCTCGGGTTCCCCGGCGTCAAGCTTCACGCCTTCCGGAAGACGGTCGCGACGCTCCTCGACGGTGCCGGCCTCTCGGCGCGCGACGTCGCGGAGTACCTCGGGCACAAGAACCCGTCCATGACGCAGGACCGCTACATGGGGCGCAACACGGGTAGCGCGGCCGCGGCGCGAGCCCTGTCGGCGCTCACGCATGGATCGCAATCTGCGGGGTAACCGCGGGGTGAACGAAGAAGCCCCGACCGAATGCCGAGGTAAGCGGCTTCTGATCGGGGCTTTCGGGCCGGCAGCGGGACTTGAACCCGCAACCCCCGTATTACAAGTACGGTGCGCTACCAATTGCGCCATGCCGGCTGACGCCGCTCATCTTACCGGTGAGGGCGTCCAGGGCTCACTCGCCCGACTTCTCCGAGAAGTTCAGCGAGATCGAGTTCATGCAGTACCGGTCACCCGTGGGGGTGCCGAACCCGTCCGGGAACACGTGGCCCAGGTGCGAACCGCAGTTCGCGCAGCGGACCTCGGTGCGGGCCATGCCGAGGGAGTTGTCCTCGATGAGCTGCACGGCGTCCGGGTTCACCGACTCGTAGAACGACGGCCAGCCGCAGCCGGAGTCGAACTTCGTGCCGCTCTTGAACAGCTCCGCGTTGCAGGCCGCACAGGTGTAGACGCCGGCACGCTCCTCGTCGAGGAGTTCACCGGTCCACGGTCGTTCGGTCCCCGCCTGGCGGAGGACGGCGTACTGGTCCGGGGAGAGCTCCTCGCGCCACTGGGCGTCGGACTTGTCGACGTTGTATGCCATTGGTTCCTCCTGCTTCCGGCCGGGCCTTCCGGGCACTCCCGACCACTTCACTAAACTCGCCACGATGTCCGAGCATTCCGTGCACCACGCCCGCTGGACCCGTCTGACGACGGACGAACTGTACGGCATCGTCGTCCTGCGCAACCGCGTGTTCGCGCTCGAGCAACGGGTCACCGCCGAGGACTTCGACGGCCGTGACCGCGAGCCCGACACCGAGCACTGGTGGTTCGGCACGGACACCGATGCGGTTGGGTACCTGCGGCTCATCCGCCCGGCGGCCGACGAGGTCCACCCGGACGGCGAGGAGTCGCCGGCGTGGGTGATCGGCCGCGTCGCGACCGACCCGGGACACCGTGGGCAGGGGATCGCCGGCCGGCTCGTCGCCGCCGTGCTCGACGAACACGGACACGAGCCGTTCGTCCTGCACGCCCAGGAGTACGTCGCAGCCCTGTACGAGCGGTACGGCTTCGTGCGGTTCGGGGAGCCGTACGACGAGGCCGGCATCCGCCACGTGGGCATGCACCGGCCCGGGCGCTGATGGGCACCCGCGCCCGGTACGACGCGTTCGCGGACCGGATCCAGGCCGTCTCGCCGTCGTACGCCGCCTGGGCACGGTCGCTCGACGACTCCCTCGTCGCGCTCCTCGCCGAGGTCCCCGAGCAGCAGCGGCAGCCGGAACTGTTCTTCGCCGTCGCGCGGCGGCTGGGCGCGGACCCGTCGGACCCGGGTGCGCTGCGCGCGCTCGGCCTGGAGGCCCGCCCCGCGCTCGTCACGGCCCTCGCCTCCGCCACGGTGCAGGCCAACGACCCGCAGCGGCTCGCGCCGGTCGTCCCGCTGTTCGCGGCGCTCGCCGAACGGTCGACGCGTCCGCTCGGCCTGGTCGACGCCGGGGCCGCCGCCGGGCTGTGTTCGATCCCGGACCGGGTGACCCTGGACTACCGGGTCGGTTCCGGAGCCGCGGTCCTGCGGATGCACACGGCGGTCGCCGATCCCTCGGTCCGGCTGGTGGCGGACGCCTCCGGGGCCGTCCCCACACCGGCGACCGTCCCGATCAGGGTCGGTGCCCGTGTGGCCCTCGACCCGAACCCGATCGACCTGTCGGTCCCCGGTGCGTTCGACCGGCTCGTCGAGGCCGTCCCACCCGAGGCGTCGGACCGGACCGCCCTGATGCATCAGGCTGCGCGCGCGACGCTCGCCGTGCCTCCAGACCGGCTCGTCGGTGTCGTGCCAGATGACCTCGACCATGCTCTGGACGCCCTGCCGGACGACGTCGAACCGGTCGTCCTGACCACCGGGACCCTGGTCTACGTGCCGGGCGCGGACCGGCAGCGGTTCGTCGACCGGATCCGTGAGCGGGGCGTGCACTGGATCGCCCTCGAACGCACCGGGATCCTGCGTGGGGTGGCGGCCACGCTGCCCGACGACGTGGACGGGGCCGATCCGGACGCCTTCGCGACGGTCTCGCTCGACGGGGTCGCGGTGGCCGTCTCCGACCCGTTCGGGACACGAGTGCGCTGGTTCCGCGCGCCGGACCTGTGACCGGTGTTCGCGACAGTCCAGCGCCGTGCCAGGGTCCGGATCGACTCCACCCCTACGATGTGCGAGACCCGTTACCCGACCGTGATCGGAACCGCCGTGACCAGCCCCACCGACGAACGCAGCGTCGACGAGCGCAGCGCTGACCAGATCAGTGCTGACCAGCTCAGTGAGCTCGCGAAGCACGTGCTGACGTTCGAGCAGGACCGGGCACGGCACGACCGCACGAAGGAAGCGGAGATCCGGGTGGAGTTCGAGATGTCGGCGGCGCGCTACTACCAGGTGCTGAACCGCGTGATCGACTCGCCCGCGGCACTCGCGTACGACCCGCAGCTCGTCAGCCGGCTGCAGCGGCTCCGTCACGCGCGCACCAGCGCCCGGGCGACGCGCAGCTTCGTCGCGCCCGGCGCAGCTCCCGAAGGACGTGAAGAGGAACGATGAGCACGAGATTCCCCCGAGACCGGTTCGACGACGTCGCCGACGGCCCGCGGGTCGGTGCGCACCGCGGTGCCCAGCGTCGCGGCCGTGGCTGGATCGCCTTCGCCTGGGCAGCACTCGCCACGGGTGTGCTCGTCGGCATCGGGGTGCTCGTCCTCGCACTGCTGAACGGCAGCTACTCGTTCAACGGATCCGACTCGCCCTCGGCCTCCACGTCGGCGTCGGCGACCGCGAAGCCCTCGGCGACGTCCAAGCCGTCGGCGTCCTCGTCCGCCGGTTCCGGCTCCGCGGGGTCGGGCAGCGCTGCGGCCGCGACGCCGGCACAGCAGGGCACCACCACCGTCGTCGTGCTGAACGGCACGACCACCACGGGCCTCGCGAGCCGGGCGAGCGCGGCGCTGACCGGCGCCGGCTGGCAGGTCGCCTCCACCGGTGACGCCGGGACGACCGGGTCGACGTCGACGATCGTCTACTACCAGCAGGCGTCGCAGGCGGCGGTCGCGCAGGGCATCGCGAAGCAGCTCGGCGTCACGGCGGTGCAGCAGTCGGCGGCGTTCCCGAACGCCGACGTGAGCGTCGTCCTCGGCGCCGACTACACCGGCTGAGCGACCGCCGCGGGGCGTCCTGCCGGTCGTCGCGCCGCGTTTTCCGCCCATTGTGTGACGGCTGTGTTTCGAGCACGTTGAATTCTGACGGAATCGACGTGAAACAACGTCACACCTCTTGCCTGATCGGACGGGTTCGGTCAGAGTCCCATGCAGACGACGATCACGTCGTTCCGCACTGCAGTACCAGGGAGCAAGAGATCATGGCCAACGGAACCGTGAAGTGGTTCAACGCTGAAAAGGGCTTCGGCTTCATCACCGTGGATGGAGGGGGCCAGGACGTGTTCGTGCACTACTCGGCCATCGACATGTCGGGTTACAAGGTCCTCGAGGAGGGCCAGGCCGTCGTGTTCGACGTCGGGACCGGGTCGAAGGGCCCGCAGGCAGAGTCCGTCCGCCCCGCCTGAGCACCACCACTTCCAGAACGCGCCGTCCCGCCAGGGGCGGCGCGTTCGTCGTGTGCGGGGACCGCGACCGGCGCGGGGAGCGCGACCGCGGCGGTGGTGCGGGGTCCGCCGGACGCGACGTGTCCTGGGAAGTCGTCACGAGCCTCCCGACTGTGTTGCACTCACACCCGTCGAGTGCCAGAATCGGCGTTGGCACTCGCTCACGCTGAGTGCCAGCACGACCCCCAAGACGACGTCCGGGAGGGACGAAAAACCACATGGCTAAGATCATTGCTTTCGACGAGGAGGCCCGCCGTGGCCTCGAGCGCGGCCTGAACCAGCTGGCCGACGCCGTGAAGGTGACGCTCGGCCCGCGCGGCCGCAACGTCGTCCTCGAGAAGAAGTGGGGTGCCCCCACGATCACGAACGACGGTGTCTCCATCGCCAAGGAGATCGAGCTCGACGACCCGTACGAGAAGATCGGCGCGGAGCTCGTCAAGGAGGTCGCCAAGAAGACCGACGACGTCGCCGGTGACGGGACGACCACCGCGACCGTCCTCGCCCAGGCGCTCGTCCGCGAGGGCCTCCGCAACGTCGCCGCCGGTGCCGACCCCGTGTCGCTCAAGCGCGGCATCGAGAAGGCCGTCGCCGCCGTCTCCGACCAGCTCCTCGCCAACGCGAAGGACATCGAGACCAAGGACCAGATCGCCGCGACCGCGTCGATCTCTGCCGCTGACCCGACCATCGGCGCGCTCATCGCCGAGGCCATCGACAAGGTCGGCAAGGAAGGCGTCGTCACCGTCGAGGAGTCGAACACCTTCGGCACCGAGCTCGAGCTGACCGAGGGCATGCGCTTCGACAAGGGCTACCTGTCGCAGTACTTCGTCACCGACCCCGAGCGTCAGGAAGCCGTCTTCGAGGACGCCTACATCCTGATCGTCAACTCGAAGATCTCGAACATCAAGGACCTCCTGCCGGTCGTCGACAAGGTGATCCAGGCGGGCAAGCAGCTCCTGATCATCGCCGAGGACGTCGACGGTGAGGCCCTGGCCACGCTCGTCGTGAACAAGATCCGCGGCATCTTCAAGTCCGTCGCCGTGAAGGCCCCGGGCTTCGGTGACCGCCGCAAGGCCATGCTGCAGGACATCGCGATCCTCACCGGTGGCCAGGTCATCTCGGAAGAGGTCGGCCTCAAGCTCGAGAACGCGACGCTCGACCTGCTCGGTCGCGCCCGCAAGGTCGTCATCACCAAGGACGAGACCACGATCGTCGAGGGTGCCGGCGACGCCGAGCAGATCGCCGGCCGTGTCCGCCAGATCCGTGCCGAGATCGAGGCGACCGACTCCGACTACGACCGCGAGAAGCTCCAGGAGCGCCTCGCGAAGCTCGCCGGTGGCGTCGCCGTCATCAAGGCGGGTGCCGCGACCGAGGTCGAGCTCAAGGAGCGCAAGCACCGCATCGAGGACGCCGTCCGCAACGCGAAGGCTGCCGTCGAAGAGGGCATCGTCGCCGGTGGTGGCGTCGCCCTCATCCAGGCCGGTGCCGTCGCACTCGAGGCCCTCGAGCTCGAGGGTGACGAGGCGACCGGTGCGAACATCGTCCGCGTGGCCATCGACGCGCCGCTCAAGCAGATCGCGCTGAACGCCGGTCTCGAGCCGGGCGTCGTCGCCGCCAAGGTCCGCGAGCTCGAGTCGGGTTGGGGCCTCAACGCCGCGACCGGCGAGTACGTCGACCTGATCGCCGCCGGCATCATCGACCCCGCCAAGGTCACGCGTTCGGCGCTGCAGAACGCTGCGTCGATCGCCGGTCTGTTCCTGACCACCGAGGCCGTCGTCGCCGAGAAGCCCGAGCGCACCCCTGCTGCTCCGGCTGGCGACCCGACGGGTGGCATGGACTTCTAGAGTCCGTCTGACGGAAGGGCCCCGCACGCTGCGCGTGTGGGGCCCTTCCGCGTGTGGGGGGGTGTTCGGGAGGTCACAACACCCCGCTCAGGTCCGCCGAGCGGTCACGAATTGTCGGTCTGGCCCGTTCCAGTCGACTGGGTGTGACCGCTCGGCGGCGCGGGGGCGGGGAGTCATGGCCGGTTCGTGCCTGTGGCTTGCGCTTGTGTGGGGTCCTCTCTCCCGCACAGGAGGCCCGGCTCTCCTCGTTCTCCACAGGTTCCGAGCACACATGGTCGGCTCTCGTGCCCCGCAACGACCATGGCGGCATGTCAGCTGCCCGTCGCCTCCCTGCTCCGTTCGACCGGTCCACTTTTCGCGTGGCAGATGCGGTGGGGCACGGCATCGATCCGGAACGTCTCCGACGCGCCGACCTGGCAGCCCCGGTCCACGGTGTCCGTGCGCCGATCGATTCGGTGGACTTCATCGACGCCCTCGCCCTGGTCATGCGTCCCGATCAGTTCTTCAGTCACACGACCGCCGCCGCGATCTGGGGTGCGCCACTGCCGCATCCGGTGCGGTCGGTCGGCCCGGTGCACGTCTCGACCACGAGGGACGGGAGCCGGATGCGTCGGCCGGGCGTGGTCGCGCACCGCCTCGACCAGCCGAGGACCGTGGAACACCGCGGGTTCCTGGTCAGTGTCCCTGCGCAGATGTGGTTCGAGTGCGCCGGCGTGCTCGCACGTGACGCGCTCGTCGCCATCGGGGACCACCTCGTCGGACCGGCCGGGCTCGCGACGGCGGACGACCTCCGAGCGTCGATCCGCCCCGGCACACGCTTCGCGCTCGCTGCTCGGCGCGCGCTGGACCTCGTCCGGGCCGGGGCGGAGTCGCCGCAGGAGACCTGGCTCCGACTGGCAGTGGTCGACGCGGGGTTCCCCGAGCCGGAACTGAACGTCGACGTGCACGATGGTGCGGGGCGGTTCCTCGGCCGCGTCGACATGGCGTGGTCCGAGTTCGGCATCGCGTTGGAGTACGACGGCGATCACCACCGCGAGCGCGACACCTTCCGAAACGATCAACGACGGGACAACGGGTTCGTGGTGAACGACTGGCTCGTGATCCACGCGACGGCATCGGACGCACACCGACCCGCGGTGTTGTTCGAGCGACTCCGCCAGGCGTTCGAGGTCCGAGCGGTCGGAGGTCGTCGACGGTCAGCCTGACGGCCGTGATCGCCACGCTGAAGATCTCGTCGTCGGGCGGTCACGACACGTCGTCGGCCGTGCGCCGGCCGGTCACGAACTGTCGGTCAGCAGGCATGCAGACGACAGATCGTGACCACTCGGCGGCCTCGAACGGGGTGTTGTGACCGCTCGGGTCAGGCGGCGAAGTCGCGGGGGAGCAGGGGGAGCCAGACGCGGAAGGTGGCGCCGCCGCCCTCGGTGTCGAAGACCTCGACCGAGCCGTGGTGCGCCGCGACGATGCCGGAAACGATGGCGAGCCCGAGGCCCGAGCCGCCGGTGTCGCGGGCGCGGGAGGTGTCCGCACGCCAGAAGCGCTGGAAGATCTTCTCGCGCAGCTGCGGCGGGATGCCCTCACCGTGGTCGATCACGTCGAGGTGTGCCATGCCCCGCTCGTCGTCCACGCCGATGCCGATCTCGATCGGGTCATCGTTCGCCGTGAACCGCATGGCGTTGCCCATCAGGTTCGTGACGATCTGGCGGATCTTGTTCTCTTCCGCCAGGACGATCGGCGGGCGCTTCGGCAGCACGACCGTGGGCAGCGGGGTGGTCTCGTCGGTCGGCGCGGCACCGGCGTCGATGTTCATGGCACGGGTGCGACGGGCGCGCAGACGCGCGATGGTCTGGCGCGAGAACGCGATCGGCCCGGTGGTGTTCGCCGAGGTGGGCGACACGGGCGGTGCCTCGCCGGAGTCCGGAGAGCCGATGGACGACGACGACGCGGACGGACGGACGGCCTGGGGCACGCTCTCGCCGGTCAGGGAGTCCTCGACGAGGACCTGGATCTCGCGGTCCGGGTTGGAGGCCATCGTGTCGAGCGCCGAGTCACGGGCGATCGCGACGAGGTCGACCGGGCCGAGCTCGAGCGGCTTCGACTCGTCGATGCGCGCGAGCTGCAGCAGGTCCTGCACGAGCAGGCCCATCCGCTGCGCTTCCTTCTCGATGCGCTCCATCGCCTGGGCGACGTCCTCTTCCTTGCGCAGGGCACCCATGCGGTACAGCTCGGCGTACCCGCGCAGGGACACCAGCGGCGTGCGGAGCTCGTGCGAGGCGTCCCCGACGAACCGGCGCATCTGCGCGATGGTGCGCTCGCGGTCCTCGAACGCCGAGTCGATCCGCTCGAGCATGACGTTGAGGGAGCGGTTGAGGCGCCCGACCTCGGTGTTCGGGGTGTCGGCTTCGAGGCGCTGGTTGAAGTCACCCGCGGCGAACCGGGCGGCGGTGTCCTCGACGTCCCGCAGCGGGTCGAAGGTCGCGGTGACGAGCAGGCGGGTGAGCATGGCGCCGAGCAGGATGACCGACGCACCGAACCCGAGGAAGATCGCGGTGAACTTGCCGATCGTCTCGTCGGTGCCGGCGCTGGAGACCGCGATGAGCACGTAGCCGGTCTCGGTGGTGCCGTCGGACTGGTTCTGCAGCGACGCCGGGATGATCTGGGCGCGCCACTCGTGGTTGTGCTGGCTGTCGTAGAGCGAGATGCGCTGGTTCGCCTGCGAGGCCTCGACCAGGGTGGCTTCGCGGACGTCTGGCCGGCTCGACGCCTTCGTCTGGCAGATCCGATCCCCGTCGGCGTCGTACGCGGCGACGTAGGCACTCTGCGAGACCACGACGGACAACTTGCAGTACTGCTCACCGTCACTGATGTTCTGACCCTCGAGCTGCTCGGTCGTCTGCTTGACCGTGTTGTCGAGCTGCTGCATGAGGTAGGTGGACAGCACCGTCATCGTGCCGAGTCCGGCGACGAGCAGTCCGAGCGCGACGAGGAGCACCGTGATCCCGGTGATCTTGGTGCGCAGGGAGATCCCGTCCCACCAGTGGTTCATTCGCGTGTGCATGCTGCCCCAACGATAGACAGCGGCCGCCCGGTGAAACCGGACGACCGCCGTGAAGTCGAGCCCCGGAGGACTCCCGGGCCTAGGAAGCCTTGGACGCCTTCAGCATGTAGCCGAAGCCGCGCTTGGTCTGGATGATCGGCTCGGCGGAGTACTGATCGAGCTTGCGACGCAGGTACGAGATGTAGCTCTCGACGATGCCCGCGTCGCCGTTGAAGTCGTACTCCCACACGTGGTCGAGGATCTGCGCCTTCGACAGCACGCGGTTCGGGTTGAGCATGAGGTAGCGGAGCAGCTTGAACTCGGTGGGCGAGAGCTCGATCTGCGCGTCGCCGATCGTGACCTCGTGCGTGTCCTGGTCCATCGTGAGCTCGCCGGCGCGGATGATCGCGTCTTCCTCGTCGTTCATGGTGCGACGGAGGATCGCCTTGATGCGGGCGACGATCTCGTCGAGCGAGAACGGCTTGGTGACGTAGTCGTCGCCGCCGACGGTGAGGCCGGTGATCTTGTCCTCGGTGTCGTCCTTCGCCGTCAGGAACAGGATCGGCGAGGTGTAGCCCGAGGAACGCAGGCGCTTGGTCACGCCGAAGCCGTTCATGTCGGGCAGCATCACGTCGAGGATGATGAGGTCCGGCTCTTCCTCGAGCACGGCGGAGATCGCCTGTGCCCCGTTGCCCACTGCACGCACGGCGAAGCCGGCGAAGCGCAACGAGGTCGTCAGGAGGTCGCGGATGTTCGGCTCGTCGTCGACGATCAGGATCTTGGGGCCATCGCTCATGGTCCTATCTTCTGACCGTTCCCTCGGGGTTTCCTGAGAGCGGTTCGTACGTCAGCCCACGGGCGTCTGGACCTGGTCGGCGTCCAGGATCGTGTACGAGTACCCCTGCTCCGCCAGGAACCGCTGCCGGTTCTGGGCGAAGTCCTGGTCCACGGTGTCCCGGGCCACGAGCGTGTAGAACGACGCGGGCAGGCCGTCCTTGTTCGGGCGGAGGAGCCGCCCGAGCCGCTGGGCTTCTTCCTGCCGGGAGCCGAACGAGCCGGAGACCTGGATGGCGACCGTCGCGTCGGGCAGGTCGATCGAGAAGTTCGCGACCTTCGAGACGACGAGCACGTCGACCTCGCCGGACCGGAACGCGTCGTAGAGCCGCTCCCGTTCGTCGACGGGGGTCGCTCCCGTGATCTCCGCGGCATCGAGCGACGCGGCAAGTTCGTCGAGCTGGTCGATGTACTGCCCGATCACCAGGATCTGCTCACCGCGGTGCTTCTCGATGAGTTCCCGCACCACCGGGGTCTTCGCCGGCAACGTCGCGGCGAGCCGGTAGCGCTCGTCGTCGCTCGACGCCGCGTACTCCAGGCGGTCCTGGTGCGGCAGGTCGATGCGGACCTCGTAGCACGAGGCCGGCGAGATGTAGCCCTGCGCCTCGATCTCCTTCCACGGGGCGTCGTACCGCTTCGGCCCGATGAGCGAGAAGACGTCGCCCTCGCGGCCGTCCTCGCGCACGAGCGTCGCCGTCAGGCCCAGGCGTCGGCGAGCCTGCAGGTCGGCGGTCAGCTTGAACACCGGCGCCGGCAGCAGGTGCACTTCGTCGTAGACGATGAGGCCCCAGTCGAGGGCGTCGAGGAGCGACAGGTGCGTGTACTCGCCCTTCCGGCGGGCGGTGAGGATCTGGTAGGTCGCGATCGTGACCGGCCGGATCTCCTTGACGCTGCCCGAGTACTCGCCGATGTCCTCCGGCGTCAGGGTCGTGCGCTTGAGGAGCTCCGTGCGCCACTGCCGTGCCGAGACGGTGTTCGTGACGAGGATGAGCGTGGTCGCCTTGACGGTCGCCATCGCACCCGCGCCGACGAGCGTCTTGCCCGCGCCACAGGGCAGCACGACGACGCCGGAACCCTGGGCGAAGAACGTGTCGACCGCCTGCTCCTGGTACGGCCGCATGTGCCACTCGGCGGTGTCCAGGTCGATCGGGTGCGGCTGGCCCGGGGTGTAGCCCGCCAGGTCCTCCGCCGGCCAGCCGAGCTTGACGAGCTCCTGCTTGACCTGTCCGCGCGCCCACGGCTGCAGCTCGACCTCGGTCGGGGACCGCATGTCACCGAGCAACGGCTTGATGCGCTTCGACCGGATGACCTCGGCCAGCACCGATGGGTCCTCGGCGGTGAGGAGCAGGAGCGGCAGCCGCTCGAGTTCCTCGGTGGGGGAGTTCGCGATCACGGGGGCGTCGGGCCGTTCCTCGCGACGGATCACGAGTCGTCCGTAGCGCGAGACCGTGTCGCGGATGTCGACCGTGACGCTCTGCGGCACGGGGAACTTCGCGAAGCGTTCCAGGGTGTCGATCATGGCCTCGGCGTCGTGGCCCGCGGCACGCGCGTTCCAGAGTCCGAGGCGGGTGATCCGGTAGGTGTGCACGTGCTCGGGAGCGCGTTCGAGCTCGGCGAAGGCCGCGAGCTCGTGGCGTGCGTCCTCGGCGTCGGGGTGCGCGACCTCGAGGAGCACGGTGCGGTCGCTCTGCACGATCAGCGGTCCGTTCATGACCTGCCAGCCTAGCCGTCGGCACCTGCGTGCGGGTGACCGCGCGGCTCAGGCGTCGCTCTCGACCGACACGACGAGCGACAGCGGCAGGGTGCGTTCGACGTCGACTGCCGTGTCCCGCCCACGGACGCGTCCGGCCGCGACCGAGGTCGGCACGATCGAGAACGGCCGCTCCGAACCGTCCGGCATCCGGACGGTCACACGGATCGGCGTGCGTCCGCGCACGGCCAGGTCGATCTGCCGACCGAGCCACTCCTGCTCCGGCTCCGCGTCGCCGCGCTGCGTCGTCAGGCGGAGCCGTTCGACGAGTGCGTGCGCCGACTGTTCCGGCGAGCGTCCGGTGGGGCTGCGCCGGCCGGGAGGCCCGTGGTGCGCCTCGGGACGGGCTGCGGTCGTCAGGACGGCCGGGTAGCGCTGGTCCTCGAGCGCGGTGTGCACGACGTGCGGCGGGTAGCGCGTGGTCAGCGTCGTCAGGTCCGGCCGCTCCCACGCGAGCTGCCGGAGCTCGGCGTCCACCCCGACGAGGTCGAGCTGGTCGGCGGTGCCGCGGACCTCGGTCCCGACGCCGCCCGGTCCCCGGTCGACGACGATGCTGCCGTCGCGTCCGGCCACCTGGTCGATCAGGTAGGCGAGGGGCTGCGGGATCCCGGTGGCCGACAGCCGCCCGAGCAGGGACAGCAGGTCGTCGCGGGAGTGTCCGGCCCGGAACGCCGTGCGCAGGGTGTCCTCGGAGATGCGGTAGCGCGCCGCGAGCCCCGGTGCCTCGAGCACGGCGACGGTGCGCAGGGCGTCGTCGTCCACCGGCGCGAGCGGCCCCGGTGCGATGACGGTGAGGTCGTGCTGCAGGTAGACCCGTTCGACGGTGCCCGGCAGGTCGTCGGCGGCCTGCTCGGCGTCGCCGTCGAGGAGCGCCCGACCGGTGCTCGTCACGGTGCCGTCGACCGCCAGGCCGAGCGACGCCGCGGTGCCGGCAACGTCGAGCAGCAGGGCGTCGAGCCAGCGGGACCCCGCCGGGTACGCCCAACGCCCGAGCGGCACGAGGTCGCGCAGGTCCCCGTCGGCCAGCTCCAGCACCTGGTGCACGGCGGGCGGGAGCGTGTCCGTCCACGCGGCCACCAGCGACACCCAGCGCTGCGGCCAGCCGGCGAGCAACCACACGTGGCCGGCGTCGGTGACGATCCACCGCCCCGTGTCGGGGTCGGCGAACCCGATGTCGTCGAGCAGCGCCAGGCGACCGGCGACGAGCTCGGCGTCGGTGCCGATGCGCTCGGCGAGGGTGCGGGCGAGCGGCATGCCGATCCCGCCCTTGACGAGTTCGCGGACCGCGCCGGCGTCGACCGCCCGCAGCAGTTCGGCGAGCACGGTCATCGTCGCGAACGCCTGCTCCGCGCCGGTGGTGCGCGCACGCTCGAGCGCCGCGGCGTCGAGGGCGGGAGCAGCGGGTCGGACCTGCTCCGGGCCTCCAGGCTGCTCGTCGAGCGAGGTGAGGTCGGGGTGGGCGGCCACGCGTGCGGCGACCGCGTCGTCGACCGCGCCGTCCTCGTCGGCGAGGCCGAGCTCGATCGCGGGGCCGAGCGCGTCGACGGCGCCGCCGTCACGCAACGCGAGGATCGTGGCGCGCGGCAGGTGCTCGACGGCGGCGTCCACGGCGTCGTCGCTGCGGAGCGCCTCGGCGAGGTCGAAGAAGTCGGTGATGCGCTGCGGGCCGGTCTCGGCGAGTGCAGCGGTGGGGAGTCGCCTCGCCGCGACGAGGCGCTCGAGCGCATCGTCCGGCATCGCCCGGAGTCGGGCGGCGAGGTCGGCGGTGGTCGTCATCGTCCGGTGCCAGCGTCCGGGCCGGACGTCAGCGAGCCGTCCGGTTCGCTCGTGCGCGACGCGTCCAGGTGATGCCGAGGAGCGTGAAGACCAGCACCATGGCGATCGGGAAGCCGTAGAGCGGGATCGCCATGACCACCGGCCACGGCATCGAACCCTGGGCGGCGGGGGCGGTGAGCCACATGATGATCATCGCGACGAAGCAGAGCAGGCCGAGGATGATGATCCCACCGATCATGAACGCCAGAGCGCGTTCGGTACGATTGAACGTCACCGGGGGTTCTGCGGAGTCCTGCGGGTTCCCGGTTGATCGGGTCGGCTTGGCCATCGACCCAGGATATCCGACGCACCACGGCCGTACCACGACCTCGAGGAGTCCACGCATGCCCACCGGCAAGGTCAAGTTCTACGACGACGACAAGGGCTTCGGCTTCATCACCGGAGACGACGGCGACCAGGTGTTCCTGCACGCATCCTCGCTGCCCGACGGCGTCGTGACCGTCAAGGCCGGCACGCGGCTCGAGTACGGCGTCGTCCAGGGCAAGAAGGGGTCGCAGGCGTTGTCCGTGCGGCTGCTCGAGCCCCAGCCGTCGCTGTCGCGGATGACCCGTCGCTCCGCGGACGACATGGCCGTGATCGTCGAGGACCTGGTGAAGGAACTCGACCGGATCAGCGGAGACCTCCGCCACGGCCGCTACCCGAAGAACGGCGATCGCATCGCCGCCATCCTGCGGCACGTCGCAGACCAGTTGGAGGCGTGACCCCATGACCGAGTCCGAGACAGCAGGGGCCGAGACGGCTCCCGACGCAGTGTCCGTCGACGCAGCGTCCGTCGACGCAGCGTCCATCGACGCAGCGTCAGTTGACTACACCGACCTGGCGCGCGAGGCGTTGCTCGAGGTCACCCCGGAGTCGACCGTCGGTGCCCCCGTCGGCACGGTGGACGAAGGGGACGGCGTCGTGTCCGTCCTGTTCGCCAACCGGCTGCCCGGCTACCCCGGGTGGCGGTGGACCGTCAGCGTCGCCAAGGTCGGCGACGACGAACCGACCGTGCTCGAGGTCGAGCTGATGCCCGGGGACGGCTCGCTCGTCGCGCCGGAGTGGGTGCCGTGGTCCGAGCGGCTGGCCGAGTACCGGGCGGCGCAGGAGCACGAGGGCGAGGACGGCACCGGGGACGCGTCGGACGAGGACTCGGACGAGGACTACGACGACGAGTCGGATGACGATGAGGACGACGACGAGTCCGACGATGACGACGAGGACTCGGACGAGGACGAGGACTACGACGACTCGGACGACGAGGACGACGACGACTCGGACGAGGACGACGACGACGAGTTCGACGCGGACGAGGACGACCTCGACGAGTCGGACGACGACGACATCGAGGGTGTGGACGTCGATGCGCTCGCCGACGTGAGCGACACCGACACCGACACTGACAGCGCCGCCGCTGCATCGGCCGCCGAGGACGAGGCCCCGCAACCGGCCCGTCGTCGCCGTGCCCGTCGCGTGCAGCCGTTCGAGCCCGACGCCGATCTCGAGGTCGACCAGCTCGACGCCGGCGAGACCGACCCGGGCTTCCACCGCGCCTGATCCACCCGGACCGACGAACGGGCCCGGCACCACCGATCCGGTGGTGCCGGGCCCGTTCTGGTTCCGGCGGGTGTCCCCGGGATCAGCGCAGGGCGTCGATCGTGAAGTCGATCGCGCGCACGAGCTTCGCGACGTCGTCCGGGTCGATCGCGGTGAACGTCGCCACGCGCAGCTGGTTGCGTCCTAGCTTCCGGTACGGCTCGGTGTCGACGATGCCGTTCGCACGCAGGGTCGCGGCCACGGCCTTGGCGTCGATCGAGTCGTCGAGGTCGATCGTGGCGACGACCTGGGACCGAGCGGCGGGGTCGGAGACGAACGGGGTCGCGGAGTCGCTGGCCTCGGCCCAGTCGTAGATGGTCGACGACGAGGTCTTCGTGCGGAGGTCCGCCCACGCCAGGCCGCCGGACTCGTTCATCCACCGCACCTGCTCGTCGAGGAGCAGCAGCGTGGAGATCGCGGGGGTGTTCAGGGTCTGGTCCAGGCGCGAGTTGTCGACGGCGTTCTTGAGCGACAGGAACTCCGGGATGTACCGGTCGGAGGCGGCGATCCGCTCGATCCGCTCGATCGCTGCGGGGGAGAGCAGCGCGAGCCACAGGCCGCCGTCCGAGGCGAAGTTCTTCTGCGGGGCGAAGTAGTAGACGTCGGTGGCGCTGACGTCGAACAGGGCACCGCCGGCGGCGCTGGTCGCGTCGACGACGGTGAGGGCGTCGGCGTCACCGGTCGCGCGGACGACCGGGGCCATGACGCCCGTCGAGGTCTCGTTGTGCGGGTAGGCGTAGACGTCCACGCCCTCCACCGGCTCGAGTGCGGCGAGGGAACCACCGGGTGCCTCGACGATGTGCGGGGCCTCGAGCCACGGGGCGGCTGCGGCCTTGGCGAACTTCGACCCGAATTCGCCGAAGGACAGGTTCTCGGCACGGCGTTCGATGAGGCCGAACGCGGCGGCGTCCCAGAACGCGGTCGAACCGCCGTTGCCGAGGACGACCTCGTAGCCCTCGGGGATCTGGAACAGGTCGGCGAGGCCGGAGCGGACGCTGCCGACCAGGTCCTTCACGGGCTTCTGGCGGTGCGAGGTGCCGAGGATCGTGGCGCCGCGCGTCACGAGGGACTCGAGCTGGGCACCGCGGATCTTCGACGGACCGCAGCCGAAGCGACCGTCGGTGGGGAGGAGTTCGGCCGGGATGACGATGTCTGCCATGCACCGATCCTACCGACGACGATCCGCCTGCCCGAGCCCGTGTACCGGCCGGACGGGGAGGGTTCGGCCCACCCGACCACCGCGTCGGATGACCCTTTCTCAGGTGCACCCGGGCGCCGGTCGGTGTTCGTCGGTGCGAACAAGTAGTGTGGTCGGCGCTGGGCCCAGACATGAGAGGCGGACCGTGACCGATCTCGTCGACACCACGGAGATGTACCTTCGCACCATCCTCGACCTCGAGGAAGAGGCGATCGTGCCGCTGCGCGCGCGCATCTCCGAGCGCCTCGGACACTCGGGCCCGACGGTCTCGCAGACCATCGCCCGCATGGAGCGCGACGGCCTGGTCGTCGTCTCCGGTGACCGCCACCTGGAGCTCACCGACGAAGGTCGTTCCCGCGCCACCCACGTGATGCGCAAGCACCGCCTGGCCGAACGCCTGCTGGCCGACGTCATCGGACTCGACTGGGCCTTCGTGCACGACGAGGCCTGCCGGTGGGAGCACGTCATGAGCGAGCAGGTCGAGGTCCGCCTGCTCGAGATGCTCGGCAACCCGACCGAGTCGCCGTACGGCAACCCGATCCCCGGACTGGCCGAGATCGGTGGCCCCGCGGCAGCCGGCTTCCTCGACGGCGTCCAGAACATCGTCGCCGCGACCGAGGGCACCGACGCCGTCACGACCGGCGTGGTCCGACGCCTGGGCGAGCCCGTGCAGTTCGAACCGGAGCTCCTGCACCAGCTCCGCACCGCGGGCGTCATGCCCGGACGCATCGCGAGCGTGCAGCGGGCGGGCGCCTACGTCGCGGTCCGCGTCGAGGGCGAGGACTCGGGCATCGAGCTGCCCATCGAGGTCGCGCAGCACGTCTACATCGAGCGCGACTGACCCTTCGCGGGTCCTCCCTGAGAGTCTTTACCGATTCGTTACCCACGGGGCGTTTGGTCTCGACACGGTAACGGTGCCTCCGTACACTCGTCCGAGTCGCCGCGCTGCCCCTGAGCCGGTGACCCGTGGCAGGACGTCTCGAACCCGTCTCCTGCCTCGATCGGAAACGATGACGAACGGATGGGGTTGCACACCGCCGGACACCCACGGCGGCGTGATGACGAGACGTTGGAGACACACCTCTTGACGCAGACCGGTACCGCCGCGGACGACCAGACGCCCGCGAACCCGACGACCACCGAGAACGCCACCACCGCCCCGCTCACCCGGCGGGCCGTGCGCGAGACCGAGGGCCGCCCGGTCCGCACGGTCGTGCCGGTGCGCTCCGCCCCGCTGCCCGGTGGTCGCCGTGCCGCGCAGGCCGCCGCAGCCGCGAGCACGGCGAAGGCCAGCTCGTCGTCGCGCAAGCGCAAGTTCCTCGCGCCGGTCGTCCTCACCGTCGCCGCCGGCATGTTCGGCACGGTCGCGGTCGCCCCGGCCTTCGCCGCGACGACCTCCAGCAACTCGACGGCCGTCGCCGACGCCCAGCGGCAGGCCCGTGCCACGCAGAGCCAGGAGCTGTCGGTCTCCGACGCCGTGGCGCTGGCCGACACGAGCCGTGACGGCTACGGCGCGACGTCGACCGCGACGCTCGACGCCGAGAAGGCCGCGAAGCAGGCCGCCGCCGACCAGGCCGCCGCAGCGAAGGAAGCCGCCGAGCAGGCCGAACAGACGGAGACCGCCCGCGCCGCGACCGCGAAGCAGTACTCCTCGTACACTGGGCCCACGGCCGCCGAGTACGCGGCCAGCTCCTCCGCCGCCGACACCCCGTTCTCGCTGCCGGCCGTGGTCGCCACCGGCAAGCAGTACATCGGCACCCCGTACGTCTTCGGTGGCGCGGACCCGTCGGGCTTCGACTGCTCCGGCTTCATCATGTTCGTGTACGCCCAGTACGGCATCAACCTCGCGCACTCCGTGCCGCTGCAGGACCAGGCGGGCACCACGATCCCCGAGTCCGAGGCGCAGCCCGGTGACGTCGTCATCTTCAACAACGAGGCGCACGACGGCTTCTACATGGGGAACGGCATGATCATGGACGCCCCGAAGCCCGGTGGCACCGTGCAGATCCGTCCGATCTGGACCAGCGACTACCACATCGTCCGTTTCGGCATCTAGCGACCACTGCCCCTCCGGCGTGTGAACTTCACCGGAACCGGCCCGCGCACCCTCGTGCCGGGCCGGTTTCTGGGTTAACCTGACGCTGCACCGGTCCGCACCGGCGCGAACAGGAGACCCTCATGTCGATGTTCCGCACGACCCGCACCATGGGTCGGCGCGCGCGCGTCGACATATGGTCGAGCACAGCCTGCGTGCACGAGCACGCCCCTGCATGACGAGAGCACTGCCCATCCGGGTGGTGCTCTTCGTGGTTCCAGGGGTGTGAACAGGTCGTCCTCACCCGTTCGCGTCGTCGGTCCGACGCACCCGCAGCGCCTGGAAGCCGTCCAGGCACGTCGGAAGGGAACCCATGCGCACTCTCGTCCTCAACGCCGGTTACGAGCCCCTCGCGGTGATCTCGTTCCGACGAGCCCTCGTGCTGGTCATGAACCAGAAGGCCGCCATCGTCGCCGCCGACGTCGAACACCCGGTCACCGGGTCGACGTCGAGCTACGACCGTCCGTCCGTCATCATCCTCACCCGCTACGTGCGCATCCCGCACTCCAGGCTCGTGCCGGTGTCCCGTCGCGGTGTGCTGCGTCGGGACGGCAACCACTGTGCCTACTGCGGCCGGCACGCCACCACGATCGACCACGTGCAGCCGCGGTCGCGCGGTGGGCAGGACTCGTGGGAGAACCTCGTCGCCTGCTGCCTGGCCTGCAACAACACCAAGGGTGACCGCACCCCGCAGGAGATGGGGTGGCGCCTCCGGTTCCCGCCGAAGGTGCCGCACGGGTCCTCGTGGGTCGTGCGCGGCATCGAGCGCCCGCAGGCGGAGTGGGACGAGTACCTCGTGGCCGCGTAGCGGCCGCAACCGGTGAGCAGAAGACGCCGGGTCGCCGTCTGCCACCCGGCATCTTCTGCTCACGCGACGGACTGGAGGCCCGTGGTGACGCCGCCACGGGCCTCCAGTCCGCCTGTCGGCGGCGCCGACTAGCGTCGCCGGCATGGGCGAGACACCGCACATCGACGACGCGACCATCGACGACCTGCGCGCTCGGCTGCGCGCGACGCGCTGGCCGGACGCGCCCGCCGGGGTCGGCTGGTCGCTCGGCGTGGACCTCGACGTCCTCCGCCCACTCGTCGAGTACTGGGCCGACGGGTTCGACTTCGACGCGCACCGTGCCGAGCTCGCCGCCCTGCCCTCTCGTCGTGTCGTCGTCGACGGCATCGGCATCCACGTGCTGCACGCTCGCGCTTCCCAGCCCGACGCGCTGCCGGTCCTGCTCGCGCACGGCTGGCCGGACTCCGGGTGGCGGTACCGGAAGGTACTGCCGATGCTCGTCGACGCCGGGTTCGACGTCGTCGTGCCGGACATGCCCGGGTACGGCTTCTCGGAGGCACCACCGCAGGTGCTCGACGCCCGGCAGGTGGCCGACATGTGGGCGACACTGATGACGGACCTCGGGTACGAGGGGTTCGCGGTGTCCGGCGGCGACATCGGCACACACGTCGCCCGCTACCTGGCGCTCGACCACCCCGATCGGGTCGTCGCCGTGCACCGGATCGACGGCGGGCTCGCCTGGCCGGGGCTGGATGTGTCGACGCTGTCGGCAGCGGAGCGGGAGTTCGTCGCCGCGACCGGCCGCTGGCGCACTGCCGAGGGCGCCTACGCGATGCTGCACCGGACGAAGCCGCAGACCGCGGCCGTCGGGCTGAACGACTCACCCGCGGGGCTGGCCGCCTGGATCGTCGAGAAGCTCCGGGCGTGGAGCGACTGCGACGGGGACCTGTGGTCGGTCTACACGCGCGACGAGGTCCTGGCGCTGCTCACCGAGTACTGGGCCACCGCCACGATCGGCTCGGCGATGCGGATGTACCACGCGAACGCGGCGATCCCGGCGGATCAATTGGAACGACGGGTCGAGGTGCCGTCCGGGTTCTCGATCTTCCCCGGTGACATCGTGCGGGCACCGCGCGAGTGGCTCGAGCGCACCACGAACCTCGTGTTCCACCACGAACTCGACCGCGGCGGGCACTTCGCGCCGTTCGAGCAGCCCGACCTGTTCGTCGACGAACTGCAGGCGTTCCTGCAGGGCTTCCGCCGCTAGAGTGGACGAGCCAGCCTCTGTAGCTCAATGGAAGAGCAGTTCCGTCCTAAGGAAACGGTTGGGGGTTCGAGTCCCTCCAGGGGCACTTTGCAGGGGAGTTCTCCACAACCGTCGCGCTGGACGGTAGGGATCCCCGGTCTCCCCGTACGATTGACCCCGTGTCCAAGGTCCTGAGCAGTCTCCCCGTCGGCGAACGAGTCGGCATCGCGTTCTCAGGGGGTCTCGACACCTCCTGCGCCGTTGCCTGGATGCGCGAGAAGGGAGCGATCCCCTGCACGTACACGGCTGACATCGGCCAGTACGACGAGCCGGACATCGACGCCGTTCCGAGCCGCGCCCACGAGTACGGCGCGGAGATCGCCCGACTGGTCGACGCGAAGAGCGCCCTGGTCGAAGAAGGCCTGGTCGCCCTGCAGACCGGCGCGTTCCACATCCGCTCCGGTGGCAAGACGTACTTCAACACGACGCCACTCGGCCGCGCGGTGACGGGCACGATGCTCGTCCGCGCCATGAAGGAGGACGGCGTCGACATCTGGGGCGACGGCTCCACCTACAAGGGCAACGACATCGAGCGGTTCTACCGCTACGGCCTGATGGCCAACCCGCGTCTGCGCGTCTACAAGCCGTGGCTCGACTCCGAGTTCGTCGAGGAGCTCGGCGGCCGCAAGGAGATGAGCGAGTGGCTCGTCGCCCGCGGGTTCCCGTACCGCGACTCCACCGAGAAGGCGTACTCGACCGACGCGAACATCTGGGGCGCGACGCACGAGGCGAAGAGCCTCGAAGAGCTGTCGAGCGGCCTGGACATCGTCGAGCCGATCATGGGCGTCGCCGCCTGGCGTGACGACGTCGAGGTCGCGACCGAGATCGTGAGCGTCCGGTTCGAGGCCGGTCGCCCCGTCGCGATCAACGGTGTCGAGTACACGGACGCCGTCGCCCTGGTCTACGAGGCGAACGCCATCGGTGGCCGCCACGGCCTGGGTGCGTCCGACCAGATCGAGAACCGCATCATCGAGGCGAAGAGCCGCGGCATCTACGAGGCACCGGGCATGGCGCTGCTGCACATCGCCTACGAGCGCCTGCTCAACGCGATCCACAACGAGGACACGGTCGCCTCGTACCACAACGAGGGCCGCCGTCTCGGTCGCCTGATGTACGAGGGTCGCTGGCTCGACCCGCAGTCCCTCATGCTCCGCGAGTCGCTGCAGCGCTGGGTCGCCTCCGCCGTCACCGGCGAGGTCACGCTGCGCCTGCGTCGCGGTGACGACTACACGATCCTCGACACGACGGGTCCGGCGCTGTCGTACCACCCGGACAAGCTGTCGATGGAACGCGTCGGCGACGCCGCGTTCGGCCCGGACGACCGCATCGGCCAGCTCACCATGCGCAACCTCGACATCGCGGACTCCCGTTCGCGGCTCGAGCAGTACGCCGCCTCCGGTCTCATCGGCGGCGCGACGGCCGAGCTCGTCGGTGAGCTCGAGGCTGGCGAGGCCGAGGAGATCCTCGGCGGTGCCATCGTCGCGTCCGACGCTGAGGACGCCATGGGCCGTCGCACCGACCTGGCCTCCGAGGGCGCGGCCTTCGACTCGGGCACCGACTGATCGAGCGGAACCGCGCCGTGGGCGCGACTCCTTGATGACGGGAGGCTCGGCGCCAGCTGGCACCGAGCCTCCCGTCCGCTGTCGGCGGGTGACCCCGTCGGCCGAGAAGCGCACTGCGTTCGACGCCGTGCTCCCCAGCCCCTAGCGTGGAGGAACCGGGTCGGTCATCAGGGATCCGTCGTCACGATGCTCCTCACGTCCTGTGAGGTCTGGCACAGCGGGTCGACCCGGTCGGATCCGAGATGCGCATCATCTCGACGAAGGGCTGGTCGTCATGACCGCCAGAATGCCGATCGACTGGCACCGCCACGGACTCCGTTCGCCCGAAGACCTCGCCGCGCTCGTCGCCGAACGCCTCGAGGGGACGGGCCACCAGCTGATGAGCGTCGGCGATGTCCGCTGGGAGCCGTCCTACGCCGACTTCCTCGGCGAGCAGCTCTGACCGCGAACGACGCTGACCCTCGGGTTCCGACCCCAGCTGGTCGTCGCTTCACCATCGGTAGAGTCTGCGCATGCGCACAGCCCGAACCACGGCGGCGGCACTGGCGATCGTCGCGGCGGGACTGCTGACGCTGGTCGGTGTCCAGCCCGCGTCGGCCCACTCGGCCCTGACCAGCAGCACCCCGGCGGACGGGGCGGTCGTCACCGAACCGCTCGAGTCCGTCGATCTCACCTTCTCCGAGGCGCCGCTCGCCGGCCTCGACGCCGGACTCCGGATCCAGGTGACGGACTCGGCAGGCACCGAGGTCGCCACGGGTGACGTGACGGTCTCCGGGACGACCATGCGCCGCGCGGTCGACCTCGACCAGGGGGCCTACACGGTGCTCTGGCGGTACGTGTCGCCCGACGGCCATCCGATCGAGGGCACGCTCGCATTCGAGTACCGGGCCGCAGCGCCCGTGTCGACCCCGAGCGCGAGCGTGACCCCGACCCCGACGGCGAGCAGCACGCCGACACCGAGTGCCACCGCGACGGCCACCGGAGCCTCGGACGGTGCTCCGTCCTCGTCGCCGGGGATCGCGCCGGGCGTGTGGATCGGCCTCGGCGCCGGAGCCGTCCTGGTGGCCGGCGCGGTCGTCGTGCTGATGCTGCGGCGCGGCCGCAGCGCGTAGCGCGCGGCGCCAGCCCACTTCGTGAGCAGAAGCGGTCGGGTCGCAGGCGCGCACCCGGCCGTTCCTGCTCACGAAGCGCGCGCGGCGCACGGAACGCGTCCACGGGACGGACGGGAGGCCCGGTGCCGGACCGGCACCGGGCCTCCCGTCCGCACGTGGTGCCTGACGCCGGGGGCGACGCGCCTCACGCCACGGGGGCGGCCTGCAGCTCGGCGTCGGCGCGCGCCGGGCTGCCCTCGGCCAGGCCTCGGGCGATGCGGCCCCGCGTCGCCAGCCAGAGGACGACGGCGGCGACGAACACGACGCCCTCGGTGACGGTGAGTGCCCAGATGATCCCGGCGAGCCCGAACCACACGTTGCCGGCGATCACGATCGGGATGAACAGCACACCCTGCGCCATCGACAGCACCATCGCGGGCATGACCATCCCGGTCGCCTGGAACAGCGAGGTGAGCAGTCCCGTGAACCCGTTGACGACGGCGGCGACGAGCTGTGCCGTCAGGATCGTCATGCCGATCGCGAGCACCGAGTGGTCACCGGAGAAGATTGTGAAGACCTGCTCGCGGAACACGAACACGGTGCCGGAGAAGACGAGCACGATGCCGCCGACGGTCAGGGCCGCGGCGCGCAGTCCGGAGCGCAGTCGGACGGCGTCACCCGCGCCGAACGCGTAGGCCAGCAGCGGCAGCACGCCGACGGTCACCCCCATCACCAGGAACTCCGGCACCTGGGCGATGCGGACCGCGACGCCCATCGCCGCCAGTGGGTCGTCACCGTAGGCAGCGGCGAGGTTGTTGAGGACGAGTGTCGTGACGATGAGGAACGCGGACTGCAGCAGCTCGCCGACGCCGATGCCGAACACGGGCTTCAGGATGTCCGCACGCAGGGTGAACCACTTCGGCGCGAAGCTGACGTTCTCGCTGTTCCGCTGCAGCCAGGTGACCCAGTAGACGATCGAGACCACGTTGGCCAGGCCCACCGCGAGTGCGGCGCCGCCGACGCCCCAGTGCAGCCCCAGGATGAACAGGACGTCGAACACCAGGTTGCCGACCGTGGACAGGACCAGGCCGATCATCGCCTGCCGAGCGGCGCCCTCGGAGCGGACGATCTGCTCGAGCGCGAAGGACGCGGCGAGGACGGGGACGAACGCGAGCATCACGGCGACGTACTCGCTCGTGGCGGGGACCGCTGCCGCGTCCGCACCGAGGACGGCGACGAGCGGGCGGAGCAGCAGGAGTCCGACGACGCCGAGCACGGCACCGGTCACGACCGCTCCCCACAGCGCGAACGAGGCGACGTGCTTGATGTCCCGTGCCTTGTCGGGGTCGTGTTCCGATGCGCCGAGCAACCGGGACATCAAGGCGCTGCCGCCGACGCCGAACACCCCGCCCACGGCCATCACCAATCCGAGCAGCGGCGTGCCGAAGGTGATCGCGGCGAGCAGGGACGTGTCGTGCTGGGCGCCGATGAAGCCCGCGTTGATGACGTTGTACAGGGCGCTGACGACCATCGCGGCGGCCATCGGCACGCACAGGTGCACCAGGGCTCGAGCGATCGGGGCAGCGGAGAGGTACCAGCGGTTCGTCGCCGCAGCGGTGGTGGTGGTGGTGGTGGACATGACGGTTCCCTTCCGGGCATGGCGGTGGGCGCGCCGACGGACGCCGGCACGGCAGGGGGGAGCGCGCGACCGACAGGGTCGCGGGGTCGCGAGGGCGCGCCGGCGGATCCGGCCGGGAGGCGCGTGGTGCATGGAGCGGGTCGGTGCGGTGGCGCGGGTGGCGCGGTGGCGCTGGTGGTGCGGTGGCGCTGGTGGTGCGGTGGTCCGGCTAGCGGGTCGGCGGCGCGAGTTCCGCGGTCACCTTCTGCAGCAGTCGCTGCAGGGTGGCGCGTTCGTCCGCGTCGAGGGGAGCGAGCAGGGAGTCGTCGAGGGCGACCATCGCGTCGGTGAACCCGGCGATGAGGTCGATGCCCGCCTGGGTGGCGTGCACCGTCTTCGTCCGCCCGTTCATGGCGTCCGGTCGTCGTTCGATCAGGCCACGCCGCTCGAGCCCCTGCAGGAGACTCGAGACGCTGGCCGCGCTGGTCCGGGTGGCCTCGGCGATGTCCCGCTGGATGGCGCCGGGGTGTTCCTGCAGGTACCCGAGCACGAACGACTGTTCGTGGGTGAGGTCGCGTTCACGGACCCACTCCTCGGCGCCCTTGCGCTGCGCCCATCCGATCCACCGCATGAGCTGGAGCGGTGTCGTGAAGTCCGGTGCCTGCATGATCAGGACTCTAACTGTTAGGCATTGAACTGTCAACGATCCCGGTCCGAGCGGTGACCGGATCGGGTTCGGGGGTCGCCGCTTCCCGTGGTGATGGGGTCACCGCCGCTCCGGGACCTCCCGGTCGATCCGATGGACGTCTTCGGGAACCCGCCGGTCCACTTGGCCGGATCGGCGCGATACTGGGGTGGTGCGTGAACTCCAAGCCGCCATCGCAGCGGACCTCAACGTCCAGCCGACCATCGACCCGGAGCAGGAGGTCGCCCGTCGTGTCGGGTTCCTGCGCGACTACCTGCTGACGACCGGGGCGAAGGGGTACCTCCTGGCCATCAGCGGCGGGCAGGACTCCACCCTGGCCGGCCGCCTGACCCAGCTCGCGGTCGAGTCGCTCCGCGCCGAGGGGCACCCGGCCGAGTTCACGACCGTCCGCATGCCCTACCGCGTGCAGGCCGACGAGGACGACGCCCAGCTCGCCCTGCGGTTCATCGCGGCCGACCCGGGCATCACCGTGAACATCGAGCACGGGGTCGACGGGGTCATGGAGGACACCGCGGCCTCGGGCGTCGAGCTGAGCGACTTCGTGAAGGGCAACGTCAAGGCGCGCATGCGCATGGTCGCCCAGTACGCGGTCGCCGGGCAGCGCGGCCTGCTGGTGGTCGGCACGGACCACGCGGCCGAGGCCGTCACGGGCTTCTTCACCAAGTACGGCGACGGCGGCGTCGACCTCACCCCGCTCACCGGGCTGTCGAAGAGCCAGGGGCGGCAGCTGCTCGAGCACCTCGGCGCACCGGCCCGCCTGTACGAGAAGGCGCCCACCGCTGACCTGCTCGACGAGCTGCCCGGGCAGACCGACGAGGCGAACCTCGGACTCACCTACGCCGAGATCGACGCGTACCTGCAGGGCCACGACGTGCCGGTCGAGGTCGCCGAGGCGATCGAGTCGCGCTACCGCGCGACCGAGCACAAGCGTCAGGTCCCGGCGACGCCCTTCGACGACTGGTGGCGTGCGGCTGCGTAGACGCTGACGCGACCCCGGACGGGAGGCGCGGTGCAGGAGGTCCTGCACCGCGCCTCCCGCCTGTTCTCCCCAACGCCTCCCCGCAAGCTCCGGCTGTCCACGTTCGCTCCTAGGATGGGAGTCAACGGAAACAACAGATGCGGAATCCAGGTTGGCGCCTGGTCCTCAAGGGGGAGTCATGGAAGTCCTGTTCGCGCTCGGAGCCGTCCCGCTGATCATCGTGGGGATCATCGTCCTCGCCGTGATCGCGCTGATCTACGCCAAGGTCGTCTACCGCAACGCCGGTGCCGACGAAGCGCTCATCATCACCGGCAAGCGCTCCCGCAAGGTCAAGAACGCCGACGGCACCGAGACCGTCGAATCCGGCATCAAGGTCGTGCTCGGCGCGGGCGTGCTCGTCCGCCCCTTCTTCGAGAAGGTCGCGAAGCTGTCGCTCAGCTCGCGTGCGATCGACATCAACGTCAACGCGCAGGACTCCCGCGGTGTGACCATCGACGTCGAGGCCGTCGCGCTCGTCAAGGTCGGCGAGACCGACGCCTCGATCCGGGCGGCCGCACAGCGGTTCCTCGGGCAGGAGAAGAAGATCGACGACTTCGCGCGCGAGGTCCTGTCCGGCTCGCTCCGCGCCTCGATCGGCGCGACCGACGTGTCGACCATCATCCGCAAGCGCGACCAGCTCACCGTCGCCGTGCTCGACGTCGCGAAGGACGCCCTGCACAGCCAGGGGCTCGACGTCGACTCGTTCGAGATCAAGGGCATCTCGGACCGCAACGAGTACATCAGCGACCTCGGCCGTGCGGAGCGTGCACGCGTGCGACTCGAAGCCGAGAACGCCGAGGCCCAGGCCGACCGTGAGGCTCGAGAGGCCCGCGCGACCGCAGACCAGGCGATCGCCGAGGCCGAGAACGCCCTGGCCATCCGTCGTGCCGCGCTGCAGCTCGACGCCGACCGTGCGTCCGCCGAAGCCGCTGCCGCCGGCCCGCTCGCCCAGGCTCGTGCGGCCCAGGGCGTCGTCGAGCAGGAGCAGATCACCGCGCAGAAGCGTGCCGAGCTGCGCCGTGCCGAGCTCGAGTCCGAGGTCTCCGCGGTCGCCGAGGCCCAGGCGCGCAAGACCCGCGTCGAGGCCGAAGCCGCTGCTGCGGCCCAGGTCGAGACCGCACGCGCCCAGGCCGAGGCCCGTCGGATCTCCGCGGAGGCCGTCGCGGCCGAGGCGAAGGCCGAGGCGGACGCCCGCAAGCTCGCTGCCGACGCATCACGCGCCGAGGGTGAAGCCGCCGCCGACGCGATCCGTGCGAAGGGTCAGGCCGAGGCCGATGCGACCAAGGCGCAGGCCGACGCGCTCGCGCAGCACTCCGAGGCCGTCCTGCGGGTCAAGGCGATCGAGACCCTGCCGAGCATCGCCCGCGAGCTCGCCGCCCCGATGGGCAACATCGACACGCTCACCGTGGTGTCCTCCGACGGCGCGGGTGCGCTGTCGAAGAGTGTCGTCAGTCAGTTCAGCGAGGTCGATGCGTTGCTCGGAGCCACTGCCGGGTTCACCCTGAGTGACATCGTGAAGAGCACCGCGACGGGCCAGGCGGCTGCCCGTGCCGTCGTGCGCGAGCAGTCGGTGCCACAGGTCGAACCGGCCGAGTAGCCGAGCGGGTGCCTGCAGCGGGCGCGTCGGGGGATCAGCCCTCGTCGCGCCCGTTGCCGTTCTGCGGGTCGCGCTGCTGTGCGCCGGCGTCCTCACGCGCGTCCGCGAGCCGCTGCTGCCAGACGACGCTGCGGGCCGCGCCCTCGAGCACGTCGTCGACGCTGCGACCGGTCTGGGCGGCGAGGGCGCCGCTGAGTCCGGCGGTCAGGGTGCCGCCGGCCGAGGCGAGTCGCTCGACGACCTCCTCCTGCCGCGGGGTCAGGGGCTCGTCGACCAGTTCGTCGAGGGTGTCGCGGATGTTCTGCTCGCTCGCGTCCAGTGCCGCCTCGTCGCCGGACTGCAGGGCTGCTGCCTCTCCGACGACGACGAGACCGAGGCGCGCGGCGTCGTCTTCGGGACGCGGGGTGCGGTGCTCATCAGTCATGCGGTGGACCGTACGCTCCGGTGCGCTGCGCTCCCTGGACAGACGCGTCCCCCGCTCGGGCGGGCACGCTGTCACTCGGCCCAGCGCCGGAGCAGCCACTCGGCGGCCGCCACACCCTCGCGCCGCTGGAAGTCGCGGATCGTGGGCATGTTCGGCGGCGCCGGCTGCAGGGCGTGCTCGAAGAACAACCCGGCGAGCCCGGCCAGCACGGCGTCGATCGTGTCGGCCGGTACCTCGGCGAACACCGGGTGCGTGGCGAGGTGACGCTCGACGTCGGCGTCCTCGCCGCGGACGAGCGTGTCGAGCAGGTAGGTCAGCGGGTCGAGCCAGTGCGCGCCCACGCTCGCCCAGGGCCAGTCGACCACCCAGACGAGCGCTGCTGCCCCGGAAGCCGCGCGCGCGATCGCGGTGCCGGCGTCGAGGACGTGGGGCGGGACGACCTCTGCGACGCGAGCGGCGTCCGCGTCGTCGGCCAGCATCCGGTCCCAGGCGCCGAACTCGCCGCGCAGGTCCTCGGCGATGCGGGGGAGCGTCGCCAGCCCACCGGTCGCGGGTGGCAGCGTGTGGAGCGCGTCGAGCACGGCCGCCGTGTCCGATCCGTCGAGGTGCCGGCCCGGGTGCTGGCCCGCGACGTCGTCGAGCACGAGCGCGACCCAGTCGTCGCCGTCGACCGTGGTGTGCAGTGAGTCGAGCAGCTGCGGCGCCTGCACGGTCGTCGGCAGTTGTGCCATGACCGCGGCTTCGCGACGGTGCAGCTCGAGCGCGTCCTCGTTGCGCGAGCGCGACACCGTCTTCACGAAGGCTCGTCGTCCCCCCGCGGTCGTCACCCGGTCGGCGCTGCCAGGAGACCACCCGCTCGCCTGGGACTCGGCGGTCACGACCGGACCGCCCAGCACCCACGCCACCCGCTGCCGCAGCGTCGTCGGTACGTCGGTCCAGCTGGTTCGCCCCATGCGCCGACGCTACCTGAGAACCCGTACACGAACATGCATGCTCGGCAACTTTGCGTTGGCGGCAAAGGTGCTCGCGATGTAAATTTGCAGAGCCTGCAAGGTTGGCACCCGTTCGGGGTCCCGACCAGGCCGACGACCACCACGCCACATCCCCTGTGAGGAACCCCGCATGTCCACTGCCACCGCACCCGTCGAGGTGTCGCGCGGACGACAGGACTCCCCGGCGAGCACGCCGGGCAAGCCGATCATGTCGCACCGCCAGATCCTGCTCGTCATCTACGGCCTGATGGCGGGCATGTTCCTGTCGTCCCTCGACCAGACCATCGTCGGCACGGCGATCCGCACGATCGGTGACGACCTGCACGGCCTCGACCAGCAGGCCTGGGTCACGACGGCCTACCTGATCGCGTCGACCATCACCACGCCGATCTACGGCAAGCTCTCCGACGTCTTCGGTCGTCGCCCGCTCTACATCTTCGGCATCGCGGTCTTCATCCTCGGGTCGCTGCTCTCGACCCTGTCGACGTCGATGACCATGCTCGCTGCCTTCCGCGCGTTCCAGGGCATCGGTGCCGGTGCGCTGATGTCGCTGCCGCTCGCGATCATGGGCGACATCCTCGCGCCCCGCGAACGGGCGAAGTACCAGGGCTACTTCCTGGCGGTCTTCGGCATCTCGTCCGTGATCGGCCCGCTGATCGGCGGCCTGTTCGCCGGTGCGAGCTCGATCGTCGGCATCACCGGCTGGCGCTGGGTGTTCCTGATCAACGTGCCGATCGGCGTCGCCGCGCTCCTCATGGTGATCGCGTTCCTGCACCTGCCGAAGTTCGGCGAAGCCAAGGCCAAGCCGCGCATCGACTGGTGGGGCGCGACCTCGGTCATCGTCACGCTCGCGCCGCTGCTCCTCGTCGCGGAGCAGGGCCGCACGTGGGGCTGGGGTTCGGCCAGCGCGATCGCCTGCTACGTCATCGGTGCGCTCGGCCTCGTCGCCTTCCTGGTGATCGAGACCCGCATGCAGGACGACGCGATCATCCCGCTCAAGCTCTTCCGCTCCAGCACGTTCTCGATGGCGACCATCCTGGGCTTCCTGGTCGGCTTTGCGATGTTCGGCGCGATGCTCACCATCCCGCTGTACCTGCAGATCGTCACCGGCCTGACGCCGACCGAGTCCGGCTTCGCGACGCTGCCGATGATCGGTGGCCTGATGATCGCCTCGATCGCCTCGGGGCAGATCGTGGCCCGCACCGGCCGGTACCGGATCTTCCCGGTCATCGGCACGGCCCTGGTGTCGCTCGGCTACGTCGTCCTGACGTTCATGACGATCGACAAGCCGCTGTGGTTCCTGATGATCGGCATGTTCCTGATCGGCCTCGGGCTCGGCCAGCTCATGCAGAGCATCACCCTGGCCTCGCAGAACTCGGTGCAGCCGCGTGACATGGGTGTGGCGACGTCGTCCGCCACGTTCTTCCGCCAGATCGGTGGCACGCTCGGCACCGCTGTCCTGCTGTCCGTCCTGTTCTCGCTCATGCCGACGAACATCCTGCACGCCACGGCGGACGAGTCGAACCTCAAGCCCGCCCTCAGTGCGGCGCTCGACCCGGAGGTCGCCGGTGCGAAGGCGAACCAGGGCGTCATGGACCAGATCTGGGACCCGATCGTCACCCCGCTCCAGCAGCAGGTGCAGTCCGGTCTCGACACCGCCACCGACCAGGTGACCCAGGCCACCGCCGGGGCTCCCGACGCCGTGCGGCAGCAGGCGCTCACCGCCGCTGCCGACAAGGCGCACGCCAGCGTGCAGGACGGCCGGCTCGTCGTCGACTGGTCGGACTCGGGGCAGCGCACCTACTGGGTGGACCAGCTCGCACCGGAGCTGTCGAAGCAGATCGACACGGGCGCGAACGACCCGAGCGACTCGAACGCCGAGACGAGCGACACGTCGTACCTGAACGGTGCCGACGCCGCCCTGACCCGGCCGTTCATGTCCGGGTTCAACGCCTCGGCCGTGACCGTCTACTGGGTCGGCTTCGCGGTGATCCTGCTCGCGTTCGTCCTGAGCTTCTTCTTCAAGGCGCCGCCGCTCCGCAAGAGCTCGGCCCTGCAGGAGCAGGCGGACGACGCCGGCACCGCCGACGACCTCGAGGCGCAGGCCGTGCGGGCCGCGGACACGATGGGCTCGCCCACCGCCCCGGTCACCGGTTCGATCCCCGTCCAGGGCGGTCGGTCGCAGGTCTGAGTCGCGCCGGGCCTCCCCGTCACACGACGCGGAGGCCCGGCGTCGCACGGACCCGAGAACAGGACGGAGCGCAGCACGTGCACCAGCCCACCACCACCGAGGACCTCGTCGCGACCGAGTGCGGACTGCGGGAACGCAAGAAGCAGCAGACCCGGTCCGCCATCCACCGGTCGGCACTCGCACTGGTCACCGACCGCGGGCTCGCCGGGGTGACGGTCGAGCAGATCTGCGCGGACGCCGGCGTCTCCCCGCGGACGTTCTTCAACTACTTCCCGTCGAAGGCCGAAGCGGCGCTCGGACTGCCGGCGACGACGGTCTCGGACACGGCGCGTGCAGCGTTCCTCGGATCCACCGCTCCGCTCGTGTCGGACCTCTGCGACCTCGTCGCGCAGACGGTCACCCTGCCGCAGGACCGGCGGCGCATGAAGGAGCTCGTCCAGGCCCGCCTCGAGATGGTCCCGGCGATGATGCAGTGGATGGCGCACGCGCGCCAGACCGTGCTGGCGGTCGCCGCCGAGCGCGTCGACGAGGACACCGCACGGACCGCGACCACTCTCGTGATGGCGGCTGTGATCGAGTCGGCCCACCGATCGGCGGACGGCTCCCGCGACGAGCTCGCGGCGCGGCTTCGTGCGGTCGTCGCCGAGATGGGGCGGCTCGCCACCGCCTGACCAGCGTGACCATCGCGTCGCCCCCGGCGCGGGGCGACCACGGCCTGGAGGCGCGGTGCGGGTCCGGCCCGCACCGCGCCTCCAGGCCGTGGTAGGCGACACGACCCGATCGCACCCCGCACGTGCAAAATCACCCCGAACCACGTGGGAACGCGGTTCGGGGTGACTGTGGTGGTTCGCCGGTCGGACCGGCGGCGTCGTGCCTAGCGGCGCGAGCCGCGGCCCGCGACGCGGGTGTAGATGAACAGCACGATGATCGCGCCGATGATCGAGCCGATGATGCCGGCCGGCTGGAAGAAGCCGTCCATCGGGTCGTGCTGGAAGATCAGGAACCCGAGGAAACCGCCGACGAACGATCCGACGATGCCCAGGACGATCGTCATGAGGATGCCGATGTTCTGCTTGCCGGGGATGATGAGCCGGGCGAGAGCGCCGGCGATGAGTCCGATGATGATCAAGCTGATGATGAGACCGAGCACGGTGTCCTCCTCGTGGGTGCGGTTGCCGCGGCATGGTTGCCGGAGTCAGGGCCGACCTCCGAGGAAACTCCGGGCTTCCTGGGAAGACTGTCGGGTTCGCCGATCAGACGACGCCGGAGGCCTCGAGCTCGGCCCGCAGCTCGGCGTCCGACGGCTCGACGAAGTGCTTGCCGTTGGGCAGCACCACGACGGGGATGTTCTTCCGGCCGCTGATGGCCTCGGCACGGTCGGCCGCGGACAGGTCCTGCTCCACGTCGACGTACTCGTAGTCCACGCCGAGGGTGTCGAGCAGCGCCTTGGACCGACGGCAGTCGCGGCACCAGTCGGC
This sequence comes from Curtobacterium poinsettiae, assembly GCF_025677645.1. Classification (NCBI taxonomy): domain Bacteria; kingdom Bacillati; phylum Actinomycetota; class Actinomycetes; order Micrococcales; family Microbacteriaceae; genus Curtobacterium; species Curtobacterium flaccumfaciens. The sequence goes on along the minus strand of NZ_CP106879.1, from coordinate 55,146 downwards.
ACCGAACATGGTCACGCGGTCGGGGGCATTCGTCGCATCGCTCATGTGCAGAGAGTACGTCGGAGCGCCCCGGGGCATTCCCGTGACACCCCTCGCCCTGCCCGGAGCACGATGAGCCCATGAGCCTGCCCTGGGACACGCCCGTCGCACACCCCCACCACCGCCACGGCTGGTGGTGGAAGACGCTGCTCGTCGGTTTCCTGCTGTGGGTCGTCACGATCATCGTCACGGTGTCGACGCAGAACACGAACCTCGTGCCGACGATCATCCTGCTCGGCAGCTTCCTCGTGCCGTTCACCGTCGTGCTGTTCGTGATCGAGCGGGTCACCGGCACGGTCAGCACCATGCAGCTCGTCACGGCGTTCTTCGTGGGCGGGATCCTCGGGGTACTCGGGGCGTCACTGCTCGAGGCCGACCTGGAGCAGGGAGCGGGGCTGTACCTGGTCGTCGGGTTCGTCGAGGAGTTCGTGAAGGGCGTCCTGCTCGTCGTCGTGGGGTGGCGCGTCCGCCCGAAGACGGCGAGGCAGGGTGCGCTGCTCGGCGCGACGATCGGTGCCGGGTTCGCCGCGTTCGAGTCCGCCGGCTACGCCTTCAACGCGGCGATCACGGCCCGGGGGATCGACCTGGCGTCGCTCCTGCAGACCGAGGTGGTCCGCGCGGTGCTCGCGCCGGTCGGGCACGTGCTGTGGACCGCGATCCTCGGTGCGGTGCTGTTCGGCGCCGCCACCGGACGCGCTCGCTTCCGCTGGTCGTGGCCGCCGATCGTGGCGTACGTGGTCGTCTCGGTGCTGCACGGGCTGTGGGACGCGAACGGCACGATCGCCACGCTGATCGCGTTCGTCGTGTCCGGGGTCCCGTTCTCGGCCGCGCAGTCCGGCATGGTGCCGGCGGCGGTCGGCGGGATCGTGACGACCGTCTACGTGATCGGGCTCGCGATCGTGAGCGTCATCGGCGTCGCCGTGCTGGTCGGGGTGCTCCGGCACCACCGGGGACGCACGCAGGCCCTGTCGGCACCCGTCGGGTGGGACGGAACGCAGGCACCCGCCGGCTGGGACGGGACACCCGGACCCGACCGCCTGCGCTGACCCGCGCCGGAGCGCCGCTGCCGCTCGCCCTACGATTGGCACATGCCGCCAGCACCCGACCCCGCGACGCTGGCCTGGGCATCGGCGGCCGTGCGGCGGTTCGCCGCGGCGACCAACCTGCTCGTCGCCGCCCGCCGGTTCCGCATCGTCGGCGGCGACCCCCGGGACGCCGCGGCACTGCGGCACCTGCTGACCGCACTCGGTGCGCGCGAGGCCGAGCAGGCGGACCAGCAGCAGCAGCAGCCGTCCGACCTCGTCGACCAGCTCTGGTGCCTCGGCACGCCCGAGGAATCGACCGCCGCGGTCGAGCAGGCCACCGACCGCCCGCGCGGCACCACCCTGGTCGTCATCGACGCCGGCCGACACCTGCCCGCCGTCGACGAGGACGCCTTCGGCCCCGTCGCACCCGCCCGCCCCGGCGTGCTCGCCGTCCCGATGCTGTCCGACGACGTCTTCCTGGTGTCCACCGGCCGCGACCCCGAGGACGACCCCGCAGCGGACGCCCGCCTGCGCTGGGCACGACGGTCGATGCCGGTCGCCCGGTCGGTCGCCGCGGAACTCCGCGACGGCGGGCTCCTGCGCGGCACACGCATCGGCGTCGCGATGTTCCTCGAGCCCAAGACGGCGGTGCTGAGCCTGCTGCTCCGTGACGCCGGTGCCGAGGTCGTCGTCTACGCCCACGCCGACGAGACCGACGACGCCGTCGCCGACGCACTGCGGTCCGCCGGACTGACGGTCTTCGCGAGCAGCACGGCGACGCTCCCCGAGCAGAAGCAGCTGGCCCTCGCGATGCTCGACACCGCGCCGCACATCCTGCTCGACGACGGCTCGCACGTCATCCGGCTCGCCCACCAGGAGCGCCCCGACCTGCTGCCGACGATGCTCGGGGCCGCCGAGGAGACCACGAGCGGCCTGCGGCCCCTGCGTGTACTGACAGCGCGCGGCGAGCTCGGCATCCCGGTGATCGCGGTGAACGACGCCCGCACCAAGACGTTCTTCGACAACCGGTACGGCACCGGGCAGTCGACGGTGTTCGCGGTGCTCGACCTGGTCGACGGGCTCGCGTCCGGCACACACCGCGTTGTCTCGGGAGGCGCGGCGGTCGTCGCCGGGTTCGGGCACGTCGGCGAGGGGGTCGCCCTGGTGCTCACCGCCCTCGGGTTCCGGGTGACGGTCGCCGAGACCGACCCGGTCCGCGCCCTGCAGGCGCGGTTCGCCGGGTACACCGTGGCCCCGCTCGTCGAGGCGGTGCGGGACGCCGACCTCGTCATGAGCGCCACCGGGGTGCCGGACACCATCGACCTCGACGTGCTCCGTGCCTGCGCGGACGGCGCGGTCCTCGCCGTCGCCGGCGGGGTCGACCAGGAGATCGCCATCGACGACGCCATCGCCGCCGGGGTCCGGCGGCGGGACGTGGGCCCGAAGGCCGAGCGGTTCGTGTTCCCCGGGGCCGACGGCGGGCCGATCGTGCTCGACGACGGCGGCTGCATCAACATCACCGCGGCCGAGGGCAACCCGGTCGAGATCATGGACCTGTCGTTCGCCGTGCAGCTCGGCGCCGTCCGGATGCTCCTGGAACGCGGCGACGAGCTGGAGCGTGCCGTCGTGCCGATCGACCCCGCGGTCGACGACGTCACCGCCCGCGCGGCGCTCGCCGCCTTCGGAACGCATGTCGGGCCTCCCATCCTTCCCCCTGAACACCCCGCGGACCGCGAGCCGGACGTCCGGACGCACCGTTTCGGAGACCCGGCGTGAGCGCCCGACAGCACCCGGTCACGGTGCACTCGGCGCGCGTCGTGGTCCCGATGACGGCGCCACCGATCGCCGACGGCGCGGTCGCCGTGCAGGACGGCCGGATCCTGCACGTCGGCGACCGGTCGTGGGTGATCGACCAGCTCACCGGGTCCGGCGCTGCCTTCACCGAGCGGCAGTGGCGTGGCGCGCTCCTGCCCGGACTCGTGAACGCGCACTCGCACCTGCAGTACACCGGGATGGCCGGTGTCGGCCGGCGCCAGTACGACGGGTTCGAGGACTGGGCTGCTGCGTTCAACGTCGACTACGCCGAACCGCACGACTGGCGAGCCGAAGCCGCGGACGGCGCACGGGCGTCGATCCTGGCCGGCGTGACGAGCATCGCGGACATCGTCACCGACATCGAGGCCTCGACCGCGCTGCAGGACGCCGGGCTCGGCGGCATCGCGTACTGGGAGGTGATGGACTGGGAGAACGACGCCTGGCAGTCGCACGGTCGCGACCAGGTGCTGGACGAACTCGACCGGATCCCCACGACACCCGGTGCGGGCCTGTCGCCGCACGCGCCGTACTCGCTCGAGGTCGCCCCGCTGCTGGAGCTGCCCGACATCGTGCGGCAGCGCGGCCTGCGGCTGCACCTGCACCTCGGTGAGGCGGCGTTCGAGGGGGAGCGCACCGCCCTCGGTCCGGTTCCCGGGCTCGACGGGGTCGACGGCGTCGGCCACGGGAACGACTGGCACCTGGCGAACGTGCCGTCGTTCCGGGCGCTGCGAGCCCTGGGCTTCGGTGCGAGCGCGACCGCGTTCGTCGACCGCCTCGGCGTGCTCGGTCCGGACTGCCACATCGCCCACGGCGTGTACATGACCGCCGCCGACCGGGCGCTCCTGCGCGCCCGCGGCACGGCGGTGGCGCTGTGCCCGCGATCCAACGCCGTCATCGGCCTCGACCCGCCGCCCGTCGCCGACTACCTGCGCGAGGGGAGCCCGATCGCCATCGGCACCGACTCCCTGTCGTCGTCGCCGTCCCTCGACCTGATGGCCGACGTCACCGCGCTGCACCGGATCGCCCGCGCCCAGGGCTACGGGCACCGCGACCTGCACGAGCGACTGCTCGCCGCGGCGACCCTCGGTGGTGCGCACGCGATGGGGCTGGCCGTCGGACCGGACCGCATCGGACACCTCGCCGTCGGGGCGCGCGCCGACCTGGCGGTGTTCGACGTCGACGCCCGCACGGTGCCGGACGCGCTCGCCGAGCTCGTCGAGGACGGCGCCGGGCGGGCGGCCGCCACCGTGATCCGCGGGGTCGTCCGCGCCGCGGCGGGCGTCGTCACCGAACCGCCCGCACCGTCCACGGCGGTCGCTCCGCCGCCAGTCCCTTCCCAGGAGGAACGATGACCGAGTCCGCACCCCACCCCGGCATGGCCGCACGCCGAACCGTCACCGGTGAGCTGATCGAGTGGCTCGACGTGCCGAAGCGCGCGATCGCCCTCGGCATGGAACCGCACCCCGAGGGCGGCTGGTACGTCCGCACCTGGACCTCGCCGGCGACGGTCACCACCCCTGCGGGGGAGCGTCCCGCCGCCACCCTGATCCACTTCCTGCTGCCCCCGGGCGAGGCCTCCGCCTGGCACCGGGTCACGAGCGACGAGATCTGGATGTGGCACGGGCCGGACACCGTCGACCTGCAGCTCGGCGGCGACGGCGACGTCCCCGAACCCAGTGCGACGATCACCCTCGGCCCGGACGCCGGCCGCGACCGCGTGAACGACGCGCAGGCGTTCGTGCGCGGCGGCGTGTGGCAGCGGACGATCCCGGGCGACGGCGAGGTGCTGCTGAGCTGCCTGGTGTCGCCGGGCTTCTCGTTCGACGACTTCACGATGGCCGACGACGGAGACGCTGCCGCCGAGTAGCACCGTGACACGGTTTCGCGTTGGTATCCCACCGCGAAGTACACTTCGACCTGCCCCCACACCCCTCGCACGAAGGCCCGACCGTGACCCGTCACCTCCGCTTCACCCTCGCCGTCGCCACCGCCGCGGTCGCCGCCCTCGCCCTGTCGGCCTGCTCCGCCGGGGGCAGCAGCAACTCCGACGGCACCGTGACCGACGGCAAGCTCACGATCGCCACCGGTGACCCGGCCTACTCGCCCTGGGTCGAGGACAACGAGCCGCAGTCCGGCAAGGGCTTCGAGTCCGCCGTGGCCTACGCGGTCGCGAAGGAGATGGGCTACGGCAAGTCCGACGTCGTCTGGAAGCGCAGCACCTTCGACAGCGCCATCGCACCGGGGCCGAAGGACTGGGACCTCAACGTCCAGCAGTTCTCGATCGACGCGAAGCGCAAGAAGGCCGTCGACATGTCGAGCGCCTACTACACGACGACCCAGGCGGTCGTGACGACGTCCGGGTCGAAGGCCGCCGGTGACACCACGATCGCCGCGCTCAAGCAGGACGCCATCGGCGTCGCGACCGGTTCGACGAGCATCGCGAGCGTCAAGGACGTCCTCGGCGTCACGCCGCAGGTGTTCAACTCCAACGACGACGCCGTGCTCGCGCTGAAGTCCGGGCAGATCGACGCGATCGTCACCGACCTGCCGACGGCGTTCTACATGGCCTCGGCCCAGGTCGACGACGGCACCGTGTCCGCGCAGTTCCCCGATGACGGCGAGGGCGACCAGTTCGGCTTCGTCCTGCCGAAGGACTCGGAGCTGACGAGCAAGGTCGACGAGGCTCTGAAGACCCTCGACGACGACGGCACCCTGCAGGACCTGCAGACCAAGTGGCTCTCGTCGGAGACCGGTACGCCGGTCCTGAAGTAACCGGATGACCCTGCCAGCAGGGGCCGGCACCCCGGTCGCCGCACCCGCGCCGAGCCAGGTCGAGCTCGAGCGTCGGCTCTACCGTCGCCAGCGCGGCCGTCGCTCCGTCGTGGTGTCGGTCGTCTCCACGCTGGTCGTGCTCGCCGTCGTGTACTTCGGCGTCGTGAACACCCCCGGGTGGGCGGCGGTGCAGCAGTCGTTCTTCGACCCGCAGACCGCGGTCGACACGTTCCCGGACATCCTGGTGGGCCTCTGGCTGAACGTCCGGATCCTGTTCTTCAGCGCCATCGGCGTCGCCGTGTTCGGCACGCTGCTCGCGGTCGTCCGCGGCCTGCGCAACCCGGTGTTCTTCCCGCTGCGGATGCTCGCGACCGGCTACACGGACCTGTTCCGCGGCCTGCCGCTCATCATCGTGCTCTACCTGGTCGGCTACGGCATCCCCGGGCTCGGGGTGTTCCCGCGGCTCCCCGCCGAGGTCTGGGGCACGATCGCGATCACCCTGACCTACTCGTCGTACATCGCCGAGGTGCTCCGCGCCGGCATGGAGGCCGTGCACCCCTCCCAGCGCCTGGCCGCCCGGTCGCTCGGACTCTCGCACGCCAAGACCCTGCGGCTCGTGGTGCTGCCGCAGGCGATCCGCAAGGTCACCCCGGCGCTCATGAACGACTTCGTGTCGATGCAGAAGGACGTCGGTCTGGTGTCGATCCTCGGGGCCGTCGACGCGGTCCGCTCCGCCCAGATCGCGCAGGCCGAGACCTACAACTTCACGCCGTACTTCGTCGCCGGGCTGCTGTTCGTGGTGATCAGCCTGCCGCTGATCCGCGTCACGGACGCGATCGCGCGTCGCCAGCAGCGGCGCGAGCAGATCGGAGGGACCGTATGAGCGAGGCCGGCCTGGAGGCCCGTGGTGCGTCTGGTGCGGACGCCGCGGTCCTCGAACTACGCGGGTTGCGCAAGGCCTTCGGCGAGCACGAGGTCCTGCGCGGGATCGACCTGACGGTCCACCGCCACCAGGTCATCTGCGTCATCGGGGCCTCGGGCTCCGGCAAGTCGACGCTGCTCAAGACGGTCAACCTGCTCGAGGGCATCGACGACGGCGAGATCCTGCTGCAGGGCACGGACATCGCCGACCCGCGCGTCGCCGTCGACGCCGTGCGGGCGCGCATCGGCGTGGTGTTCCAGCAGTTCAACCTGTTCCCGCACATGAGCGTGCTCGACAACGTCACGCTTGCGTCCCGCCAGGTGCACGGCATCGGACGAGCCCAGGCCGAGGAGACCGCGCGCCGGCTGCTCGACCGGATCGGGCTCGCCTCGTTCGCGGATGCGTACCCCGACCGCCTGTCCGGCGGGCAGCAGCAGCGCGTCGCCATCGTCCGGGCGATCGCGTCGGACCCGGAACTCCTGCTGCTCGACGAGGTCACGAGCGCCCTCGACCCGCAGCTCGTCGGCGAGGTGCTCGACCTGGTCACGGAGCTGAAGCGACAGGGTTCGACGATCCTGATGACGACGCACGAGATGCACTTCGCACGGAACGTCGCCGACCGGATCGTGTTCCTGCACCGCGGCGAGGTCGTCGAGCAGGGGTCCCCGGCCGACGTCCTCGACCACCCGCAGCACCCGGCGCTCGTCGAGTTCCTCGCCCGCGTGCACGTCTAGGGCGTCAGCAGCACCTTGCCGATCACCTCGCCGTCGCGCACGCGACGGTGAGCCTCCTCGACCTCGGCCAGGGGCAGCACCGAGTCGATGACCGGCAGCACCCGGCCGTCGGCGACGAGCGGCCAGACGTTGTAGCGGACCGCCTCGACGATGGCGGCCTTCTCGGCGAGCGGCCGTGCGCGCAGGGTCGTGCCGCTGATCGTCGCGCGCTTCCGCATCAGCACCCCGAAGTCGAGCTCGGCGGTGCGGCCGCTGCCGGAGGCGATGACCGCGACGTGCCCGTTCGGGGCGAGGGCCTGCAGGTTCCGCTCCAGGTAGGACGGTCCGACGACGTCGAGCACCACGTCGACACCCACGCCATCGGTGAACGCCAGGACGCGTTCCACGAAGTCCTCCGTGCGGTGGTCGACCACCAGGTCGGCGCCGAGGTCACGGGACGCGGCGACCTTGCGGTCGCCGCCGCTCGTCGCGATCACGGTCGCACCGAGGGCCTTCGCCCACAGCACCGCGTGCGACCCCATGCCACCAGTACCGCCGTGCACCAGGAGCGTCTGCCCCGGTCGGAGCCCGGCGAGCATGCCGATGTTGGAATAGACGGTGCAGGCGGCCTCGGGCAGTCCGGCCGCATCGACCAGGTCGACGCCCTCGGGGACCGGCAGCACCTGGGTGACCGGCGCGACCACGAGTGCCGCGTACCCGCCGCCGGAGAGGAGCGCGCACACCCGGTCGCCCACCGCCACGGTCGTGACGCCCCCGCCGACGGCCCGCACGGTGCCGGAGACCTCGAGCCCGAGGATCTCCGACGCCCCCGGCGGCGGCGGGTAGTTGCCCGCACGCTGCTGCAGGTCGGCGTTGTTGACGCCAGCCGCGGCGACCTCGATCAGGACCTCGTCCGTGCCGGGTTCCGGGTCGGGCAGGTCGGTGACGGACATGGTGGCGTCGTCGAACGTGATGGCTCGCATGCCCTCGACGGTACGCGCCACCCGCCTCCGGCCGCCTGCCGGTCGCCCACAACCACCGCCGGTCTCCCTGTGGATGTTCCCTGTACGCTCGATGACGGATCTGCACCTCATCCGGGGGAGTGCGGACAGATCGAGGGGACTCTCCACCATGCCCAAGAAGCTCATCGCGCTGGCCGCCGCCGGCCTCGCACTCACGCTGCTCGCCGGCTGCTCGACCGGGCCGTCCAAGGCCGAGCAGTGCACGCAGTTCGAGAAGACCGTCAAGTCCGCCGCCCAGGGCGTGCAGTCCGAGGCCGCGAACCTGCAGTCCGACCCGGACGCCGCCGTCACGAAGCTCAAGGAGCTCGACGAGAAGATCTCCGACGGCGTCGACGACCTGTCGGACGACGACCTGAAGGCCAAGGGCGACGCCTTCGAAGAGGCGTACGGCGACCTGGTCGACGACATCGAGGACATCGCCGACGACCCGCAGTCGGCCGACGTCTCGGCCCTGACGAAGTCCAGCACCAAGGTGCAGGACGCCGGCAACGCGTTCCAGAAGGAGTGCAACTCCTGATGCGTCGCACCCTCACCGCACTGGCCACCGCCGGCCTGGCACTCACGCTGCTCGCCGGCTGCTCGGGCGGCGACGGCGGTTCCTCCGACGGCGGCTCGTCCGGCCGCGACTCGGGCTCGTCCAGCGCCCCGTCGGCCTCGAAGACCGCCGCTGCGGCACCCGCCCAGACCAAGGCGGAAGCCTGCTCCCTGCTCGAGAACGAACTCGCGTCGTTCCTGAAGGAGCAGGGTTCGAACTCTGCCCCGGCCGAGCCGAAGGCCCGCGCGGCGCTCATCGACGAATTCGTCCAGCGCATCGACTCGGCGCTGGAGAAGGTCTCGAACGACCAGGTGCACGACACGTTCGAGGACTTCTCCGGCGCGGCGAAGGGCTACAGCTCCGCCATCCGCTCCGGCGCGGCCGAGGACAGCACCGAGGTCACGAAGGCCCAGTCCGAGGTGCAGACCACGCTCGACCAGGTCTCGGCGGTCTGCCCCGCCAAGAGCTGAGCGAGCGCCCGCCCAGCCACGCATGACGACGCCCCGCCGCTCCTGGACCCGGAGCGGCGGGGCGTCGTGCTTCCCCGTCCGGGGGAACGGGCGTCAGACGGCCGCGGGCTGTGAGGCGTCGAGGCGTGCGACGTCCTCCGGCCGCAGCCGCACGGTCGGCGCGGTGATCGAGTTCAGGATCGACTGCGGCCGGGACGCACCGGGGATCGGCACGACGACGTCGCTCTTCTGCAGCTCCCACGCCAGCGCGATGACCTGCGGGGTGACCCCACGGTCGCGAGCGATGTAGGCGAAGTCCTCGAACGCCGTGCCGAGGTCCGCCGCGCTCCCGATGCCACCGAGGGGGCTCCACGGCAGGAACGCGATGCCGAGCTCGTCGCACAGTTCGAGCTCCGGCTCGCTCGACCGGAACTTCGGCGAGTACTGGTTCTGCACCGACGCCAGGCGTCCGCCGAGCACCTCGTTCGCGGTGCGGATCTGGTCCGGGTCGGCGTTCGAGATGCCCGCCATCCGGATGACGCCCTCGTCGAGCAGCTCGGCGAGCGCCCCGATCGAGTCGGCGTACGGCACCGCCGGGTCGGGCCGGTGGAACTGGTACAGGCCGATCTGCTCGACGCCGAGCCGCTTCGCCGAGGCCTTCGCCGCCTCCTTCAGGTACTCCGGGTGCCCGTTCTGCGCCCAGTTGCCGGCTTCGGGACGCAGGTGTCCGCCCTTCGTCGCGATGAGCACGTCCGAGGTGTCGTCGTGGTACTCCCGGACGGCCCGCGCGATGAGCTCCTCGTTGTGCCCCACCTCGTCGTGGCCGCCCAGGTGGTATGCGTCGGCGGTGTCGATGAGCGTGACACCGTTCTCGAGCGCTGCGTGGATCGTGGCGATGGACTGACGCTCGTCCGGTCGGCCCTCGATCGACATGGGCATCCCGCCCAGACCGATGGCACTGACGGACACGTCTCCGATGACTCGTTGCTTCATCGGCCCAGCATGCGCCCAGCCCCGGTGCCGACGCCCAGTTCCCGCACCGACGCGCCACGGGCGTCCGTCACCGACGCGCCCACTCCGGCGCGTGTTCCGGCAGCGGGCCGAACGCGATGCCGCGGGCGTAGACGCCCCGGACCGGCGGGACCCAGCGCGCGAGGAGCACCGGCAGCAGCGGCGGTCCGTCCCGCAGGTGCCCGGCGAAGGCGCGCTCGAACACGACCCGGTGCAGCACCGCCTGCGCGGCCTGCACCAGGGCGGCGGGCGGGGTCCGACGACGCTGGACGGCCGCGAGCGCCCGGTCGAGGCCACCACCGCGGAGTCCCCGTCGGAGCGCCGGCACCAGGATCGTCGCCGTCGCCACCGCGTCCTGCACCGCGAGGTTGATGCCGACCCCGCCGGCGGGCGACATCGCGTGTGCGGCGTCCCCGATGCAGAGCAGCCCCGGCCGCCACCACCGGCGCAGGCGGTCCATGCGGACGTCGAGCACGTGCACGTCGTCCATCGAGGCGATCGCGTCGACCCGGTCCGCGAAGTCCGGTCGGAGCCGCGCCACCCGGGCACGGAAGGCCTCAACCCCCGCGGCGCGCAGGGCCGCGTCCGAGCCCTTTGGCGCGAAGTACGCGACCTGGTGGTAGTCGGGCCGCGGGAAGCTCAGCAGCACGTCCCGGTCGGAGAACGCGGGGGTGAGGGCGCTCGCCGCGTCCCCGGGGTGCCGGGGCAACCGGAACCACCAGGTGTCGAACGGCACCCGGAACGCTCGCGGCACGAGGCCGGCGGCGCGACGCAGCACCGAGTTCCGCCCGTCGCAGGCGATCACGACGTCGGCGCGGAGTTCCTCGGGTTCGCCGGTCCCGTCCCGCGGCCGCAGGTGGACCCCGGTCACGACCCCGTTCTCCTCGATGAGCCCGGTCGCCGCCAGGCCCGTCGAGATGCGGAACGACGGCTCCTGACGGGCTGCGGTCACGAGCAGGTCGAGCAGGTCCCACTGCGGCACCATCGCCACGTGGTCGTACGGAGGTGCGAGACGCGAGAAGTCACCGAGCAGCAGCCGGGAGCCGTCCGGCATCGGCAGCGAGAAGTCGTCGAGACGTGACTGCGGCAGCGCCCGGAACGGTGCACCGAGTCCGAGTTCGTCGAGCAGACGGATGGTCGAGGCGTGCACCGTGTCGCCCCGGAAGTCCCGGTTGAAGTCGTCGTGCCGCTCGAGCACGCGCACCTCGACGCCGGCGCGGGCGAGCAGCAGCCCGAGGACGACCCCTGCGGGGCCGCCACCGACCACCGCGACCGTCGTCCGCGACACCGTCACCATGCCCGGGACGCTACCCCGGTCCGGACTGGAGGCGCGTGGCGGCCCCGCCCCGCGCCTCCAGTCCGGAACGCACTCGCGTTCTCCGCCCCGACACACGTCGGACGACGGTGTCCGGTCGGAAGGGTGGTGTCGGTGCGCCGGTCAGGCGCCGGCGGACACCGACGACGAAGCGGAACCGCTGTCGACGGCGTCCACGAACACGGCCCCGCCCCAGGCGATGACGACGATCGCGAGCACGAAGCCGATCGCCGCGATCCACCACGACGGCTTCCGCCGGATCCACGCGCCGATCGACAGCACGATCGTGGCGACCCCGATGACGAAGGCGCCACCGACCGCGATGGCCGCGCCACCGAAGTACCCGCCGGGCGTGCAGCCCGACGCGGCGTCGCACTCGGCCGTGGCCGAGGCGATCGCGACGATGCCGACGACCGCCGTGATCGCGGTCATGACGGCACCGAACACCAGGAGCAGCACCGTCGAGATCCGGTCGGCGAGCTTCGCCGGCGGGAACAGCGTGGTGCCACCGCGCTCCCACGCCGCGCGCTGCGCGTCCGTGGGGCCGGAGGAGGACTGCGGCGGAGGGCCGGGGACGTTGGACCAGGTCATGCGTGCAGTCCTACCGCGCCTCGACCCCGAACGCCTGTGCGAGCCGCTGGATCTTCTGCGCCCGACCGAGCCGCGGCAGGTCGGAACCGTCGCGGATGACCCGGCCGCGGGCCTCGAAGTCGTCGAGGAAGTCCTGCGCCCAGGCGACGTCGGTCGGCGTGGGGGAGATGACCTCGTTGATGACGGGGAGCTGCTCGGTGTCCAGGCAGAGCTTGCCGGTGAGGCCGAGCGACACGGCCACCTGCGACTGCTCGCGGAGGATCGGGTGCGACGACCCGACCGTGGGGCCGTCGATCGGACCCGGCAGGTCGCCGACGCGCGAGGCGACGACCAGCTTCGACCGCGGGTACGCCATCGCGAGCGTGTCGGCGCTGGTCCCGGTGTCGCGGCGGTAGTCGCCGGAACCGAAGGCCAGGCGGAACGCGCCCTGCGCCCTGGCGATCGACACGGACTCCTCGATGCCCAGGGCCGACTCGACGAGGGCGATCACCGGCGTGTGGCCGCCGAGCCGGTGCCAGGTGTCGGTGACCTGGGCGGGGGACTCGGTCTTGGCGAGCATGACGCCCTGCAGCCCGGGCAGGCCCCGGAGCTCCTCGACATCGTCCGCCCAGAAGTCCGTGGTGACGTCGTTGATCCGCACCCAGGCCTCGCCACCGCCGGCGAGCCAGGCGGCGACGCCCTGCCGGGCCGAGGGCTTCGCGGCGGGGTCGACGGCGTCCTCGATGTCCAGGATGATCTGGTCGGCGCGGGAGCGCTGGGACTTGTCGAACCGGTCGGTGGCGGTGCCGGACACCAGCAGCCACGACCGTGAGATCTCGGCGGGGACCGATCGACGCCGGTTCGGCGTGGGGGCGGACGGAGTGGTGCGGTCGTCGATGGCCATGCCCCGTTGGTACCACACCGGACCGGGCTGCCGTCGGATCGGGCGCGCCGCACGTCGGGTCGGACGGTGGCGCACGTCCGGCCGGACGGCGGTCACGTCCGGCCGGACGGCGGTCAGGTCCGTGCGGAAACCCCGAAACCTCGGTTCATTGCCAGAGAGGCCGTCCGGTTCCGCCTACAGTGTCGGATGTGTGGCGAGCGGACAGGGTGACCGACGGTGAGGACGACGTGAACGACGACGTCCCCGTCGAGGGTGCCCGCGCGCGCCCCGACGACGACCGAGACGAGCAGCAGGACGTGGACCAGGAACGGACCGACGAGCCGGACCGCACGCTCCGCCCGGAGCTGCAGATGACGAGCCCGCAGGCGATCAGCCTCGGTGACCCGCGGCTGCAGGCCGGCAACGCGGCCGAACCGACGTGGGACGGCTGGCGCACCCAGCTGACCGGCGTCGGCGGCACGAGCCCGCTCACGCACTTCAGCGACCACCCGCGCGCCCGCATCGAGCTCTCGACCACCCACCCGGGCGGTCTCGCGCAGTTCATCACCGGCAAGACGACCCTGCTGTCGAGCCTGATCCGCGACGAGGTGGCGCTCCGTGCCGCCCGCGTGGCTGCCGGACACGTCGAGGCGAAGGGCACCGAGCTCGCCACCGTGCGCGGCATCGACGCCGTGAAGCTCGGCATCGGCATGGCCGACTGGCAGCACGGCGACGAGCAGTTCCGCGGCCCGGTGCTCCTGCGCCCCCTCGCGATCCGCCGGCACGGACGCGACTTCGAGGTGCGCCTGCTCGGCGAACCGGTGCTCAACCCGGGTCTCGCCGACGCGCTGCACGAGCAGTTCGGGGTCATCCTCGACGCACAGTCCTTCGTGGCCCTCGCGCAGCAGGACGGCTCGTTCACGCCGAACCCCGTCATCGACCGCCTGCGTGGCCTGACCGCGCACATCCCCGGCTTCTCGGTGCACGCCCGCCTCGTAGTGTCCACCTTCGCCGAGGTCGCCACCGGCATGGTCGAGGACACCGGCGACCTGTCGCACCCCGTGCTCGACGCCCTCGCCGGCAACCCGAGCGCGAAGTGGCAGGTCGAGCAGTCCTACCACCCGGTCGAGCAGACCCCGTCGGACGAGCGCAGCCCGGAGACCGACACGCTCCTGCTCGACGCCGACGACGAGCAGGAGAACGTGATCGCGCAGATCACGGCCGGCAACTCCATCGTCGTGAAGACCCTGCCCGGCACCGGTGGCACCCAGACCATCGTGAACGCCCTGGGCGGCCTGGTCGCCGCGAACAAGCGCGTGCTCGTCGTGAGCCCGCGCCGCGCGACCCTGCGGGGGATCGCCGCCCGCTTCGGCGAGGTCCAGCTGCCCGGGGTCGCAGTCACGCCGTCGACCCTGCGCCGCGACGTCGTCCGTGCCATCGCCCGGAACGAGAAGGCCGCGCGTCCGAACCTCCGCGAGGTCGACGACGCCCTGGTCCGCCTGCGCAAGGTGCTGAAGGACTACCGCGGATCGCTCACCCGCAAGGACCCCGACTTCGGCGTCTCGGTGCTCGACTGCCTGGTGGAGCTGTCGCGCCTGTCGCTGCTGCCCGTCGCCCCGTCGACCACCGCGCGCCTGTCGAAGCAGTCCGTCGCCTCGATGGTCGAGGGTCGCTCGCGCGTCGCCGAGACGATGGTCAGCGCCGCGAACCTCGGCGAGTTCCGCTACGGCCCCGACGACTCGCCCTGGTACGGCGCGAAGTTCGGTTCGAGCGACGGTGCCCAGCGTGCGCACCGCATCGCGAAGGACCTCGACGCCGACGGCCTGCCGACCCTGCTCCGCCGCGCCCACGACCTGGTGAGCTCGACGCACATGCGCCAGTTCACGACGATCAACGAGCTCGGCATCTACCTGCGCCTGCTCACCGAGATCCGTGACACGCTCGACCGCTTCCTGCCGGTGGTCTTCGACCGCTCGGTGTCCGAGCTCGTGGCCGCCACCGCCCCGCGCGGCGAGGGCGCCCCGATGTCGTCGACCAACCGTCGTCGGCTCAAGAAGCTCGCCCGCGAGTACGTCCGCCCGGGCGTGCACGTGTCCGACCTGCACGAGGCCCTGACCCGCGTCCAGCAGCAGCGGGTGCTCTGGCAGCGCTACGTCGCCGCCGGCGTGAACCCCGAGGTGCCCACGGGCATCGCCGACGTCCAGGTGCTGTTCTCGAACGTCGCCGAGGACCTCGCGCGCCTCGACGAGCCGCTGGGCCGCACCGAGCGTGACCGCCAGCTCGCGAACACCCCGGTCGACCAGCTCGTCCCGACCATCGCCGAGCTGGCCGCCGAGTCCGACGTCCTGCACAACCTGCAGGAGCGCACCGAGCTCATGCAGACCCTGCGCGACCTGCAGCTCGAGCCGCTCATCACCGACCTGGCGAACCGGCACGTGCCGGACGTGCAGGTGCCCGCCGAGCTCGAGCTCGCCTGGTGGCAGTCCGCCCTCGAGACCATGCTCGAGTCCGATCGGGCGCTGCTCGGCGCGAACACCGACATGCTCGACCGGGTCGAGGCCGACTTCCGCCTGGTGGACGACGCCCACGCGGCCGGGGTCTCCCAGGGCCTGGCGTGGCAGCTCGCCGAGAACTGGAAGGTCGGTCTCGTCGACTGGCCCGAAGAAGCGACCGCGCTCAAGACCCAGCTCCGCGACGGCGCGATCACCTCGCGCCTGCTGCAGGACTCCGCACCGCACCTGTCCCGGTCGATCGCACCGGTCTGGCTCGCCAGCCCGTACGAGGTGCCGCAGATCGCCGACACGATGCCCTTCGACACCGTGATCCTGGTCGACGCCGGTGCCGTGACGATCGCCGAGACCGTCGGCGCCGTCCGTCGCGCCCGTCAGACCGTCGTGTTCGGCGACCCGGTGACCCAGACGCCGTCGCCCTTCCGCATCGCCGTGGACCCCGAGCACCGGGCGCTGCAGGTCGACGAGGGCACGCTCGACGCGTTCCACGCCGACTCCGCCCTGGCGAAGCTGTCCACCCTGCTGCCGACCCTGTCGCTGTCGCGGTCGTACCGCGCCGGCGGCGAGGACCTGGCCGAGCTCGTGAACCGTCGCTTCTACGGTGGCAAGATCGAGTCCCTGCCCTGGGCCGGCTCGTTCCTCGGGCACGGCTCGATCGCGCTCGACTACGTCAGCGACGGCAAGGCCGTGCCCGACCCCGAGTCCGGTGCCGTCGAGAGCGTCGACGCCGAGGTCGACCGCGTGGTCCGGCTCGTCATCGACCACGCGCGCACCCGTCCGACCGAGTCGCTCATGGTCATCACCGCGTCGGCGAAGCACGCCGTGCGCGTCGAGCAGGCCGTGCTGACCGCCGCCCAGGGCCACAAGGACCTGACCGAGTTCGTCATCGGCGACCGTGCCGAGCCGTTCATCGTGGCGACGCTCGAGCAGTCGGTGGCGCAGAGCCGCGACCGCGTCGTGTTCTCCATCGGCTACGGCCGTACCCCGCACGGCCGTGTGCTGCGCGACTTCGGTCCGCTCGGCAAGCCCGGCGGCGAGCGGCTGCTGGCGGTCGCGATGACCCGCGCGCGTCGCTCGATGGTCATCGTCACCTGCTTCCAGCCGTCGGACATCGAGGCCGAGCGCATGGGCCACGGCACCGTCGCCCTCGCCGAGATCCTGGCCGAGGTGCGTGCCCGCACCACCGCCGAGTACGTGCCGGACGACTCCGATCCGCTGCTCGTCGACCTGGCCCGGCGCCTCGAGATGCGCGGCATCCCGGTGGCGCTCGGACACCGCGGCAAGCTCGGCCTCGTCGCCGCGCACGGCGGGGTGTGCGTCACGATCGAGACCGATGCGTCGCTGGTCAAGGGATCGCTGCGCGAGTCCCTGCGCCTCCGGCCGGAGGTCCTCCGTCGACTCGGCTGGCACTACGTGCGCGTGCACGCCTTCCAGCTGTTCTCCGACCCGGACCGCGTCGCGAACACCGTCGCCGCGGTGCTCGGTGTCGACCGCGGCGCCACGCAGGAGATCTCCATCCCACCGATCCCCGCCCGCCGGTGAGCCGCCGGGCCTCGCGGCCCGCCGGTCCGGTGACGCCGGAGACGGACCAGCTGGTGGGCACGTGGACGCGGGCCGACGACGCGTCGTCAGCCGCGCCTCCCGTCCGTCCCACCGCTGACGGAGGCGAGACGGACGAGCCGCCTGGAGGCCCGGTGCGGCGCCGCAGACGCGTCACCACCCAGCCGGTGGCGGGCTACGACCCGACGCCGCCGCCGGAACCGGCGCGCCACCGCGACGGTGAGAACGACGACCAGCTCCGGCGCGACGTCCCCCCGCACTGGTAACCGGTAGCCTGGCCCGTGATGACTGACACCGCGCGGCAGCGCCCCGACTGGCAGACCTGGCCGAACCTGATCACGCTGTTCCGCCTCGTGCTGATCCCGGTGTTCATCGGCCTCGTCGTCGCCGGACACCCGGGGTGGGCGCTCGTCGCCCTCGTCGTGATCGGCGTGAGCGACTGGGCCGACGGCTTCATCGCCCGGAAGTTCGACCAGGGTTCCAAGCTCGGCAAGGCGATCGACCCCGTCGCCGACCGGCTGGCCATCATCGCGATCGTGCTGTCCCTGGTGCTCGTCGGCCTGCTGCCCTGGTGGGTGGTGGCCGTCGTCGTGCTCGTCGACCTGGTGCTCGTCGTCCTGTCGAGCGTGCTGTTCCACGGCAACCCGGACCTCGACGTCACGTGGACGGGCAAGATCCGGTCGGCCCTGTTGTTCGTCGGGCTGCCGGTGCTGCTGTTCTCCGCGGTGCACACCGTCGACGAGAACGCGCCCTGGGTCCGGGTGGTCGCCCTGGTGTTCGTCTACCTCGGCACCGCGGGCCACGTGCTCGCCGGCGCCCAGTACGCCGTCGCGATGTTCGCGAAGCGCCGCGCGGTCCCCGCCGCCTGACGAGGCCCCTCTCCGCAGAACACCGGTGTCGACGCTGCGCACCGCGGTTCACGGGTGTGCAGCGCGCGAACACCGGTGTCTCGCGGCGCCGGGGCTAGAACTTCGTCGAGCCGCCGATGCCGGGGCCCTCCGGAGCGTTCGACGGGGCGATGTGCGCCCCGGTGCTCGTGGCGCCGCCGGTCTGCGGGCGGAGCAGGTCGCGGATCTCGAGCAGCACCTCGACGTCGGTCGGGGGGACGTCCTGCGGGGTCTGCTGCTCGTCGTTCTTGACGCGCTCGAACGCCACCTTCTTCAGGTGGTTGACGGGCACGACGAGCGCGAAGTAGACGACCGCGGCGACGATGACGAAGTTGAGCACTGCGCCGATGATCGCGCCGAACTGCAGTTCCGCGTCACCGCCGGAGACTGTGGGGATCGCCACGACCAGTGCCTTGTCCAGGCTCGACGCGTTGAACACCGCACCGATGAGCGGGTTGATCAGGGCGTTGACGATCGTGGTGACGATCGCGGTGAACGCCGCACCGATGACGACTGCGACGGCCAGGTCGATGACGTTGCCGCGGAGCAGGAACTCCTTGAAGCCCTTCATGCGAGGGTCTCCTTCCGGGTCGAGGACGGCCGCCGGGTGGCGACGCGCCCAACCTATCCGGGGAGCGCAGTCCGCGTCAGGACGATGCGGGCTTCGGCGTGCTCGGCTTCGACTCGGCTTTCTTCGCCGGCTCGGCCGTCTTCGGTTCGGACTTCGCGGGGGTGCTCGACGAGCCCTCGGATCCCGGGGTCGGGCGCGAGTCGGTGCGGTAGAAGCCGCCGCCGTTGAAGGTCACGCCGACGGGGGAGAACACCTTGCGCAGGACGCCGCCGCAGACCGGGCACTCCGTCAGGGTGGCGTCGGAGAAGGACTGCTTGATGTCGAACGCGTTGTCGCACTCGGTGCAACGGTACGAGTAGATGGGCACGTCAGCTCCGGAACGTGATGATGCGCGACGGCGTGATGATGCCGTCGACGGGTTCGTCGTGGGGTTCGCGCGGGACCTCGTCGAGGTACTCCGCGTCGAAGATCACAGCATAGACGGGCGGGCGGTTCGCCATGGACCCGAGGGTCTTGTCGTAGTAGCCGCGCCCCCAGCCCATGCGGACGCCGTCGTGCCCGACCGCCGCCGCCGGGGCGAGGATCGCGTCGACGTCGTTGATCGCGAGCGGGGACAGGACCTCGCCGACGACCTCGGGCAGGCCGAGCACGCTCTCGGTCTCGCTCTCGCCGTCGCCCACGGCCCAGTCGAGCAGGCCGTCCTCGCGGGTGACCGGCAGCAGCACGCGGAGGCCCTGCCCGAACGCCCAGTTCAGGAACGGCCGGACGTTCGGCTCGTCCGGGGCGGACAGGTACAGGGCGAGGGACGTCACCTGGCGCTCCTCGACGAAGCGCTGCAGGGTCGCGGTCAGGGTCTGGGTGTCCGCGTCGCGTTCGGTCGTGGTCCGGGTGCGCCGCCGCTGCCGGAGTTCGGCTCGCAGGGCGCGCTTCTCGTTCCCGAGATCGGCGATCATGCGCAGGAGTCTACCGAGGGGTACGGTTGCGGCTTCCCGCCGGGAACCCGCGGGGTGCCGTGTCCCCCGGAGCGACGACATGCCCTCGAAAGGGGGATCGGATACGGTCTGACCATGGGCTTCCAGATTTCGAAGGCGGTGATCCCGGCCGCAGGGCTGGGTACCCGCTTCCTCCCCGCGACCAAGGCGATGCCGAAGGAGATGCTCCCCGTCGTCGACAAGCCGGCCATCCAGTACGTGGTGGAAGAGGCTGTCGGCGCCGGGCTGACCGACGTGCTGATGATCACCGGGCGCAACAAGAACGCGCTCGAGAACCACTTCGACCACGTGTCGGAGCTCGAGGAGACCCTCCGCAAGAAGGGCGACCACGAGAAGCTGCAGAAGGTGAACCAGTCGACGGACCTCGCCGACATGCACTACGTGCGACAGGGCGACCCGCTCGGCCTCGGCCACGCGGTGCTCCGCGCCAAGATGCACGTGGGCCGCGAGCCGTTCGCCGTGCTCCTCGGTGACGACATCATCGACGCCCGCGACCCGCTCCTCAAGCGCATGATCGAGGTCCAGGGCGAGAAGAACGCCACCATCGTGGCCCTGCTCGAGGTCCCCGAGTCGCAGACCCACCTGTACGGCATCGCCACGGTCGAGCCGACCGACACCGACGACGTGGTGAAGATCACCGGGCTCGTCGAGAAGCCCCCGCAGGGCGAGGCACCCTCGAACCTGGCCATCATCGGCCGCTACGTCATCCGTCCCGAGGTCTTCGACGTCCTCGAGAAGCAGGAGCCGGGCAAGGGCGGCGAGATCCAGCTGACCGACGCGCTCATGAAGATGGCGAGCGCCGAGGAGTGGACCGGCGGCGTGTACGGCGTCGTCTTCCGTGGACGCCGGTACGACACCGGTGACAAACTCGACTACATCAAGGCGATCGTGCAGCTCGCCTCGGACCGCGATGACCTCGGCCCCGACCTCAAGTCGTGGCTGAAGGAGTTCAACGCGGGCGAATAGTCGGCCATCCCGCCCGGGTCCGTCACACCACGGACCCGGGCGGGACACCCCGTCCCGCACAGCGGCGGGACCCCGGAGGAACCCATCGATGACGACGATCCCGACCCTGTCCCACGGGCGGGTCACCATCCGGCCCCTCCGGCTCCGCGACACCCGCGACCTCGACGCGGCGCTCGCGACGAACCGCTCGTGGCTCCGCACCTGGGAGGCCACGAACCCCTCCGGACACGTCTCCACCGACGTCCGGGGCAGCATCCGCGCGCTCCAGGCCAACGCCCGCGCGGGACTCGGACTCCCGTTCGCGATGGAGCTCGACGGCCGCTTCGTCGGGCAGCTCAACGTCTCCGGCATCTCCTACGGCTCGCTCGCGAGTGCCTCCATCGGCTACTGGGTCGTCGAGGACGCCGCCGGCCACAACGTGACGCCGATCTCGGTCGCCCTCGCCGTCGACCACTGCTTCCGCTCGCTCGGCGTGCACCGGATCGAGATCTGCATCCGGCCGGAGAACGCCCCGAGCCTGCGCGTCGTCGAGAAGCTCGGCTTCCGGTACGAGGGACTCCGTCGCCGGTACATCCACATCAACGGGGACTGGCGCGACCACTTCTGCTTCGCGCTGGTGGCGGAGGAGGTCCGCGGGGGCGTCCTCGAGCGCTGGGTCCAGGGGCGGGTGCCGCCCGGCGCGGGGACCGTTCCGCTCGCCGCACGCGACGAGGCGGCACTGCCGCTGGACACGACGCCCCGCATCTGACGTCCCGGGTCCGACGGGCCTGGAGGCGCGGCTCGTCTCCCACGGATTCCGCCCCGACACGCGCAACACGCGTCCGGCAATGACGCGGCGCGGGAACCGCCGCCCCTACCGTGTTCGCATGGCAGGAATCGGCTCGTGGGGTGGCGGCATCGTCCTGCTCGTCGCGGCCGTCCTCTGGCTCGTCTACCTGATGCCGTCGTGGGCCGCCCGTCGCCAGTACCTGGCCACCGAGCGGAACGCCATCCGGCTGCAGCAGACCCTCCGGATCCTCGCGCAGACCGCCGAGCTGCCGGACGAGGTCCGCATCGAGATGAACGCGAAGTCCCTCGCCCAGGCGCAGCGCGTCGCCCGGTCCGAAGAGGCCAAGCGCACCGCCATCGTCCGAGCCCACGAGGCCGCGCGGCAGCGTGAGATCACCCGCCGCCTGGCCGAGCAGGCCCCCGTGCTCGAGCGGGCGTCCGCCGTGCCGGCCCTGACCGCGATGCGCATGCGCCGTTCCCGGCTCGGGGCGACCCTGTTCGGCACGCTCGGCATCGTCGTGGCCCTCGTGGTCTTCGTCGCTGCACCGTCGCTCTGGCTCGTCGGTGTCGCCGGACTCGTCGCCGCCGGTGGGTCCGCAGCGGTCCTGGCCCAGCTGCACCAGGTGGCGACGGCGCGGAAGCAGCGTCTCGCGGCCGCCGAGACGGGCGCGACCCGCGCCTCCCGGCCGTCCACCGCATGGACGGACCCGGCACCGCCCCTGTCGACCGAGCAGCCTGCCGAGCCCGCAGCAGACCGCTCGTGGACCCCGAACCACGTGCCCAAGCCCCTCTACGTGGAGCGGCCGACAGCACCGGCCGCGTCGCCCGAATCGTCGGCGGAACTCGCCGCCCGGCTGAAGGAGCGCGTCGCTGCGGCCAAGGCGGAAGCCGAGGCCGAAGCCTCGGCCATCCGCGCCGGCGAGTCCGACCCGTCACTGGCACGGGTGTCGCGGATGCGACCCGAACTCGAAGAGGCTGCGGCGTCGCTGTCCGCGCACGACCAGGGGCGTCTGGCCGAGCGGCTCGGGCTGCGGGCGCCCGCTGCTCCTGCTGCCGCTGCCTCTGCTGCTGCTGCTGCTCCTGCTGCCGACGCACCCGCCGCTCCGGCCGGTCCGCCGAGCAAGTGGGCCGGCATGGGGGTCCTCGACGACGACGCCTACCAGCAGGCCGACCTCGACGCGATCATGCGACGGCGCCGCGCGGTCTGACCCGCGGCACGCCCGACGGGCCACCTGCGATTTCGGCTGGGCCGACCGGGGGTGCTAATGTGATCGAGCACTTGGGGCTATGGCGCAGTTGGTAGCGCGTCTCGTTCGCAATGAGAAGGTCAGGGGTTCGAATCCCCTTAGCTCCACCAGGTGGCAACCACGAGAACGGCCCGGAACCCAGGTTCCGGGCCGTTCTCGTTGCCGGCCGTTTCGGGGCGATCGTCCTCCACAGGCCCACTCGGGTGCACCGTTGGACACAGTTCACGGACAGGGGTGGTGTGTTGTCCGACGCACCGCCCTAGACTCCCCGTGCGCCGGTGGGGCGCGGCCGACCGGTTCGGCCCGATCAGGGGGAGAGCATGTTCCGTATCAGTCGTCTCGTCGCGACCATCGCGACCACGGTGGTGGTGGCCGCCGGCATCGCCGTCGCCGGCCCGTCGTCGGGCGCATCCGCAGCGGTCACGCCGCTGGGTGTCGACATCTCCTGGCCGCAGTGCGGCAGCCAGGTGCCGACCGACCAGGCGTTCGGCATCGTGGGCGTCAACGAGTCCCTCGGCAACACCACGAACCCGTGCCTCGCCGAACAGCTCGCCTGGTCGGCGAAGTCCGTCGGGGGTTCGGCCCAGCCGAAGACGCAGCTGTACGCGCTGTTCGCCAACCCGGGTCTCAAGGCGTCGGTCTGGCCCACGTCGAACCGCTACCAGGGCACGGTGCCCACCAACCCGTTCGGCAAGTGCGTGACCAAGGGCGGCAAGAAGCAGGTCACCCTGGCGTGCTCGTTCATGTACGGCTACGCGCGCGGGTACGACGACGTCCAGAGCCGTGGTGTCCCGAACCCGTCCGCCTACCGCTGGTGGATCGACGTCGAGACGGGTCTGTCGTACCAGCGTGACACCGCCCAGAACCGCGCGGCGATGCAGGGCATGATCGTCGGGCTCAAGACCGCCGGCATCAAGCGGATCGGCCTCTACTCGACCGGTTCGCAGTGGAAGACCATCGCCGGCACGGTCAAGTCGAACAGCCCGCTCTACGGTCGCTCGAACTGGATCGCGCTCGGCCGGAGCACGGTCACCAAGGCGCGGAAGGCCTGCTCCGGCACCCCGCTGCCCGGCGGCACCATCGCGATGGTCCAGGTCGAGGTGCCCTACGGCTCCGGCACCATCGACCGCAACGTCTCCTGCACCTGATCGACCTGACCTGAACTGACCGACGGACGGGAGGCCCGGTGCCAGCTGGCACCGGGCCTCCCGTCCGTCTGGGGGTCGCGTGGGCCCGTCCCCGAGGTCGACGTGTCAGCCGGCGATGCTCTCCGTCAGCACGCCGGACTGCGCGAAGGTGGTGTGGATCGCGTTCGCTGCCTGCTCGAAGGCACGGTTGCCGCGCGAGATGCCGAGCGCGCCGCCCTTGATCGCGGACTTGCCCGAGCCGCGCAGCAGTCGGGCGACGGTCCGGCCGTCCGGGGCGATCATGATCTGCACGTCCAGCCGGGTGTGGAACGTGCGGTCGTTCGCCATCCCACCGATGAGCAGCGTCAGGCCGAGGCTGCCGCGGGTCGCGCGGAGTGCACCCTGCTCGGCGTCGTCGACGGTGTAGCCCTCGCGGGCCAGGGCCTCGCGCACCTGCGCACGGGCGGTCTCGGGATCGGTGGCGACGAAGAAGTCGTGGCTCTCGGGCATGTGTGTTCCTTCCGAACGGGTCCGCTGGGACACGGAGGACGCTCGCCCCCGAACACGATCATGCCGTGTCGGAACGACGGAGGTGTCGCTTACGCTGGTCGTGTCATGACTGCCTCGATGAACCGCCGCGCACTCCTGTCCCTCGCCGGTGTCGCCGGGATCGGGCTCGCCGTCGCGGCGTGCTCCTCCGGCAGCGACAAGGGCGGCGACTCGGGCAACGGTAGGGGCGGCGGGCGCGGGAGCTCCGGTGGTGGGGACGCAACGTCCACCCCGACGGCGAAGCCCGTCACTCCGGCTCAGGTCCCACTCGCCGGCGGCGTCACGATCACCGTGACGGGGACCGGACTCGCCGCCGTCAAGGGCGTCACCGTCGGCGGTGTCGCTGCGCGCGACGTCACAGCGACCGCGTCGAAGGTGACCTTCACGGCCCCGCACCAGGCGATGTACACGGCCGGTGACGCCGACGTCGAACTCTTCACCGAGTCGATCGAGCCGAGCCCCTCGGTCAACCGGTCTTCCGACGGCAACGGCAGCGCCGCGAACGACGGGCAGAGCGGCGCCACCCAGGACACCGCGACCACCACGCCGACGCCGACCGCCGCAGCGACGCCCGCTGCGGGCAGCGCGGTCGCCTCGACCACCCTCGCCTACGCGGCACTGACCGACGTCGACCGGCAGCTCGCCTACGCGATGCGGTACTGGAAGGACTACAACCTCGCCGAGTACGGCACGATGAACCCCATCGGTGGCGACTGCGCGAACTACGTCAGCCAGACGCTCATCGCCCGCGGGTGGGAGCAGCGGTCCGACTGGTACAACCGTGCGGCCGGTGCCGAGCACAGTGCGACGTGGACCTACTGCCCGACGATGGACCCGTGGCTCGAGACCAACGCGGCGGAGTTCGGGCTCACCCGGCGGTCGTCCGACGAGCGCGACAAGGTCAGGGTCGGCGACATCGTGTTCTTCGACTGGAACGCCAACGGCTCACCGGACCACACCACCATCGTGTCCGAGGTCTTCACCGAGCCCGACGGCACCATCCGCATCAAGTCGGCGAGCCACAACCAGGACGGCCCCTACCGCGACCTCGACGAGATGATCACGGTGCAGCACCCCGGTGGATCGGCCTGGTTCCACACCTTCGACGCGGAGCGCTGACGCGGCCCGCAAGACACCGGTGTTCGCGCGTCGCACCGCGGTCTGCGCGTGTGCAACCGGCGAACACCGGTGTCTTGCACAGCCGAATGACCGCACCGCTCACGGGTAGCCGAGGAACCACAGCAGCACGATCGCGACCGGCTGCAGGCACACCCCGACGACCAGCCACGTCACCGCCCGCCGCCGGGTCCCCACGAAGACGTCCGAGCCGAGCAGCGGCGCCATCGGCATGAGCAACCGCGGCAACGACTGCTGCGGCAGGAACACCGCCACCAGGTACAGCCCGTAGGAGGCCGTGAATGCGAGCACGTCGGTGCCCAGGGCCCTGGTGCTCCTGCGCGCGAAGAACCACACGGCGCCGGCGAGCACCACCACGACGAGCACGATGCCGAGCGGCCCGAGCCACGTCGACGCCATCGTGAACCACGGCGTCAGCGGCGCGAAGTGCTGGCGGCCGACGAACCCCACCCACCACGACAGCTCGGTGTCCAGGTACGCGTTCGGGCGCCCCGTCACGGCCGTCGCGATGACGGGCCACGCCAGCCCCGCAGCAGCGACGACCAGGCCCGACACCACGATCGCGAACCGGTCTCGCCACGGGAACGCGTCCCGCTGCCGGCGCCACGCCACCCACCGCAGGACCAGGTGCACGGCCAACGCCAGCGCCAGCGCGAGGACCCCGGGCTTCGTGAACGCCGCCACGACACCGAGCGGCGCGATCAGCCAGTACCGACGCCGGACCAGGGCGAGCAGGGCGCCGAACAGCAGCACGAGCAGCAGGCTCTCCGCGTAGGCGACCTGCAGCAGGAACCCCGTCGGTGCGAACGCGAACAGTCCGGTCGCCCAGCGGGCCCGGTGCGAGCACCCGACGGCGAGCACCAGCCGGTACAGCAGCACGCAGGCACCCGCTCCGGCCATCGACGCCACCACGACCCCGGCGACCCAGAACGACGCTCCGGTCAGCGTCATCACGACCCGCACCACGGCGGGGAACACCGGCAGGAACGCCCACGCGTTCGGCAGGACGTGCCCGGAGTCATCGGTCGGCAGTGTCGCCGGGTACCCGTGCTCGGCGATGATCCGGTAGAACGATGCGTCCCACGAGCCCGAGAACGTGAAGAACGAGGGATCCTGCCGGTACGAGGCGAACGGCCAGCCGTTCGCGGTCGCCAGCAGGTACACGGTCGCCAGCAGCACGGTGCTGACCACCCGCGAGCCCGCCCAGATCAGCAGCGGTGCGGTCCAGGCGCTGTGCCGTCCGGTCAGCAGGCTGCGGAACCCCTGCCTGGAGGCCCGGCTCGCTTCCGCCACGTTCGTCACCCGCCCGATCCTCCCAGACCGCGGGCCGCACCCCGCATCGCGAGTCGCCACCCGCCCGGCGCGAGGCGACCCGAGTGGAGCGGGAGCAGCAGTGGTCTGGTCCGTCTGCCGGACCCGACCACTGCTGCTCACGAAGTGCGGGCCTCCCGGCTAGTGCCCCGTGACCGCGCGACGGATCTGCTCGATCGGCACCTTCGGGGACCGGTCTGCGTTGAGCAGGCCGTTCGTCTCCTGCATGGTGTCGGTGAGCTGCGTGTAGCAGGACCCGGCGAGGAACGAGCTCGCACGGATCGCGTCGTACAGCGCGGTGATCCGGGCCACCCAGTCGTCGCCGTCACTGGCCGACGTGTAGCCCCAGCCGTCCTCGCGCTGGACGCCCGGCTGGTAGTTCACACCCCCGAACTCGGTGAGCATGACCGGCTGGCCGAGGTCTTCGGCACCGCCGACGAGGATGCGGCGATCCGCCGGACCGATGCCACCGAGGAGCCGGGTCCGTGCGGTCTCGTCCGCGTAGGTGGCCGCGAGCCGGGGTCCGTCGCCCTCGTAGTCGTGGATCGTGACGATGTCGGAGTTCGTGTGCTCCCACCCGTCGTTGGAGATCACCGGACGCGTCGGGTCCAACGCTCGCGTGACGTCGGCGAGGGCCCGGGCGTAGGCCTGCTGCGCCGGGTCGGTGGCGATGTGCTGCACGCCCCAGCTCTCGTTGGCGGGCACCCAGGTGACGATCGACGGGTGCGAGGCGTCACGCTCGACGGCGTCCATCCACTCGCGCACCAGACGCTGCACGGCGCGGGGGGAGAACGCGTACGCGCCGGGGGCCTCACCCCACACCATGAGTCCGAGTCGGTCGGCCCAGTACAGGAACCGCGGGTCCTCGATCTTCTGGTGGTTGCGGGCTGCGTTGAAGCCGAGCTCCTTGATGAGTTCGACCTCGCGGCGGAGTGCTGGACGGGACGGGGCAGCGATGTGCGACTCGGGCCAGTAGCCCTGGTTGAGGACACTGCGGACGTCGTGGCGTCGGCCGTTGAGCAGGAACGCGCCGCCGTCGACCCCGACCGTCCGGATCCCGAAGTAGCTGGCGACGGCGTCGAGCGCGCCCGTGCTCGCCGTCGTACCGGAGCCGGAGCCGGAGCCGGAGCGCGGCAGCAGCGTGACCGTGGCGTCGATCAGCCGGGGCGTGTCCGGCGTCCAGTGCAGCTCGTCCTCGGCCTGCCCGTTCGTCTGCCGTGCGATCGGCACGACCACGTCGAACTCGTCGCCGGTCTCGCCGACCGTGGTCTCGATCGTGGCGAGGTGCTCGTCGCGGTCGTCCCAGCGGGCCTCGACGCGCAGGCGCTCACCGCCCGTACGGTG
This sequence comes from Curtobacterium poinsettiae, assembly GCF_025677645.1. NCBI lineage: Bacteria > Bacillati > Actinomycetota > Actinomycetes > Micrococcales > Microbacteriaceae > Curtobacterium > Curtobacterium flaccumfaciens. The sequence continues at coordinate 27,106 of NZ_CP106879.1, read as the reverse complement.
TCCGTCGAGCCCGACCGTCAGCCGCATGGTCGCGTGGTCGACGTTCGTCCAGCGCAGGGACGCGATCGAGGCGGTCGGCACGGCCTCGAGCCAGACCGTCTGCCAGATCCCGGTGGTCCGGCGGTACCAGATCGCGTGCGGGTCCTCGTGCCAGTCCTGCTTGCCGCGCGGCTGGGTCAGGTCGTGCGGGTCGTCCTCGGCGCGGACCACCAGGGTGTGCACGGCGTCGGGGTCGGTGGCCAGCGCCTCGGTGACGTCGAAGGAGAACGGGGTGTGGCCGCCCTCGTGTCCGCCGATGAACTGCCCGTCGATCCAGACGCGCGCGCGGTGGTCGACGGCGCCGAAGTGCAGGACGAGCCGGGGCGCGCCGATGCCGAACCCGGCGGCGTCGAGCTCCGAGCGGGTGATCGCGCGGGAGTACCAGACCACGGGCTGGAAGCCGGGTTCGTCGATGCCCGAGGCCGGGGACTCGGGCGGGAACGGGACCACGATGTCCCGGGCGTCGGTGAAGCCGGTGCGCCAGGCGTCGTCGTCGCCGTCGTTCCGGAACGACCACGTGCCGTCGAGGTCGGCCCAGGCGGTGCGGAGCATCTGCGGCCGGGGGTACGTGCCGTCCTGTCGCGAGGCGAGGGGGAGGCCGGGGGCGGAAGCGGAGTCAGGTGCGGCCACGATGCCGTCGAGCGTGCTCATGCGTCCATGCTCCCGTGCTGGTACATCGTTGTAAAGAGAGCGCCGGGATTGCGCAGAGCAGGTTCCGCTGGCGCTCGTCGAGCGGTCGATCAACCGATCGCGGCGTCGCGGGTCAGGACCATGACGTCCATCCGTCCCTGCTGGACGACCGTGCCGTGCTGGTTCCGCAGGGCCACCGCTCGTTCGACGATCCCGGTCGTGCCCGAACTCGTCAGCCGGGTGCCGAGGACCTCGACGGTGCAGGTCACGGTGTCCCCGATGAACACCGGCTCGGTGAAGCGCCACTGATCGATCCCGAGCAGTGCCACCGCGGACCCCTCGAACACACCCGTGCGTGCGATGAGCCCGAGGCACAGCGAGGTGCCGAGCAACCCGTGCACGATCCGCTGCCCGTACCGGGTCCTCCCCGCGAACTCGACGTCCGTGTGCACCTGGTTGTTGTCGTTCGTCCACGAGGCGAACGACACCACGTCCGCCTCGGTGATGGTGCGTCCCGGCGTGGTGAAGGTCTGCCCGGCAGCGAGGTCCTCGAAGTAGTGCGGCACGGCCCGATTCTCGCACCCGGTCAGAGCCGCGCGAGCAGCTTCCGCGATCGGTGCAGCCCCTGCGTGCTGGCCGCTTGCTCGGTCGTCGCCAGGACGCCGTACCCGAACGTGTCCTCACCGTGCTGCGCCGCCACGGCTGCCAGCCGTCGGTACGCATCGGCCGCGTGCGCGGCGTCGAGCGTCTCGCCCAGGGTCTCCTGCACCCGTCGCAGTCGACCGAGCCGGCGTTTCCCGACGTCAGGAAGATCACCGGCCGCCTGCAGGGCGTAGCGCAACCGGCGCGCGGCCTTCCGGACCTCGTGCAGGGTGTCGAGGTCATCGCCGGTGTCACCGAGCAGCCGACCGACGCGTGCCCGCTCGTGCCGGATGTGCCGGCTGACGAACGTGGCCCCGTCGTCGTCCGCGTGCGGGCCGGCCGGCGCCCGCAGCAGCAGGTCGTCGAGGGCGTCGAGTGTCCGGAACCAGGCGTCGGAACGCAGCGCTCGCCGCAGCTCGGCCGCAGCGACGCCGCGGCGTTCCGCGGTCTCCGAACCGATGCGGTCGAGGGTCTCCGCGTCCACGTACCCGTCGGGGGCGCGTGCCGCCGACCGGGACAGGCCGGCGTGCAGCACCTCGGCGTCGCGAGCGGTCCCGGCGACCCGCCCGGTCTCGGCCAGGGCGGCACGGAGTTGCTCCGTCGCCTGACGGTCGAGCGCGCCGCGGAACGCCGCGAGCACACTCCGCAGGCGTCGCAGCACCTTCCGCAGGTCGTGTACGGCCTCGGGTTCGTCGGCTCGTACCCGGGGGTCCGCCGCCACGAGGTCACGCCGCAGGGCATCGAGCACCCGCAGGACGAACCCCGCGGCGGTGTCCGGCCGGGGGCGCTTCGCTCGGCCGCGTCGGCGCTCCGGGGCGGGCTCCGGGCCCCGGGGGAGCGGAGCCGACGCGACGTCCACCGGATCGGTCGCAGCGTCGTGCAACGCTCGTCCGGCCGCTCGTGCCGTGGCACCGTCGTGTCCGTCGTCCGTCAGGGCCCACCACCGCGACGACCGCAGCACGGTGGTGTCCGGGTCGCCGTCGTCCACGCGCACGTCGGCGACCTCGGCCCGCACCCGGCCGTCCCTGCCGCGGAGGGTCACGAGCGTCGTGGTGGTGTCACGGACCAGGACCACCCGCAGCGGACGACCACGCAGGAACACCTCGACGGCGTCCCGTGGGGGATCGTCGGAGGCGCCGTCGAGCGGTTCCGGGCCGACCCCGTCGGCACCCCGGTCGATCGTCCAGGTGCCGTCCGACAAGCGTGTGAGCACGACGCCCTCGGCGGCGAGCACCCGGTCGTCGGAGTCCCACACCGTCTCGCGCACCGTCACCGCTTCGTGGCGGCGCACGTCGGCGGCGAACGGCTCGAGTGCGGGGAGCCTGCGGTCGTCGAGGACCCGCCAGGTCTGGCGGGGGTCGGGGAGCGCACGTGCAGCGTCAGCGGCGGGGGGAGGAGCAGCAGCGGATCGGGGCATGCCGCAAGTGTCGTCCGATGCACGCGTGTCAGACCGGGGGCAGCGGGGTTCTGTGGACGGAGCGGTCTCCGTCCCGTCCTGTGGGGGACTCGGCACCTCGCCAGGGCACGGCGCGTAGGTTCCGCTGCATGAGCGACGGAGCACCCAGCGCCCCCGACACCCGCGCAGACACCAGCGCAGTCACGAGCGCAGACACCAGCGCAGTCACGAGCGCCCCCGACACCAGCACGCCGAGCGACCGCGACCTCGAGTCCTGGATCGCCGACCGCCGCTGGTACGCCTCGAAGGGGTCCGTGCCACGCCTCCGGACGATCTCCACCGACGACGGGACGCGGCTGGTGCTCGACGAGGCCCCCGCGGTCCCCGTCCTCTACCAGTCACCGATCACCAGCGACCGCGACGGCGCGATCGTCGACGCCACCACCGACCTCGCGTGGGTGTCGGCACTCGCCGCACGCATCGACGCGGCACCGGACAGCCTCAGCCCGATCGGCCGGGTCACCGCGGCCCGCGTCCTGACGGGCGAGCAGTCCAACACGTCGGTCATCTGCGACACCGAGTCCGGCGACCGCGTCATCATCAAGGTCTTCCGCGTGCTGCACCACGGCGACAACCCCGACGTGACCACGCAGCTCGCCCTCACGGCGGCGGGCAGCACGCGGGTGCCGCGGGTCTACGGTGCGCTCCGCGCCGACTGGCCCGACGTCGGACGCCCGGACGGCACGGCGACCGGACACCTCGCCTTCGCCCAGGAGTTCCTGCCCGGGCTCGACGACGCCTGGCGCGTCGCCCTGCAGGAGGCGCAGGTCGGCGCCCCGTTCGGTGACCGCGCCGAGCAGCTCGGCACCGCGCTCGCCGACGTGCACCGCACCCTGGCCGGAGCGCTGCCGACGGAACCGGCAGACGCCCCCCGACGGGACGCCGCCGTCGCGACGATGCACGCCCGGCTCGACACCGCCGCCCGCGAGGCCCCGGCCGTCGCCGACCACGCCGACGCCGTCCGTGCGGTCTACGACCGTGCCGCCGATGCCGCGTGGCCGGACCTGCAGCGCATCCACGGTGACCTGCACCTCGGACAGGTCCTGTCGGCACCGGACCCCCGCGGGTGGGTCTTCCTGGACTTCGAGGGCGAACCGCTCCGCCCCCTCGACGAACGCTCGCTGCCGGACGTCACCCTGCGCGACGTCGCGGGCATGCTCCGCTCGTTCGACTACGTCGCGGGTGCGCTGGCGCACGACGCCGAACCGGTCGACGCGGCCGCCTGGGCGGCCGAGGCGCGAGCCCGTTTCCTCGAGGGCTACCAGCAGGGCGCCGGCGCGGACCTCGCCGCCCACAGCGCACTGCTCGACGCCTTCGAGCTCGACAAGGCGGTCTACGAGGTCGTCTACGAGACCCGCAACCGGCCCGACTGGGTCGGCATCCCGCTCGCGGCCGTCGCGCGCCTGGTCGGCGACAGCGGGTCCTGAGCGCGACCCACGGACGGACGGGAGGCCCGTGGCGACACCGCCACGGGCCTCCCGTCCGCCACCTGGTGACGTCGTCTAGTTGACGGGACCCGTGTACTTCTCGCCCGGTCCGGCACCGATCGGGTCCGGGATCGCCGACGCCTCGCGGAAGGCGAGCTGCAGCGACCGCAGCCCGTCGCGGAGCGGGCGGGCGTGGTGGTCGCCGATCTCGGTCGCGGCGGCCGTGACCAGTCCGGCCAGCGCGGTGATGAGCTTCCGCGCCTCGTCCAGGTCGGTCTGCTCCTGTGGGTCGTCGGCCAGGCCGACCTTCACGGCCGCGGCACTGAGCAGGTGCACCGCAACGGTGTTGATGAGTTCGACCGCCGGCACCTCCGCGATGTCCCTGGCGGCGTCGATGCCGATGCTGTCCTCGTCGGTCGGGGTGTCGCTCACGGTGCTCCTCTGCTAGGCTTGCCCGCGGCAGATGCTGTCCGTGTGCCCCCAGGTATTCCTGAGAGCGTCCGGACGGTGTCACGAAAGAGGAGTCTCTCCCACCCGCGGCCGCGTTCCACCAGGCTACCGGGTCACCACCGCTCCGCGAGTGCACGAGTTGTGCTCGTCGGTCGGGTCCGACGGACCCGATGCAGGGCGGCTGCCGAACGGGTCGACATCCCGTGCGTCAGATCTCCTCTCTCGTGCTGTCGTCCAGGGCAAACGCCCCGGACGGCCACCACCTGATTGAAGGAGCTCCGCATCACCGATCCCCGTACCAACGACCGAATCCGCGTTCCCGAAGTCCGACTCGTCGGTCCGCAGGGTGAGCAGGTCGGCGTTGTCCCGATCGCCATGGCACTGCGTCTCGCGCAGGAAGCCGAACTGGATCTGGTCGAGGTCGCGCCGAACTCGAAGCCGCCCGTGGCCAAGATCATGGACTACGGCAAGTTCAAGTACGAAGCCGCTCAGAAGGCCAAGGAAGCCCGTCGCAACCAGGTGAACACAGACCTGAAAGAGGTCCGTTTCCGCCTGAAGATCGACGTGCACGACTACGAGACGAAGCGCAAGCGCGCCGAGGGGTTCCTCCTCGGTGGCGACAAGGTGAAGGCGATGATCCTCTTCCGTGGTCGCGAGCAGTCGCGTCCGGAGCAGGGTGTCCGTCTCCTCCAGAAGTTCGCGGAAGAGATCGCCGAGTTCGGTGTCGTCGAGTCCCGTCCGACCCAGGACGGCCGCAACATGACGATGATCATCGCTCCGCTCAAGAACAAGTCCGACGTCAAGGGCGAGCAGAACGCCAAGCGTGCTGCGCAGAAGGCCGAGCGTCGTGCCACCGAGCACGCCGCGAAGGGCAAGGACGAGGCCGAGGCCGGTTCCACGTCCGAGGCAGCCGCGAAGTCCACGGACGCCGCGGCCGAATAGGTCTCCGGACCGACCCCGCAACGACGCGGCCCCCCATCCATCCCACGGAAAGGCACCACCATGCCCAAGCAGAAGACCCACTCCGGGTCGAAGAAGCGCTTCAAGGTCACCGGTACCGGCAAGATCATGAAGCAGCAGGCCGGTATGCGTCACAACCTCGAGGTCAAGAGCGCCAAGCGCAAGGCCCGCCTGAACGAGGACCAGGTCCTCTCCAAGGCTGACGCGAAGAACGTCAAGAAGCTCCTCGGCCACTGAGCCCCCGGATCGTAAAGGAATAGTGCAATGGCACGAGTAAAGAGAGCGGTCAACGCCGCCAAGAAGCGCCGCGTCATCCTCGAACGCGCCGAGGGCTACCGCGGCCAGCGTTCGCGCCTGTACCGCAAGGCCAAGGAGCAGGTCACCCACTCCCTCGTCTACGCGTACCGCGACCGTCACGCGAAGAAGGGCGAGTTCCGTCGCCTCTGGATCCAGCGCATCAACGCTGCGTCCCGTGCGAACGGCCTGACCTACAACCGCCTCATCCAGGGTCTCAACCTGGCCGGCGTCGAGGTCGACCGTCGTATCCTCGCCGACCTCGCGGTGAACAACCCCGAGACCTTCACGGCGCTCGTCGAGACCGCGAAGAAGGCCCTCCCGGCCGACACCTCGGCCCCGAAGGCTGCGTAGTCAGTTCTTCTGCTCGCGAAACCCCCGCCGCACGGCGGGGGTTTCGTCGTTCCTAGACTTGGGTCGTGAGCGATCTCCTCGAGAACCCCCGTGCCGGACGCGTGAAGGCCGTCGCGGCCCTGGCCAAGAAGGACGTCCGGGCCGAGACCGGCCTGTTCCTGCTGGAAGGGCCCCAAGCGGTCCGCGAAGCGCTGGAGTACGCCCCGGAGCTCCTGCGCGAGCTGTACGTGACCCCGACCGCCGCTGCCCGCTACGGGCTCGACGATGCGCCCGTGGACACCTGGTTCGTGACCGAGCAGGTGCTCGACGCGATGGCCGACACGGTCACGCCGCAGGGCGTGGTGGCGGTGTGCCAGCAGTTCCCGACGTCGGTGAAGGACGTCTTCCCGGACCGCGCTGCGGCCGCCGCCGACCGGGAGGCCCGTGACGCGTCCGACGAGCAGGCCGCGTTGCCCGGACTGGTCGCCATCCTCGAAGAGGTGCGGGACCCGGGGAACGCCGGCACGATCATCCGGGCCGCCGACGCCGCCGGTGCCGACGCGGTGGTCCTGACCGGGCGCTCGGTCGACCCGTACAACCCGAAGGTCGTCCGGTCGACGACCGGGTCCCTGTTCCACGTCCCGGTGTCCGTCGGCGTGACCCTGGCGGACACGATCGAGCGGGCGAAGGCCCTCGGGTACACGGTGCTCGCGGCGGACGTCTCCGGCGACGACCTGCCGGTGGTCCGTGCCGAGGGGATGCTCGACGGACCGACCGCGTGGGTCTTCGGCAACGAGGCCCGCGGGCTGACCGCCGAGGACCTCGCCCTCGTCGACCGGGCCGTCAAGGTGCCGATCTACGGACAGGCAGAGTCGATGAACCTCGCCACCGCCGCGTCGGTCTGCCTGTACGAGTCGGCCTTCGCGCTCCGGAACTGACGCTCCTCCACGGACCGGTCGTCGGCGTCGGCCATCCACCGTCCGCTCGGTGCAGGTGGGTGGTATCCCGACGGCCGGTAGGCTTGGGTCTCGTGTCAGAACCTCTCGAGATCAGTGAATCGGCCGTCGCCGACGCGGTGGACGCGGCCCTCGCCGCCGTCCGTGCCACGACGACGGTCGCCGAACTGAAGCAGGCCAGGGCCGAGCACACCGGTGAGCAGTCACCGTTGGCGCGGATGAACGCATCGATGCGCAGTGTGCCGCCGGAGCAGAAGGCCGCGGCGGGCAAGCTCGTCGGGCAGGCCCGTGGGCGGGTGAACGCGGCGATCGCCGAGCAGGAATCCGTGCTCGCGGTGGCCGAGGAGCGCGCACGGCTCGAAGCCGAGCGCGTCGACGTCACCGCGTTGCCGGTCCACCGCGCCGTCGGCTCCCGCCACCCGCTCTCGCTGCTGAACGAAGCCGTCGCCGACATCTTCGTCGGCATGGGGTGGGAAGTGGCGGAAGGCCCCGAGCTCGAGCACGAGTGGTTCAACTTCGACGCGCTCAACTTCGACCAGGACCACCCGGCCCGGGCCATGGCGGACACGATCTTCGTCGAGCCCGTCGACCGGCACCTGGTCATGCGCACCCACACCTCCCCGGTGCAGGTGCGGTCGCTGCTGTCGCGTGACCTCCCGCTGTACGTCATCGCGCCGGGCCGCGTCTACCGTGCCGACGAGCTCGATGCCACGCACCTGCCGGTCTTCACCCAGGTCGAGGGCATCGCGATCGACAAGGGCCTGACGATGGCGCACCTGCGCGGCACGCTCGAGCACTTCGCCCGGCAGATGTTCGGCGCCGAGGCACAGATCCGGCTCCGCCCGAACTACTTCCCGTTCACCGAGCCCAGCGCCGAGATGGACGTCTGGCAGCCGAACGCCAAGGGCGGCGCGCGGTGGGTCGAGTGGGGTGGCTGCGGCATGGTGAACCCCAACGTCCTGCGTGCCGCCGGGATCGACCCGGACGAGTACCAGGGCTTCGCGTTCGGTATGGGCATCGAGCGGACACTGCAGTTCCGCAACGGCCTGAACGACATGCGTGACTTCCTCGAGGGCGACATCCGCTTCTCGCAGCAGTTCGGAACGGTGGTCTGATGCGCGTCCCACTCCGTTGGCTCGGTGAGTCCGTCGACCTCCCCGAGGACGTCACCCTCGAGCACGTCCACGCGGCGCTCGTGTCGGTCGGCTTCGAGGAAGAGGGCGTCCACACCTTCGACCTGACCGGTCCCATCGTGGTCGGCCGGGTCCTGGAGCGCGTCCCCGAGCCGCAGAAGAACGGCAAGACCATCAACTGGTGCCAGGTGGACGTCGGTGAAGCCGAGCCGCGCGGCATCGTCTGCGGCGCGCACAACTTCGACGTCGGCGACCTCGTCGTCGTCACGCTGCCCGGCGCAGTCCTGCCCGGGCCGTTCCCGATCGCCGCCCGCAAGACCTACGGGCACGTGTCAGACGGCATGATCGCCTCGGCCCGCGAGCTCGGGCTCGGTGACGAGCACGACGGCATCCTGCGGTTCGCCGACCTCGGCATGGACCCCACCGTCGGCGCCGACGCCATCGCGCTCCTCGGCCTCGACGACGCCGCGGTCGAGATCAACGTCACGCCGGACCGCGGCTACGTGCTCAGCATGCGCGGGGTCGCCCGTGAGTACGCGCACGCCACCGGAGCCAGCTTCCACGACCCCGTCGACCGCGTCGCGCCGCGTGCGGCCGAGGGCTTCCGGGTCACGATCGACGACCAGGCCCCGATCCGGGGTCACGTCGGAGCGTCGACGTTCGTCACGCGCGTCGTGCGCGGGATCGATCCGGCCGCGAAGACACCGGCCTGGATGGTTTCGCGCCTCTCGCTTGCCGGGGTGCGCTCCATCTCCCTGCCCGTCGACATCACGAACTACGTCATGTTCGAGCTCGGCCAGCCGCTCCACGGCTACGACCTGCAGACCGTCGCGGGCGGCCTCGGCGTGCGCCGGGCGATCACTGGCGAGACGCTCGAGACCCTCGACGGCACGGTCCGGAAGCTCGACCCGGAAGACCTCGTGATCACCGACGACGACGGCCCGATCGGCCTCGCCGGCGTCATGGGCGGAGCCCGCACTGAGATCTCGGCGAGCACGACCGACGTCCTGATCGAGGCCGCCGGGTTCGACCAGGTCTCCATCGCCCGCACCGCTCGTCGCCACAAGCTCCCCAGCGAGGCATCCCGTCGCTTCGAGCGTGGAGTCGACCCGCAGGTGGCCGAGGCCGCGGCGAACCGTGCCGTCGAGCTCCTCGTCGAGCTCGCCGGCGGCACCGCCGACGCCCTCGGGTCCACGCTCGTCGACACCGAGCCGCGGGCGACCGTGACGATGCGGCTCTCGCGTCCCGCCGACCTCGTCGGCGTCGACTACACCGACGCCGAGGTCATCGACACGCTCCGTGCGATCGGTGCCACGGTCGAGGCCGACGACGAGCAGCTCTCGGTCACCCCGCCCACCTGGCGTCCCGACCTGACCGACGACACCACCCTCGTCGAAGAGGTCGCGCGCATCGTCGGCTACGACCGGATCCCGAGCGTGCTGCCGGTCGCTCCGCCCGGTCGGGGCCTGACCCGGCACCAGCAGGCTCGTCGTCGGGTCGCCGCGGCGCTGGCCGCCGCGGGCCTGACCGAGGTCGTCACGGCACCGTTCGTGTCGGTGGCCACGCAGGACGCTTACCCGGGGATCGACCCGCAGGGCGGACCGAGCGTCGTGCTCGCCAACGCCCTGGACAGCGAGCAGAACCTCCTGCGCCGGAGCGGCGTCCCGGCCCTGGTCGACGCAGCCCGTCGCAACGTGTCGCGCGGGCTCGTCGACGTCGCGCTCTACGAGACGTCCCGGGTGTTCCTGCCGGTGACGGGCGTGACGCTCGGCACCGATGAGGTCCCGGCGGGTGCCGCCCGGCCCGATCGTGCGGCGCTCGAGGCGCTGGACGCCTCGCTGCCCGCCCAGCCCTTCCACGTCGCCGCACTGCTGACCGGCCACCGGGTCGTCAAGCAGCCCGGCACCACGGCGGAACCGTTCGGCATCGCCGACGCGATCGATGCGGCCCGCCAGGTCGCCTGGGCCGTCGGTGTCGAACTCACCGTCGCGCAGACGACCCACCCGTCCCTGCACCCGGGCCGTGCCGCGTCGCTGCTCGTCGACGGCACGGTCGTGGGCCTCGCCGGAGAGCTCCTGCCCGAACTGGCCGAGGCCGCCGTCCTGCCCCGCGTGGTGGCGGTCGTCGAGCTCGACCTCGACGCGCTGGTCGCCGCGGCCCCGGAACTCGTCGCGGTCGCGCCGATCGTCTCGTACCCGGCAGCCACGCAGGACCTCTCGCTCGTCGTCGACGCCGGTGTGCCGGCCGGTGACGTGCTGGATGCGGTGCGCTCTGGCGCCGGAGACCTGTTGGAGTATGCTCGGCTCGTGGATGACTACCGGGGCTCCGGCGTGGACGAGGGACAGAAGTCCCTGACGTTCGCCCTGCGCTTCCGTGCCACGGACCGCACGCTGACCGCTGCCGAGGCCACCGAGGCCCGTGACGGCGCTGTCCGACGTGCCGGCGAGCGATTCGGGGCGACCCTGCGCGACTGACCCACACGGGATCAGCACCGCCCGGGGTCGCCGCCTCCGACTCTCTCGACGACCAGTCCGACCAAAGGTGGAATCCCATGTCCGTATCCGTCGCCGTGGCGGGAGCCTCCGGCTACGCGGGTGGTGAGCTCCTGCGCGTGCTCTCCGCCCATCCCGAGTTCGAGGTCAGGACGGTGACGGCGTTCTCGAACGCCGGGCAGCCCCTGATCGCGACCCAGCCGCACCTCCGTTCGCTGTCGCACCTGACCCTGGCGGAGACGACGGCCGAGACGCTGCGCGGGCACGACGTGGTGTTCCTGGCGCTGCCGCACGGCCAATCGGGTGCGATCACCGCGGAACTCGGCGATGATGCGCTCGTCGTCGACTGCGGCGCAGACCACCGTCTGACGGACCCGGCGGCGTGGGAGCGGTTCTACGGCGGCGACTACTTCGGTGCGTGGTCCTACGGGCTGCCCGAGCTCCTGCTCGCGGCGCCCACCCCGGGTTCGGCCGATGAATGGCGCGAGGTCGACGACATCGCGTCGCAGGGCAAGCAGCGTTCCGCCCTGGTCGGCACGAAGCGCATCGCGGTCCCCGGCTGCAACGTCACCGCGGTGACGCTCGGCATCCAGCCGGGCGTCCAGGCCGGCCTCGTCGAGTCCGACGACCTCGTCGCCGTGCTCAGCGTCGGTCCGAGTGGCGCCGGCAAGAAGCTCAGCACCACCTACCTGGCCTCCGAGATCATGGGGTCCGCCAGCGCCTACGCCGTCGGTGGCTCGCACCGGCACGTCCCCGAGATCCAGCAGAACCTGCAGGTCGCGGGGGCCGCCGACGTGACGATCTCGTTCACGCCGGTCCTGGTCCCGATGTCGCGGGGGATCCTGGCGACCACCACCGCGAAGCTCTCGCCCGGCGTCAGCGCACGCGACGTCCGGCTCGCGTGGGAACAGGCGTACGCCGACGAACCCTTCGTGCACCTGCTGCCCGAAGGCGAGTTCCCCCGGGTCGCGGACACCATCGGTGCGAACACCGCGCTCGTCGGCATCGCCGTCGACGAGGCCGCCGGCCGCGTCGTCGCGGTGACCGCGCTCGACAACCTCGCCAAGGGCACGGCCGGCGCCGCCGTCCAGTCGGCGAACATCGCCCTCGGTCTCCCCGAGACCACGGGCCTCAGCGTGGACGGAGTCGCACCGTGACCGACGCAGGCACGACCACCCAGACCGAGCCGGGCCTCCAGGGCGTCACCGCGGCAGCGGGCTTCCGCGCCGCCGGTGTCACCGCAGGCCTGAAGACGAGCGGCAAGCCGGACGTGGCCCTCGTCGTCAACGACGGGCCCGACGCAGCCGTGGCCGCCGTCTTCACCAGCAACCGAGCCCAGGCGCACCCCGTCATCTGGTCCCGCCAGGTCGTCGGGGACGGCGTCGCCCGTGCCGTCGTCCTGAACTCCGGCGGCGCGAACTGCTTCACCGGCCCGTTCGGCTTCCAGACCACGCACCTGACGGCCGAAGCCGTGGGCGATGCCCTCGGGATCGGAGCCGGCAACGTCGTCGTCTGCTCCACCGGGCTCATCGGTGTGGGCGACCAGACCTTCCGCGACAACGTGCTCCGCGGCGTCGAGCTGGCGAGTGCGGCACTCAGTGGCGACGGCGGTCCCGATGCGGCGACCGCGATCATGACGACGGACACGAAGGCCAAGCAGTCCGTCGTGACCGAGGACGGCTGGACCGTCGGCGGCATGGCCAAGGGCGCGGGGATGCTCGCCCCGGGTCTCGCAACGATGCTCGTCGTCATCACGACCGACGCCGTGCAGACTCCGGACCAGCTCGACCAGGCGCTCCGCGCCGCCACCCGCATCACGTTCGACCGGGTCGACTCCGACGGCTGCATGTCGACGAACGACACGGTCGTCCTGCTGTCGTCGGGTGCGAGCGGCGTGACGCCCGAGGTCGGTGACTTCCAGGAGGCCCTGACCGCGGTGTGTGCCGACCTGGCCCGCCAGCTGCAGCAGGACGCCGAGGGCGCGAGCCACGACATCGCGATCGAGGTCGTGCACGCCGCGACCGAGGACGACGCCGTGACCGTCGGTCGGAGCGTCGCCCGGAACAACCTGTTCAAGGCGGCCGTCTTCGGCAACGACCCGAACTGGGGCCGGGTGCTCGCAGCGATCGGCACCACCGACGCCGAGTTCGACCCGTACGCGGTGGACGTCAGCATGAACGGCATCCGGGTCTGCCACGCGGGCGCACCCGACGAGCCGAGCGACTCCGTCGACCTGACCCCGCGTGACACCCACGTGCGCATCGACCTCGGTGTCGGCGCGCACTCGGCCACGATCCTGACCAACGACCTCACGCACGACTACGTGCACGAGAACAGCGCGTACTCCAGCTGATGGCGAACGACACCGAAGGGGCCGGGACGCCCCTCACGAAGGAAGAAGAACACGAGTTCGCCGCGGTCAAGGCCGCGACGCTCATCGAGTCGCTGCCCTGGCTGAAGCGCTTCTCGGGCAAGGTCGTCGTGGTCAAGTTCGGCGGCAACGCCATGGTGAACGAGGACCTGAAGCGCGCCTTCGCCGAGGACATGGTCTACCTGCGCTACGCCGGCCTGCACCCCGTCGTCGTGCACGGCGGCGGCCCGCAGATCTCCGCCGCCCTCAAGGAACAGGGCATCGAGTCCGAGTTCCGCGGCGGCTACCGTGTCACGACGACCGAGGCGATCACCGTCGTCCGCGACGTCCTGGCGGGCGAGGTCAACCGCGAGATCGTCGACTTGATGAACGAACACGGCGAGGGCCTGGCCGTCGGCGTGTTCGGCGACGGCGGCTCGCTGTTCACCGGCGAGAAGAAGGGCGTCGTCGTCGACGGGCAGGAGTACGACCTCGGCCACGTCGGGGACATCACCCACGTCGACCCGTCGGGTGTGCTCGCCGCGATCGAGGCCGGCCGGATCCCGGTCGTCTCGAGCATCGCGATCGACGACGCGCACCCCGACCAGGCCCTCAACGTGAACGCGGACGCGGCGGCCGGTGCCCTGGCGATCGCGCTCCGGGCCTCGAAGCTCATGATGCTCACCGACGTGCCCGGTCTGTACCGCAACTGGCCCGACCGTGACTCGATCGTCGACCTCATCGCGGTCGACGAGCTCCGTGCACTCCTGCCGAGTCTCGAGTCGGGGATGATCCCCAAGATGACCGCGTGCCTCGACGCCGTGGTCGGCGGGGTCGGCGGTGCGACCATCATCGACGGCCGGATCCCGCACTCGATCCTGCTCGAGGTCTTCACCCTGCGGGGTGCGGGAACCGAGGTGATCCCGGACCCGAGCCGACGAACCGAGAACCAGATGACCCACGCCGAGATCGGCCGTCGCGTGGCGTCGCCGTCGATCGACAGCAGTACCGGCCAGCACGTGGCGGGTACGGACGAGAAGGGACACCAGCAGTGAGCACCGAGACGCAGACCGAGACCTGGAACGACCGGTTCGGGGCGTCGCTCATGCGATCCCTGACCCCGCCGAAGATCATGCTCGAGCGTGGCCAGGGCTGCCGCGTCTGGGACGTCGACGGCAACGAGTACCTCGACTTCCTCGCAGGCATCGCGGTGAACTCGCTCGGTCACGCGCACCCCGCGCTCGTCGAGGCGATCGCCGACCAGGCCGCGAAGCTCGTGCACGTGTCGAACTACTTCGCCACTCCGCCGCAGCTCGAACTCGCCGAGCGCCTCAAGCGCATCACCGGCGCGGGCGACGCGGGCCGTGTCTACTTCGGCAACTCCGGCGCCGAGGCGAACGAAGCCGCGTTCAAGCTGGCCCGCCTCAACAAGGGTGCGGATGGCACGAAGACCCGGATCATCGCGCTCAAGCAGGGCTTCCACGGCCGCACCATGGGTGCGCTCGCGCTCACCGGCAAGCCCGCGCTGCAGCAGGACTTCCTGCCGATGATCCCGGGCGTCGAGCACATCGACACCTCGATCGAGGCGCTCGAAGCGTCGATCGACGACTCCGTCGCCGCCCTGGTCCTCGAACCCATCAAGGGCGAGGCCGGCGTGGTCGACCTGCCCGAGGGCTTCCTGCTGGCGGCACGCCGACTGACCGCGGAGCACGGCGCACTGCTGATCCTCGACGAGATCCAGACGGGTGTCGGCCGGACCGGCAACTGGTTCGCGTTCCAGGGCCACGGTGTGACGCCGGACGCCATCACCGTCGCCAAGGGGATCGCCGGCGGCTTCCCCATCGGCGCCCTCGTCACGTTCGGCTGGGCGTCCGACCTGTTCTCGGCCGGGCAGCACGGTTCGACCTTCGGCGGCAACCCGCTCGGCACCCGCGTCGCGAACGCGGTGCTCGAGGAGATCGAGCGCGCCGACCTGGTCGCCGGCGCAGTGGTCAAGGGCGAGCGGATCCGTGACGGCATCCGCGCCATCGGTTCCCCGCTGGTGGAAGAGGTCCGTGGCACCGGCCTGCTCATCGGCGTCGGTCTGACCGGTCCGATCGGCCCGGCCGTCAACGCCGCCGCCCTCGAGCGTGGCCTCATCATCAACGCCCCCAACGAGTCGAGCCTGCGCATCGCACCGCCGCTCATCGTGTCCGACGCCGAGATCGACGAGTTCCTGTCGACCCTCGCCCAGAGCCTCGCGGCCGTCGCCGCAGCGCAGGAGCCCACCGCATGACCCGCCACTTCCTCCGTGACGACGACCTGAGCCAGGCCGAGCAGTCCGCGATCCTCGACATCGCCGACCGCATGAAGGCCGACCGCTGGGCGGAGCAGCCGCTGGCCGGTCCGCAGAGCGTCGCGGTGATCTTCGACAAGTCGTCGACCCGCACCCGGGTGTCCTTCCACGTCGGCATCTCCGACCTCGGCGGCAGCCCACTGATCATCTCGACGGCGAACAGCCAGCTCGGCGGCAAGGAGACCCCGTCGGACACCGCCCGCGTGCTCGAGCGCATGGTGTCGGCGATCGTGTGGCGCACCTACGGTCAGGCCGGGCTCGAGGAGATGGCCGCCGGCACGACGGTCCCCGTCGTCAACGCGCTGTCCGACGACTTCCACCCCTGCCAGCTCCTCGCCGACCTGCTCACCATCCGTGAGCACCGCGGTGCCCTCGCCGGGCAGACCGTGGCGTTCATCGGCGACGGTGCGAGCAACATGGCGCAGTCGTACCTGCTCGCCGGGGCGACCGCGGGCATGCACGTCCGTGTCGCAGCCCCCGCCGAGTTCTCCCCGTCGGCGCAGGTCGTCACCGACGCCGAGGAACGCGCCGCCGTCACGGGCGGCTCCGTCCTCGTGGTGACCGACCCGGTGGCCGCGGTCGCGGGTGCCGACGTGGTCGTCACCGACACCTGGGTGTCGATGGGCAAGGAGTCCGAGAAGCAGTCGCGTCTCGACACCTTCGCGGGGTACCGCGTCGACGACGCGCTCATGGCGCACGCCGCCGACGATGCAGTCTTCATGCACTGCCTGCCGGCCGACCGTGGGTTCGAGGTGACCGCCGACGTCATCGACGGCCCGCGCAGCATCATCTGGGACGAGGCGGAGAACCGTCTGCACGCCCAGAAGGCGCTGCTGGCCTGGCTGCTCGCCAACGACTAGCCGACGGATCGAACACCAGTGGCTGACCGCGTCGTCCTCGCGTACTCCGGCGGTCTCGACACCTCCGTCGGGATCGGCTGGCTGCGCGACGCCACCGGCAAGGACGTCGTCGCACTCGTGGTCGACGTCGGCCAGGGCGGAGAGGACCTCGGTGCGGTCCGGCAGCGTGCGCTCGACTGCGGCGCCGTCGAATCGCTCGTCGTCGACGCCAAGGACGAGTTCGCCGACGAGTACATCGTGCCGGCGCTCCGGGCCAACGCGCTCTACCAGAAGCGGTACCCGCTCGTCTCGGCGCTGAGCCGTCCGCTCATCGCGAAGCACCTCGCGCTGACGGCGAAGCAACTCGGTGCCGACAGCGTCGCGCACGGCTCCACCGGCAAGGGCAACGACCAGGTCCGCTTCGAAGCAGCGGTCGCGGCGATCGCACCCGACCTGCGAACCGTCGCCCCCGTTCGGGACCTCGCCCTGACCCGCGACCGCGCCCTCGCCTACGCCCAGGAGCACCGGCTGCCGATCCAGCACTCGGAGCGGGAGCCGTGGTCGGTCGACCAGAACGTGTGGGGGCGGGCCGTCGAGACCGGCCTCCTCGAGGACCCGTGGAACGCCCCCGCCGCCGACCTCTACGCGACCACGCAGGACCCGGCGCTCCCGCAGCAGCCCGACGAGGTCACGATCACCTTCGACCGCGGTGTCCCGGTCGCCCTCGACGGGCAGCGGTTCAGCGTGCTGCGCATGGTGCAGGAGCTCAACGCGGTCGCCGGCAAGCACGGGGTGGGGCGGATCGACGTCGTCGAGGACCGGGTGGTCGGGATCAAGTCGCGCGAGGTCTACGAGGCGCCGGCCGCGATCGCGCTCATCGCTGCGCACGAGGAACTCGAGAGCCTCACCCTCGAGCGCGACGTCGCCCGGTTCAAACGCGGCGTCGAGTCCGAGTGGGCCGACCTGGTCTACGACGGCCTGTGGTTCGGGGGACTCAAGCGCAGCCTCGACGCCTTCGTCGAGCACACTCAGCAGCACGTCTCCGGCAACGTCCGGTTGCGGCTGCAGGGTGGGCGTGCCACGGTGACGGGCCGTCGGTCGGAGCAGAGCCTCTACGACTTCGACCTGGCGACGTCGGACACCGGCGACGCGTTCGACCAGTCCGTGTCCAGGGGGTTCATCGAGCTCTGGTCACTGCCCAGCAAGATCTCCGCCCGCCGCGATGCGGCGAACTGACCGACAGCCGCACCGCACCGACCGACGACCCGCGGCCCCAGCCGCCCGGCCCGCCCCCAGTACCGACGAAACGACGCAGGACGACATGACCGACGAGAAGACCGACGCCACCAACACCGGTGCCCTCTGGGGCGGCCGCTTCGCCGACGGCCCGAGTGCGGCCCTCGCCGCGCTCTCGAAGTCGACGCACTTCGACTGGCAGCTCGCGCCCTACGACATCGCGGGGTCCCGAGCCCACGCCCGAGCGCTCCACACCGCGGGCTACCTGACCGCCGACGAGCTCGAACGCATGCTCGCCGGCCTCGACCGGCTCGAAGCGGCGCACGCTGACGGCACACTGCAGCCAGGCGACTCCGACGAGGACGTCCACGGCGCCCTCGAGCGCCTGCTCATCGCCGACCTCGGTCCCGAACTCGGCGGCAAGCTCCGCGCGGGTCGCAGCCGCAACGACCAGATCGCCACCCTCGGCCGTATGCACATGCTCGACCACGGGCGTCGCATCGGCCGGCTCGTGATCGACCTCGTCGACGCGATCACCCAGCAGGCGACCGAGCACCCGGGCGCGATCATGCCGGGGCGCACGCACCTGCAGCACGCGCAGCCCGTGCTCCTGGCCCACCACCTGCTCGCGCACGCCTGGCCGCTGGTCCGCGACCTCGAGCGCCTCCGCGACTGGGCCGGCCGCGCGAGCGTCAGCCCCTACGGTGCCGGTGCGCTGGCGGGCAGTTCGCTCGGCCTCGACCCCGCCGCGATCGCCGCGGAGCTCGGCTTCGACCGCCCGGCGGACAACTCGATCGACGCCACGGCCGCCCGTGACGTCGTCGCCGAGTTCGCGTTCGTCCTCGCGCAGATCGGCATCGACGTCTCGCGGCTGTCGGAAGAGGTCATCCTCTGGAACACGAAGGAGTTCGGTTTCGTCCGGCTCCACGACGCGTTCTCGACCGGCTCGAGCATCATGCCGCAGAAGAAGAACCCGGACATCGCCGAACTCGCCAGGGGCAAGTCGGGGCGTCTGATCGGCAACCTGACCGGGCTCCTCGCGACCCTCAAGGGGCTGCCCCTGGCCTACAACCGCGACCTGCAGGAGGACAAGGAGCCGGTCTTCGACTCCGTCGCCACGCTCGAGGTCCTGCTGCCCGCGTTCACCGGCATGATCGCGACCCTGACCTTCGACACCGACCGGATGGCCGAGCTCGCACCGCAGGGGTTCTCGCTCGCGACGGACGTCGCCGAGTGGCTGGTCCGCCAGGGCGTCCCGTTCCGGGACGCGCACGAGGTCTCCGGCGCGCTCGTCCGGTACTGCGAGGAGCGCGGCATCGAGCTCGACGAACCGACCGACGACGAGTACCGCGCGGTGTCCGAGCACCTCACGCCCGCCGTCCGTTCCGTCCTGACCATCGAGGGCAGCGTCGCGTCGCGCTCCGGCGTCGGGGGCACCGCACCCGACCGCGTCGCCGAGCAGCTCGCGTCCGTCACCCGCCGCGTCCGCGACCTGGCCGAGGGCGCACCCTTCTCGCGATGACCGAGGGGATCGCCGCGCTGCTCGCCGAGCCCGCACCGATCGCCGCGCCGGCCCTGCTCGGTGCCACGATCGCCGGGCGCGGCGTGGCGCTCCGCATCACCGAGGTCGAGGCCTACTCCGGCCCCACCGATCCCGGATCACACGGTCATCGGGGGATGACGGAGCGCAACCGACACCTCTTCGGCCCGCCCGGCACGCTGTACGCCTACCGCTCGTACGGCATCCACACCTGCGTCAACGTGGTGAGCGGGCCGGCCGGCAGCTCGTCGGGCTCCCTGCTGCGCGGCGCGCAGGTCGTCGAGGGACTGGACGTCGCGCGAGCGCGTCGTGGGGCGGAGGTCGCGGACGTCGCGTTGGCACGCGGGCCCGGCAACCTCGGGGGTGCGCTCGGAGCGGTCCTCGGGCAGGACGACGGCACGTCGCTCCTCGACGGGTCCGGCCCGTTCGTGCTCACCCTGGCACCCGGCCTGGAGGCCCGGCTCGCCTCCGCCGGACCGGCCCGCGTGATCGACGAGCTCCTGTCCGAGACCCTGCCCGGTCCGCCCGCGGGCGCTGCGGTCCCCCGCATCTCCCGCGGCCCGCGCACCGGCGTCGGCGGCATCGCCGGCGGGGTGCGGTACCCCTGGCGCTTCTGGCTGACGGGTGACCCCACGGTCTCGACGTACCGACGACACAAGGGCGCCCTCGACTCGTGAACCCGGCCCCGGGCCTCCCGGCTGCCGCGCCTGCCGGACGTCCGTCGCCGCTACGATGGCGGGGTGTCCAGTGATACCGCTCAAGACGTCCTGACGCGCCAGCAGAACGACCCGGCCTTCGACTCGGTGTGGGACGAACTGCAGTGGCGCGGTCTGGTGCAGGTCTCGACCGACGAGACCGCGCTGCAAGAGGCCCTCGACGGTGAGCCGATCACGTACTACTGCGGCTTCGACCCGACGGCGCCGTCGCTGCACTGCGGCAACCTCCTGCAGCTCCTGACCATGCGGCGGCTGCAGCTCGCCGGGCACAAGCCGCTCGCGTTGGTGGGCGGGTCGACCGGCCTCATCGGCGATCCCCGACCCACGGCCGAGCGCACGCTGAACACCCCGGAGACCGTGGCGGAGTGGGTGTCCCGGCTGCAGGCACAGGTGTCCCGGTTCCTCAGCCCGGACGGCGACAACGGTGTCCGCCTGGTGAACAACCTCGACTGGACCGCCCCCTTGTCCGCGATCGACTTCCTTCGTGACGTCGGCAAGTACTTCCGCGTCAACTCGATGCTCAAGAAGGACGCGGTGGCCGCGCGGCTGAACTCCGATGCGGGGATCAGCTACACCGAGTTCAGCTACCAGATCCTGCAGGGGCTCGACTACCGCGAGCTCTGGCGCCAGTACGGGTGCACGCTGCAGACCGGCGGCTCGGACCAGTGGGGCAACCTGACCTCCGGCACCGAGCTCATTCGTCGCGCCGAAGGTGCGACGGTGCACGCCCTCGGTACCCCGCTCATCACGAACTCCGACGGCACGAAGTTCGGCAAGAGCGAGGGCAACGCGATCTGGCTCGATGCCGAGATGACCTCGCCGTACGCGCTCTACCAGTTCTGGCTCAACACGGCGGATGCCGACGTGATCGCCCGGCTGCGGCAGTTCACGTTCCTGACGCGTGCCGAGATCGAACGACTCGAGCAGGCCGTCGCCGACGAACCCTTCCGACGAGCGGCCCAGCGGACCCTGGCGTTCGAGGTCACCTCGATCGTGCACGGGGTGGCGGCGACCCAGGCGGCGATCGATGCCGCAGCCGCGTTGTTCGGCAACGGCGAGCTCGGCGCGCTCGACCCGGAGACCCTGCGGTCGGCGATCGCCGCGCTGCCGGGGTCGGTCACGCTCGACTCCGGAGCGGACGTTGCACGTGCACTCGTGGAGACCGAACTCGTGAAGTCCCTCGGTGAAGCCCGCCGCGCGATCGAACAGGGCGGTGTCTACGTGAACAACGTCCGGGCCGACGACCCGGCCGCCCCGCTGTCCGATCTCGCCCTGCCCGGGGGAGTGCTCGTGCTGCGCCGTGGCAAGAAGACCCTCGCCGGCGTGACACTCGCCTGATCCCGGTTGCTCGACCGCCTGTGGTGCCCGGTTCCCCTGTGGAACCGGGCATCGCTGCGTCCGGGCGACGTGTGTTGCACAACGCGACACGCCCGGGATGGGAGCTGGCTTGGCGCACCCGCTCAGGGCTGCGTATAGTTCTTACTCGTCACCCCAAAGGTGCGGCGGAGCGGCTGGAGCGAAAGCCCAGAGCACGTCGGCCCTCAAGCGGGACCATCCTCCACTGAAGTTCAGATCAGGCCTTGCGCCGGATCGCTTCGACGCCTAGGATGACAAGCCCACCGGTTCTCTCCCCTCGGGATGAGCCACTGGACCTTCGGGTCCGACGAACAACCGGTGGCAAGCCAAGAACACAAGCCTTGTGGCTGAAGCTCGAACTCGAGCCGAGGAGCAAGTGCGTCTGGTCCTTGAGAACTCAACAGCGTGCACATTGTCAATGCCAATTTATTGATTGACCTCGTGCCTGGTCGGTTTGTCCGGCTGGGTCATGAAGCAATTCCTTTTGGATTGAAGATTGTCAGTAGACAGTCAACAGTCAGAATCAACTCGGTCTGATGCCTTCGGGTGTTGGGTCTGTATTTTTTTACGGAGAGTTTGATCCTGGCTCAGGACGAACGCTGGCGGCGTGCTTAACACATGCAAGTCGAACGATGATGCCCAGCTTGCTGGGTGGATTAGTGGCGAACGGGTGAGTAACACGTGAGTAACCTGCCCCTGACTCTGGGATAAGCGTTGGAAACGACGTCTAATACTGGATATGATCACTGGCCGCATGGTCTGGTGGTGGAAAGATTTTTTGGTTGGGGATGGACTCGCGGCCTATCAGCTTGTTGGTGAGGTAATGGCTCACCAAGGCGACGACGGGTAGCCGGCCTGAGAGGGTGACCGGCCACACTGGGACTGAGACACGGCCCAGACTCCTACGGGAGGCAGCAGTGGGGAATATTGCACAATGGGCGAAAGCCTGATGCAGCAACGCCGCGTGAGGGATGACGGCCTTCGGGTTGTAAACCTCTTTTAGTAGGGAAGAAGCGAAAGTGACGGTACCTGCAGAAAAAGCACCGGCTAACTACGTGCCAGCAGCCGCGGTAATACGTAGGGTGCAAGCGTTGTCCGGAATTATTGGGCGTAAAGAGCTCGTAGGCGGTTTGTCGCGTCTGCTGTGAAATCCCGAGGCTCAACCTCGGGCTTGCAGTGGGTACGGGCAGACTAGAGTGCGGTAGGGGAGATTGGAATTCCTGGTGTAGCGGTGGAATGCGCAGATATCAGGAGGAACACCGATGGCGAAGGCAGATCTCTGGGCCGTAACTGACGCTGAGGAGCGAAAGCATGGGGAGCGAACAGGATTAGATACCCTGGTAGTCCATGCCGTAAACGTTGGGCGCTAGATGTAGGGACCTTTCCACGGTTTCTGTGTCGTAGCTAACGCATTAAGCGCCCCGCCTGGGGAGTACGGCCGCAAGGCTAAAACTCAAAGGAATTGACGGGGGCCCGCACAAGCGGCGGAGCATGCGGATTAATTCGATGCAACGCGAAGAACCTTACCAAGGCTTGACATACACCGGAAACGGCCAGAGATGGTCGCCCCCTTGTGGTCGGTGTACAGGTGGTGCATGGTTGTCGTCAGCTCGTGTCGTGAGATGTTGGGTTAAGTCCCGCAACGAGCGCAACCCTCGTTCTATGTTGCCAGCGGGTTATGCCGGGGACTCATAGGAGACTGCCGGGGTCAACTCGGAGGAAGGTGGGGATGACGTCAAATCATCATGCCCCTTATGTCTTGGGCTTCACGCATGCTACAATGGCCGGTACAAAGGGCTGCGATACCGTAAGGTGGAGCGAATCCCAAAAAGCCGGTCTCAGTTCGGATTGAGGTCTGCAACTCGACCTCATGAAGTCGGAGTCGCTAGTAATCGCAGATCAGCAACGCTGCGGTGAATACGTTCCCGGGCCTTGTACACACCGCCCGTCAAGTCATGAAAGTCGGTAACACCCGAAGCCGGTGGCCTAACCCTTGTGGAAGGAGCCGTCGAAGGTGGGATCGGTGATTAGGACTAAGTCGTAACAAGGTAGCCGTACCGGAAGGTGCGGCTGGATCACCTCCTTTCTAAGGAGCATCTGGTCAGTGCTGGTCGCCCTTCATGGGTGGTTGGTTGCTGATCCAGGCGCCTGGTTCGGACCGAACGTGTCCGACGGGTAGCTCATGGGTGGAACATTGACAGTGCAGTTGGGAGTGATGCTTCCGACCTCAGTACGCTCTGCTTGCAGAGTTGGGACGGGTCGAGGGTGGAGCTGCTGGCTGGTGCACGTTGTTGGGTCCTGAGGGACCAGGCTTCCTGCTGCCGCGTGAGTGGTGGTGGGGGTTGGGCCTACGGGTCCTTCGTCGGGCCAGGGTGAACCTACCTTTCTGGTGGGGGAGTGCTGGTGCCGATCGTATGTTGAGAACTACACAGTGGACGCGAGCATCTTTGATTCGCGTCATCCATGATCAGCCTTCGGGTTGGTGTGGTGACGTTGGATCGCAATTTTAATCTTTGTGGTCAAGTTTCTAAGAGCAAACGGTGGATGCCTTGGCATCTGGAGCCGATGAAGGACGTAGAAATCTGCGATAAGCCTCGGGGAGCTGATAATCGAGCCTCGATCCGAGGATTTCCGAATGGGGAAACCCCGCCAGGCGTTTTGCGACCTGGTGACTCCCGCCTGAATATATAGGGCGGGTAGAGGGAACGTGGGGAAGTGAAACATCTCAGTACCCACAGGAAGAGAAAACAACATGTGATTCCGTGAGTAGTGGCGAGCGAAAGCGGATGAGGCTAAACCGATCATGTGTGATAGCCGGCGGGCGTTGCATGGTCGGGGTTGTGGGACACGTCACTCAGTTCTGCCGGACTGGGGCGGTTACAGCGCATCATAGTCGAACCGGTTTGAAAGCCGGGCCGTAGTGGGTGCCAGCCCCGTAGACGAAATGGTGTTATGGCCGGATGTGTATCCCAAGTAGCACGGGGCCCGAGAAATCCCGTGTGAATCTGTCAGGACCACCTGATAAGCCTAAATACTCCCAGATGACCGATAGCGGACAAGTACCGTGAGGGAAAGGTGAAAAGTACCCCGGGAGGGGAGTGAAATAGTACCTGAAACCGTTTGCTTACAAACCGTCGGAGCCTCCTTAGTAGGGGTGACGGCGTGCCTTTTGAAGAATGAGCCTGCGAGTTAGTGATATGTGGCGAGGTTAACCCGTGAGGGGCAGCCGTAGCGAAAGCGAGTCTGAATAGGGCGTTTGAGTCGCATGTTCTAGACCCGAAGCGAAGTGATCTATCCATGGCCAGGTTGAAGCGACGGT
Source organism: Curtobacterium poinsettiae (assembly GCF_025677645.1). Lineage (NCBI taxonomy): Bacteria > Bacillati > Actinomycetota > Actinomycetes > Micrococcales > Microbacteriaceae > Curtobacterium > Curtobacterium flaccumfaciens. The sequence goes on along the minus strand of NZ_CP106879.1, from coordinate 2,603 downwards.
AAGACGTCGTGGAGGACCGAACCCACTTCAGTTGAAAATGGAGGGGATGAGCTGTGGATAGGGGTGAAAGGCCAATCAAACTTCGTGATAGCTGGTTCTCTCCGAAATGCATTTAGGTGCAGCGTTGCGTGTTTCTCGCCGGAGGTAGAGCTACTGGATGGCCGATGGGCCTCAACAGGTTACTGACGTCAGCCAAACTCCGAATGCCGGTGAGTGAGAGCGCAGCAGTGAGACGGTGGGGGATAAGCTTCATCGTCGAGAGGGAAACAACCCAGACTACCAACTAAGGTCCCTAAGCGTGTGCTAAGTGGGAAAGGATGTGGAGTTGCACAGACAACCAGGAGGTTGGCTTAGAAGCAGCCACCCTTGAAAGAGTGCGTAATAGCTCACTGGTCAAGTGATTCCGCGCCGACAATGTAACGGGGCTCAAGCACACCACCGAAGTTGTAGATTTCGCACTATAGACAAGCCTTCGTGGTTCAGTCGTGCGGAGTGGTAGGAGAGCGTCGTGTGGCGAGTGAAGCGGCGGAGTGATCCAGCCGTGGACGCTACACGAGTGAGAATGCAGGCATGAGTAGCGAAAGACGGGTGAGAAACCCGTCCTCCGAAAGACCAAGGGTTCCAGGGCCAGGTTAATCCGCCCTGGGTAAGTCGGGACCTAAGGCGAGGCCGACAGGCGTAGTCGATGGACAACGGGTTGATATTCCCGTACCGGCGAACAACCGCCCAAGCTAATCCAGTGGTGCTAAGAGTCCTAACCCGGTGCAACCGGATCCCTTCGGGGTGATGGTGGCCGGTCTAACGCTCGACCCCATGCTGGTGCGGTTAGCGTATGAACAGGTGTGACGCAGGAAGGTAGCTGAGCCAGGCGATGGTATCCGTAAGGTGAACCTGGTGTAAGGATGTAGGGCTGACGATAGGCAAATCCGTCGTCTGTATGTCTGAGATCCGACGCGTACCCGTAAGGGGAAATCAGTGATCCTATGCTGCCGAGAAAAGCATCGACGCGAGGTTGCAGCCGCCCGTACCCGAAACCGACTCAGGTGGTCAGGTAGAGAATACCAAGGAGATCGAGAGAATCGTGGTTAAGGAACTCGGCAAAATGCCCCCGTAACTTCGGGAGAAGGGGGGCCGGACGCGTGACCGGATGTACTCCGTGAGCGTTGAAGGCCGCAGAGACCAGTGGGAAGCGACTGTTTACTAAAAACACAGGTCCGTGCGAAGTCGCAAGACGATGTATACGGACTGACGCCTGCCCGGTGCTGGAAGGTTAAGAGGAAGGGTTAGCCTTTGGGCGAAGCTCTGAATTTAAGCCCCAGTAAACGGCGGTGGTAACTATAACCATCCTAAGGTAGCGAAATTCCTTGTCGGGTAAGTTCCGACCTGCACGAATGGCGTAACGACTTCCCAGCTGTCTCAACCGCGAACTCGGCGAAATTGCACTACGAGTAAAGATGCTCGTTACGCGCAGCAGGACGGAAAGACCCCGTGACCTTTACTACAGTTTGGTATTGGTGTTCGGAGTGGCTTGTGTAGGATAGGTGGGAGACTGTGAAGCGGGCACGCTAGTGTTCGTGGAGTCATTGTTGAAATACCACTCTGGTCACTTTGGATGTCTAACGTAGGACCCTGATCGGGTTCATGGACAGTGCCTGATGGGTAGTTTAACTGGGGCGGTTGCCTCCCAAAGAGTAACGGAGGCGCCCAAAGGTTCCCTCAACCTGGTTGGCAATCAGGTGGCGAGTGTAAGTGCACAAGGGAGCTTGACTGTGAGACTGACAGGTCGAGCAGGGACGAAAGTCGGGACTAGTGATCCGGCAGTGGCTTGTGGAAGCGCTGTCGCTCAACGGATAAAAGGTACCTCGGGGATAACAGGCTGATCTTGCCCAAGAGTCCATATCGACGGCATGGTTTGGCACCTCGATGTCGGCTCGTCGCATCCTGGGGCTGGAGTAGGTCCCAAGGGTTGGGCTGTTCGCCCATTAAAGCGGTACGCGAGCTGGGTTTAGAACGTCGTGAGACAGTTCGGTCCCTATCCGCTGCGCGCGTTGGAAATTTGAGAAGATCTATCCCTAGTACGAGAGGACCGGGATGGACGAACCTCTGGTGTGTCAGTTGTTCTGCCAAGGGCACCGCTGATTAGCTACGTTCGGACCGGATAACCGCTGAAAGCATCTAAGCGGGAAGCCGTCTTCGAGATGAGATTTCCATGCACCTTGAGTGTGAGAGGCTCCCAGCAGACTACTGGGTTGATAGGCCGGATGTGGAAGCGGGGACTAACGACCCGTGGAGCTGACCGGTACTAATAAGCCGAAGACTTGATAACACACTGATTTCCGTGCACGTGTTGCACGGGCTCGCGTCCACTTTGTGGTTCCCGACAGACGATCGGGAATCGAAACTGAATACACCGCTCTGTCTTCCACACGGGAGACAGCAGTCGGGACAGCTTTGAGACCAAGATCCATGGTCGAGAGTGTTCCGGTGGTCATAGCGAGAGGGAAACGCCCGGTCACATTCCGAACCCGGAAGCTAAGCCTCTCAGCGCCGATGGTACTGCAAGGGGGACCTTGTGGGAGAGTAGGACGCCGCCGGACTTAACG